>NZ_JBHFOL010000005.1:0-317703 GCF_053544015.1 Vibrio sp. E150_011
ACCGAACTTGATCCATTTCATCGCGCCAATGAAGTTAGGGAACGGGTAGGCGTCAGGTTCGAAATCGTTGAAGAAATCTTCTGGGATGACTTTTAGACGAACCGCGATGCGTACTTTTTCAGTTGGCTTCACTTCACGAGCGATGCGCTCAACGATTTCAATTTCTTCATAAGAATCTAAGTGAACCGCGTAGCCGTATTCAATCGCTTTACGAATAGCAAGCTCAGGCTTAACCGTACCGTTAAGCGCGATGGTTTTTGGGTCAGCGCCTGCATAGTGAGTCGCTTCAACTTCACCAGGACCAAAACAGTCACCGCCAACGCCTTCTTCGTTACAAATCGCACGAACCGCAAAGTTAGTGTTTGATTTGATAGCAAACATTACGTTGACCGGCTTAGGCCAGTAGTTGCCGAATGCACTTTTAACACGGCGAAGGTTGTTACGCAGTGTATCTTCGCTCAATACAAATAGTGGGCTACCGTATTGCTCGATAAGGTCCGATGCTTTGCAGCCGCCGATCAACAGATCGTCGCCTTCCGTTGTGAGCTCGTCAGTTGGAGTAAGAATATTCTCAAGGCGCTCAGCGTAATTTTGGTTCGCTTTGTGTTCGGCTAGAAGCTGCTGCTGCGTCTCTAAAATAGTGCTCAGTTGCTTTACAGATTCTTCTAAAAGCGCATGATTTTTCATATTCGTTCCTCACGAGGTCGTTTAAATGTCTAGGTGTACTCAATGAGCGCTACTTTATCTTGAGGCTAAAAATTCAACACGTCACTCAGGGTCAATTAATCTTACACCTAACGTTAACGTTATGAATTATTGAGCTTTAATAGAAATTACCATGAGCCAATCATTGCGACGATTTTGAGAGAGACTGAGATTTGTCGATTATTTATGTCACCAACGGCGCGCTTGAAACAGCCTCTGTATGGATAGGGACGCAGGTAACGTGCTGATATTTAGTAATACTGAGTATGAGATGAAGGGTCGTCAAGTCGCAGACGTTGCAAAATTAGGGTGATGAGTCAAATAAGCTGACGCCCAGTGACAGTGTTTTACTGAATAATCAGGATAGATTGTAGCCGTTTTAAGTGAGGCTCTAACCCAATCACTTGAGCCCTAACAAATTAAGTCGAAGAGAGATGAGACGATGTCAGCCTCTTCACTGTACCCAATTTTACGAGGTAATTATCATGTCTTTTGATATCAACAACGCTAAAGGTGTATTCGCGACAGTGGACGCTGCGATTGAAGCAACTCACAAAGCTCAACTTGAGTTTTATGTGAACTCTACTAAAGAAGATCGCGAAGTCATTATTGCTGCCATTCGTGGGGCAGTATTAGCGCGTGCAGAAGACTTCGCTAAAATGGTTCGTGAAGAGACAAAACTTGGCCGTGTCGAAGACAAAATTGCTAAGCACCACCTAACTGCAATGAAAACGCCAGGTACGGAAATACTGGATACGGAAGTATGGTCAGGTGACAACGGTATCTCTCTAGGCGAACGTGCACCGTATGGTGTGATTGGCGCAGTGACGCCTGTGACCAACCCAACGGAAACGATCGTGAACAATGCGATCTCTATGTTAGCTGGTGGTAACGCGGTGACATTTAACGTTCATCCTTCCTCTAAAGTAGTGTCTGCGGTCATGATTGACATGCTTAACAGTGCGATTGTTGAAGCTGGCGGGCCAGAGAACCTCATTACGATGGTGAAAGAGCCAACGCTTGAAACATTAAATGAAATCGCCAATTCACCCCTGATCAACATGCTAGTCGGCACAGGTGGCCCTGGTCTTGTTAAGGCGATTCTGCAATCTGGCAAGAAAGGTATTGGTGCTGGCGCAGGCAACCCACCTGTCATTGTCGATGCCTCTGCTAACTTAGACCTAGCGGCGGCTGGCGTATATGGTGGCGCTTCGTTTGACAACAACTTACTGTGTATTGGTGAGAAACAAGTTTTCGTTGAAGAAGAAGTGGCAGACGCATTTCTTGATAAGCTAGAAGCGGTTGGTGCTTATGTGCTATCAGCAGAAGAAGCGGAGCAGCTAACGGAGCAAATTCTAACGTTGGATGAATTCGAAGGCGCTAAACCTTGTACTGCACATGAAATTGCACGCGTTTGGCATCCGGTTAAGCAACACGTTGGTCAAGACGCGGGTGACATCCTGAAGTCAATTGGGGTTAAGTCTGATACCCGTCTGGCGGTCATGCTAGTAGAAAATGATCACCCATTAGTTCATGTAGAACAAATGATGCCAGTGCTTCCCGTGGTTATCTGTAAAGATATCGATGAAGCGATTGAGCGCGCGGTGGCGGCTGAACGTGGTAACAAGCATTCTTCTTGTATCTACTCGGGCGATATCGAGAACGTAACCAAATTTGGTCGTGCAATTAACACAACGATTTTTGCTCACAATGGTCCAACATTGTCTGGTGTGGGTTACAACGCAGAAGGAACGTCAACATTCACGATTGCTGGCCCAACCGGAGAAGGCATCACTAACGCGCTTTCTTACACGCGTGCGCGTCGTTTTGCGATAGCTCAAGGCGGTCTGCGTATCGTTTAATTGGGTCATTGACTTTCTTTAAAAAGACGCCCTAGGGCGTCTTTTTTTATATCCTAACCACGTATAGCGACCATAAGAATCGTGAAAAATGGATTGGCTATAATTGTTTTAAGATCTCGTTTGCAACGATAGCATTAGCGGCGGTTGTTGGATGAAGCTCATCGAAATACAAATACTCTGTTGTCATTAGACATTCTTCGGTTGGTTGTGAAACCGGAAAGGTAGACAAGGTATAATTACAAGCATCAGAAATATTGGTGAAGCCATAAGCATTAGGGTTATCAGAAACCGTGTTTACGATGCCAATTATGTCGACATGATGAATAATTGAGGCTGGGTATTTATTTTTCAAATCGGAAATATGACGGGAAACCAGTTCATTATAAGTCGTAGATAAGTTTTTAACGGTAAATGGAAGTGCCCATACTTGCCATTTTTTTAACAAGTCCTCCACGCTAGCCGCCATGTTTGCCGTAATAAGATGGTTCTCTGGTGTATCGGCAATATTGGGTGCACCTACTATTACAATATTCGTCACACCAGCAAGGAGTAATTGCTCTACGCTGTTTTTGGTTGACGTCGCTGAGTCAAAAATATATTGATAAGCTTCAACTCTATCAGTGGGAAGTGTTCCTGAATATATGCCATTGGTTATTATCTCTCGAGCATTTCTTATATCATTACCGCCAGTCGACAAAAAGTACAGCGCCGTGCCATCGGCTACCCCGTTTGTGCTTTGAAGGTAAGCATTGATTTGCGTCGGGAGATTGATGTCAGGGGTGAGTGGGGAGCCATCATCGTCCAATGATTTCGCACCAGCAACAGCGAAGTTATTTCCTAAAATATGGCCAGTTAAGTGCAGCGATGGTTTGAGAGGCTCGATGTCATTATCAAGGATCTCACTGGCTACATACTCGGCAATGACCGGACCATTCGAAAACCGTGAACCGTAAGTTTGTCCTTCGGCAGGCCCATCAGCAAAGTCCATAGCATGAAGGTTACCGACATCGGACAGGCTATCTCCGAAAACATAAACATCAGAATAGGTTTCTACCGCGTAAGCATTGAGACCTATTGTTAATAGGCTTGTGGTTATGATGGATCTTATAGATGCTGCTCTTATAAACGTAGCTCTCATAAATATAGTTCTTATAAACATGGCTTTTTCTCGTGTGTCGTTTATTTCTAGTGTGTAATTAAGCGAAAGCAGGCTTTTATAGCGATCTGCTTTGCAGGTTCTCGTACTTTTCACAAAAATATCGCACAAAAAATCTATAGGGACTACAAACAATACAAATAGGTTTATTGTCGTGGCGTCAACTTCTCATTATTAGTGAGTGATAGAATTGTCATTTGCAGTGCGGTCATTATAAATTACAAGTAAGCATGTGTTCTGATATTTACTACAGTAAGTATAATTATTGGTAGGCGGCTAATAAATGTTATTTTTGTATGGCTGTCTTATTATTTTATTTGTTGAATTTCATATAGCTTAGTGTGTATTTATTTACTGTGTGAATGACTTCTGTTTTTCATGTGCAAATTAGTTGACACGTTTGTTCGAGGTGTCCAATAATTTCTATGCTGATTATTAATGGACGCTTAAGGTCATGGATAAACTAAAATAATAACAAGGATGAAGATGATGTCATTGGAAAGCTTAATTGTTAGAAAGCAAAAGAAACGAAAGTTCTATAGTAAAAAGCAAGAACAAAGCAGTTGCATGAATTTCAAAAAAGGGCGTCCCGAGACCGCACACAAAGTGGACAATGGTGACAGTATCACTGCCAGCGAGATGACGCCTTATGGTGATGACCATCAAGTGCTCTAAGAATGTTAACGTGTTTAAGGTGACGGCTTTTCGGTCAGTTCTTTTTTATTTACAGCATAATACGATAGAATTTAGCTTACCCGATAACGCAATGAGACAAGCCCATGCTTAATTATATTGAACCTGTTTTTCGGCCGCCTTCAGAGTGGAAATCACTGATACTGCAAGTGACCAACGGATGCAGTCATAATCAATGTACTTTTTGTGATATGTATACTCAGCCACAGAAAAAATTCAGGCCGAAAAAACTTGAAGAGATAGAACAAGAGCTGCAAGTCATCGCCAATTCGGGTGCGCGGGTTCACCGAGTCTTTCTAGCCGATGGTGACGCCATGACTTTGCCTTTTCATCGTTTACGGTCGATCTGTGCGCTTATTAACCAGTACTTGCCCCATGTTCAGCGTATCTCCAGTTATTGTTTACCACGTAATTTGACCAACAAAACGGCCGAGCAATTGACCGAACTACGTAACTTAGGCCTAAGCCTGATGTACATTGGTTGCGAAAGTGGTGACGATGAAGTACTTGCGAAGATAAAGAAAGGGGAAACGTTTGAATCTTCGTTAGCGGCACTTAACAAAATCAAAGCGGCTGGAATGAAAAGCTCGGTGATGATCCTTAATGGTTTAGGGGGCCCTTTATTGAGCGAACAACATGCGCTTAACTCAGCCAAACTGATGAACGCCGCTCAGCCTGATTACCTTTCAACCTTAGTCGTGTCTTTTCCACTTGGTGAAGAGCGAGTTGCGGCTGGATTTAATGGTGAGTTTCGACCGTTAACACAGCCAGAATTGTTTACCGAGATTCGGTGTTTATTAGACAATCTAGAGTTAGAGAAGACGATTTTTCGATCTGATCACGCGTCAAATTATCTGGTATTAAAAGGCATATTAGGGCGTGATAAAGCGACGTTATTGCAAAAAGTCGACCTCGCCATTCACCAACCCGATAAGATTCCATTGCGGCAGGAATGGCAACGAGGTTTGTAAATTCGAGGGTAGGTTACTCGTTCACTTTTTGATTTTACACAGCCCGCTTATAGCGGGCTGTGTTGTAGTATCGTGCATGATTTTCAATTAACTGATTGATTAGAATGACTTTATAGTGTTATTTATAGAATCTGCCTAAATAATTAGACAAGATGATTTTGTAAAATTGACACTGTGAAAATTCCGTTGTGAAATTTTTGTTAAAAACGCGCTATTCTGTTTAACAAGCAATGACAAGGACCAAACCGACAAGCGTTTACGGGATTTGCTTACGTTGTTATCCATTAGCTTTGAAGGAATAGACTATGAATATGCAGACATTCGATAAAACTGAACAACACAACGCACTTAATTTTATCGCAGAAGCCGTGTTTGCCGTGGAAATGGTCAAATCCGATGAGCTGACGCAAAAGCAAGAGAAAGCAAAGCAACTGCTGGATACTTTGTTCCCGTTAGACAATGGCTCTCACGAAGACGTTGTAAGCTACGAAATTGACTATCGACATGTACAAGCTTATTTCAAAAATGGACAGCACAGTGGTTTGAAACATGCCAAAGGTTTTGTGGCGTATACGGGTGACAAATGTTCGCCGGACTCCATTCTACTTCGTGATGAAAGTGGTACTCACGTTGAAGTGACACTGGGTCGCCGCAAGGGAACAGGATGTCTTGAGCTGGTCGCTATTGATGATATTCAACTTGAAACTTGCACGACGTTTGGACAAGTGGAAACGCACACTGGGACTGGGCTCCGCCATTGGGTAAGCTTAGTTAAGGGAGATGAAAAATGTCGCCCGAAAGCGAGCAATGAAGACAAAGAATACACGGCAAAAAATGGCGATGACTATACATTAGGGTTTGCGTTTGCCTTTTAATCTAACCGAGTAATATTGTTAAGTCGTCTATCACATCGTTAAAATGAGCCAGAGAATTATTTTCTTTGGCTCATTTTTTATGGGGGCTACACATAGGTAATTATTCGATTGAGTTAGGCTAGCACCGAGTACATTACTTCTCGTTAAATAGATAAATAGATAAATAGATAAATAGACAAAATAAGCCACATGTTAAGTTTTTTCCGTTAAGACATTAAATGTGGCAGTTGGTGAGTGAAAAACAACCTCACTATTGATGCTTTGTTATGTTTCTATTTCACTGTCTCTATTTAACTAATTGATTTTAATGTATTTAAAATAACACTTGGTCATCACTATGCTACTTGCCAAAACGTTTAAATTTCATTCTATTTTAAAAGTGGGGGATCAAAAGTAGCCAGTATGGTTACTGCTAACTTTGATGAAGCCGAAATGTATAGCGGATTCAGTACATCGACACACCCGGTCATCTTCATGTATTCTCGCACTTCATATGAACACCGCACTTGCCCCTCTTATTGATAGGCCATCACACAGGAACTTATGACGTGACCGAATATGTAATCATTGATATACCTTTTGAATCGCGATATCGGTGTTGGTTCTGTGGCGAGCCAAGCAATGGAACCTTGCGGTGCCTTCTAGCCTCGTATGCTCCTCAAAGAGAAGGAATTGAGCTGCCAGTTTGTACCGAGTGTGCTTCTTTTGCTGATAAAAAAACGTCGAAGACTATTTGGCCACTTCGTTTACACATTAAAAACCGTCTTCTTAATCGGTATGCCAAACATCTGGGTATTGGTGTGACTTGGACTAAGGAAGAATTAGAGCAATCGCAGCTGGAAGGGGCGATTTTTGAAGGTTTTAGGGCAAGCGCTTGGAAAATGTATGAAATTGCTCGAGGGCGGGTCGATTTTCAAGGGTGGCCTTTAATGGTTGATGGTGTAGCCGTTGAATCATTTGATGATACTTTCTATTTTGAATTTCTTGGTACGAGATTTCTGAGCGTCACGTCAGCAATGGAATTTTATGTGAAGTCTGAAGGACTAGATGAGTTATTACTGTCAGGGCTGCTCTGTGCTCTTGGCAAAGAGCAATTTGAACACTGCCTAAGAATCGCCCGGGTAAACCCTAACCCAAGCAGAGCCGTTCGAAGTCGATTACTGGATGAGGTTGAACAGCAGATCAAGGAACGCAACGCGATGACCAGCCTATCCAATTCGACGATCAATGCGATTGATGTACAGGCAATCAAACCGGTTCAAGTGAACCAGCTCAATGTTGAACCGGAAGCCATCGCATGGGCGATGAATAAAGGGATCGCGACGCTTGCAGTATTAATGCAATTCGAAGACCGTTTTTTCGAAGAACATGAACATCTCGGTGGGCCTAGAGCATTTCAGCTCTACAATGGGATTCAATGGTATTTGGAAGCTCGTGAAGATCATGAGTGGGGAAGTAAAGATCCCAATGAACCACTTTGGTTGCAATTAAAAAGACGCGTCGCGTTTTAGTCGCGTGACGCTCTAATTCTAGTCGCTTGATGATTTAACGAGCGGTCGGTTTCTATAGGTAACAAAAACGACATTATGTTCGCCTCTGCAATAATATTACGGGTGACGCTGTCACTTAATGCTTTGTTGGATATACCCGTTTAATTATCATCGAACAAAACCGTTCGATTGGAAATGTGGGTTTTTCATGCAGTTTTTAGCAATGTGAATGTTAAGGTTTGATCATTTTTAGGTGGTTCACGAATACCAAGCCTTAGGATATGACAATACAGATTGATTAATTTCAAAAGCGTTTCTAGACCAAAGCTATCCTTAATCAGCAACAAAAACATTCAATAATCCGTCATTCCTTTGCAGAAAGGAATCTACCGACAGCGCGTTGTGAGCTTATTTGGGTGTCCTTTATTTCTATTTAAGTGAGCCACACGCTGATGAAGATCCTCATTTGCATGAGGATGACGGCCTAATTGGGGTGGTTTGAAGAGCGATAAGTTAGGCGTTCATTGTTCAGAAACGAGTCAGCTCAGTCTTCACAGCACAGAATGAAACTTGATACGTGGCTGCTGCAAACACTCAATAATTCGTCATTCCTTTGTAGAAAGGAATCTACCGACAGCGCGTTGTGGGCTTATTTGGGTGTCATTTATTTCTATTTAAGTGAGCCACACGCTGATGAAGATCCTCATTTGCATGAGGATGACGGCCTAATTGGGGTGGTTTGAAAGAGCGATGAGTTAGGCGTTCATTGTTCAGAAACGAGTCCGCGCGGTCTTCGTCGCACAGAATGGAGTTTGGTACGTGGCTGCAGCAAACATCCAATAATTCGTCATTCCTTTGCAGAAAGTAATCTCAACCTGCACAGCAACGCAACGGTTCTTTATGGTGATGACGTCAGCGTTGTTTTATTACTTAAAGTAATACTTGTGAGCCGCAAGGAGCCCGATAAGTGCGGCATTGTAATCAATGGCAAACTCGTTCACTGCGTAAGACTTTTCACTGTCCACATAACTGAGCATTCCCATGTCCTTAGGAGCAACGCCAGCTTGCCCCTTGATGTTAGGCCCTCCGACTAAAAAACCGGGTAAACTGACTCCGGTACCGATCCGATATAAGTGGTGTAAATTGCGAACGGAATGGGTACCAAAATGCGTCACAAAACTCATATTGAACGCGTTGGCTCCGAGGAGGTAATCGATTTGAGTTTGTATTAACCAGCGATATTTTGTTGTGTTAGAGATCATATCGCTCCAAGCCAATACGATGCCAATCTCTGCCACCATCTTATTGGAGCCCCAAATAAATTTTTGATTGCCTACAAAAAATGGCGACTGCTCGGCGAGTCCAGCATAACGAGCCGCGAGGGCGTTGAGATCGTCTTTCATTAGTTGAGTCAATGGTGTATCTGTCTCGAGCATCATGTGCCAGATGCCCATAATGGCCGGGTTCTTCCATTCAAAAAAATCAAACATCGAGATATCACTGCCTATCAGTTCACGATATTGCGTGTCGAAGTAATCAAAGAATACGTCTTCATTAGTGGCTAAATATAGCTCTGCTGCTGCCCACATTCGGTCATCAACATCCGTAGCGAGTGACTCTTCCATGTCATGCTCATTACGAATATAAGGGCCGGAACCACTGTCATCGGCTTTGGTCCAATCTGTATATTGTGTAGGCTGTGTTTCTAGATAATCCCAAGCAGCCTCAGCAGAGGCTAGCCATCGAGCTGCTAAGTCTGCATCAAAGGGTTTATAAATTCTTGCTGCGAAAGCCATGGTAGCGGCATACTTTGCGGTGTCAGGGGTGCTCACGCCAAAGATGTAGCGAGTTTGGGTATCAAGCCAAGGTGGAATTTTTGCAGGCCATGCACTTCCTGATAACTTGCGATAGACCGCACCATCTCGGCGTTGCATTTTTTCCATCCACAGTAAGCCAACTTTGGCTTCGTCGAGGATCGTAGGGAATTGATTGTCGTTATTCGCATCAAACAACGTCGGTGATTGGCGATAGGCTTCGAGTAGTCTTGCGATGGTGATGGTGGCCGTAGAAATGTATTTTCCAAAATCGCCTGCATCGTACCAACCGCCTGAGGCTTCGATGTATGTCCCAGCTTTGTTAATCGTATCGTCTCTAAAAATAATGCCATCTTGGGTGTGACTTGGCGGGCGGGCCATGCCCGTGATTGGGGAATACACTGCTTCGCCAGATCGTTGCAGGTACAGTGCATGAATTAACCCATCGGTCAGGTTTTCATACACGTCAGGACGTATTTCAAAGGGAACGGACTTATGTTCGCCAGAACGAAAATAATACCATCCAGCATTTGATGCGTTTGAAAAGTCAGCGACATGTATTACCCGGCCATCGGGAAGTTGGTTGTTATAGGTGAGCGAAAAGCGAGCGATCTCGGTGTTCTCAGGCATGGCGATTAAGGCGACGTCTTTTTGTTCCGGCGAAATGACATACACTTTTTTGTCGGCCTGCGGCATATACCCAAGCTGGTTTAACACAAGGCTATTAGCGTGGACGCCAGTTCCAAATATTACTAATAACAAGACAATATATTTACTCATAGCGACCCCAAATGAATGTTTCAACCCAGTGTAAGCTGGGTACGACAACCTTTCATTCATACTAGGATCGTAATAGTGAGTTTCCAGTAAATACAGTCAATTAGAATGCAATCTTGTGTCAGTGCGCTATTGGCGGTCATTTCGCTTCACTGCTGACTCGCCATTGTACGTTTGTGATTAATTTTACTCTAATGTCTTTTCTTTTCCATATTGAAAAGGTCAAGTATTTTGCTGTTGTTATTGTTGGATATCGATGCAGTTGACCGCTGATTCAATTAAACGCTTCTTATAGTTTTCGACATCTTCTCCTTGCTGCATTGATTCGATGAACGCAAAGTTCATACGTATGTGCTCACCATGTTCGGTGGTCATTAAGCGAATATGAGCTTGTGTCACGGCCTGCCCAGAGGTGTTTGGGTTTTGGTCTATTTTAATTTGAGCAGGGATACCATTGATCGTCGCATTTTTTATAGATTTAACGCCTGCAACATCAAAGTTAGCGGCAACTGTCTGAGGACCATCATATGCGGCATTGGATGGGGCGGTTACCTTCACTTCCTGTCCGTTTAAATGCTGATATGTGCGTTGGTTTGCTTGATAGCCGTCTGAAAGAGTCGTGTTACAGGTTTGTGATGATGTAAAGTCTCCCAAGAATGGGATGGCAGTGGTGGTTGTGTTGAGCGCTTGGAAATTATTGTTTAGGTCAACTGCTGTCAATACATCACCAGATTTAAAAGTGACGAGTTCCCCAGCATTCGCCAAACTTACACTTAAGATTGATACTGCGATAATTGATTTAATCAGGTTCATAGTAGTTGCCCTTGTTCTATTTTAGTTTCATCTAATACAATTATGGAGAATTTCTTGGTTGGTGTAGTGGGGGGAGTAGTGCCACTACCGCCATCGCCACCACCACCGCAGCCACTAATTATCGAAATCAAAATTAGAAGGCTTATACCTCTATTCATGTTAATCACCTCGCCATTAATAACTTGTTACTTTTTGTTGGCTGAATAATAACCAATGAGATGGTTAGCGCATAAATACAATCTATTCGTTTTTTGTATATATTTAATTTGATTAGGCGAGTGTTTTTATGTAGGGGTGAGCTAGTCAGGTCTATTTTTTCTAGGCGATGAGTCACCTTACATCGTTACAGAACCCAAACTGAAATAGGGTCAATGGCGATGGTAAGACACCATCGTCATTGATTGTTGGGGGTTGTTCTTTGAAATGATTTATTGAGGCGACCGGCTGGTGAATGAGATATCTTTATCATGTCCAGACCCTATCATCACCGCTTCAAAAATTGGGTCAGATGCGTTGTTGGGGTTGGACCAACGAATGAAGAAGTTGGCGCCGGCACCACCTTTAACCTCACGTTTTTCGACCAGATATTCGGCGCTAGACATGGCGTTAAGCTCATATCCTTCCGAGATAAATTGTCTGATAATCTCGCCATTGGTGTTGTAATAATCGATGCTATGTATGTTTATCTTGTGGGTAGGATCGGTATTTCGAATGACGAGCGTAGACTCTAATAAAACGGGTTTGCCCCCATCCGTATAAATATGCGAATAGACAGGAACATAGGCATTGACTGTCTCGTTGCTAGCGGTGGCGATTGAGGCTCTTTCAATTTGTTGTGCTTGATGACTGAGCTTCTCTTCAATGTTGTCCACTGACTTGACGAGGTTGCCGAGGTAGATGGCTAACCCGATCACTAAAATGGTGGAGAGAATGGCGATGAATTGGCTCACACCTTGTCTTAAGTTCATGATAATACCGTTAAAATAAAAGACCGATACCTTATGGTAACGGTCTCCTAATTTTATTGTCATACCTCACGTCAACTCTGTGGTGCTCGAACCATTTAAAATTGTTAGCGAGTATGTAGAGCCGGGTTGCTTCTGTTATGCGCTAAGAGATCTGAGCAACATAAACGACTGATTGACATGTTGCTCTGTGACAACAAAACCGAGTAATTTGTCGTCTTGATCTAGGGCTTTTGCAACGATTCCGTTTGAGTTGCTATCAAGCTGAACATTCATCTCCCAGCGCGCAATGCGTTCGCCTGAAGTGATCCCCCCCAGTTGTATTGGGTAGCTAGGTGTTTTTACCTTCACCATCATATTAGGCAGTGTGACCGGAGTAGGTTGCCCAAGTAACGTTTTTGCCAAGGCATTGGCACTAATGAGTGTGGGTTGCAAATAGGCTCGTATTTGCCCATCAAACTCGGCGCAGTCGCCCAGAGCGTATACATCAACATGAGATGTCGCCATCGTCGCATCTACACAGATCCCCCTGTTGACTGTGATACCCGCTTGTAGTGCTAAGGCCGTATTGGCTTTTAACCCCGCACACACCATGACCTCGTCGAGGTTGAATGTTTCAGTATTACTGAGCGTGACCTGCTTACTTCCATTAGGGTTATGGGTGAGTTGCTTTACTGTGCAACCCGTACGGATGGTAACGCCAGCGGCAGCAAGTTGCTGCGCGAGCTTAAATGACACATAGTCGGGCAGTTGATTGGCCATGAGCGCGGCGGCTGGATCGACAATCATGACTTCTTTTCCTGCATGAGCGAGGTCAAGCGCGACCTCAACACCGACTAAGCCACCACCAATGACTAAGAGGCGTTGTGCCGAGGCGACGCGGTCTTTGCATTGAGTAAACTCAGCGAGGCTATTGAGTGTAAGCAATGAAGATGAGGCATCGCCATGCATAGGAGGAATAAACGGGCTCGCTCCAGTTGCCAGCACTAATTTCGAGTAATAGAGAGTTTGATTACCCGCTTGAATCGAGTGACCCGTGACATCTATTGCACTTACTGATGTGTGGCTAATGACTTGAATATTGAGTTGCTTTGCCAACGTTTCACTAGGAGTGACGATCAGGTCGTCAACAGATTGTTGTTTAGAAAACACATGACTCAGATCCGGCTTATTGTAATCATGGCCATCGTCACGGGTAACCACGTATATGGTGGTGTCGTTATCTTGGCGACGAATTGCTTTCACGAGTTGGTAAGCGGCAAAGCCGCTCCCAACAATGACAATTGGGTGTGTCATTATGCCGCGTCCTCTTTATTGTGAGGAACAAACACATCCTTTCCTAAATGGCATTCAGGGCATAAGAAATAATCCGGTACTTCTGACCATGGCGTTTGGGGTTCAACACCTTGATTAGGCTCACCAATCTCTGGGTCATAAACCCAGTTACACACAGTACATAGCATGCACTGGCAGTCGTTTTCATGCGGTTGAGTGTTATTGCCCTCAAATAAGGCTGAGGTAGGCTGCGGCGCTGGTGACACAGAGGCAGTTGATGTGCATTCGGTAGTAAATGACTCTTCACTGACTACATTGTCTGAGACTACGTTTGCCTTAACCGGTTGATTTGCTTGAATTGGTTCAACATTATGGGTGTGAAGAGCCCACAATTTTGCGATTCTCTGACCATGTTCACGGCAAGCTCGCATCGCTTTACCATCAGGGCGCCACTTGGTTTTTAGGCTTTCCGTTGTTTCAAAGCCAGCATCGGTTAAGCGTGAGTGAATGCGGTCAACGGCGCCGCCATTCCATCCGTAACTGCCAAACGCGCCTGCTTTTTTCTCTTTGAAGCGAAGACCAGTAATCTCTTCCAACATGCCAGCAATCTTCGGCATCATGACATTATTCATGGTTGATGAACCCACGAGTACGCCTTTAGAACGGAAGACATTAGCTAAGATCTCATTCTTATCTTGGCGTGAAACATTAAAGACTTTTACCGCGACACCTGGCTCCACATCATGAACGCCCTGTGCGATGGCATCGGCCATCATGCGGGTATTGTTCGACATCGTATCGTAGAAAATGGTGATACGATCTTCTTGGTAGTTATCGGCCCATTCAAGATACTTCTCAATGATCTGAATCGGATTATCACGCCATACAATGCCATGAGCGGTGGCGATCATATCAACAGGCACATTAAAGCTCAGGACTTCTTTGATCTTTGCAATGACCAAGCTACTGAATGGGGTCAGGATATTGGAATAGTATCGGAGGCACTGGTCCATCAACTCGGTTTGGTCCACTTCATCATTGAACAAGCGTTCGTCACAGTAGTGTTGACCAAAAGCATCATTACTGAAGAGAACGGCGTCTCCTGTGAGGTAGGTCATCATACTGTCTGGCCAGTGCAGCATAGGTGCTTCAATAAAGATCAGCTGTTTGCCATTGCCAACATCGAGAGTATCCCCCGTTTTAACAGTATTGAAGTTCCATTCTGGATGGTGATGGTGCCCGACGATGGAGTCAATGGCGGCTTCAGTACAATAGATCGGTGTGTTGGGAATTTTTTCAAGTAGCGCGGAAAGTGCTCCGGAGTGGTCTTCTTCAGCATGATTGATGACAATATAATCAATGGTATTAAGGTCAATTTCCATTTCTAGGTTTTGAAGAAATTGATGGCTAAAGCGATGATCGACCGTATCGATCAGGACGGTTTTTTCTTCACGAATGAGATAGCTGTTATAGCTGGTTCCCTTGGTCATTTTGTATTCTGTGCCGTGGAAATCTTGTACTTCCCAGTCGCGTTGACCTACCCAGTGAATGTTGTTTTTTACATGAATTGTCATAGTACGGCCTACTCTATAGTGTGCGCTCAATGAGCGTAAATTAATTGGGTGAACTGATACCCCTATAGCAGGTTGCATGCCAATAAATGAAATTGATTTAACTAACTGTTTTTATTGAACTAATCGCAAGTTTAATATGTGATTTTATCTTTTTGACAAAACTGGTTTTATTATCGAATGGATAATTTATTATCATTTTGATTAGGTGAGGGTGAAAAAATGCCCCACAGTAGTGAGGCAATTTGCATTCGACGTCGTGTTATTTTGCGACTATTTCGTGTTAAACATCTTTTCGTCACGCTTGTCTTTATCGGACCAAAAATTAATATTGAACTGTGCGTTGTCACTCATCTCGATACGGTGCCAATATTGAGGTGGACTGGTCGCAAACTGCCCAGCCTCAATGACAACTTTGACCTCAGGTGTGGTCGCATCTGCATCAGCGAAGCCAAAGTAGGTGACGGTACCTTCCATGACACACAATTGGCCGAATACATCCTCTGCCGTATTGTGATGAGTAAGTAGGGCGGCAGGGACAGATTCGGTCGTAAAAAACGGTGTTGAGCGTTGTATCGTCCAGTTTTTAGGGATGCGTAGATGGCTCATGGTATTTCTCCAATAATTATAAGATATTGATTTTAATTGTTTAAATTTCTTTGAATAAGTAATTAACGAAGCTCAATCAGTGCTATTTACCGATTGTTTTTATGAGTGACCTTGTGATTGAATAGACAAGAAAGAGACGTAAGTAACGCTTTCATAGCTAAGTAGCACGCAGAGTGTCGTGAGCAATACGTTGAATTTAGATGGCACTGATATTCTTCCTGATAGCTCTCTGCGGTTCGGTTCTCTAGATACAGTTGATACATATGGGGCCTCTGCGTGTGTAGGGTTATTATGATGTAAGACACTGCTATATTTTCTAGTATTGCGTCTTATTCTCACCTTGGTTTCGTTTAATATTGCAGATTCAATGCCAACTTTATTTGTTGAGAAATATCAGTTAGATAATAAAATCAGTACTATTTTTATATCTATTTGATAATGAACTTGGTTATCATTACTACAATGAAATTATCATTTAGATAAGAATGCTACTTAGGTAGGTAAGTCGATTGACATCAGGAGGGGAGCATCGTGCAATACAGTAGTGAATGGCTGCAAGTCACCTTAGACATTACATCGGGCATCTCGGAACAAGACCGTTTCGAACGTCTACTCGAAACTATTCGCACAATGTTGCAATGTGATGCCTCGGCACTGTTGCTGTATAAAGATCAGAACTTTATTCCATTAGCAACCAGTGGCCTTAGTAGCGATGTACTGGGACGCCGTTTTGCCATAGAACACCATCCTAGGTTTGAAGCGATTGCACGCGCAGGTGATATTGTTCGTTTCCCGCCTGATAGCGAACTTCCAGACCCGTATGATGGCTTAATTCCAAATCATGATGGCAACCTTGAGGTCCACGCTTGTGTGGGGTTGCCCTTGATGCATGATGAGCGATTGATTGGTGCCGTGACGATTGATGCCTTCGAGCCCCGTCAGTTTGACCAGTTTGGTGAGAACCATCTGCGTTTAATCAGTGCGTTGGCGTCCAATAGTTTGCATATGGCGTTATTGGTTGAAAAGCTTGAAGCGCAGTCGGGAATTAAGGCTAATCAATCTCAACCACGACGTTTTAGTTCTGAAAAACAAGACATCATTGGTCAGTCTTCAAGTATGTCGGCATTAAAATCGCACATATCGGCCGTCGCTGAAACCGATTTATCGGTATTGATCATGGGCGAGACGGGTGTAGGTAAAGAGCTGGTGGCACAGTCTATTTTTGCTCAATCAAAGCGAAGTGAAGAGGCGTTTGTGTATCTAAACTGCGCTGCGCTTCCGGAGTCTGTGGCAGAAAGTGAGCTGTTTGGTCACATCAAAGGAGCATTTACAGGCGCCATCAGTAACCGAAAAGGCAAGTTTGAGTTGGCGAACAAAGGCACATTATTCTTAGATGAGATCGGTGAGCTGTCCCTAGGGTTGCAGGCTAAATTACTGCGAGCACTGCAATATGGTGATATTCAGCGAGTAGGGGAAGACCGCAACATAAAAGTTGATGTACGGATTATTGCAGCGACAAATCGAGTCATACACGAGGAAGTAAAAGAAGGCCGTTTTAGAGCGGATTTATACCACCGATTGAGTGTGTTCCCTGTGTTTGTGCCACCACTTCGAGAGCGAGACAGAGACGTTATCTTGTTGGCAGGCTTCTTTGCCGAGCGCAGTCAGCATTTGCTCAACGCCGCCAGCATTCAACTCGACAGCAGCTTATTGCCACTATTGCAGCGTCATCCTTGGCAAGGGAATGTGCGAGAGTTAGAGCATGCAATCAGTCGTGCCGCGGTGATTGCGAAAGCTGAAACGAATGACGCTCATCTAGTACTAAAACCGCATCATTTTCTGCTGTCTGGCGAGCAACATGGCGTTGAAACGGGTAAGACGGACAATATGGATAGCAACGCGAGTGATTCAATTGAGATGACTGAGTTTAGTCATTTGACGCTCAAAGAAGCGTCAGAATCGTTCCAACTTCAGTTTGTTCAACAAGCGTATCAAGACAATGAGCAAAAGTTATCAGCGACGGCGAAACAGCTGGGGATCTACCCTGCGAACCTGCATCGTCTATTGAAAAAATTAAATTTGAAGTAGCGTGTGATCTTCAGCCTTGATGTTTTTGCTTACCCGTTTACCCGTTTACCCGCTTACCTGCTTACTTAGTTGTTTGCTGGAGCGTGGTAGGTAGCGCTTAAACAGCCGTCGCTAGCACGGCTGTTTAAACGGAGTCTTCGTTGTGGAGCGTTATTGGTTTTCGTTCATTATTGGTCATAATTCGTCATTGGCTATGACGACGCGTTATCACTACCTGATGAGTAAGTGCTCGTTCTAGGCTTCTACTTCAGGAATGGCAACCAAAGAAACACAGGCTAAACTAATGTCTTGGTCAAGATAAGCCATCCCCAGCTTATTAAGAAACGCTAGGCGGTCGGCGTTGCGTAGATCAATATCAGGCCCGGCAATGCCGTTTCGTTCATAAATGGCGGCGACATGTGCGAGGAATTGCTCACCTGCATCCATAAGTAATAGGCTCATTGCGCCAACATCGGGTCTGACGCTTGCTTGTTGTTTTTTTGATAGATTAACCTCCAGAACAATCGGATGTTCGTTGCCATCAAAACGTGCGAGTCGCTCTCTTACTGTTTGTTTCGCCCAGTAATACGCGAGCTCTTTACTCTGCGTTAAGAATACAGGTTCTACTGACTCGGTGTAGTCATTTCCGATGGTGGCCATGGTATTTTTTGCGGCTTCATTTAGCGCCTTGTCTCCAGAGCGTTTCAATCCTTGTCCTTGAATCGACACCAGAAGGGCTGAAGATGTTCCATGATACCAAGTATCGTTTGTCGCAAAGCCATCGGTTGATAACAATTGCTTCGCATCTTGTAGGTATAGAGGGGTATCAGTCATAGGCACTCTCAACAAATAATAAGGGTGGTTCCGACGGACGTTAGTCTCATCGCTGCACGTTTATGTAAAAAATACTGTAGCAAAGTTGCGGAGATAAAAAAGCGACCCGAAAGTCGCTTTTCTCTTAATATTTACATTTACTTAAGTGACTTATTTGGGGTCGCCTAAGTAAGCTGAGCCAACGAATTAGCTAAACTGGTTCGACGTATTTAATGCGCCACCCGCTTTTAGTGCGTTTTCACCGGCAAAGTACTCTTTATGGTCATCACCCATGTCAGAGCCTGACATGTTTTGGTGTTTCACACAGGCGATGCCTTGGCGGATTTCTTTACGTTGAACTCCCGCAACATAACCCAGCATTCCTTGGTCACCGAAGTATTCTTTTGCTAAGTTATCTGTCGACAACGCCGCAGTGTGGTAAGTCGGGAGCGTGATTAGGTGATGGAAAATACCCGCTTCACGTGACGAATCGGCTTGGAATGTACGGATACGCTCATCGGCTCGAGTCGACAGTTCAGTGTCATCGTATTCGGCACTCATTAGGCTTGCACGGTCATACGCTGATACATCTTCACCCGCTTCAACCATGGCATCATAAGCTTGTTGACGGAAGTTGAGTGTCCAGTTGAATGACGGTGAGTTGTTGTATACCAGTTTTGCATCAGGGTGAACGGCGCGAACACCATCCATCATTTCTTTGATTTGACCGATATGCGGTTTTTCGGTCTCAATCCAAAGTAAGTCAGCACCGGCATTGATTGCTTCAATACAGTCAAATACACAGCGGTCTTCACCAGTGCCTTGACGGAATTGATACAGGCCAGAAGGTAGACGCTTAGGGCGCACTAGTTTGCCATCGCGGTTGAAGCATACATCGCCTTCAGCCATATCCGCCACGTCGACTTCTTCTACGTCTAAGTATGAATTGTATACATCACCTTGGTCGCCAGGCTCTTTCACAACGGCGATTTCTTTGGTTAGACCTGCACCTTGTGAATCGGTACGTGCCACAATGATGCCGTTGTCGATGCCAAGCTCAAGGAAGGCATAACGCAGTGCGCGCAGCTTGGCATGGAAATCCGCGTGAGGGACGGTAACCTTGCCATCTTGGTGACCACATTGTTTTTCATCTGCTACTTGGTTTTCAATTTGTAGACAACACGCACCAGCTTCAATCATCTGTTTCGCCATCAGATACGTTGCTTCCGCATTACCAAAGCCGGCATCAATATCAGCGATGATTGGCACTACGTGTGTAACATGATTGTCAATTTGGTCTTGGATAGAGTCTTGCGCAGCCACGTCACCAGCTTCACGAGCCGTATCTAGCGCACGAAACAAGCCACCAAGTTCACGAGCATCTGCTTGACGAAGGAAGGTATATAGCTCTTCAACTAAGCCAGCAACTGATGTTTTTTCATGCATTGATTGGTCAGGAAGAGGACCAAAATCAGAGCGAAGTGCTGCGACCATCCAACCCGATAGATAAAGGTAACGACGATCTGTTTTACCTTCAAAGTGCTTCTTAATAGAAATCATTTTTTGTTGGCCGATAAATCCATGCCAGCAACCGAGAGACTGTGTGTATTGAGAGCTGTCTGCGTCGTACGCCGCCATATCAGCTCGCATGATATCGGCCGTGTATTGCGCAACATCCAGACCCGTTTTGAATTTATTTTGAGCACGCATTCGAGCCGCCGACTCTGGATTAATAGCATCCCACGGAGCACCAGCAGTGCGTTTAGCAACTTCGATCATTTCGATATCTTGTGTGATTTGCGACATAACTCTTCCTTAGTTTCAGTTGGATATGTGGCCAAACCGGCCTGGGCTAAATCTTAACCATGGACAAAGCGTACGTGAATATGTGATAATTTTGTTAATTTATAGTTATTATATTCGGTATTTATTTTATGAATATAGCTCGTATAGACCTTAATTTACTTGTGTATTTAGACACCTTATTGAGAGAGCGAAACGTCACGCGTGCGGCGAATCAATTGGGGATCACACAGCCCGCAATGAGTAATGGGCTGCGTCGTCTTAGAGATTTATTTGAAGACCCACTATTGGTTCGAACCAGTGAGGGCATGATTCCAACAGAGCGCGCTCAAAAGCTGCAGCCCATGATTCGAAACGTGTTAGCGAACGTTGAAAAGGCGCTGCAACCGACGATTGAGTTCAACGCGGAAGACAGCGAACGAGTGTTCCGCATTATGGCCAGTGACTATGCCGAATCGACACTCATTCAACCGTTACTTGAGCGGTTGAATCAGATTGCGCCGAAAATAAGGCTCGATATTATGACGCCCAGTGATGTCAGCTACCAAGATGTGGAGCAGGGCACGGTCGACATTATCATCAACCGTTTTGATGATATTCCTCAGTCGTTCCACCAGATGAGCCTTTGGCATGACGGCTTTTCTTGCCTTTTTAGTCGGGATAATCCAATCGCTGATAACTTTGATATTTTTTCTTATTTAAAGGCTCAGCATATCTGGGTAAGCAAAACAGGTATGGGAACGGGTGTCGGTATTAACCCGAGCGAAGCGCAAAAGCTGGGTTGGATTGACGAGGCGTTAATGCGCATTGGCAAGACACGCAACATTACGGTATTCACTCGTCACTATTTGTCGGCGGTGTTATTCGCTCAGCAAAAAAATCTTATCCTGACCATTCCAAGTAAAGCGGCTCAGTCACAACGAAATAATCCGAAACTGCTCATCAAACCGGCGCCATTTGCTATTGAGCCCTTTGAGGTAAAAATGGCGTGGAGTCCGTTATTACAAAGTAATCCCGACCACCAATGGATGCGTCGATTGATTAAGAGTGTGGCGAATGAAATTGAAAGTGGTGTGACCGAATAACAGTGCAATTACAGGTATTCACATTGTGAATGTTCAATATAAACGGCATAAATTAGCTAAATTATCATCCATTACGTAGAGTTTTCTTTATACGTAATCGTTAAAGCTGAGAGAGATCCTATGAGCAATCGTATTCAACAGGGAAGCTTGAGCATTGATAGCTCCCTCCACGCACTAATAAATGAACAAGCTATACCGGGAACGGGTATTAATGCCGCCGATTTTTGGCAATCTTTTGAGACGATTCTTAATGACTTGGCGCCTAAAAATAGAGCGCTGCTTATTAAGCGTGATGATCTTCAACATCAGATAGATGCCTGGCATCAAGAGCGTGCTGGACAGGCGTTAGATGCCGCTGAATACAAAGCCTTCTTGCAACAGATAGGATATTTGGTTTCAGAAGGTAGTGATTTCCAAGTAGAAACAGCGAATGTTGAGCCAGAAATAGCGACACAGGCAGGCCCGCAGTTAGTGGTGCCGATTATGAATGCTCGTTTCGCGCTCAATGCGGCCAATGCTCGTTGGGGGAGCCTCTACGACGCGCTGTATGGTACCGATGTCATTAGTGAAAATGATGGCGCAGAGAAAGGTGGTGCGTTTAACCCTGTCCGTGGGGCTAAGGTGGTTGCTTATGCCCGCGAATTTCTTGATGAAGCGGTGCCGTTAAACGGCGTGTCTCACAAAGAGGTCACGCAATACCGCATTAGTGATGTGAGTATTGGTAATACGCTGACAGCCACGCTGAGTAATGGCGAAGAAGTGACGTTAATGGATGCGAGCCAGTTTATTGGCTACCAAGGTGCGGCAACCGCGCCGTCTTGCATTCTTCTTAAACATAATAATTTGCATATCGAAATCCAAATCGACCCGACTACCCCTATTGGAAGTATTGATGCTGCGGGCATTAAAGATGTCGTGGTGGAAGCGGCCCTAACCACGATCATGGACTGTGAAGACTCGGTTGCGGCGGTTGATGGTGAAGACAAAGCGCTTGCCTACAAAAACTGGTTAGGCTTGATGAAAGGTGATTTACAGGAGTCGCTTGAGAAGAATGGGAAAACAATGGTCAGGCGCCTGAATCCAGACCGTCAATATACCAGCGTGACAGGAGGCGAAATAGCCTTAAAAGGTCGCAGTATGTTGTTTATCCGTAATGTTGGCCATCTCATGACCACGCCTGCCATTATCGACGGACAAGGTAATGAGGTCCCAGAAGGCATTATGGATGGCATGGTCACGTCTTTGATTGCAATGCATGATCTAAAGGGTAATAGCGCCCATCAAAACTCGACAGCCAATAGCATCAATATTGTAAAGCCTAAAATGCATGGTCCAGAAGAGGTCGCGTTTACTAATGAGCTTTTTGGGCGCATTGAAGAAGCGCTTGGATTAGAGCGCAATACGATTAAAGTCGGCATTATGGATGAAGAAAGGCGTACCTCCGTTAACCTGAAAGCGTGTATTCGCGCAGCAAAAGAACGAGTGGTATTTATTAATACGGGCTTTTTAGATCGTACCGGTGACGAGATTCACACGAGTATGGAAGCCGGGCCGTTTGCACCGAAAGTCCAACTCAAATCGATGACTTGGATCGGAGCCTATGAAGATCAAAACGTTGATCTTGGGTTAGCATGCGGATTGCAAGGTAAGGCTCAGATTGGTAAAGGCATGTGGCCTGAGCCAGATAACATGGCCAAGATGATGGAAGTGAAAATTGGTCATCCGCAAGCGGGTGCGAACACCGCTTGGGTACCATCACCAACCGCAGCGACGCTTCATGCCCTTCATTATCACAAGGTTAATGTACCGAGTCGTCAAAGAGAGTTACGTGAGCGCGTACGAGCAAATGTGGATGATATCTTGACGATTCCGCTACTTGGCAACCAAAAACTGACCGCAGCGGATATTCAAAATGAGCTGGACAATAATACTCAAGGTATTCTTGGGTACGTAGTTCGTTGGATTGACCAAGGCGTGGGCTGTTCAAAAGTGCCCGACATTAATGATGTCGGCTTAATGGAAGACCGAGCCACGTTGCGTATTTCTAGCCAACATATTGCGAACTGGTTGCGCCATGGTATTTGCGGTAAAGCGCAAGTTATGGAAACAATGCAGCGCATGGCGGCGGTCGTTGATGAACAAAACGCAAGCGACCCTAGCTACAAGAATATGGCGCCAAATTTTGACCAAAGTATTGCGTTCTCTGCTGCGTGCCAACTCGTGTTTGAAGGTTGCGCACAGCCTAGTGGTTATACTGAACCGGTATTACATGCCATGCGGTTGAAGCTTAAAGCGCAGACCGCAAAGTTGTAAACCGTCTAGCGAGAAGGTATTCGTGCTGGTGTGCTGAATCAAGGTTGCACCTATGGGTAAGAACCAACTGAATTGGGGGGGTCTTATTCTAGTACACATTTCCCCCGTAAACTGCCCAAGTTCCCGCGCCTCGAGCGCGGTTTTTTTATGTCGTGAGTGCGACCAACATAACACTGCCGTTCGAACGCGAGTCATTTTCTCATTGGTTTTGCATTGTGATTACGATTCGCTTTTTTAGAAACGCTGTAATCGTTCAGTCTTTAAGGTATGTCGGAGGGGGTCTATCTATGTCAGGTGATGGATAGGTAGCTGGATCTAAATCACGATGGAAATACGCCCATGATAAGTGACGCTCATCAAATGATGGAAAATGCCACCTTTCGTTAGCGATCGCGCAGGAGTAGGGTAGTGCGGTAAACATTGAGTTAAACACTAATTGTCAGAGGTAATTATGAGTTTGTTTTATGTTGATAAAAATGCACAAGAAAATGGTGATCACGAGATCCATACCGCTACCTGCACTCACAGTCCAAACCTGAAGGATTGCGATCCACTGGGTTATCACACCGCCTGTAGTACGGCACTCAACGCGGCCAAGAAAATCTATCCACAATCCAACGGTTGCTATTACTGCTCTTATTCCGCCTATACCTCTGAAGATAAATAACGCCAGTAACGGCTTTGAATGAGCGACTAATTCTGCCTAGGTTTAGACTGACAGTTTAGATACGTTTTTCTTTGTGAGGTTCTTTTGAGCTCGACAATAGGACAACACGGCGCCATCAATAATGGTCAGTGTTGCCCTATTTTGTCTCACTGTTCACCTAACAGGTGCAATTTGGTTTTGTTGAGAGAGAATTCCAAAACACCAAAGCCTGCAAATAAGCAGCCAAACAACCACGCAGCCATACCAAAGATAACAAACCAACTGTTTTTCCATTCATCTAGCGCAAAAACAATGAGTTGCAATCCAGAAAAGAACATAAGGACACTTAAGATAAGTGTCGAAATTAGGGTGAACGAGACGACAACAGGGAACCATTTTGACATGTTAACACTCCTCTAATAAATACTGAGTAAGAGCGATTGCAATAGTAGTGCCATAAATATTGTGGTTATTTTGTTGTCACAGTACTTCCAAGATACTTTGCACCTAAGAAGTGCTGTTGACAGGAAAGGTTGATATTGCTTGTGACGAGTGAACTCGCAAAGTGAATGTCGCTGGTATAGCGAAGCGCGGCTGTAAACCGAATCACAGCCGCTCAGTTAATCTCGCTTCTAAAGCTCTAAGTGGTTATTTTAACGAGTTGTTGATCATGAACTGTTCATCAATATTCTTGAGCTTCATATCATCCATAATGAAGTTGATGGTATTGAGCAGGCGTTGTTCGCCTTTCGGAACGAGGTATCCAAATTGACCGTTGGTGAATGGCTTATCACAACGTGCCGCTTCTAAACGCTGATCGGTTACTTGGTAAAACAACCCTTCAGGTGTCTCAGTGACCATTACGTCGACTTTACCTGTCGCGACAGCTTTTGGCACATCGAGATTGTTTTCAAAGCGCGTAAAGCGCGCTTCAGTCAAGTGAGTATCGGCGAATGACTCATTTGTGCCACCAATATTGACACCGACACGAACGGAAGGCTTGTTGACTTTTTCTAATGTGTTGAACTTATCCTTTGTGCCTTTTGCCACTAGGAAGCACTTACCAAATGCCATGTAACCTTGGGTTTGCTCAGCGTTAAGTTGGCGTTGCATTTTTCGCGTTATTCCACCCATCGCGATGTCATATTTATCGTCGTTTAGGTCGGTAAGTAATCCCTTCCAAGTGGTTTGAACGAATTTGAGTTCGACGCCCAACTGTTTCGCAACATGCTTAGCGACATCAATATCGTAACCAGAATATTGGTTGCCATCGTAGTAAGAAAATGGCTTGTAGTCTCCGGTGGTTCCAACGCGCAGGGTCCCGGATTTAAGAACATCATCCAGTTGATCGGCATGCGCGACCGCTGAAAGGCTCATTGTGATAGCAGCAAGTAATAGTGTTTTATTCATTATGGTCTTTTGGTGAAATCGATGGTCTCGCTACATTAGCAGGAAAACGTGTTTAAACAGATCAAACCATCAAAATAAGGCGCTAACAAGCGGAAGGCTTTGGTTCTAACGCTAGACAGTCGTGATACCTTTAGATTGATTGGTGGTGAATCGTATAGGTTATTACTATGTAGACTGAGAGCTGAGCGCTATCAACATCAAGTAAACTCCGATATACTTTAATGAGTTAACTTAAAGGTAATACAATATTATGAAAGAATATGAACAAGTCGCGGCTGATCTGCTTAGCCGCCGTGTGGCAGGAACTAAAGCGCCACGTATCGCAGAGCAACAACGCCCATTAAACCTAGAAGATGCATTACAAATTCAATCATCCATGATCGATTTGCACACTGATAAAGTGGGTGGATGGAAATGCTTATTGCCGCTCGCTGAAGATAAATTTGTTGTGGCGCCAATTTTTGCTGACAGCATTCAACGAGGAGAGCATTGTGCATTGTTCGCTGACAATAACGTTGCCCGCATTGAGCCTGAAATTGCCTTCATTCTTAGCCAACGGTTACCTGCTTGTTCTGAAGGTTATAGCGAAGAACAAATAAACGAGGCTATTGGTCCTTGCCATATGGCGCTTGAATTGATGCAATCTCGCTTTGCTGACGACAGTGGAGCGGAGTTCTACGAGAGACTTGCTGATTGTCTCGTTAACCAAGGTATGTACATCGGTCCTGAAATTGATCGAGAGGCTGCGTTCACTGCATCTAAAATTGACATTGCAGTTAAGCAAGGTGAACAAGTACAGACATTTGCGGGCACGCATCCTAATCCGTTACCACAACATCCTATTTACTGGTTGATTAACTACATGACACGTCGTGGTGTGGATTTTGAAGCGGGTGAAGCCATTATTACTGGGTCATATTGTGGCATTGTAGAGGTTGAGTTTAATCAACCTACATCAATCAGTTACGAAGGTATTGGACAGTATCAAGTGATGTTCAGCGAAAAATAATCCCGAGAAACACAGGGCGACGGTTGCCTAATACGCCTGTCGCTCAGTGCTTTAAAAACGGTGCGATTTTAGAACGAACTGCGTGGGTGGGTGTTCAATACTATGGCACCCTCTACTGCTACGCCTATTATTGATTTATGCTACGTGTTCGCGAGCATAATTTTTTAACCCCATGATTATGTTGGAATAAATGCGGTTTTTATGAGGGGGTAAGGGTGAGTCGATAGACTGTTAAAGGCGTTAATTCTAAATAATTGTCGTTAGCGCGAAAAAAAGTCTTTACATAGTGACAAGTTCTAGTAATATCCACCTCGCTCTGTTGTTCAGGGTTATTAATGATACATCAAGTAAAAGCACTTCTCAGTATTCTTCGTTATTGTTGTTATTCTCAGTGGTTCCCTTAGCTTCATCGTCACATTCAATAATTCAAGCTCTCAGCACATCGCAATTTTGCGATATTTTCCAATGAATTTAACTTTATAAGGGACACATTATGTCTACTAAAACAACTGGTCTAGTAAAATGGTTTAACGAAGAGAAAGGTTTCGGATTCCTAACTCAAGACAACGGCGGCGCTGACGTATTCGTACATTTCCGTGCTATCGCTTCAGAAGGTTTCAAAACTCTTGCTGAAGGCCAAAAAGTATCTTTCGAAGTAGAGCAAGGCCAAAAAGGTCTTCAAGCAGCTAACGTTGTAGCTATCTAATTTCGAAAGTCGGCGAAAATGGCTTTATAGCTGTTTTCGCTACTTTTTACATAAACAATACAATAATTTATACCGTAATCTAGAAAATATAAACAATTCCTACATCTGCTTTTCACACACATGTCGTTACGTTTCTACTCTCTTCGTTATCTCAATATAAATACAATCAATTTTTAAATCTCATAGCTTAAGTATGCCTTTAAGTTAATGCTTTGTGCATCTTAAATGCTAAAAAAATAATAAGGATTTTTATGTCTCGTTCAATGGGTCGTAAACGCTTTTGGTTCCAAAATAACAAAAATAAACACACTACAAAAAGAGGTAATGAATGATCGTCAATTTTACATTACTAGAAAACCAATGCTCTTGGAGTGCGACAATACATCAACTTAATGGCGATATCCTTTTACGTCATTTATTGTTGAAAGGACAAGTTAATACAATGGCGATAGATTTTTCTTACTGCGAAGATACACAGCAAGGAACTATCATCAATAATTACAATGAGTTGATTGGCAGTTTTTCAATATCCTCTTAATACTGCTTATTTTTATTTAGTCATACCCTCAATTCTGAATAGTATTTTTATCGTTGCAAAAATACCTTTGTTATATGGTGATTACCCCATTATTTTGACCATATAAATTCAGGATTTGATACTTTTCCTCTGTAACATAATACATCGCTTTACTACCTCATCTTTGTTTTCTGACAAATCCATACAAGCTTGGACATCACTTTATTGATGATTTTTATATCATTTATCGCTATATTTTAACTGTGAATGTGTCGGGTCGATCTTTACAGAAACCTGACGCGATCCCGTTTAGTATCGTTAAAAACTTGCGTAGAGTTCACAGCCAAAAAGTTTACAGACGATATTGATGATGTCGAGGAGTGGTGTTTACTAATGCTAGCAACCCTTTTAAGTTTTGACCAAACCAATACCAATGCCTCTGACGTAGAGCGCTCCCATAGATTCGCGCTTGTTTGGTGTGTGGCGTATGCCATTTTGTGGTCTTTTGTTTCCTATCAGTTGGACCCAACGGTTCCTTATGACGCCATTGAAGCATTAAATTGGGCAAGCAATGGAGAGTGGGGAAGCCCAAATAACCCGTGGTTTGTCGGTTTTTTTGCCCGATTTCTTCTGCTGTCTAATTCAACGGAGTTTGCTTCTGCATTTTGGTATGTTGGCCATTTTACTGTCATTGCATTAGGCATGTTAGGGTGTTACCGACTTGCCTATAAGCTCTCCAACTCAGTGGCATTGGCTTGGCTCGGATTATTGACGCTTAATTTATCCGGTGTCATTAACTTTGAAGCGATTCCTTATAATGATAACTATTTGTTGTTTGGGTCATGGTCATGGTTGTTACTGTTTTTTACTAAAGCCGTTTATGAAAACCCTAAATGGTGGGTGCCTTTTGGTATCTTGGCGGGCTGTGCCTCTATGGCTAAATACACCACCTTTGCCCCGGTCGCGATGGTGTTTGTTGTCAGCGTATTGGTACCAAGTGTTCGCCGTGCGTGGAAGCAGCCTGGATTTTATGCCGGAATATTTGCGTTTATTGCCTTAGTACTCCCCAATTTCTTTTGGTTGTTTGCTAATAACTTCTCTTCGATTAAGTGGGTGAGCGGTCAGGTATCGGCTCAATTGAGCCCAGGAAGTTGGCTAGCTTTGTTATCAGTGTTCTATCCATTTATTTTACTGTCAGGGCTGCTAGGACGGGATGCATTTCGGTTGAACAAGGCGGTACCGGAAAAAGTATGGCTCAACACTTTTGTCTTGCTCGCGCCGCTTGTCATCATTATGGGTTGGTTTACTTTTCATAAAGGGGATCGTTTGGTTGAATGGCTACACCCTTTCTTTATGCCAGCTCCAGCTGTGCTCGTCGCATTTTTATCACCCCAAATACATGGCCAGTTGGGACGAGCATTTAAAGTGCTGTCGGTAATGGGCTTAGTCATTATTATGGGGTATGTCTCAGTCATGGTATTCAATGTGCGAAATGCCGGTGAGAATTTTTCTGGTATCAGAACATTGAGTGATGAAGCGAAGCAGTACTGGTATGACAATACCGATGAGCCGCTAAGTTATATTGGTGGAACGGAGTTATCCCAGTGGTTTACTTTTTATATTGCCCCACATCCTAAAATGACGAATCAATGGGACAATAATACCTTGCCTAATGTCTATAACCGCCACATCACCGCGGAAAAGATTGCAAAACATGGTGTGCTCTTGATGGGGAATGTTGGATCTGGTTGCCAACAAGGCGCCTTCAATCGTTTTACACAAGAATGGCCTCAGTTTGCCTTGGATACTCGAAAAGAGTTCATTTATCAAGACTCACCTCAGGACCCTGAAGAGCGAGTATGCTTAGGTATTGTATTGCCAAATAATGTAAAGGGCTGAGTGACCTATCCGTTCAACGATGTCGGGATAAGTGAGAATGAGGCTAAACCGAAAAGAAGCTAAATAGTCCAGTTCCTCAAACCCTTGATCATCGATTGAATGCCTACCGAGTCGTCTAGTTTTAGGCGACTCGGATGCCTTCTAGGTGCTGTTGACATTGTTGTCTGGCGGTTGTGAAGAAGGCTTGCAAATAATGTTTGTCTTTTTCACTGTGTCTTACCGCGGCATACAAGCGCCTCCATAGCCCGTCGCCAAGTGGTTTGCTTGTCACAAGTCCCTGCCTTGAGAACTCATTGACAGCCCAATTCGGTAAAGCAGCGACTCCAAGACCGGCTGACACCATCTGAATCAGCATCAATGTATTGTCGGCTTGCTTCCACTTTTGTGGCTCAACCCCGGCAGGTATTAGAAAATGTTTGACGACGTCTAAACGCTGCTTTTGCACCGGATAGGTTAGCAAGGTCTGGTCGGCAATATCACTAGGGCTAATCTGGTCTTTTTCTGCAAGCGGGTGGGAGATTGAGGTGACCAAGCGCATTTCAAAATCGAACAAAGGTTCATAGTGGACTTCTGAACGAGGCTGTATGTCCGAGGTAATCACTAGATCAAGCTCTCCCGCAACAAGTGCTGGCTGAGGTTCAAAGCCAAAACCCGAAGAAAAATCGAGCTCAACGTGAGGCCAAGATAGCTGGTATTCCTTCAGTGCAGGCATTAACCATTGAAAGCATGAGTGGCAATCAATCGCCATATGTAAACGACCATTCACGTCCTCTCTTAACCCTGCGAGTTCACCTTCTGCCTGAGCAATTCTTGGGAGTATTTCATTGGCAAGTTTAAGTAAGATGTCGCCTTCAGATGTGAATCGAACAGGGCGAGTCTTACGGATGAATAACGGTGCACCAATTCTTGTCTCAAGCTCTTTTAGCTGATGAGAAAGTGCAGACTGTGTGAGATGAAGTGATGTCGCAGTCGCCGTTAAAGACCCCGTATCTCGTAATGTTGTTAATGTTTTTAAATGCTTAAGCTCTACCATGATCATCTCTAATGTCTGTTCCCTGAGGATTAACTTAACGTGATTCTTGGAATATGTAAACGTCTAGACGGCTAAAGTTTTCTATTCAAAAATAAATACTCATTCCTAGATAGTTGAAATTTATTCATAATCAAGGTGAATCATTTCACCTTGTCTCATGATAATGAGTGCGAGATAGTTTGGCCATCTGGACTTCTCAATAAGGAACATCATCATGACAACGACACATATCCTAGGTTACCCACGAGTTGGCGAGCAACGCGAATTAAAGTTTGCGCTTGAGCAATATTGGAAAGGTGAAACCGATGTCAAAGCACTGCAACAGGTCGCCACTGATATTCGAAAGAAAAACTGGGCACTACAAAAAGACAACCAACTATCCTTTGCTACGGCAGGGGATTTTGCATGGTATGACCATGTGCTGGGGACCAGTTTGCTCCTTGGCCATGTGCCAAAGCGTCATCAAAATGGTTTTCCCGATCTGGATACCCTGTTTCGAGTGGGTAGGGGCCAATCACAAGTAAATTGTGGGTGTTCAGGTGAGGCGGCTTCAGACATGACAAAATGGTTCAATACCAACTATCACTATATCGTGCCAGAATTTACGTCGGAAGATAAATTTGAGTTGAGTTGGACACAGTTGTTTGATGAGATTAGTGAAGCCCAAAAACAAGGTCATACCGTTAAGCCTGTTTTACTTGGACCTTTGAGCTACTTATATCTAGGCAAAGAAGTGGAGGAAGGCTTTGATCGCCTAACACTATTACCGAGATTACTGACAGCTTACCAAACGATCTTTGCAAAATTAGAAAAACTCAACGTGGAATGGGTGCAAATTGATGAGCCGATTTTGGCCTTAGAGCTCGATGCAAAATGGTTGGATAGCTTTAAGTTGGCTTATCAAGTCATACGAAGTGACGTTAAAGTGTTGCTAGCAACGTACTTTGATTCGGTTGTCGATGTACTTCCCACTATTACCGATTTAGCCGTCGATGGTTTGCATATCGATTTAGCTGCGGCGCCAGAACAGCTAGCAGAGGTTGTACAAGCCTTGCCAAACGGTTGGGTCCTCTCTGCTGGTGCAATTAACGGGCGTAATGTATGGCGGGCTAATCTTCATAGTCAGCTGAGTGCTTTGAAAGAAGTGAAGGCACAACTTGGTGAGCGACTCTGGATAGCGACATCATGTTCATTGTTGCACAGCCCTGTTGACCTTGAGCTTGAGACTAAGCTAACGAAGGAAACAAAGAATTGGTTTGCCTTTGCGAAACAAAAAGTCGCTGAAGTGAAATGGTTAGCGCGTGCCTTGGAAGGTGATGTCGACGCCATTGAATATTGTGCCCAGTATAGCCAGCCTATCATCGACCGAGAATTGTCTACTTGGGTCAACAAGGCCAATGTTCAGCAACGTATTGCCGGTCTTACAAATAAAGATTCCGAGAGATCCGCTGCTTATGCAGAGCGTGCTCATCATCAAAAAGAAGTGCTTAAGCTGCCGTTGTTGCCGACGACGACGATCGGTTCGTTTCCGCAAACGGCTGACGTAAGAAAAACAAGGGCAGCGTTTAAACGTGGTGATATTACGCAACAGCAGTACCGTGAGAGGATCCAGGGCTTTATTAAAGATACCGTTGAACGCCAAGAAAAAATTGGTCTTGATGTGCTGGTTCATGGTGAAGCGGAACGTAATGACATGGTTGAGTATTTTGCAGAGAATCTTTCAGGGTTCCAAACGACGCAATTTGGTTGGGTGCAAAGCTATGGCTCACGCTGTGTTAAACCCGCTATTGTTGTTGCTGATATTGAGAGAGAACAAGCAATGACTGTCGATTGGACATGCTATGCGCAATCACTGACTGACAAACCGATGAAGGGCATGTTAACCGGGCCTGTGACGATTTTATGCTGGACGTTCCCTCGTGAAGATGTCTCCCGTGAAACGATCACCAACCAACTGGCGCTTGCATTGCAAGACGAGGTGAGCGACCTTCAGAGTGCTGGTATTAATATTATCCAAATCGATGAACCTGCGATCCGTGAAGGTCTGCCGCTTAAGGCAAAAGACCACAGTACGTATCTGGATTGGGCCGTGAACGCATTTAAAATCTCCGCGGCGAGTGCTAAACCAGAAACCCAGATTCATACACATATGTGTTATAGCGAGTTCAACGAAATAATTGATTCGGTCGCTGCGCTAGACGCTGATGTCATTACTATCGAAACATCACGCTCAAATATGGAGTTACTTAACGCGTTTGAAGCATTCAATTATCCCAATGAAATTGGACCTGGGGTGTATGATATTCACTCGCCAAACGTACCAGAAGTCGAATGGATTGAGCAATTGATTGAGAAAGCGGCGACCCGTATTCCAGTTGAGCGTTTATGGGTTAACCCGGATTGTGGATTAAAAACTCGAAATTGGGCTGAGACCGAAACGGCGTTAACGCATCTTGTGGAAGCGGCGAAGCGTTTAAGAACAACGCTAGCTTAAGGTCGTTGATGGGCGCAAAATAAAGAAAGGCTTGCAGATGCAAGCCTTTTTAATGAGCGAATCTTTAAGGCGTATCAGGTTGGTCACAATATTGCTTGGTGACAATTTGGTCGACCATCATTTGTCCACGCGTATTACGCATCATAATTCGATACGCCAGGCCCAGATCAAGGTTAGCTTTCACTTCTCGGTCGGTGCAGTAAAAATTCATACTATTACGTAGAACTTGGTCAATGGGCTTAGCGCCTTGCGCATCGGTGTTGTAGAGCATCATGATCTCTACTACACCTTTGTTAGCGGAGGCTTTCATTATAGAGAGTGGGCCCTGTTCGATCGGCAAGCCGGAGGACAGGACACTGGCACGGCTTTGTGCCAGCATTTCAAGTTGACGTTGTTCGTCATCACCTTTACTCGAACAACCCGCTAATGCCGCAACCGCTGCAAGCGATATCCAAAGAAAGCGTTTTTTTAATTGAGTCTTCATAATGGTTAAAATACTTTTTTGAAAGGCTTTACGATGACGCTGTGATAGACACCAGCATCAATGTAAGGGTCGCTATCGGCCCATGCTTGCGCGTCAGCAAGTGAGTTGAATTCCGCAATAACCGTCGAACCGGTGAAGCCTGCGTCACCAGGGTTCTCGCTATCAATTGCTGGCATAGGCCCAGCGGTCAACAACCGTCCTTCATCTTGAAGCTCTTGAAGTCGGGCTAGATGTTGTGAGCGAACACTCATACGTTTCTCTAAGGAGTTATCAACGTCTTGAGAAAAAATGACATACCACATATTTGGATCCTTCAAATCGTTAAGCAGTGTTATAACAATCGATAGTTATAAAATTCTCTACCTACGATGTCATTTTTTTATGTAAATGTCATGTCCACTGTCACTTAATTTGGATTAATTGGCCGTGGTCGGCCATTTCCGTCAATGGCAACGTAATGGAAGGTGCCTTCACAGACTTGATAGCGCTCACCAACGCCGTCTAGTGTCACCGGTTTAACCCAAACCTCTAGATTGATCGACATTGATGTATTGCCAATCTTGGTGCACTCACCATAGCAACACACCACATCCCCAACTTTAACAGGGTGCTTGAATGTGATACCGGAAACCGACACGGTAGCAATTCGACCGTGTGAAATCTCTTTCGCTAGAATACCACCAGCGAGATCGAGCTGTGACATAATCCAGCCCCCAAAAATATCGCCGTTAGCATTGGTGTTTTCAGGCATCGCCAGTGTGCGGATGATTAGCTGACCTTTTGGGGTCGTTGTGATTGTATTTGTCATGATTATAAATGTCCAAAAAGCAAAACAGCGACCCTAAGGTCGCTGCAATTCAGATAGTGAGCGGAGTATACAAAATCCACTCAATGAATCAAGACGTATGGTCTTCATTCTCTTTTTTAACGGCTTTGCTTTCGGCGTCTTTCGGCATGTATTTATAGATATAAACGCCAGTAAGAACAGTAAAGCCAAGTGTGGCTGCCAGTAAGCCAAATACTTTGAAGTTAACCCACACGTCTAGAGGGAACTCGTAAGCTACGTAAATATTGAGGCCCGCACAGAAAGAGAAGAAAGCAACCCATGCCCAGTTTACTTTTGCCCATACGTGGTCAGGTAACGTTATTTCCTTACCCAGCATGCCTTTAATGGCGCTGCGACCAATCATGTGTGTCACAGCAAGGCCGATGGCGAAAATAGTGTAGACGATAGTGACTTTCCATTTAATGAAATTATCGTCGTGCAAGAAAATGGTCATTCCGCCAAATACCGCCACCATTAGAAAGGTGATGATCTGCATTTTCTCTACTTTTTTGTAGAGGAAGTAGGTCAAAATAATTTGAACAGCCGTTGCCGCGATGAGTGCACCTGTTGCGACATAAATATCCTGCATTTTGTACAGAACAAAAAAGATAATCAGAGGAATAAAATCAATAACTTGCTTCATGTTTCATGCAAACCTTACTTTAAGAATTGCCGACAGTGTAACGAAAATGAGCTCAATACAAAACCATTAGAGACAATTAGAAACAATAACAAGGACAGAGGGGGTATCACCTAGGTTTTAATCATTCCTGAAACGCATGAACAAGAATGGTTAAAATGAGTAGAGTCCAATCCCCAACAAAACGCACTTCAGAGGTTTGCTTGGGGACGAGGGGAATGGCACAAAAAAAGGAGCGATGGATAACCATAACTCCTTATTTATATTTTGGTTTATTGCAAGTCTATGACTTAAAACGAGACGATTAAGCCTCTTGCTTTTGTAGCTGAGATTCTTGCGCTTCTTCTTCAACCAGTGCGTCAACAATAACCGCACACGCTGCATCACCGGTGATGTTCAATGCGGTACGAATCATGTCGAAGATTCGGTCAAGAGCAAAGAGCAGTGGTAGACCTTCAATAGGAATACCCGCTGCAAGTAGTACGGCAACAACGAGGAATGAAGGACCAGGGACGCCAGCTTGACCAACAGCACCCAGTGTCGACGTTACGATGATCGCCACGTACGCACCCATCGATAGGTCGATGTTGAACAGTTGTGCAAAGAAGATAGCAACGAGGCCATAGTAAATCGCGTTACCTGACATGTTGATTGTTGCGCCTAGCGGCAGAACAAAAGAAGCCGTAGAGTTTTTAACGCCAAGCTCTTTCTCAACCGTATCCATAGTCACAGGCAGTGTTGCCATTGAAGAGGCCGTAGAGAGTGCAACGGCTTGCGGTTTCTTCATTGCGCTAAGGAATTTTTTCGCTGATGTTTTTGTGAAGAGTTGAATGAGTAGCGGGTACACCACAAAACCAAACACTAAAATCGCAGCAATATAGACAACAAATAGTTTGAATACGACCATCAATGCGCCGAAACCAAAGGTGCCAACAGCTTCAGCCATTAGACCAAATACACCAATTGGTGCAATGATCATGACTTTGTTGATCATCCATACCATGACATCAACTATCGCGTTGACACCGTTAAGCAATGGGTCACGGCGATTTGCTGTTAGCTTTGATAGGCCAATGCCAAAGAATAAGCAGAAAACAAGAATCTGCAGGATGTTCGCTTCATTTAGTGACTGAAAAACGTTAGTTGGGATCATACCGGTTAGGGTTGCCCAGAAAGAGGGTAGGTCACCTTTAGCGGCATACTCGGTCGAGAACATACCTTCGATACCAGCTGTATCGATGTTAACACCTGGTTCAAACACTTCGCCCATGAAAAGGGCAAGAGCAACGGCTAATGCAGACGTCAAACCAAAGAATGCCAGTGTCGTGATGCCCACTTTACCGGCATTACTACTATTACCAAGCCCTGCAGCGCCAGATATAAGCGCAACGGCAACGAGTGGAATCACGAGCATTTTAATTAGATTGATAAAAATGGTACCAAGCGGTGCAAACATTGCTGCAGTTTCACCCATCATGGCACCAACGAGAGTACCTAAGATCATCGCGATGACAACTTGGACTCCGATGTTTTTTAGTAATGACTTGTCTTTTAACACTTCCATAACCTCTGTGCTGTAAAAATTTAATATCCCAGTATAGTCTTCCACTTGAACGGAAGATGGCAGACTAATATTTCGATTGATTTTTTACACTTTATTAGCACTCATAGCAACCGTTAGAAATCGATTAGTGCAGAAAACTGCACAAAATAGAGTTCGATTGCTGATAAACCCGCCAATAGCAAACGTTTGCGCTTGAGGTTTGGTATGTTTCGACTGTTATGTATAGAGAGTGTCAATATTTCAACAGGATGCGGATGTAAAAAAAAAGTTGCACAGAGTGCAACTTTTTAAAGGATGTTATTAGGCAGGTTAGCGCTGAGTTGCTGCTTTCATTGATGCAACAAATTCGCTTAATTCTAATAGCAATTGTGGCGGGTTTTCTAGGTTGCGCTCAATGATTTTTACGACGGCAGAACCAGAAATCGCACCCGCAGCGCCGGCATTCAGTGCCTCTTTCACTTGTTGTGGTTCTGAGATACCAAACCCAAGCAACGACGGAGGGGCATCGTGTTTAGTGAGTTTGTCCAATTGGGTCGTCATTGGCATGTTTGCTTTGGTTTCAGTGCCGGTAACGCCTGAACGAGATAGTAGGTAAGTATAACCGCCACCAAGTTGTGCAACTTGTTTGATTGTTTCTTCGGTTGCCGTTGGTGGGGCAATGAAGATTGGGTGCACGCCATGCTTGTGCGCCGCTGCAACAAACTCTTTGCTTTCCCCTGTAGGAACATCGGCAATAAGTACGGAATCAACCCCGACAGCGGCACATTCTTGATAAAACGCATCAATGCCTTTTGAGTACACTAAGTTCGCATACATCAGCAAGCCTATAGGCAGTTCAGGGTATTTCGCTCGAATTTTTGCGATTAACTCGAAGCAAATAGTGGGGGTGGTCTTTGCTTCTAATGCGCGAATGTTCGCACCTTGAATCGTTGGACCATCGGCTTGAGGATCGGAAAACGGCATACCTAACTCAAGTGCGTCAGCCCCTGAGTCAACCAAGGTTTCCATGATTTTCAGAGATAGCTCAGGGCTAGGATCACCGATGGTAACAAAAGGAACAAACGCGCCTTGTTGTTTTGCTGAAAGGCGACGGAACAGTTCTTGATAACGATCCATTATAGCACTCCTTTTTCTTTCAAAATATCATGTACCGTAAAGATGTCTTTGTCGCCACGGCCTGATAGGTTGACGACAAGTAGTTGTTCTTTTTCCGGTTCGTTATGTGCCATCTGAAGTGCATAAGCAAGCGCATGGGATGATTCGAGAGCAGGTATAATGCCTTCTTTACGAGCCAGAAGTTGGAATGCCTCAAGTGCTTCGTCATCGGTGATAGCACCATATTCAGCGCGACCGATTGCGTTTAAATGCGCATGCTGTGGACCTACTGATGGGAAGTCTAAGCCAGCCGACACAGAATAAGATTCTTCGATTTGGCCGTGAGGGTCTTGCATAAGCGGTGCCTTCATTCCAAAGAATATGCCGGTTGTACCATGCTTCAACGGTGCGCCATGTTGGTCGGTATCAATACCCAAACCTGCAGGCTCAACACCGATAAGACGAACATTTTCTTCTTCGATGAAGTCTGCAAACATACCGATGGCATTTGACCCCCCACCCACACAGGCGATGACGGCGTCGGGTAGGCGGCCTTCACGTGCCAAGATTTGGTGTTTTGTCTCTTCACCAATCATGCGTTGAAATTCTCGCACGATGGTTGGGAACGGGTGTGGACCTGCGGCAGTGCCGAGGAGGTAATGCGCCTCTTCATAGCTTGCTGACCAGTCGCGTAGCGCCTCATTACAGGCGTCTTTTAGCGTGGAAGAACCAGAGTGAACCGGAATCACTTCAGCGCCCATCAACCGCATGCGAAATACATTGGGGCTTTGACGTTCAACATCTTTAGCACCCATGTAAACGCGGCATTTGAGGCCGAGCAGCGCACATGCCAGTGCGGTTGCGACGCCGTGCTGGCCGGCGCCAGTTTCTGCAATGATTTCTTTTTTGCCCATACGCTTAGCTAGCAAGGCTTGGCCAAGTACTTGGTTGGTTTTGTGCGCGCCACCGTGCAATAAATCTTCTCGTTTTAGGTACAGTTTGGTTTTTGTGCCTTTCGTGAGGTTTCTTGTCAATGTCAGAGCGGTTGGACGACCTGCATACTCTTGCAATAAGCCCATGAATTCAGCTTGAAACTCGGGATCATCCTGTGCATCGATAAAGGCTTGTTCAAGTTGATCAAGCGCTGGTACAAGAATTTGTGGAACAAATTGCCCACCATATTCGCCAAAATAGGCATCCAGTTTCGCCATGGTAGTGTCCTCTTAATTAATTTTGGTTATACCCGCAGGTGAGCAAGTATTAGTAATCTCTAATTAGTGTAAATGCTTGGCTTAGCTTGTTGGCGTCTTTTTTCCCTGGCGCTGATTCCACGCCGGAGTTTAGGTCGAGCCCAATGCAGCCTAACTGGCTCGCTTCTTTGATGTTATCCGGAGACAACCCACCAGCGAGCATGATGTTGTTTGTGTTGTGAAGTAACTGCCAGTCGAAGCGTTGACCCGTACCGCCGGTTTGGTTGCCGACTTGAGCATCCAATAGATGGCGGTCGACATCGATGGCAGAAAAGTCAGGTAGGGCATCTTTCACGCCGTGAGCTTTCCAGATTGCGATGTCGGATTGGAGCTGCGCTCGCAATGCCTCGACATAGGCTTGGTCTTCGTCGCCATGCAATTGCACCGCTGATAAGCCTAATTCGTTAGCCGTATTTGCCACCACTTCTGTAGTGTGGTTTTGAAACACGCCAACAAATTCAAGTGGCGCACCACTCATCACCATTCTTGCCGATTCAAAGTCGACGTAGCGTGGCGATTTTTCAACGAAGATAAGGCCTCCTTTTACTGCACCCGCTTGATAGGCTTTTGCGGCGTCATCGGCGTGCGTCAAGCCGCACACCTTGTTTTCACCGAGTAGCACTTTTCGCACGGCCAGTTCTAGGTTGTCTTCTGCCATCAGTGAGCTACCGATTAGGAAGCCATTTGCATAGTGAGATAAATCGCGTACTTGTTGATGATTATAGATACCAGACTCAGAAATAATGATCGTGCCTTCCGGAAGGCTTGGCGCAAGCTCTTTCGTTCGATCAAGGTTTACAGACAAATCACGTAGGTTACGATTATTAATACCGACGACACGAGCTTGTAGGTTGATGGCACGCTCTAGCTCTGCTTCATTACTTACTTCAGTAAGAATACCGAGATTAAGTGACTCCGCGACAGCGGCGAGTTCACGGTACTCTTCATCGCTAAGGACCGATAGCATCAACAAAATAGCATCGGCTTTGTAGTGACGCGCGAGGTAGACTTGGTAGCTATCGACCATGAAATCTTTACAGATGACTGGTTGCGTTACTTGGCTGCGTACCTGTGGCAAAAAGTCAAAGTTACCTTGGAAGTACTTTTCATCAGTCAGGACAGAGATGGCACTTGCATGGTTATTGTATACCGATGCAATGTAATCAAGATCGAAGTCTTCTCGAATCAACCCCTTAGAAGGTGAGGCTTTCTTGCACTCAAGAATGAACACGGTCTTTCCTGTTGACAGTGCATCATAGAAGTGGCGATCTGATGGTTCCAATTGCGCTTGAAAGCTTGCAAGTGGTTGTGACTGTTTGCGGGCTTCAACCCAGACTCGTTTATCTTCGACGATTTTTGCTAGTACCGTTTCCATTCCTAGTTCCTATTTCTTAACCGCGCGCAGCGAGTTGTTTAACGAGTTCGTAAGCCTTGCCTGAATTCATCGCATCAATGGCTTGTTGAGCGTTGGCTTTTAAATCATCAAAGCCAAAAAGCTTCATTAGAAGTGCCACGTTAACCGCGACCGCGCCGAGTTGAGCTTCTGTACCTTTTCCGGTCAGCATGTCGGTGATGATGGCTCTATTTTCTTCTGGCTCGCCACCCTTGATAGCCTCAAGAGGATGTGGATTCACACCAAAATCTTCAGGTGTTAATGTGTACTCCGTGATAACGCCATCTTTAATTTCAGCGACTAACGTTTCGCCATGTATGGCGACCTCATCTAAGCCGCTACCATGAACAACGGCAGCACGCTTCATACCCATTTGTAACATGGTCTCCGCTATTGGGCGAACCAGTTTTGCGTCATATACGCCCATCAGCTCTATATTTGGACGAGCTGGATTGATCAGTGGTCCTAAGATATTAAAGATCGTGCGTGTTTTCATGGTTTGACGTACTGGCATCGCATGCTTAACGCCGCCGTGATACTGAGGTGCAAATAGAAAAGCGACACCAATATCATCCACAGCCTTGCGTGTATCTTCTGGGCTCATTGCCAGATTGATACCAAAGGAATCAAGTAAGTCGGATGAACCTGACTTGCTTGATACCCCTCGATTGCCGTGTTTTGCAACCTTAAGCCCACATGCCGCCGCCACAAATGCCGCTGTCGTGGAAATATTAATCGTGTTTGCGCCATCGCCACCCGTGCCTACGATGTCGGCAAAGTCATAGTCGGGGCGAGGGAAAGCGTTAGCATTGGCGAGCAGAGCTTTCGCTGCGCCAGCTATCTCGTCGGGAGTTTCGCCCTTAATTTTTAACGCGGTTAACGCTGCCGCCATCAAAATAGGGTCAAGTTCGCCTTTGATAATGGTATCAAACAACTGTTGGCTTTCTTCTTGACTCAGTGATTGCTGGTCATAAAGCTTATTAATGATATTTTCCATAATTACGATGCCTTAAATTCGTTGAGTTGTTTGATTAACGCAATGGGTGCGCGCGAGCCCATTCGATGGCGTTACCAAGTAACGTCGCACCATGGGTGGTCATAATGGACTCTGGGTGAAATTGAAAGCCACACACGCGGTCTTGTTCGTTAGCAATCGACATGACCAAACCATCGACTTGCGCCGTCACCTCAAGACTATCGGGAACATGGGTCGCGACCAATGAGTGGTAGCGAGCAATCGCCAGTGGAGAAGGCAGTCCTTGATAAATCGCATGATTGTCATGCGCCATCATGGAAATTTTGCCATGCAGAATCTCACCCGCACCAGCGACCGTACCACCATAAGCTTCTACAAGAGCTTGGTGACCAAGGCAGATACCGATCATCGGCACTTGCCCCTTGAGTTGTTGAATGAGTGCTGGCATGCAACCTGCGTCAGAGGGCGCACCGGGGCCTGGCGATAAAACAACCACGGCGTTATCAAGTTGAAGCACCGCTTGTGCGATGGTTTCTGCCGAGATGTGGTTTCGATAGATGGTGACATTATGACCAAGGCTTCGAAACTGATCGACAAGGTTGTAGGTGAATGAGTCGAAATTATCGACAAACACGATATTGGCGCAATGTGCGGGTGTCGCATTGGAAGTCATGTTCATACGTTACTACTCCTGATGCGCAGTTTTGATGGCAGAGATAACCGCTTGGGCCTTGCCGCGTGTTTCGTCAGCCTCAGCTTGCGGGTCGGAATCGAATACTACTCCGGCGCCAGCTTGGACTTGTGCAATACCGTTTTCAACATACGCTGAGCGGATGACGATACAGGTATCCATGTCGCCAATACCATTCATGTAACCAACCGCGCCGCCGTAGCTGCCGCGTGTTTGCTGTTCTACTTGACGAATAAGCTGCATTGCTCGGATTTTCGGTGCGCCTGTTAAGGTGCCCATATTCATACAAGCTTGGTAGGCGTGAAGGGCATCGAGGTCAAGTCGCAACTGACCGACAACCCTTGAGACTAAGTGCATGACATGGCTGTAACGGTCGGTTTGCAGCAGGCTGGCGACATGACGTGTGCCTGGTTCGGAGATTCTAGCCACATCATTGCGAGCTAAATCAACCAGCATCATGTGCTCAGCGTTCTCTTTCATGTCACAGCGCAACTCTAGTTCCATACGGCTATCGAGATCTTTGTTAATTGAACCGTCAGGGTTTTTCCCACGGCGTCGCGTACCGGCGATTGGGTAGATTTCGATTTGGTTGCTTTGTGAACAGTATTTTAGGGCGCTCTCAGGAGAGGCACCAAATAACGTAAACAGCTCATCTTGCATATAAAACATGTAAGGGCTTGGGTTGCTTCTCTTCAGCTCTTTATACGCCACTAATGGCGATGGGCATGGGAGTGTAAATCGGCGTGACGGAACGACTTGAAAGATGTCACCACACACGACGTATTCTTTTAGGTCTCTAACCGTTTGGCAAAAGTCTTCATCGGAGACGCTGGCGACTTCTTGACTATCAGTGACCTTGATGGCAATCGGCAAGGCTTTGAGGTTGTCACATTGTGTGCTGATGTCACTCATTCTCTCACGAATGCGCGCGAGTTCATCGTCATCATGGTTAAACAAGGTAGTTTGTAGTTCGCATGACTTCTTCTGATGATCAACAACCAATAAGCTTTCCGCCACGTAAAACACGTAGTCGGGGCATTGGTTCGATTGGGTCGCATCGCCAAGAGGTTCAAATTGTGCCACGAGGTCATAGGCAAAAAGGCCACCCATGAAAATCGCATTTTTGTTCAGTCCAGTGATATCAAAGCTGTGTTGTACTAACCGAAGTGCGTCAAATGAAGATGCTTCTCGAAGCCTTGAGTCTTCGTCAAGTTGATCGTTCGGCATTTCAAAATGAACGATTAGCTCTTTTGGTTTTAAAATGTGTCGGATATCAGAAGAAAGATTGCCTGCGAGTATCTCTAGCAAGTTTTCGCCATTCGTGGTGAGTGCTTCATAGCGAACGATATGACCCTCACAGACGATACGAACCGCAGAGTCCACAATAAGCAAACTTTGCAGGTCTTGCTTCGATTCGATCTCGGCTGACTCAAGGAGTAGGCTGTCGGTCTTGTTTTCACAAAGTGTATGAAACAGCTTTGTCGGGTCTTTCGCGTACGGTACTTGTAATGAAAGCACCTCTAGACGACCTTGTTTTTGAATTGTAATGGCTTTGTTCACAAAAACTCCTCTTAATCTTCAATCTGTCCATGCAACAATTGTGTTCCATACTCGCACAATTAAAACGTTTGCCCAACGTTGAATCTGTCCAAATTGCCGCATAGTTAATCAGTTAAACCAAAAAATAAAAAAGCCCACTCGTTTGAGTGGGCTAGTATTAAATCTACTTGTTTTTTACGCACGTAAAAAAGCCCACTTGGAATGACTCCATGTGCGCCACCAATCACCAACAGAGCGTTGAACGCTGATTTGGGGTTTTTGGATTGGTTGAATTTCTTGTACCATACGTGCATTACTCTTAATTTTTACCTGCGTACTAGTTAACTAGTTCATGGCATTAAAGTCAACCAATATTATAAATAAAATGAAGATAGATCTGCACAGTCACACTACCGCATCGGATGGGCGATTATCCGTCGAAGCACTTCTAGAGCGAGCGATCGAGTTTAACGTAAAAATCATCGCGATTACTGATCACGATACATTAGATGCGTTGCCTGAAGCTCACCGTCTGATTGAGGAGCGTCAACTACCCATTGAGCTTGTCAATGGCATTGAAATTTCAACGGTATGGCAAAATAAAGATATTCATGTGGTGGGCCTTGGTGTCGATATGAATAACCCTCATTTGTTGTCTTTAATTGAAGCGCAAAAGGCACGACGCGCCGAGCGCGCTGAACTGATGGCGGAACGATTGGAAAAGGCAACTCGACCAGGTGTGCTTGAAGAAGTAAAAGCCATCGCCGATGGTGCACCAATAACACGTTCTCATTTTGCTAAATGGATTGTTGAGCACGGTTATGCCAAGAATATGCAGCAGGTGTTCAAGAAATATTTAACGAGAAATAACACCGGTTATGTACCGCCCAACTGGTGTTTGATCAGTGATGCCGTCGAGGCCATTCATCAGGCTGGTGGGGTCGCTGTCCTGGCTCATCCGGGTCGTTATCAACTTACGGCCAAGTGGCTCAAGCGTTTGCTCGCCGCTTTCTCTGAAGCGAATGGTGATGCTATGGAAGTCGCTTTGCCACAACAAAGTATGCAAGAAAGGCGCAACCTTGCAGATTATGCGATACAATACAATCTATTAGCTTCGCAAGGTTCGGACTTTCATTATCCATCACCTTGGACTGAGCTTGGCCGTAATTTATGGCTGCCATCTGGTGTCGAACCGGTATGGGATAGACTGTCTTTACAAACGGCAACGACGCTTGAAAGTCAGAGTGCCGAAAAATAGAATTATTTAAGCTCTTGATGTTGAACAACAAGGAAGGTTGCGACGAGAGTATTTAGCTGAAGGAATAACAATGAGCCAATTTTTTTATGTACATCCAGACAACCCACAAGCACGCTTGATCAGTCAAGCGGTTGCCATTATTCGAAACGGTGGTGTTGTCATTTACCCGACCGATTCAGGGTATGCACTTGGTTGTCAGCTTGAAAATAAACAAGCCTTAGAACGTATTTGCCAGATTCGTCGTCTTGACGATAAGCATAATTTTACTTTGTTGTGCCGTGATCTTTCGGAAATCTCGTTGTATGCACGAGTGGACAATACGGCATTCCGATTACTTAAAAGTAATACCCCAGGGCCTTATACTTTTATCTTTAAAGGGACTAAGGAAGTACCGCGTCGCTTGATGAATCCAAAGCGAAAAACCATTGGTATTCGAGTACCAGATAACCGAATCGCGTTGGACTTGCTGGAAGCTTTAGGTGAGCCACTCATGTCAACGTCATTGATTTTGCCAGGCAGTGATGTCACCGAATCTGATCCTGAAGATATCCGAGATAAGCTTGAACACGCAGTTGATGTGATCTTAAACGGTGGTTATCTTGGTGAGCAACCTACGACGGTGATTGACTTTAGTGACGATGAAGCGAAAGTGCTCCGCTTAGGTGCAGGCGATTCTGCACCCTTTGAATAAGCATCGAGTTGGATATTGGCGTGACTTATCGCAAGAAATAGGGTGCTTCTGCACAATTTCTCTGCGATAATACGCGACCGCGATTTCAACGATCGCAATATCTGGTTTCGACGTCTGTGAAGACGACATTATAGGTAGGTAGATGAGCGAAAAATTACAAAAAGTGCTTGCCCGCGCAGGCCATGGCTCCCGTCGTGAACTTGAAACATTAATCAAGTCTGGGCGAGTGAGTGTCAACGGTCAGGTGGCAAAACTGGGTGAGCGCCTTGAAGACGACAGTGCGATTATTCGTATTGACGGTCATACTGTATCGGCAAAAGCACAAGAAGAAGTGGTTTGTCGAGTTTTGGCTTATTACAAGCCAGAAGGTGAGCTTTGTACACGTCACGATCCTGAAGGTCGTCGTACGGTATTTGATCGCTTACCTAAAATCCGCGGTTCGCGTTGGATTTCAGTCGGTCGTTTGGATGCAAACACATCGGGTTTGTTACTGTTCACCACTGATGGTGAATTGGCAAATCGACTGATGCACCCAAGTCGTCAAGTCGAACGTGAGTACCTAGTACGTGTATTCGGCGATGTGACAGAAAGTAAGATCCGTAACTTGGTACACGGCGTGAAACTTGAAGACGGCATGGCTCGTTTTGAAGACGTTGTTTACGCAGGTGGCGAAGGTATGAACCACACGTTCTACGTTGCGATCAACGAAGGCCGAAACCGTGAAGTTCGTCGTCTATGGGAATCACAAGAAACAACCGTGAGTCGTTTGAAGCGTGTTCGTTACGGTGATATCTACTTAGATAAAAAACTGCCTCGTGGCGGTTGGGCTGAGTTAACGTTAAAAGATGTTAACTACTTGCGTGAATTAGTTGAGCTAAAGCCAGAGAAAGAAACGCTTCTTGATCTGAATAGTGCGAATACGTCTCGCCAACGTGAACGTTCACGTAGCCAAAAAATTCGTCGTGCAGTACGTCGTCATGAAGAGCGTGTGAATACACCTTCAAAAGGCCGTAGTAATCAGCAGAGACGCAATAAGAAAAGTGCAGGCGAACAAAGCGCACGATCTAAAACTCGCTAATCTAGCGTCGTTTTATTAAATAGATTTGAAAAAGCCAGTTAGCATCGCTAACTGGCTTTTTGTTTGTCAGTCACTCAATGTATCTAGGTGGAAAAGGCACTTGCCAGTGGCGTCTATCACCGGCAATCGTACCAAAACGAGATTTGCTAATATTTTACGCTTGGTTAGCTATCTCTTGCACAAGATACGCACCTGACCTAGCGGTATACCGGTTTCTTATTGAAATGGCTCTCTACCATTCTTTGCGTCACAATGTGCTGCGGGCTGGTCAATACGTCTTGAGTGCTGCCACTTTCGACCACTTCCCCTTCATGCATGACGATCACCTTGTCTGTGATGTGTTTTATAATGCCTAAATGCTGTGACACATACACAAAAGCCACACCCATTTCTTCTTGGAGTTCCAAAAATAGGTTAATGATCTGCGATCGCATCGCCATATCGAGACCATTTAATGCCTCGTCTGCAACGATAATCGATGGCTGCAAAATGAGCGCTCTCGCTAGGCAGATTCTCTGTTTTTGGCCTGTCGCCAGCATCTGAGGATAGAAATAAGCATGCTCTGGAAGTAACCCCACACGAACCAGCGTGTCTTTTACGCGGCGCATGCGGGCTTCTGGAGGCATATTCGTATTTCGTTTAAGCGGGCCTTCTAAAATCCGACCAATCTGTATCCTAGGGTTTAACGAGGTGTTAGGGTCCTGGAAAATCATGCGGATTAATTTGCAACGTGTTGAGTAATCCTTATGTTCCAGTAGGTCGCCATTGACCCTGATTTCACCCGCACTCGGTTCTACAACGCCAGCTAACATTCTTGCCAACGTCGATTTCCCAGAGCCATTCTTACCAATAAAGCCAATCGTTTGTCCGGCTTCTAGTTCAAAGCTTACGGGTTTGACGGCATGCTGTATTTTCTTCTGAAACAGCTTTGAGCGAGTGACAAAGTCTTTTTTTAATCCAGTGACTTCTAGCAAGGCACTCATGCTTTTTTCTCCGTATTCAGAGGGAAGTGGCAGCTGTATTTGTGATTTTTAACGCGTTTTACTGGCGGAATTTCAACGCATTGTCGCTGCGCATAAGGGCAGCGTGGTCCAAGGCGGCACCCAATAGGTAAATGCTGGAGCGGCGGAATGGAACCTGGTAGCGATTGCAGCTTTTCTTTGTGTGGGATCCAATCGCCAAAGTCAGGTATCGCTTTCAACAATGCAACCGTATATGGGTGTTTAGGGGTATCTAATATTTTTTTTGTATCAGCCGATTCAACGGATTGTCCGCAGTACATCACGGTGATTCGTGTTGCCCACTGAGTGATGGTCGTTAAATCGTGACCAATCAAGATCAATGTCGTGTTATTGAGTTGATTCATACGGCTCAATAAACGCAGTATTTGCGACTGTGTAATCGGATCTAAATCATTGGTTGGTTCGTCGGCAATGAGCAGTTTTGGTTTGGCGGCGATGGCCATTGCAATCATGATTTTTTGGCACTCACCATCCGTTAACTCATACGGATAACTGTGCATGACGCGCGTATGTTCTTTGATTCCGACTTTATGAAGAAGCGCTATGGCTTGTTTTTTACGCCATTTAAATCGCTCCCACCATTTACCGTCAAAAGAGCGTGACGGAATGGATTCAATAAGTTGTCGACCGACTTCCTCTGATGGATCTAGGCAGGTGGAGGGCTCTTGAAATATCATCGCGACGTCTCGAGCAATGACTCGTCGACGCTCTCGAGGGGTGAGCTGCAGAAGGTCAATATTGCCAAGACGCATTCGGTCAGCGGACACGCGCCACGTCTCTTTACAGACGCCTAGAATGGCTTTTGCCACCAAACTTTTTCCTGAGCCCGACTCTCCAACGAGGCCTCGAATTTCGCCCTCATTGATGGTAAAGCTCATTCGGTCAACGGCTTTTACTAAGCCTTGCGGTGTCTCGATCTCAATCGTTAAGTGACGAATATCTAATACAGGCATTATTCTACCCCCGCGTTCAGCGCGCTGCGCACGCCTTCGCCAACAATATTAACGACGACAACAACACATAAGATAGCTAAGCCTGGCAAAATCACGGTCCATGGTGCGAGATACAGTAATTCAGCCGCATCGCCGAGCAGAGAACCCCATTCACTGCTCGGTGGTTGGGCCCCTAAGCCTAAGAAACCTAGTGCCGTGATATCGAGAATGGCAATGGATAAGGCGAAGGTAAATTCTGCTGCAATAATAGAGAGAATGTTTGGCAAGATAGAGTTCCACAATAAATAAAAGTCGTTCGCGCCATCCAAGCGAGCAGCCATGATGTAGTCTTTTTCAACTTCCGTATGAACAGCGACATAGACGGAACGAACAAAGCGAGGGATTAACGCCAAGCATATTGCCAATAAAATATTATATTCACCAGGCCCCAAAAACGCGACGAATATGATGGCCAATAACAATGAAGGTATCGACATAACCGTATCGAGTAAATGATTTAAAATACTGGATAACAAGCCTTTGGTCATACCGGCAAGGATACCAATGAAGCAGCCAATTACCGCAGAAAGCACGGTAATTAATACAGCAGCACCAAAAGACAACCGGGAGCCATCGACAATCCGTGACAGGATATCTCGACCTAAATCATCAGTACCAAAAAAGTAGTCTACGGTACCCGCAGGATCCCAGGACGGTGGGATGAGCAGGTAAGAGCTTTGTTCCATTGGGTCGTAGGGAACGATCCAAGGCGACAATAGGGTGATGATAATGATAAGAGCAAAACACCATAGCCCAAACATAGACAAGCTGTTGCTTCGATAGCTGCGCCAAAAACGCTCAAGCTGAGTGGGGATGCGTTCTTCTTGGTAAATATTATCTGACAGCATACCATTCCTTCCTCACCAGCGGGTTGATCATGGCTCCGAGAATATCGGATAAGATACTTGCCGTCAGTACGATACTAGCCACTACCATTACGCCAGCTTGAATGGATGCATAATCTTGACTTGATAGGGCGTCGAGAAGCCAACGCCCTATGCCGGGCCAGTTAAAGATGGACTCCGTCATAATGGCGAGCGTAATCATACTGGATAGCTGTACACCCAGTTTCGGTATGATAGGCGGGATGGCGTTTCTGAGTACGTGTTCTTTTACTATCTCATAGTTAGATAGACCCTTGATACGCGCTGCACGAATATAGTTCTGCGCCATGACCTCGGTAACAGAGGTTCGCATCATGCGTATTACCTGCATGGTTGGGGATAACGCGAGGACAAAACAAGGCAAAATCATATGTTCAATGACGCTTTGCAGTGCTTCACGTCGATAAGGCCCATCGGACAGTAGAGCATCAATCAAAGCAAACCCCGTGACATGGTCAATTTCGTACAACAAGTCGTAGCGTCCTGCTACCGGAAACCACTGAAAATTAAGAGAGAAATACATAATCATCAACAGTGCAATCCAAAACAGTGGTGCGGCATACCCGACCATCGATGAGAATGAGATAATGTTATCGAGCCATTTGCCTTTTTTCATGCCTGCAATGGTACCGGCAGGGATGCCAATAAAAACCGAAATCATAAAGGCGGCAAAGCACAACTCTAATGTGGCTGGCAATACAGCAGACAGCTCATCAATAATAGGAACGCCTGCTTTGGTAAGGCCAAAATCAAGCTTAGTAAGCTGTGTTACGTAGCTTATCCAGCCAGGTAGGAACTCTTTGGTCGTCCAAATTGAGTTTGGATCTAGGCGGATAAGGTTATAGCCGACCAATGTCAAGATCAGTAGCGTAATAACAAATAGATTAAGTCGGCGAACGGCATACCAGAACATTATTTTAACCTCACGACTTGATCAAAAGGCTGAGTATTAAACGGGCTAGTACGGAAGCCAGTTAGATCGTCATTGTGAGCTTGATATTTTTGGCCATGAGCTAATGGAATAACTGGGATCTGGTCATATAAAATATTTTGCGCTTGTCGATAAAGATTGGCTCGGTAACGGGGCTCGCTGACCTCCAGTGCTAGGTCTAACAAAAAATCAAAATCGTCGTTACACCACATAGATAGGTTAAGTCCTTCACGCTTTGACGAACAAGACAATAGGGGTCTTAGGTAGTTATCAGGGTCGCCAGTATTGCCCACCCAACCAGTCAGCAGAAGATCGACCGCTTTGATATTTGACAACTCTTTGCGGTCAACGCGTTCGTCGGTGAGCAGATTAAGGGTGATACCGACATCGGCAAGGTTGGCTTGAATCAGCTCAGCGGTCTTTCGCGGGCTCGGGTTATAGACTCTCGGTTCAAGTGGCACCGCTAGCGTCAGTTCTAAGCCATTGGCATATCCAGCATCACGCAGCAAAGCCATCGCATAGTTTCGGTCATAGCGAATTTGAGTGGGGTCTTTTTGGTATGCCCAAGAGCTTGGTGGAAGTAGGGTATAGGCTTTCTCCCCCGTTCCGTAATAAACCGCTTCTAATATGTTATCTCGGTTAATCGCGAGGTTAATCGCCTTCCGCACTCTCACGTCGCTTAGCGCGCCGTGTTGGGTATTAATGGCGATAAACGAGACGTTCATTGCGGGCTTGGCTTGTAAAACCACAGAGTCTTCGTTGAGTATCACTGGTATTTGGCTTGATACGGGTGAATTTAGGACATCACATTCCCCACGCAGCAATTTGGCTAGCGCGCCGGCACCTCGGTGGGAGATGTCGAAAACAACCTGCTTCATCTGGACAGGACCACGCCAATACTGTTCATTGCGTTTTAAGCGTACTAAGTCTGATACTTGATATTCATCGAGGTAGAATGGGCCGGTGCCCACAGGGTAGGTATCAATCCTTTGCTTACTATTACTGTCTAGCAATATCTTGGCATATTCAGCGGAAAAAATAGGGGCATGAGCAGTGGAAATATTCGACAAAAATGAATTGTCGGGTTTAGACAATGTGAATTGTACGGTATTGGCGTCGAGTGCAGTGACGCTGGTAACGAGTGCCGAAAAGTTAATGCCAGCAAACCACGGGTAAACACTCCCTCCAACCTGATGATAGGGATTGTTTTCGTCTAAAATACGATTGAAGCTAAATACGACATCGTCAGCATTTAACGGACGCGTCGGAGTGAACCACTCGGTTGTTTGAAACTGGACATCATCACGCAAGTTAAAGTGATAAACCGTGCCGGTTTCGTCAACCGTCCAGCTTTTTGCAAGGTTTGGTACCGGTTGGTGAGTGCCAGGGTTGAGCGTTAATAGCGTGTCATATAATTGAGGCGCGATCGCTTCGACAATGATGCCACCGTCCACCAATTGAGGATTAAATGTACTTGGGCGACCTTGGTCACAGTACACAAAACCGTCTTGACGAATTTTTGTGTGATCGACTTTATCTTCACAGCCGGTGACTAGTGCAACGCTGCAAATTGCTATGGATAGTTTTAGTAATGCCTTCATAAACACGCTACATTCATTTTAGTGAACGCAATATCTGTACTGAGAACAGAGTAATTTACCACTAATTGGATGGTTTAACCAATAACGACAAGTAGTTATCGACGATTTAGTTTGCTTTGATGCTGACTCTTTGAGCGCCTTCATATTAGTTTGTGCTTTCTCACGAGGCCTCTTAGCTGATCATAGCTTAAGCTCAGCATTTTAGCGGCGGTTCTTTGATTGTATTGTGCTTCATCTAACGCTGTGCGAACCATGGTTAAGGATTGTTCCTCTTGCCACAATTTAAAGTCAATTGGGAACGTCACGGTTGGTGGGCTCGATGCGGCGGTACGCATACTCTCAGCTGTTTTGAGCGCCTGAGTAGCATCGCGGTGCTGCCCATCATGAGATGGCACCTCTTTAGGAGGGGCATCACGATTGTCTGAATCAGAGGGAGAAAGAGAAGAGAACGTATTGAGAAACGGGTTAAAAACTAACGAATCAATGGGGTGTTCGTTTGTGCCATGTTGGTACACCGCACGCTCGATGACATTCTTTAATTCTCTGACATTACCTGGCCAAGGATAGGCATGGATACTTTGCCACGCTTTGCTCGTAAATCCGACAAACAGAGGTAAGCCTAACTCGCGGCACATCTTAATCGCGAAATATTCAGCAAGTAATGCGATATCTTCTTGTCTAACACGTAAGGGAGGTAACTGGATAACGTCGAAAGCGAGCCTGTCGAGCAGATCGGCGCGAAACTTTCCTCTTTCTGCCAAGGCTGGAAGGTCTTCGTTCGTGGCACACACTAGTCTGACATTAGCCTCGAGCGCTTTCATGCCACCGACGCGTTCATATTGGCCGTATTCGATAACACGCAATAGTTTTTCTTGCACAGATAAAGGCGTAGTCGCGAGTTCATCAAGAAACAACGTACCATTCTCTGCGCGCTCAAAGCGGCCTAAATGTCGGCCTTTAGCACCCGTAAACGCCCCGGATTCATGGCCAAATAATTCCGAATCAATAAGGCCATCGCTGAGCGTGGAGCAATTGAGCGAGATGAGTGGTTTATCCCAGCGAGTGGAAAGATAATGGAGACGCTGGGCGATCAGTTCTTTACCAGTGCCGCGTTCTCCGATAATTAATACCGGTCGCTCAATGGGAGCCAGCTTTGATACTTTATCAAGTACCGAAAGAAAAGAAGGGGATTCACCAATAAGGTTCTGAGCCATGGTAGGGTCCTTAAAGATTGGTTTTTTTTACCAATAGTTGGTAAAACCATATTAGCAGTTTGATGTGAAAACGCGAGCTTTCTCATAGGTGCTTGTTATGTATGAAGTTATTAAATTGGCACGATAATTGGATTGTTTATACTGAGTACAACATTGAATGGCTATGATGACATCGCGACAAGAAAGAGCCACGCAGTAGTCAAAGTAAGTAGCCACGTTCATTCATTTAGGAGCTGTATTATGGGTATTTTTTCTCGTTTCGCTGATATCGTAAATTCTAACGTTAGTGCACTTTTAGACAAGGCCGAAGATCCGGAAAAAATGATTCGCCTTATCATCCAAGAGATGGAAGACACGCTAGTCGAAGTCCGTACTAATTCCGCCAAGGCGATTGCGGATAAAAAAGAACTGGCGCGTAAAGTGAAAACGCTAGAAGAACAAATTGTCGAGTGGCAGCACAAAGCCACCCTTGCGTTGACCAAGCAAAGAGAAGAATTAGCGCGTGCTGCATTGATTGAAAAGCAGAAAGTAGAAAAAATAGTGAAAGGGTTGCATGATGAGCAAACTCTGGTTGAAGAGACGATTGATAAGCTGACGAGTGAAATTGCCAAACTAGAAGCGAAAATCACGGAAACTCGCGCTAAACAGCAGGCTTTAATCATTCGTTCGCAAACGGCCAATAATCGCCGTGATGTGCAAAAGCACCTGCACACCAGCCGTACGCATGAAGCAATGGCAAAATTTGAACAATATTCACGTAAAGTGGATGAGCTCGAAGCGGAAGCGGATTTGTATGCGAATACCGGCAATGCAAAATCTCTCGACCAAGAGTTCGCTGAGCTTCAAGCACAAGATGAGATAGATATCGAACTGGCTAAGCTTAAAGAACAGATGAACAAAAAATAAACATCGAATAGGAGTTAGACATGTCGACATTTCTTATTGCCGGACCCGTCATTGTATTCTTGATATTTGTTGCTCCGCTTTGGCTATTTCTTCATTACCGTAGCAAGCGAAAGTCGGAGGCTGGTTTGTCTTCTCAAGATTTTGAAAAGCTACAAGCCTTGTCGCAAAGAGCGGAAAAAATGCAACGACGCGTGGAGAGTTTAGAAAAGATCCTTGATGCGGAGTCGCCTAAATGGAGGCAACATTATGACGCATAGAGAGCTCTATAAAGATCCGATTAACGGCAAATTGACAGGGGTTTGCGCTGGGCTTGCCAACTACTTCGGCGTCGAGGTTTGGTTGATCAGAATCTTAGTTATCTCAGCGGCATTGTTGGGCGGGAGTTTTTTAGTCTTACTTGCCTATATTGCAATGAGTTTGATGCTTGAGAAGCAGCCAGACAATTTTGTGGAAGCCTTAAAGACAAAGCAAGAGCACTCCCTTAAAAACAAGCCTTGGAAACAAGGTCAAAGTGCCAAAGACTTACTCGGTACGATTGAAAAAGACATGGATCAAATTGAAGATTCATTGCGAACGATGGAAGCTTATGTGACCTCTGATACCTATGCGGTAAACCGAGAATTCAGTAAACTCTGAGTATGAGACTATTCACCTTCAATCGCGTAGCGATATAGCAAATAAAATCACTTAATGATTAACCCAGTGAACATTCGGACACTGGGTTTTTTATCATCTATGCCCTTAGCATGTTCATAACATGAGGGGTGAATCGTTGACAACTAAAACCGTGGATAATCGATAACAACGATTCGGTTAGCAAGCTATCTATGATTTACTGCTAAAAACTATTAATAATTAGTGACTTGCTGGTAATACTTGTTGCTCTAGACTATTTTTTAATGACAAGCAGAACATGGTAGTTGAAGAATGAACATGAAGTTATCGGCATTATTTCTAGTGGTAACAGTGCTTAGTGCCTGTGGAAAAGCCCCTCCCCCCATCCCTGAACCCGAGTCGCGCCCTGCAAAATTGTTTTCTGTTTCAGTTGGAAACAGCCAGTTCGAGCGTACGTTTCCTGCAACGTCTGAAGCGGGCGATAAAGCAGTGTTGGCGTTTCGAGTGCCAGGACAGTTGGATAATCTTTTTGTACGCTCAGGGCAACAAGTGAAGAAAGGTGATCGACTCGCGAGCCTTGACCCTGATGAGTATCAGTTGTTAGAGAAGCAAGCGAAAGCCAACTTCCGTTTGGCAGATGTACAATACCAGCGTGCATTAAAACTTCGCAAAAGTCAGGTGGTATCGGAGCAGGATTACGATCAAGCCAATGCCAATATGAAATCAGCAAAAGCAGGTTGGTCTCAAGCTCAGGCAAATCTTGACTACACCACTTTAGTTGCTCCGTACAATGGAACCATTTCGATTATTCCTGCCGATAATTATGAATACATCCAAGCCAAAGAAGGCGTGATGAACATTCAATCGAACCAGTTGCTCAAGGTTATATTTCAATTACCGGACTATTTATTAAACCGGTTTCAAGGGGATCATCAAATCGACGCGTCGATGGCATTTGATGCCTTTCCTAGTAATGAATACAAACTGACATTTCAAGAAATCGATACCGAGGCTGACCCTAAGACTGGGACTTATAAAGTGACCATGATAATGGCACGCCCCTCTGACATTGGTGTATTGCCTGGAATGGTTGGGCAGGTCCGAATATTGGCTCGTAGTACGGCAGCAACCGTCATTCCAGTGTCTGCCCTTTTCATGGAGAACGATAAGCAGTGTGTTTGGAGAGTGAGGAGTGGCGGCATTGTTGAGAAGGTTGCAGTGGAATTGAATGACAAACGACAAGTTATTTCTGGGCTTGAAGATGGAGATAAAATTGTCATCTCGGGCGTTCAAAGCATTAAGCCTGGCATTCAGGTCCGAGAGTGGATTAAGGAGAGAGGATTATGAGAATTTATCGATTCGCGACTCTTCTTTGTGCCGCTCTATTCGTCGTTGGTTGTGATAAAGCATCGATAGAAGAGAGGCATGATATCCCTAAGGTGAAGGTAACGGAGATTGGAAAGTCTGAGCTCAAAAGTCAGTTATATTTCCCGGCACTGGCGTCAGCTGCTGATCGTTCTCATCTTAGCTTTCGTGTCGCTGGTGAAATTAATAATATCACTTTAAAAGAAGGCGACTTTGTAAAAAAAGGAGACATATTAGCCACCTTGGAACCGACTGACTTTCAATTAGATGTGGATAATGCACAAGCAAGGTATGCCGTTATTGACAGCCAGTATCGCCGCTCTAGCCCGTTGGTTAAAAAAGGGTTATTGGCGAAGTCTCAGTTTGATGAAATTGCCGCGCAGCGCGCCTATGCTCGTGCCGAGTTTGACCTTGCAAAATTGCGCCTGTCATTCACCCAGCTCGTTGCGCCTGTCGATGGTGTCATTTCTCGTGTATCTGCTGAGCAATTTGAAAATATTCAAATAGGGCAACAAGTGGTGAATATTCACAGTGTTGAAGAAGTGGAAATTATCGTTCAACTGCCTGATAGCTTTTCGCTGAATCAGCCTAAAGATAATGATATTGATCATATAGAAGCCATCATACGGGTTCCATCTGGGAATGAATATACGGCACGACTCAAAGAGTTTACTACCCAGCCAGATCCAGCGTTAGGGACGTTCACGGCAACGCTCATTCTGCCTATGCCTAAAGATGAATACATACTCGATGGCATGGCTGTGGATGTGACTTCTAAAGCTAAAGATATCGGACTTAAGTTGGATATGGGCGTTAGTGTGCCGATTGAAGCGGTGTTTAACCAAGATGGCGATATGCTTGATGACTTGGACAAATTTGTTTGGGTACTGAATAGCGATAACACCGTGACGAAACAAAAAGTACTGACCGGTAAAGTATCGCGTTCGACGATTCAAATCCTTGAGGGACTTGATAACGCTCAAGTGATTGTGATTGCAGGTGTTGCCAGGTTACGAGATGGCATGGAAGTAGAAGTATTACCGCAGGAGGCGATGTAATGAGCCAAGAAGAAAAGAAGTCTTTGCCTCAAAGCGACGATGAGATTACCGGTGTAGCGGCCTATTTTATTCGTAACAAGGTGATCAGTTGGATGTTGTCATTGATCTTTTTGATCGGCGGCGTGTCTGCTTTTTTTGACTTAGGGCGATTGGAAGATCCAGCCTTTACGATTAAAGACGCAATGGTTGTGACCTCATACCCAGGCGCAACGCCTCAGCAAGTTGAAGAGGAAGTGACTTACCCCATTGAAAAGGCCATCCAACAGTTAACCTATGTGGATGAGATCAACTCTATTTCTAGTCGCGGACTTTCTCAAATCACAGTGACAATGAAAAACAATTATGGCCCTGATGATTTACCGCAAATATGGGATGAATTGCGACGTAAAGTTAACGATTTAAAAGGCTCTCTTCCGCCAGGGGTGAATGATCCAACGGTTATTGATGATTTTGGTGATGTTTACGGGGTGCTGCTTGCGCTCACTGGTGAAGGATACAGCTATAAGGAAATTTCCGATTACGTGGATTATTTACGCCGAGAGCTAGAGCTGATTGATGGCGTAAGTAAGGTCTCTGTGACGGGGCAGCAACAAGAACAAGTCTTCATAGAAATTTCAATTAAGCGTATTAGCGCCTTGGGTATTGCGCCAAGTACGATTTTTAACTTATTGCAAACACAAAACATTGTCTCGGATGCTGGTGCGACGAGGATAGGAAACGAATACATCCGAATTCAACCAACGGGTGAATTTACCGACGTTGGCGAGCTAGGCGACTTAATCTTGACCGAAGGCGGGGCAGAAGGGCTCATTTACCTAAAAGATGTGGCCAATATTAAACGTGGCTTCATTGAAGTGCCTACCAATATTGTCAATTTCAATGGCGAGGTTGCCCTTAATGTCGGCGTGTCTTTTGCTACGGGAGTCAACGTAGTTGAAGTCGGCGAACGCTTTGACCGTCGCTTAGCTGAACTGAAGTTTCAACAGCCGGTCGGTATCGATATTTCGGAAGTGTACAGCCAGCCTAAGGAAGTGGATAAATCGGTACGCGGCTTTGTCGTGAGCTTGGGGCAAGCGGTGGCCATTGTCATCATCGTCTTACTATTTTTCATGGGACTTCGTTCCGGGTTATTAATTGGCTTGATACTGTTGCTTACTGTATTGGGCACCTTTATTTTTATGCAATATATGGCGATAGATCTACAACGGATATCGCTAGGGGCGTTAGTCATAGCCTTGGGGATGCTGGTGGACAATGCCATTGTGGTGGTGGAAGGGATCTTAATTGGAACCCAGCGCGGGAGGACAAGGCTTCAAGCCGCGACCGACATTGTGACCCAAACAAAGTGGCCGTTATTGGGTGCAACGGTTATTGCCGTGACGGCTTTCGCGCCAATTGGACTGTCTGAAGACTCTACGGGTGAATATTGTGGAACGTTATTTTCCGTACTGTTGATTTCATTGATGTTGAGTTGGTTTACCGCAATATCATTGACGCCATTTTTTGCTGATATGTTCTTTCGGGGACAAAAAATCAAAGGTGGGGAAGAGGGAGGCGAGGGCAATGATCCTTATAATGGCTTCGTCTTTACGATGTACCGAAAATTCTTAGAGTTTTGTATGCATCGTGCTTGGTTAACCGTGGTTTTCCTGATTGTTTGTCTGGCTGGAAGCTTGTATGGGTTCACGAAAGTGAAGCAATCATTCTTCCCTGCATCAACGACACCCATGTTTCAGGTGGATGTTTGGTTACCTGAGGGGACCGATATTCGAGCGACCAATACTAAGCTTGAGGTGTTAGAGCGTTGGATTGCAGAGCAACCAGAGACCGCTCATATCACGACGACGGCAGGTAAAGGCTTACAGCGTTTTATGCTCACGTACTCGCCGGAAAAAAGCTACGCGGCGTATGGAGAGATCACAACGAGGGCGAAAAGCTACGAACAGTTAGAGCCGCTAATGACGCGTTTTCGGTCTTATGTCGATAGTACATTTCCTGAAATCAATTATAAGCTGAAACAGATCGAGTTGGGTCCAGGCGGCGGCGCCAAAATTGAGGCGCGTATCATTGGCTCTGACCCTACCGTACTGCGAGGCATTGCAACACAGGTGATGGACATTATGTACGCCGACCCTGGAGCCTTTAACATTCGCCATGACTGGAGAGAACGAACGAAGGTTCTGGAACCTATTTTTAACGAGAGCCAAGCGCGACGTTATGGGATTACCAAGTCTGATGTCGATGATGTACTGATGATGTCTTTTTCGGGTAAATCCGTTGGGTTGTATCGTGATGGAACAACACTCATGCCGATTGTCGCGCGCCTTCCGGATGAAGAGCGTGTCGACATTCGTAATATCGAAGGCATGATGATCTGGAGCCCAGCCTTGTCGGAATTTATTCCATTTCAACAAGTGACGCAAGGGTATGACATTCGCTGGGAAGACCCGATTATCGTTCGTAAAAACCGCAAAAGAATGCTTACCGTGATGGCTGACCCTGATCTTTTAGGAGAAGAAACGGCCGCAACATTACAAAAACGTATTCAGTCACAGATTGAATCTATCGAGCTACCTCCTGGTTACTTCTTGGAATGGGGTGGGGAATATGAATCGTCTGGTGACGCCCAGGCTTCATTGTTCCAAACCATGCCGATGGGTTACTTGTTTATGTTTTTGATCACCATTTTCTTGTTTAACGCGGTAAAAGAAGCGCTGATTGTCTGGTTGACCGTGCCACTTGCCATAATTGGAGTGACAACGGGTTTACTTGCCTTAAACACGCCATTTGGTTTCATGGCTTTGCTCGGGTTTTTGAGCTTATCTGGAATGGTGTTGAAAAATGGTATTGTACTCCTTGATCAAATAGAGATAGAGATTAAATCAGGAAAAGAGCCGTATTTAGCGGTTGTCGACGCGGCATTAAGTCGGGTGCGTCCGGTTTGTATGGCGGCAATTACGACGATATTGGGGATGATCCCTTTGCTGCCTGACATCTTTTTTAAACCCATGGCGGTAACGATAATGTTTGGTCTGGGCTTTGCGACGGTGTTGACGTTAATCGTCGTGCCGGTACTTTATCGATTATTCCATCGTGTGAAAGTGATTTAACACACACGGAATCCTTTGAGTGACTATCGAAACACTGCCACCTAATAAGGTGGCAGTGTTATTTTTTATGTAACGGTAAATGGGTCGATGTAATAATTAGGCCGATGTATTAAAGTAGAAATATCGTAGCGTCATGAATATTCACTGTATTAACATAAGTGAACTCGTTTAAGGAATAATTATGTGCAAACGTTGTCCTTGGCTCGACCAAACAAAAGCGGACTATGTCGATTATCACGACAAGGAATGGGGCGTCCCAGTGTTGGACGATAGGACCTTGTTTGAATTTCTGGTACTGGAATCTGCACAGGCGGGGCTGAGCTGGTATACGATATTGAAGCGACGTGAAGGGTACCGCAAAGCCTTCGCTAACTTTGATGTAGAAAAGGTGGCAAAGTTTACCGAACAAGATGAAGCAAGGCTAATCGAAGATACAGGGATTATTCGTAATAAACTCAAAATAAAATCGACGGTGACAAATGCTCAGCTTTTTATTGAAATCCAGCACGAGTTTGGGTCGTTTTACCGATATGTGTGGTCGTTTGTCGACAACAAAGTGCTGGTTAGCAACTGGGATAAACTGGAAGACTACCCTGTAACCACGCCAGTATCGGATGCACTAAGCAAAGACCTGAAGAAGCGAGGATTCAAGTTTGTTGGCTCGACCATTATTTATGCATACCTCCAAGCCGCGGGCCTCATTAATGACCACAGCAAAGATTGTTATCGACGACAAGAAGTTATCGATAGCTACAAGTCTTTGGGCGTAGAGTACGCCGAAAGTAAGGCCTGATGACGCGAACGTCCAATCATGTGGTCGACATATGAATGGACGGCTCAGGCACTTGTATTGGCGGTTTATCATTTGATAACAATCGACTAAGTTGTCTTTGTCTGTTTGCTCCAATTAACGACGAATGGTATTGGTGACTTCACCTATACCGTCAATACTAACGCTTACCGTATCATTGGCTTGAAGGGCTCGTGTTCTGCCGGGAGTACCAGCAAAGATTAAATCCCCTGGTCGTAAAGGAATATACTGGCTGATGTAAGAGACAATCGCCTCGACATCGTGGATCATGTTTTCTAAGCTCTCTTGTTGCACAACTTTACCATTGAGAGTCGTGGTGATGGCTTGATTCGAGATGTCTAGATTCGTTTGAATGAGGGCAGAAACGGGTCCAAAGTCTTTGGCCCCTTTTGCTCGCCACCATTGCAGGTCACTGGACTGCCAACTGCGTTCCGTTAAATCATTCCCTACGGTGTATCCAAATACACAGTGTTTTGCCTGTTGTGCCTCGACCGCGTCGCAAAGTTTACCTATCACAATAACTAACTCGCCCTCAAAATGAACATTGCGAGCGTCAGTTGGCAATACGATATCGCCATCTACCCGTATTGATGGCGCTGATTTGAAAAATATCTCAGGTTTTTTTTCTCCAGCATTACCTGCGTGACTACGAAAGTTCAGGCCAACAGCGAAGACGTTGCCGTTGTCGATGGGAGGGCGTAACTGGCTTTTTTGGTATGGAACGGTTGCCTTTACGTCAAACGACGAGAAAGGCGTGGAGGTCAACACGTCCATTGTTTCACCGGAGGCGATGCGTACCCATTCGACTTCACCGTTTATTTCCGCGCGTCCATATTGTTCGGCAAAAACTGGCGAAGTAAAAAGTGCAATCAGCAGAAAAAATTTCATGAACCATCCTTGTTATCTTTGGAATCGGAAGTCAGCACCATCCCGGATAGGGTCTGGTGATGACTCGATTATTACTGCGCTTTACTAGCGTAGCAGCGGTTGTGTAGCCGTGCTGGAATAGTCATACGGATTTAAAACACAATCAGATTAAAGTGGGGCTCAAAATTGCGTTACCAATGCGTGTTATAGTACGAGCAAATAAATCAACGAATTGAATGGTGATATGGAAAAGTTTTCTTCGATTTATGCCCGCGCAGCTGAGCGTAAAGGTGGTGAAATAGCACTAGAGTCATTAGTGAATAAGCCTTTAAGCACCTCAGAATTGTTAGCTATACCTGATGATAGATGGCTTGCGGCGTTTACTATGAAAGTATTTCAATGTGGTATTTCTTGGCAGGTTGTTCGTAATAAATGGGCTAATTTTGAAGACGTGTTTTTCCAATTTCGAGTTGATCCGTTGCTAATGCTTTCTGATGAACACTGGGAGCAAAAAGCTCAAGACCCTCGAATTATTCGTCATCTTATGAAAGTAATGTCAATACCAGTTAACGCACAGATGATTCAATCAGCGCGTTTTGAGCATGATTCTTTTGCCGATATGGTTGCCAATTGGCCGTCGGAGTCGATGGTGGAGTTATGGCTGTACTTAAAAAAACATGGCGCGAGGCTAGGGGGGAATACCGGCCCGTACGCACTGCGTCAACTCGGTGTCGATACGTTTATTTTGTCCTCTGACGTTGAAAACTATTTGAGAAATACGCAAGTGATCGATTCAGGGAAAGGCACTAAAAGAGCCTTGAAAGCGGCCAACTCTGCGTTTGCAGATTGGCAACAGGAATCTGGGCGGTCACTATCCGAAATCAGCCAGATTATTGCCTTCGGCTTTGGTGAAAACCGATTGTAATGTGATATTGGTTAAACAATCAGTGACCCTAGGTGATAACCCGCGACATTAAATTAAAAACGCAGCCATTATTGTGGCTGCGTTTTGCTTTCTAACATGCTGGGGTATTAAGATTCCATTATGACTCGAGTGTCTTCACTCAGCGCTTCAAGCTCATTAGCAATATCACTTATTTTCATGGCCTGCGGGATCTTGAGAGCAATGTTTGCCGTGAACAGACTTGAGCTGATACCGCCCCCTCCCGCTAAAAAGACACGATGGCAGTCCATGTCTAATATACGAATGTCTTGGGCGTCGAGATATTGGGTGATCTCGTTGACAATCCCAGAACGATCATTGGCATCTAAGCGTAAGTGATAAATGGTTTCTTGATCATGAATATGTGGGTCAGTGTCTGTAATCTGAACAGTAAGGTTTGGATAGTCTTGAAAGGCACGTTTAACCACCTCCTGATTTTCACTCGGTAGTTCTACTTTGATAACCGCAGAGACATGATTTTCTAAGAAATTGACCTTGCTCACTAGCCATTTACCATCATTTTCATGGGTAATAGCCGCTAAATTTTGAATCGTGGTTGGGGTCGCTTGGCCGATAAAGCTGACGATGAAAGTAGTACTGATCATACAATGACCTCCACAAGTAAACATAGATAACTAACTGATTAGTTAAGTGTAGTTTAGAACTATTCTAATGACATAGCACGATGAACCTCTAGGAATTTAATCAAACCCTTGGCATTTATCTGATTCTTTGTCTCCGCCCACATTTTCGGTAATCAGCAATGTTTGGTGAGTCATCCAGTAATAGTGATTCTATGTCTTGAAATATAAAACTAGACCGACCGGTTTGTTGTGTGTATAGTGACATCAACTCAACAATGAAGGTGACACAATGACTCATAACACGACAATCGAGAATATGGAATGTTCACTGGAAGCCATGCAGAGCGCATTTATGGGCAGCCCTATGCCTTCGTTTGAAGAACGTATTGAGAAGCTTACCGCGTTGAAAAATAGTCTGATTCAGCACAGTGAAGACATATGTGAATCAATGAATCTTGATTATGGTCAACGCAGTAAACAAGACACTCTCGTTGCCGATGTCTTACCTTGTATTGGAAATATCGATCATACGGTTACTCACCTTCAAGATTGGATGGCACCTTCGGTTCGAAGTGCTGGGCCGCTGCTGTCTACCTCTACGGTTGAGGTGATCTATCAACCGATGGGGGTGGTCGGGATTGTGACACCTTGGAATTTTCCCATCATGCTTTCCGTTGGCCCCTTGATTTCTGCCGTGGCGGCGGGTAATCGTGCCATGATTAAAATGAGCGAATTTACTCCCCATACCAACCAGGTACTTCGATGCATACTCGCACAAGTATTTACCCACCAAGAAGTCGTCGTAGTGGAAGGTGAAACGGAGGTGGCAAGTGCGTTTACTGCAATGCCATTTGACCACTTGTTGTTTACTGGTTCTACCTCGGTTGGACGATTGGTGATGAAAGCCGCTTCACCAAATTTGACGCCTGTAACGCTTGAATTAGGGGGGAAATCACCGGTGCTCATTGCTGATGATGTGTCGATGGAATTGGCGGTCGAACGGATTATATATGGAAAAAGTTTAAACAATGGGCAAGTGTGTGTTGCGCCAGACTATGTATTGCTGCCAGAAGTCAAAGAAGACGCTTTTATTGCAGAGTATCAACGACAGTATACGAATTTATTTCCCGATGGCGTAGATTCAGATAATTTAACATCGCTTGCTAACCGTCGCCAATATGCACGAATTGATCGATTATTGAATGAAGAGCGTAAAGCTGGAACCCGTATAGAGCCTTGTCACCCCAATGATGTTCAGAGCTCTCAGAATCGTTTGGTGACGCAACTCATCATCAATCCTGATTTGCAATCGAATGTGATGACGGAAGAAATTTTCGGACCTTTACTACCCGTGATCAGTTATCAACATATTGACCAAGCGTTGGCGCTCATTACCGATAAACCGCGACCTTTAGCGTTGTACCTCATGTCATTTGATACAGACCTACAATATAGAGTTAAAACGACGATACATTCAGGAGGAATGTGCATCAATGACTGCGTTTTTCACCTTGCGGTTGATGACGCCCCCTTCGGTGGGATCGGTGAATCTGGAAAAGGGCATTACCATGGGCATGAAGGTTTTCTCACATTTTCTCATGCTAAAACGGTATTACAAAGTGGGTCTGAACATCAAGTGAAATACTTGTTTACTCAAGGCGATAATGCCTTTAAATCCGCAGTATTGAGCCTTGTCGGTCAATAACACATCCCATCTGTTTAGTAATAAGGTCAATGACATGTTAGAGCAGTTTTTTGAAAAAACGATGAAAGCGTATTTAATCATCACCGGAGCATTAACCGCAACAGCATTTGTAACATTTTTGGCACCAGAGTGGAGTATGCAAAATCTATTTTTTTACTCTGAAGGAATGATGCAAAATAAAGAATACTTGCAGGCGACCTATCAACACTGGGGAGTGATGGTTGGCTGTATTGGTGTACTACTCATGTTCTCTGCTAAATACAAACAACTACGCACATCGACGATGATCTATAGTGGTTTTGAAAAAGCAATGTTTGTTGGTTTGTTTTTATACAATGTTTGTATTAATGATTACGAATGGTTTTATGGTTGGAGTGGGGTATTTGCACTTGACGCGTTTGTCACTATTTATTCATTAGCATACTTATTCTATTATCTTAATAGAGATAAAAATAAAGTGCCGGCACATCTTAGATAATACTATGCCGAGATAAATCCCGGTGTAACTATCATATAGATTAATAAGGTCTAGAGAATGTTTGTTCTCTAGACCTTATTTTTTTCTGATTTTTATATTGTCATCGAATGTCATCCTTGACGTATAATTGACATTAAACAAGTAGACCGACCGGTTTGTTGTGGTATTGTGTTGTTATCAATTTAATGAGGGCAATATCATGAGTACGACTAATTATACGTTTGACCTTAAAACCATTATTCATGCAAAAGAAAACGGCATTACGGATATTCCAGCGTTGTTCCACCGTTTAGAGGCTAAGCGAGTGGTGTTATTTACCGATAAAGGTTTAGAGTCGCTCGGGTTTGTTGAGCGTTTTAATTCTATATTTGAATCACAATCAGACGTTGAAATTGTTGGTATTTATACGGATATCCAGCCAGATGCGACTTGCGACAATATTAACGCCGCGATTAGGTTTACTCAGTCAATCGAAGCGGATGCCATCCTAGCCATTGGTGGCGGTAGTGTGATTGATGCCTCGAAAGGTGTGAAATACGCTTTGCATAAAGGCGTGAACGATATTCGTGAGGTCATTGCTGGTGGGGGGCATATGGAAATTTGGCCCAACAACGAAGATATAACGGTCCCTCATATCGCAGTACCAACGACGGCAGGTACAGGTGCAGAGGCTTCTCCTATTGCTGTATTCTTTAATGAACACGAAAATATTAAGGCGAGTCTTGTTGTATCAGGTATTGAGGCAGACATTGCGGTACTTGACCCATTATTGACGGTAAAGCTTCCAGCCGCATTGACTCGTTCAACGGGAATGGATGCGTTAACACATGCCCTAGAAGCTATCGTGTCACCGGTGAGTAACCCAATAACCGATGCATTTAGTCTTCATGCTGCGTCACTGATTATAGAGAACTTGCCGAAGGTATTAGTGGATGCCGACAACATTCCAGCCAGAGCAAACCTATTACAGGCCAGTACCATGGCTATTTCAGCTTTCTATTCTTCGTTGGGCGGCATTCCAATTCATAACGTCGCTCATGCGTTTGGCGCGATCAGTCATATCCCTCATGGCGATGCGAATACTGTGTTGTTGCCACTTGTCATGGAGGCATTACCTGAGTTTTATTTGAACAAGGCGAAGAAATTAGCCCGCGCATTGAATGTTGATACAACGGGCACCGATGAAATGGTGCTGCAGCGCGTAACGGGGTTCATAAAACAATTTCAAGCGGAGATCGGAGCGATGACGAGCTTTGCTCTTTGGTCTATCAGTGAGCAAGATAAAGTTGCTATTGTCGAAGCAGTAAAAAAAGACATCAGTTTTCAATTTTACCCAATGCCTGAAGAAAAAATAGAACATATTATTGAGTCTGCAGTTTAAGTATTCATTAAATTAAGTCAATGGATTGGCTGTTATGAAGTGTTGGCCTGTTTTTAAATGTTTGGTACTGACACTTTCATATTTTCAACACCCATCGTTAACAGCTATTTATTATTTTAATAGTGGTCTTAAAGGTAGTTCAATTGTTCAATAAATTGATTTATATGTTATTGGCTTTCTGTGTGATATTGAGTGTCGCTTACTGCGTTATTAGTGATGAGGATCATTTAAATGCAGTAAACCTGGATTGTAATACAACAGTTATAGGTAGCGGTGCGCCTAATTGTGCAAGTCATAAAAAAAAGATAACAGACGCTACGTTAGTGCTCACTAATGCCTATAACGGGCATCAAAAGGCACAAATTAAGTTGGCAAATATGTATTTGCAGGGCAATAACGTTGAACAAAATTCAACGAAAGCCGCCCATTGGTTTCAAGTGGCTGCAGATGCTGGAAACCCAGAAGCTCAGACTCAGTTAGCGCTTCTTTTTGCCTCGGGAAATGGGGTTGCTCAGAACTATAAAAAAGCGGTCTCTTGGCTAGGTAAGGCGGCGAATCAAAACTATCTGCCAGCTCTGGATTTATTGCACTGGATGTCTCAGGCCGCTCATTGATATTAACTTAGTTATTCACAATTACGTTTCAATTATTTATTAAGGTAAACATAATGGTACCATTAAATAAGTCTATTGTCTGTTCCGCTATATTGGCCGCCTCTAGTAGCGTTTCTGCATCTCAAGATCCAGATAAGCCAAATATCGTCATTATTGTCGGTGATGATGTCGGGTTTGCTGACACGCAGCCTTATGGCTCTGAAGTCAATACGCCCAATTTGATGGCGTTGGCAGAAGAGGGGATTAAATTTACTAATTTTCACGCCTCTCCCACGTCGTCAGTTACTCGCTCTATGATGTTAACTGGAGCGAATAATCATGAGGTGGGACTAGGGACGTTTGACTATGCCGTCTATCCTGACTCGATTGGTAAACCTGGCTATGAAGGATATTTAACTAAAAAAGGACTCACGGTATCAACGCTGCTGAACGATAATGGTTACCACACATATCTAGCCGGTAAATGGCACCTAGGACACGAGGATGGTTTCCTACCCGACGACCGGGGGTTTGGGGAGAGCTACGGTATATTAGCCGGTGGATCCAATCACTTTAACCGCAATATGATGTTCCCAGCGAAAAGTGCCGCAACCGCTGAAGCGTTACAAAAAGGCCAGATGCCCGGTATTGAGCAAGAGCAATTATATCGAAATGGTGAAGCAGTAAAGGATCAATACAAAGGTGAGTATTCCGATCAAGTGTATACCAATGAAATCATCAAAATGATTGATAAAAATAAAGAAGATGGTAAACCATTTTTAGCCTACGTACCGTTCACCGCAATACACTTGCCGTTGCAAGCCCCAGAGCATACCTACCAAGATAAGATTGATTATTACGTAGAACACGGTTGGGACACAATACGAGAAGATCGCTTTAATAAAATGAAGGCGCTAGGTGTCATACCTAATGACGCATCAATGGCAAGCCGAAACAGCATGAGTCGACCTTGGGATTCATTAACGGACAAAGAACAGGCTTGGTATGGTAAAAAGATGGCGGTGGCCATGGGTATGATGGAGCTTCAAGACCAGCAAATAGGCCAGATCACCGACTACCTTAAAGACATTGGTGAATATGATAATACCTACATTATTTATCTTGCGGATAATGGACCAGAAGCCGCAGACGTGACCGGTGAAAACATGAGCGATTTAATTCGTACATGGACTGAGCACCATTTCGATAACTCGACAGATAATATCGGCAACGAAAATTCAAGTGTGTCACTTGGGCCTGAATGGGCCAATGCATCTACTGGTGGGTTATCTTGGTTTAAAGTTTATACGGCAGAAGGTGGCATTCGTGTGCCGTTTATAGTTAAGCCACCAAAAGGTGTGCTTGGCGCAGAAGGCGCGTTGGCAGCAGGGACGCAAACTAACAGTATGTCGCAAGTAAAAGATGTCGCAGCGACGATTCTAGACATTGCAAATATTAAGCACCCTGGAACCGAATATAAAGGCCGAGAGGTAGCGCCTATGAGTGGTGTTAGTTTGTTGCCATTTATGGCGGGTAAGCAGAAAGAGGTTCACTCATCACAAAATCCAATCGGTTTCGAACTCTTTGGAAGTGGCATGCTGTTGAAAGGTGACCATAAAATTATAAGAATTTCATCTGGAATGGGCGGTGATAATGAATGGCATCTTTACAATACTAAGTTAGACCCAGCAGAGCAAAACGATTTACGTCGCCAATATCCAGAATTATTTAATGAAATGATGAAGGACTACCAACGCCATGAAGAGACGTACAATATTATCCCTGTCGATGACAAATGGAACCCGTTTGAAGTCGTTAAATAGTCATCCTCTTTGTAACGAAAAATAGACCTACCAAAGTCAATAATTATAAAAGAAACGGGGTGGTCACGATGTCGTTGTTCGTGATCACCCATTGCTTGTTGTCACCTAGTATGTGCGCCTTTTTGTACCTATGACGACCTTTTAACCAATGAGAGGGGGGAACATCGTAATTGATAACTCTTTGGTAATACGAATATAGACTGGACGGTCGGTATGTGGCGTTTTATACTGTGCGAAAGACCAAGATTTAGGAGCCCAATAATGGTTGATTTAAAACAGGCTTTACTTGATGCCGGTTTTCGCTTAATCAGTGAACATGGTTACGCTGGCATTGGAATAATGAAAATTATTCAAGAAGCGAATGGGACGAAAGGTTCGTTTTATCATCACTTTAAGTCTAAAGAAGATTTTGGACGGGTACTGCTAGATAATTACTTTGAAGAACATCTCGAGATTTTAAATCAATATCTTGATGACGCCGCATTTTCATTCCCTGAGCGTGTGATTAACTATTTTGAGTTTTGGTCACAATCTAAAGTGACCGAAGACTTTCAAATTCAATGCTTGGTCGTTAAGTTAGCGGGAGAAATGTCAGGCACCTCATCGAGCATGCAAAACGAGTTGGCAATCGGATCTGAAAAAATCATTGCGCGTATGAGCGATTTTTTTGATATGGGTAATCAAACGGGCGATTTTACTATCGACGAGCCCTATATCACATCAAGAATGCTTTACGGAAATTGGCTAGGCGCAACGTTGATCTGTGCACTACAAAAAGATCGAGTTTTACTAAGCGATGCGATGACAAATACAAAGCAAATTATTGGTGTGAAAGCGACCAATTAAACCTGTAACCAAATCTGGTAAGTACAAAAAAAGGCTACCAGGTAGCCTTTTTTATTAGACATACGTGTCGATTAAATCAGAGGTTAGCGTCCAAGCCCTGATGCATCAACCCCTTCTTGTTGGGAGGTAACCGGTGGCCACTCCTCAAATGTAGCTAAGAGCTGCGCGACAGCGGCTTGGGCTGGTCCAAAGGCCCACATTTTTTCGCCCATCCACTTAATGTACATTCCAGACTCTTCGGCCGCTCTTTCGTAAGGGTCGCGACGTAAATTGAACAACAACGGTGCGTTAAGCTCTTCTTTTGCGCCACTCCAACCTTCATTCTGCACGACAAAGTGCGCCTTCCAGTCACCAACACGAACGGCTTGTAACTTATCTCTTTCGTAGTAATAGATTTCTTTTCGGTTTGAAGGTTTCCCTTCCGTGAGCAACGGCATTTGATTGTAGCCATCTAAGTGCGCTTTATAGCCTTTGAAGCCCTTAAGCATTTGTTGTTTGAGATCAGAGGGACCACCGGCTGCGGCAACAAGAGTTGGCAACAGGTCCATACCATCAACAATGCCATTATTTACGGTATTGGCGGGGATTTTAGCGGGCCATTGGACAAGAAATGGCGCTCGAACGCCGCCTTCCCACGTTGTGCCTTTCTCTCCGTGAAAGGGTGTCATGCCGCCGTCCGGCCATGTCATTATTTCGGGTCCGTTGTCGGCGGTGAAAATGATAATAGTGTTATCTGCGATGCCGAGTTCTTCGATTTTGGCGAGCATTTCACCGACGTGGTCATCGAGATCCTTCATCACCACTTCTTGAAGTCCCCAACCGTTTTGGCCCAGCATGGCTTCGTATTTTGGTGATAGGTGTGTCCAAACATGGCCTCTTGAAGGGCAGTACCATGTAAAGAACGGCTTTTCATCTTTAACGGCTTGCTCAATAAATCTTATTGTGTGCTTGTTGACCTCGTCGTCCAGCGTTCGCATTCGTTCTTTGGTCAATCTGCCATCGTCTTCAATTGTCTGGCCACCTTTACCGTCTGACGTTGCGTGAATGACGTTTCTGGGTGCAAATTTTTGAAACGCTTCATCTTTAGGCCAATCTGGATCTTCGGTATATTCCATTGCATTGAGATGGTACAGCCAGCCCCAGTACTCATCAAAACCATGCATCGTAGGAAGGAATTCGTCTCGGTCACCCAAGTGGTTTTTCCCGAATTGACCCGTGGTATAACCAAGCTCGCGCAATATTTCCGGCAGGGTAGGTGTATCTGGGTTTAGACCGACAGGTCCGCCAGGCAGCCCAACGGAATGTAAGCCCGTTCTCACGGGTAATTGTCCGGTTAGAAAAGCAGAACGTCCCGCCGTACACGATGGCTGAGCGTAATAATCGGTTAGCAACATGCCTTTTTCGGCGATGCTGTCGATATTTGGTGTATCGCTACTCATGACGCCGTTGTGGTAAGCGCTTAAGTTCGAGATGCCGACATCATCGGTAAAAATGACAAAGATGTTAGGCTGATCTTGCGCGGCGGATACCCCAAATGTAGCGAGATAACCACACACAAAAGCCAGTAAATGAATAATCCTTTTCATACGCGTTCCTTGTGTAATTTACTGATGTGATCGTTTGATCATAACGAGTCCTACTAACCCAAAGCCGAACTCAAGAATAAGGTAAAATATCAGTAGGGCATTAGGTGGTCCGTCAATAGAGATACTGACAATGCGCCCAAATGCTAAACCAACCATAAAAACAACCAGGTTATAAAGAGCGGGTAGTCTCAATTTATCAACGAAAGCCCCGGCCACCCAAAATAACCCTGTGGCTAGATATAGGCCCATAATTGCGCGGAAAATATGTGTTGTGTTAACTGTGTTGATATCTATATCAAAAAGAAAAGGTAAAGAAAGGGCGGGTGACAGCCCGTAACACAGCGCAATCGGTGCTAACCCCGAGCTAGCAATGAGTAGAAATATACTTTCAGGTTTCATCCTTAGTCTTTCCTCTTATCCGCATAATAATCAATGTAGTACAAAAACCGAGCGCCTCAAGGCGGTGAGGTTAATTAGTGCGCACATGTGTTATCAAATAGACGGACTTAATTAATGTAGCCAAGTATGAAGGGTTGCGGGAATTAAGGTCTCCAATTCGATAAAAGCAGCAAAATTAAAATACAAGAAACCGAAATAACTCATTCCGCTCCAAAATAATATAGAAAGAGTTAAAAAAGAAAAAGTACGCACAGCACTTTGCTTTAGGCGTTTAGACAATAGCGTATAAATGGGAATGCCGATTAAAAGTGGCGCTAATAGCGCCATGCAAAGTTGGCCATATCGGTGCCACATCCTCAGAAAACGTCGTAGTCTAGGTCGGAAAACGACGCGTTGTTTAATCGTTACTCGATTGAAAAGTCTCGGTCCTAGCCACCACCCAAAATAGCCAGCCATCAATGCAGGGAGAACATTAAATAGCACCATTTCTGGGTAGCTATATGACAGCATTGCTGCAAGCGCCGGCCCTGAATACGTTTTCCATATACTGAGTAATGCCATTGCGAAAGCAATGGCGGCATACGAGTCGATGTCAAAGCCCATTCTAGTCTCTTTTTAGCAATGGATAACCGTTGTTGACTAGTAGCAAGGATAGGACAGGATCGATGTGTTTGAAAAATGCTATCCAGCCATCGCATAGATAATTGAGCCCTGGCTGGCCTTGTTCTGTGTAAGCGATCCGGTTTTTAGGGCATTCACCATGACAGGCAAATAAATAGGGACACTGTTTGCACTGATTGGGGAGCGATTTCTGTTTGGCAAAACCAAACTGTTGCTGCTTTGATGAAAAGGCAAGATTTTTGAGCTCTGTCTGGTGAATGTTGCCGATTGAAAACTCAGGGTAAACGTAATGATCGCATGAGTAGACTTCGCCATTCGGTTCTACTGCCAATCCTTTGCCGCAGATCTCACTGAGGGTGCACATGGTACTGGGCTTCCCCATCCAGACTCCCACAAAATTTTCAAAGTACGGGATCATCACCTTACCAAAATCGTTATGGAACCATTCATCAAAAATCGTGATCAGAAAGGCTCCCCATTGGTCGGCAGAGATGCTCCAGGGTTCAACTGCTGTTTTGACAGGAATAATGTTCATCGAATCCCATTTAAGCCATTGGTTGTTGGTGGGAGCCGAGACTTTATCGACCACAGGAATAAACTGCATTTGTGGTGAACGAACCTCGTCACGTAGAAAGCGATACACCTCAAGTGGCTGTGACCCGGTGAGGTTGTTAATACAGGTCAAGGTGGCAAAGTTGACTTGGTGTTCTTGAAGTAAACGAATCCCTCTCATGGTCTTATCAAATGTCCCGCGCCCTGCTTTGTTGGTTCTATAGTGGTTGTGTAGAGATTCAGGGCCATCAATACTGACGCCAATGATGAAGTTATGGCGTTTAAAAAAGGCGCACCATCGAGAAGTTAATAAGGTCGCATTGGTTTGTAAGTCGTTGCTAATGGAAGAGTGAGGAGGACAGAAGCGCTTTTGCAGCTCAACCACTTTTTCAAAGTATTCAACACCAAGTAGTGTTGGTTCTCCGCCGTGCCATGAAAAAACAATCTCGGCGGTATTTTGGCCTTCGATATATTGGCGAATATAAGTCTCCAATCGTTCATGGCTCATGACCGACTCTGGTTGGCTTGCATAATCGAGGAGTTGTTGTTTGTCGAGGTAATAGCAGTATGTACAATCGATATTGCACAAGGCACCGATCGGTTTTGCGAGTGCTTGAAATTTATTGTGGGCTTTACCGTTGAACTGTGGAACTAAAAACTCGGTCATTAAAAGCGGCCTCTTTGATGGTAATTGAGTATCCGTTCTCAAGCAGATGTGGGTATAGAATATACAAAACAAACCGGTTGGTCTAGTTGTTTGTTTGATTCAAGGTCTCGATAGCGCACTTAATACAAGTTCAACGCGTAGTTTAAATAATTGAGTGACCAGAACCATCGTCATAATGTTGCTATTTTTTGATGGGCTGTCATTCTTAAAGAAAAATTTAGGAAATCAAAACCATGACCAAAATTGCAATGCTAAGTACCGGTGAAGAAGTCTTATATGGCGATATTGTGGATACGAATGCCGCGTGGCTTAGCCGAGTGTTTTATGAGAACGGTTTTTCTATGTATAAAAGGTCTACGGTTGGTGATCAGCGTACGTCATTGCTTCAGGAAATGGTGATGCTGAGCTTTAACCTTGACGTGGTGATCGTCAATGGCGGCTTGGGACCGACATCAGATGACCTCACGGCAGAAGTGGCGGCGGAAGCGGCAGAGGAACCGTTAGTGCTCAGTGAGGAATGGTTGACCACATTAGAGGCGTTTTATGCTTCGCGTGGCAAGACAATGCCGGAAAGCAATATCAAGCAAGCGATGCTACCTCAAAGCGCAACGATTGTAGATAATCCCATTGGTACCGCGTGCGGATTTAAAATGCTGATCAATGATTGCTTGTTTTATTTTACCCCTGGCGTGCCAAGTGAATTTAAAAAAATGGCGTTAGAGCAAATTCTCCCTGATCTAAAAGCACAATTTGGACAACAAGAAGGAAGAGAATGTCGTCGTTTGTATACTTTTGGGTTATCGGAATCTGGTATTGCCGATACGCTCTCGGTGATCGCGTTACCGGATAATTATGAGCTTGGTTATCGTTCTTATTTGCCATTTATTGAAGTGAAATTATTTGGCCCTTCTCAAGATGTAGAAAAAGGCATTCGTCTGCTTGCTATGATTGAAAAGCTGTTGCATCAAAATGTTGTCAGTGTCGATGAGCCAATGCTTGCACGTCTTAGCCACCTAGTTGATACACATAAGCCGACCATCGCGATCTCGGAACATGCTACTAAGGGCTACTTGTCAGCGTGGTTACAAGACGATGATATTTTGGCGCAGTATTGCGGCGCGACTTGGGTATTAGGGGATAAAACGACGTCGCCATTAACGCACGATACTGATCCGTTGGGCGCGGTGTTAGCGTTAGCGGGCGCGACAAAAAGTAATTGTGGTGCCGATATTGCTATTGCGACAGGAAAGTTTGAAGAAGGTGTTTTTTCTGTGGCGCTTGCCACACCAAAAGGCGAATGGGGGCAAATATTACAGTTACAACGTAAGTACTCTTCGAAAGATGTGAAGACGATTATTAGCACACTTGCAGGTGACATGCTTCGTCGCTATTTAGATGCTAAACCAATGTTTCCTGATTATGGATACGTGACTCGTAAAGAAGAAATCTACGTTCCGTCTAGCGTACTCCAATAAACGCCTTTGATAACAAAGTGCGGTGATCATCAGAAGACAATATAGCGTGATCATTTGCAGTAAAGTTTGTCACTTTTCCTCTGCTAAGTTTCTTGGTAGAGGTAACGTGAACCACTGATAGCAAACGCGCTTTTAGCCGTTTCGGTGGTACTTACCGCAAGCACCTAAGTCCAAAAATGGTCATTCCTCTTTACTCATCGTGTTCGCGGAATCACGGCCACTGCCCCGAACACTGACCTCGTTTTTGGATAAAAGCTATCCTTGCACAGCAGCCAAAACATCCAATAACTCGTCATCCCCTTGAAAAAGGGGATCGCCATCAGCGCGTTGTGAGCCTATTCTGGCCTCATTCATTTCTATTTAAGTGAGTCATACGCTTTGGGCGACTATCGTCTGCAAGGAGATGAGGGCCTAATTTGGTTGGGTTAGAGGTGACGAACTATGAGGTCGCTGTGCAAAGAGGGGACAGATTGGGCCTCGTCAGCGCAAAATAGCCTCTGGTACGTTACTGCTCCCACTAAACAAAATTAACCGTCATCCCCTTGAAAAAGGGGATCGCCATCAGCGCGTTGTGAGCCTATTCTGGCCTCATTCATTTCCATTTAAGTGAGTCGCACGCTTTGGGCGATCCTCGTTTGTCTGAGGATGACGGCCTAATTGGGTTGGAGAGTGTTGAGCTAAGAGGTCTCTGTCGAGAAACGAATCCGCTTAGTCTCTATTGCTCTCCGACAGTGACTCATCAACTAAAGTGCAATAAATATTCACCCAATTGATTATATGTCTAATAGTTATTGCTATATGAAAATTTGATCTATATCACAATGCATTGATCTTTAGGCATAATTAGAAATTCTCATTTTTGAGAGTATCTCTTCTCAACAAATTGATTAGAATCAATGTTCACTCTGGAAACAGCAGTGTCTAGGGAGGATGACAATGATACAACAATCAAAAATTCGCGTGGTATACCAAGTCGCAAACGAAAAAATCATGCTGGGTGAAGCTTTCGGGAAAACGTGTGGCGATATTGCAGCAATGTGGTTAAAAGCACCAATGGAAGAGCTGTTGACTGACGAAGGTTTCAAGATCTCGCTGTATGATGATGGCGGACGTCACGTGGCTGATAAAGCCGTATCCATGGGCACCGCAGACACGATTCTCGCTGTTGTCGATTAAATTCTGATTGGCTCACATACTTTTTGATGTTTTATTTTTAGACCGGTTTATCAAACCGGTTTTTCTTTGGCCGTCGTTCTCGATTTACTTCTCTGATCTATCCTCGCAAGATTTCATTTGTCGTTAATGTGATCCATTTTGTGCTTTTGCTCTAATTCTAGTCGTTCCTCTTAATCATGACTCATACTTGGTGATTCACATCATTTTGATCGATTAGGGATAGGAAGGATCCATGAGTGCATCTTCGATAAAAGAGATTGAAAGTCTGTTTAACGAAAGGGGAGCGCCAGAGTATGGGCACCTTACTGCTATCCCAAAATATATTGAATTAGGACGCTTTCGCTATCTCACCACGATGGACCGCAAAGCAAGTAAAGTTGCAAAGCACTTTCATTACAAACAATTCCAATTTGTCAGTATCAGTACGCCACGTTACATCATCGGGATTGCAATGGCGGATATTCGTTATGTTGGTAATAGCTTTTTCTATGTCTACGATGTCGAAACAAACAATTTTCGCGAAAAAAAAGTGCTTAGCCCATTAGGCTTACGTTACAAATTGACGCCATCTCCTTGGAAAGGTGTTAGTTACTTCGACTCCAATGGCACGAGAATTGAGATTAATGACGGCTTATGGCGAGTTATTGTTGATTCAGATTGGTTGATAATGGATGTAACATTGTTGCCGCCAGAGACGGGCACTGGGCCGTTAATGCTGTGTACCCCGACAGGCTACTCTGGATGGACGTATACGCAAAAGCATAATGCACTTGATATAAGTGGTCATATTACCGTGAACGGCGAGACCGTGAACCTCACAACGTGCCTCGCAGGTTACGATTTTTCTGCAGGCTACATGCGAAGAGAAACGAGTTGGCGGTGGGCGAGTATTAATGCCTTGATTAACGGGGTTCGCATCGGATTGAATCTAGCGGTCGGCGTGAATGAGAGTGGTGCGACTGAGAATACCTTGTGGATAAACGGTCATCGTCAGCTTTTGAATGGTGTTCATTTTGATTTTGACCGTTCTGACCCTAAGGCAACCTGGCGCATTTATGGCGAGGAAGGGAAAGTCAATTTACGATTTGAACCCGTTGAAGCTCGAAAAGAAAAGCTCAATTTAGTGTATTTAAAGAGTAATTTTCGACAGTTTATTGGTCATTTCTCTGGCACGTTGCGTGATGCGAACGGCCATGTACATCAGCTGGATAATGTTTTTGGGTTGGTTGAAGATCACTATGCTAAATGGTAAGGAAGTGAACCTATGAACGATATCGTGGATCACCCAGAGCTCTTACTATTAGTGCTAGCACCAGTGTTTGTCATTATGATGGTTTTGGAGTATACGCTTGGTCAACGATCAGGACGTTTGCCGAATTCAGGGTATTACTCATTAAAGGAGCTGGTATGTAACTTTAGTTTGGCGGGAATGCATCAACTATCAGACTTGCTAGCGGGTCTGTTGATCGCAAATCTGTATCTGACGGTATTTGGGTGGCGCTGGTTTGATATAGAGATGTCAGTATCTTTGTTTATTGTATTGATGGTTTTACAGGACTTTTTTTATTATTGGTTTCATCGCTCTAGCCACCGTGTTCGTTGGATGTGGGCGGCGCACGTTGTCCATCATAGCTCTGAGAATATGAATTTTAGTACGGCTTTTCGGCAGAGTTTAATGTACCCGCTTGCTGGAATGTGGTTGTTTTGGGTGCCGCTGGTGGTCATTGGTTTTGAGCCCAAATGGGTCGTATTGGTAGTGCTGTTAAACTTGGGAGTGCAGTTTTTTGTGCATACCCAATGGATAAAGACATTAGGAATAATAGAGTGGGTATTGAATACACCCTCACACCATCGTGTACACCATGGACGAAACCCGCAGTATATTGATAAGAACTATGCGGGAGTGTTGATTATTTGGGACCGATTGTTCGGGACGTTTGAGCCTGAAGTAGAGACAGTACGTTATGGCATCTCTAAGCCAGTCAACAGTTTCAACCCATTTGTCGTGACATTCTCTGAATGGAAAATGCTATGGCGGGATGTGTTCGCACCCAATCAGACATTGAAACAACGTATAATGATTATCTTGTCGCCACCGAGTGATTGAATCTTTTGGCAAACAGAAGGCATAAAAAAACGGCTCTTAGAGCCGTTTTTTCGATACTGCGGTTACACACCTAAGAGAGCTCATCAAGCACGCTTTTGGGCTTTGGACTGATAGGCGATATTCTCTATCGTGATATCTGTCTTCGCACGGCAAATGCAAGGTAGAATCTCATCACTTTGTGTATAGGCCATCGCAAACCCTACATATTCCACTTCACCAGAGGTTAGAGTACAGCGACATGCGCCACAATGGCCGTCACGGCAGTTGTACTCTGGTTCTAACCCAGCTTGTTCCATGGTTTCTAGAACGGTGTTTGAAGGGTTAGACTCTATTTTAGTGATAGAGTTTATTTTGATGGTTGGCATTACAGTTCGAAATCCTCAAAGTCATTGGCGCTGACTTCGTTGTCAATTTGTCCAACAAGATAAGAACTGATTTCGGCTTCTTGCGGGGCAACTTGTACATTGTCTGAAGATAACCAAGCGTTAATCCATGGAATTGGATTAGAAGTCGCGTCAGGGTAGGCGACACCTAAACCGACAGCTTGCATACGGACGTTAGTAATATATTCAACATATTGACAAAGGATATCTTTGTTTAAGCCGATCATCGAACCATCTTTGAACAGGTACTCTGCCCATTCTTTCTCTTGTTCTGCAGCTTCTTTAAACAGATCAAAACAGTCTTGCTTACATTCTTCGGCAATTTGCATGAATGTGAAGTCATCCTGCCCATTACGTAGGATGTTAACCATGTGCTGTGTGCCAGTTAGATGTAATGCTTCGTCACGAGCAATCAGCTTTATGATCTTAGCATTACCTTCCATCAGTTCACGTTCTGCAAAGGCAAACGAACAAGCAAAGCTCACGTAGAAACGGATAGCTTCAAGTGCATTGACAGACATAAGGCAAAGATAGAGTTTCTTCTTAAGGTCATACAAGCTGACCTTCACTTCGTCACCGTTAAGAACGTGAGTACCTTCGCCGTAGCGATGATAATCGTTAGTCGCTTGGATCAGATCATCGTAATAATGCGCAATGTCTTTTGCACGTTTTAAGATGTGCTCGTTTTCCACGATATCGTCAAACACGACGCTTGGGTCATTAACAATGTTGCGAATGATATGAGTGTACGAACGAGAGTGGATCGTTTCGGAGAACGACCACGTTTCAATCCAAGTCTCTAGCTCAGGAAGCGAGACAAGTGGCAGCAACGCAACGTTTGGGCTACGACCTTGAATAGAATCCAGTAGCGTTTGATATTTTAAGTTACTGATGAAAATGTGCTTTTCATGCTCTGGTAACTTGTTGTAATCGATACGGTCACTGGAAACATCAACTTCTTCTGGACGCCAGAAAAAGGACAGTTGTTTCTCGATCAGTTTCTCGAAAATTTCAAATTTTTGCTGGTCATAACGCGCAACGTTTACAGGTTGACCTAGGAACATTGGTTCCTTCAGCGCGTTATTTTTTGTTTGAGTAAAAGTACTGTAAGCCATGGTGCTGCAATCCTTCTTCGCCTCTTCACATAGGAAGAGGCTGTATTACTAATATATGATTATTAAATAATATATTGTTTAAACGGTTAAATCTTACAACCGCCGCCTTCGCAATCGTCATCTTGCTCGACGGTAATTGTCTTATCGCCCTGATCGTCTTTCGCACCGTCACGGGTGTTATGATAGTAAAGTGTTTTTACACCATACTTATACGCAGTCAGTAGGTCTTGAAGCAATTTCTTCATTGGGACCTTACCACTGTCGTAGACACTAGGGTCATAGTTAGTGTTGGCTGAGATCGCTTGGTCAACAAACTTCTGCATGATACCAACTAGGTGCAAGTAGCCATCATTGTTGCCGATATCCCAAAGTAATTCATAGTTCTCTTTGAGGTTAACGAAGTCAGGTACAACTTGTTTCAGAATACCATCTTTAGAGGCTTTCACCGAAACATAACCACGCGGCGGTTCAATACCGTTTGTTGCATTAGAAATCTGCGATGATGTTTCTGATGGCATCAATGCTGTCAGTGTCGAGTTTCTTAGGCCGAACTCCATGATCTCTTCGCGAAGCGCGTCCCAGTCATAATGCAGCGGTTCGTCACAAACTGAATTGATATCAGCCTTATAAGTGTCGATCGGTAGCAACCCTTTTGCGTAGTTGGTTTCATTAAACAGTGGGCATCGGCCCTGTTCTTTTGATAGTTCTACGGATGCTTTCAACAAATGATATTGAATGGCTTCGAATGTACGGTGGGTGAGGTTGTTTGCTGACCCATCTGAGTACTTCACACCATTTTTTGCAAGGTAGTATGCGTAGTTGATGACACCCACACCAAGCGTACGACGGTTCATTGTCGATTTATACGCCGCTGGCAATGGATAATCTTGGTAATCAAGTAGCGCATCAAGCGCACGTACGACTAAGTCCGATAAATCAGCGAGGTCATCGAGCTCGTTGATTGCGCCCAAGTTAAATGCCGAAAGGGTACACAGTGCAATTTCGCCTTCGTCATCTTCAACATTGCTTAATGGCTTAGTTGGCAGTGCTATCTCTAAACAAAGGTTAGATTGGCGAACTGGCGCTACTTTAGAATCGAACGGGCTATGCGTGTTGCAGTGGTCTACGTTTTGAATGTAGATGCGGCCAGTAGAAGCACGTTCTTGCATCAACAACGAGAATAGTTCGACGGCTTTGACGGATTCTTTCTTAATTGATGGGTCGTTTTCGTATTGAAGATACAAGCGTTCAAATTCATCTTGGTCTTCAAAGAACGCATCGTACAATCCAGGCACGTCAGAAGGGGAGAACAGTGTAATGTTGCCGCCCTTAACTAAGCGCGAGTACATCAGCTTGTTAAGTTGTACACCGTAGTCCATATGGCGAACTCGGTTTTCTTCAACGCCACGGTTATTTTTCAATACCAATAGCGATTGAACTTCGCCATGCCACATTGGATAGAATACGGTTGCTGCGCCACCGCGAACGCCACCTTGTGAGCAGCATTTTACCGCAGTTTGAAAGTATTTATAAAATGGGATACAACCGGTGTGGAAAGCCTCGCCGCTACGAATCTCAGAACCTAAAGCACGAATTCGTCCAGCGTTGATGCCAATACCAGCACGTTGTGATACGTAACGCACAATAGAACTTGCCGTTGCGTTAATCGAATCAAGGCTGTCACCACATTCAATCAAAACGCATGAGCTGAATTGACGAGTAGGGGTACGAACACCAGACATAATTGGCGTTGGCAGAGAAATCTTAAAGGTTGACGTCGCATCATAGAATCGCTTGATGTAGTCAAGACGAGTCTCTTTTGGATATTTTGCGAATAAACAGGCGGCAACTAATATGTAGAGGAACTGCGCACTCTCAAAGATTTGACCCGTCACGCGGTTTTGCACGAAGTACTTGCCTTCCAGCTGTTTAACAGCGGCGTAGGAAAAGTCGTGGTCGCGAGTATGGTCAATGTAGCTATCGAGTTCGTCAAGCTCTGCTTTTGTATAGTCTACAAGCAAGTGCTTATCATATTTTCCGGCTTCAACCATTGTTGAAACTTGGTCAAACAGCGTAGGTGGCTCGTATTGGCCATACGCCTTTTTACGAAGGTGAAAAATAGCTAAACGTGCTGACAAGTATTGGTAATCTGGCGTCTCTTCCGAGATGAGATCGGCGGCTGATTTTATGATCGTTTCATGGATATCAGACGTCGTGATCCCGTCATAAAACTGGATGTGAGCTTTTAGCTCAACTTGTGAGACTGATACATTTTCAAGACCTTCGGCAGCCCATGCGATTACACGGTGAATTTTCTCGAGATCGATAGTTTCTTTGCGGCCATTACGTTTGGTAACGGTAAGTTGCTGGTTCATTCTGAGGTGTTCCCTAACAAAACAATGTGAAGTCTTGCTTTTATGAAATTTTGTTGAGTCTTAGCGATGACTTCGTGATCCAAGTCGCCCTAAATCATTTTGTGTCTAACACAAGATATAGGGGTTATCTGCATTCCGGCTTACAAGATAGTGCTATAAGCCAAAGTTTTCAAGTTCACAAATTTGTTTGAACTGTGGATAAACAGGGGACAGAAAAAAATCAGTTAGTAAACACTAACCATTGAAGATAGGGCAGACTTAGCGGTGAAAATTACGTGCTAGCGAATCGGTTTTCTTTTAACCATTTCAAAAATAAATTCCTTGATCTTTGATAATTTTTGGACGTTATTGATGGGATAATTAAAAGTGAGATATCCGGCTGCAAAACACACAGGTTTGTCTTGTTTTTGTAGCGTAATTGTGTCGAAAAATTAACGGAGCATAACGAGCCAAATTGGATAAGAAAGTGTATGCATTGCGCTTTGCTTTGATGTGATGGGCTCACATACATAAGGCTATGAACGATGCCGCTGAGTAAAATAGCAAAAAATTGAGATGACAGAGTAGGGTTAACGCAAGGTAGAGTCGAAGTGGGGTCGCTGTTTGAGTACAAGCGTCGAAACAAGCAGCATCACCTTAATGGCAGGTGATGCTGGACAAAAATCGAGTTAGCGATCTGTCTATTATGGCTTTTCAGTAAAGACAATATAGTTAACGTCTACACGTCGACCCAGTTTATAACTGTCAGTGAGAGGATTGTATTGTAAGCCAGTCATGCCTTTTTCAATAAGCTCGGTGCGGTCGACCATTTTTATCAACTCTGATGGTTTGATGAATTTTTCATGGTCATGTGTGCCGTCCGGCACGATTTTGAGCAACTTCTCTGCACCAACAATAGCAAAAAGATACGACTGCAGGTTGCGGTTTAATGTCGAGAAGAAAACTTGACCACCCGGTTTGACGAGTCTTGAACAAGCCGCGACCACTGACGCGGGATCAGGAACGTGTTCAAGCATTTCCATGCAAGTGACCACATCATATTGGCCCGCGTATTGGCTTGCGTGCTGCTCGACTGTGCTCTGAACGTAGGTTAATGTCGCGCCGGTTTCTAATGCGTGTAATCTTGCCACTTCAAGCGGCTCTTTTCCCATATCAAGTCCAGTGACGGTCGCACCTTGGTGAGCCATACTTTCGGCGAGGATGCCACCACCACAGCCGACATCAAGAACGTTCTTGCCAAAAAGACCATTGGCATTTTCCAACACGTAGTTTAAACGCAATGGATTGATTTGATGTAGGGGTTTAAATTCGCCTTGGAGATCCCACCAGCGACTTGCCATATCTTCGAATTTTTTTATTTCGTCTAAATCGACGTTTTGGTTCTTATCCATACTGGTGCTTATCCATACAGGTACATATACGTACTGGTGTTTATCTATACAAACGCTGATCAATAGGCGTTTATGAACGCGCAGAGTGGTATGCGTCTATTTTTGAGGAGTATACCGTAATTTTTTTTTACGACGAACTTTAAGGCGAGCGGTTTGTGAGATTTTCCTGACACAATGTGGTTTAGAGAATGATTTGATTGTTTTTTCACCGCTTTTCGTGGTGGCGATTTTGAAATGTGCAAATTGTGGACAGTTGAATCGCCACGAAGGTCACAACATGATAAAACCCGCATGAAAGTGATGCCGCCGCTACGATTATTATGTTATATTTTCTGACCTTATACGTATTAAATATACGAACGAAATATAGAGGGATATCGGCTCTATGAGCGATCTAGCTAAAGAGATCACGCCCGTAAACATTGAAGATGAACTGAAAAGTTCATATCTCGACTACGCGATGTCAGTCATCGTGGGTCGTGCACTTCCGGATGTACGTGATGGCCTAAAACCAGTGCATCGTCGCGTTTTGTTTGCGATGAACGTGCTAGGCAATGATTGGAACAAATCATACAAAAAATCTGCTCGTGTAGTAGGTGACGTTATTGGTAAGTATCACCCACATGGTGATAGCGCAGTTTACGATACGATTGTTCGTATGGCGCAGCCATTCTCGCTGCGCTATATGCTGGTCGATGGTCAAGGTAACTTTGGCTCGGTCGATGGTGATTCAGCGGCGGCGATGCGTTATACCGAAGTTCGTATGTCGAAAATTGCAGGCGAACTATTGGCAGATCTTGATAAAGAAACTGTCGACTACGTTCCTAACTATGATGGAACCGAGCAAATACCAGCAGTATTACCAACGAAAATCCCGAACCTTTTGGTGAACGGCGCTTCAGGTATTGCGGTCGGTATGGCAACGAATATTCCACCACATAACTTGACCGAAGTTGTGGATGGTTGTTTGGCATATATTGCAAACGAAGACATTACCATTGATGAGCTTATGGATTACATCCCTGGGCCAGACTTTCCGACTGCTGCATTAATTAGTGGACGTAAAGGCATCATTGAGGCCTATAAAACGGGTCGTGGTAAGGTTTATATGCGCTCGAAAGCGGATATAGAAGTAGAGAAAAATGGTAAAGAAACCATTGTCGTTACTGAAATACCTTACCAAGTAAACAAAGCGCGTGTGATTGAGAAAATCGCTGAACTTGTTAAAGACAAGAAAGTGGAAGGTATCAGTGCACTGCGTGATGAATCAGACAAAGACGGTATGCGTATCGTTATCGAATGTAAGCGTGATGCTGTGGGTGAAGTGGTTCTCAACAACCTGTACTCGCAAACTCAGTTACAGTCGACGTTTGGCATCAACATGGTTGCCCTAAATAATGGTCAGCCACAGTTGTTTAACTTGAAAGACATGATCAAGTGTTTCGTTGATCACCGTCGCGAAGTAGTGACACGCCGTACTATCTTCGAACTTAAGAAGGCACGTGATCGCGCACACATCCTAGAAGCACTCTCGCTTGCTTTGGCTAATATCGACGACATTATCGAGTTGATTCGTAATGCACCGACACCAGCTGAAGCGAAAGCTGGCTTAGTGGCTCGTGGTTGGGACTTGGGTAACGTTGCTTCTATGCTTGAAAGAGCGGGCACCGATGCTGCTCGACCTGATTGGCTGGAAGACGAGTACGGTATCCGTGATGGTCTGTATTATCTTACTGAACAGCAAGCACAAGCGATTCTTGAACTTCGTCTACACCGTTTGACTGGTTTAGAGCACGAGAAAATTCTTGATGAGTACAAAGCGCTTCTTGAAGAAATTGCAGAGTTACTGCATATCCTTGCTGACACAGAGCGTTTGATGGAAGTGATTCGTGAAGAACTTGAATTGGTTCAAGCGACTTATGGTGATGCTCGTCGCAGTGAGATTACAGCAGCTGTGCACGATATTGATATGGAAGAGCTGATTGCTCGCGAAGATGTTGTCGTGACATTGTCGCATGAAGGCTACGTGAAATATCAAATCCTAAGCGATTACGAAGCTCAGCGTCGTGGTGGCAAAGGTAAGAGCGCGACTAAGATGAAGGAAGAAGATTACATCGAGCGTTTGCTCGTTGCGAATACTCATGACAACATCTTGTGCTTCTCTACCCGCGGTAAAACCTATCGCCTGAAAGTCTATCAACTGCCGCTTGCAAGCCGAGCTGCACGTGGAAAACCAATCGTCAACCTTCTTCCATTAGAAGAAAATGAGCGTATTACGGCTATTTTGCCGGTGAGCGAATTTAGTTCAGATAAATACATCTTTATGGCGACGGGTGATGGTACGGTTAAGAAGACGTCACTAGACCAATTCTCTAACGTCCGTTCTAATGGCTTGATTGCGGTTAACCTGCGTGATGATGATTCATTGATTGGTGTGGATATCACCAATGGTGAAAGCGACATTATGCTCTTCTCGAAAGCGGGTAAAGTGGTTCGCTTTAGCGAAGATAAAGTTCGTGCGATGGGTCGTACTGCGGCGGGTGTTCGCGGTATGAAACTTGCCGATGATGACCAAGTCGTGTCGTTGATTGTTCCTTCAAATGAAGGTGACATTCTAACGGTCACGAAGAATGGTTACGGTAAACGAACTGAGCTTGCTGAGTACCCTACGAAAGGGCGTGCTACGCAAGGTGTTGTCTCTATTAAAGTCTCTGAGCGAAATGGCCCTGTTGTTGGTGCTGTTCAAGTTGAGATTGGCGATGAGATGATGATGATCACCGATGCGGCGACATTGGTTCGTACTCGCGTTGCTGAAGTCAGCCAGGTTGGCCGAAATACGCAAGGCGTGACGCTTATCAGAACGGCTGAGGATGAATCGGTTGTTGGCCTTCAACGCATTGATGAAATCGACGAAGCAGATTTACCTGATGGTGAGCTACCTGACGGTGAGTTAGCAGAAGGCGAAGTTTCTCAACAAGGTGACGTTCAAGACGGTGAGCAAACTGGTGCTCCTGACGAAAACGCACCTGAGGCATCTGAACCAAAAGATGACGCTGCTGACGAAGAGTAATTTTCCAAAGCAATAGAAAAAGCCGAGCGTATGCTCGGCTTTTTATGTCTTCAGGACGGTGAATTATAGAAACAGGTACCAATCTATGAGCTTTTACTCATGAGATGCTAGCGACTTGTACCTGAATCTAATAAGGTGCTTAAAGAATACGAGCTCGGAAACTGCGCCCTTTCATTTTACCGTCTTCAATTTTACTGTGTGCTTTTCTGGCAATGTTCTTGTCAACAGCAACGAATGAGGCCATAGGGAACATATTAATTTTACCAATTTGTGCGCCTTGAATGGTTTTATCACTTGTCAATGCGCCAAGAATGTCTCCAGGGCGTAGCTTCTGTTTTTTACCACCCGACACTTGTATCGTAGCCATCTTCGCTTGATACGGTTGGTTGCTTGATGGCGCTGGAAGCTGGCTTGGTTCGATTGGCATATCGAGATATTCATCAATCAAAGCGACACGGTGCATTTCATTGGCGCTGAAAAAGCTAAAAGCAAGGCCCTTGTTACCAGCACGACCTGTACGACCAATACGGTGAACATGAACCTCTGGATCGCGAGACAATTCATAGTTGAACACGGCGTCTAGATTTTCAACATCCAAACCACGGGCTGCAACGTCAGTTGCGACAAGGATCGTCACGCTTTTATTCGAGAATTGAACCAATGCGCGATCGCGCTCTTTTTGTTCAAGATCACCATGAAGATCAATCACACTAAAGCCGCGATGATGTAACTCATCAGCGACGCTTTGCACTTCTCTTTTCGTGTTGCAGAAAACAACCGCCGACTCAGGTTGATGTGTTAAAAGCAGGTTTTCCAATGCATCATCTCTATCGGCTTGTGAGTCGACCTTATAGAAAAACTGTTGAATGCTGCTGTGATCATGTTTGCTTTCTACTTTGACAATCTCAGGGCTACGCATAATGCGCGAAGCAATGGCTTCAATCTGCTTAGGGAAAGTCGCGCTGAACAGTAACGTTTGGCGTTCTTTTGGCACTTCATTGATGATCGCGTCAAGCGCGTCTTGGAAGCCCATATCTAGCATACGGTCTGCTTCGTCAAGGACGAGTGTATTGAGTTCACTAAGGTCGATACGGCCGCGCTCAAGGTGGTCAAGAATACGACCAGGAGTACCAACAAGAATGTGAGCGCCGTGTTCGAGTGATCCAATCTGAGGACCCATTGGTGTACCACCGCACAATGTTAGTACTTTTATATTATGGATGGTACGAGCAAGGTTACGTATTTCCTTCGCAACTTGATCGGCAAGTTCACGGGTAGGACAAAGTACCAGTGATTGAACACGAAAGCGTTTAACTCGTAAGTTAGAAAGAAGCCCAAGCCCAAATGCTGCGGTCTTACCTGAACCGGTTTTTCCCTGACCGATAACGTCTTTACCATCAAGAATGAGTGGTAAAGATTGTGCTTGAATCTCCGTCATTTCAGTAAAGCCAAGTCCTTCTAGGTTACTTAGTAAAGAAGGTGAAAGATTTAAGGTGGAAAAATTGGAACTGTTCAAGTGCGATCCTTAATGGTCGTAGGGCAAGGGGGGTATTATCAACATATCTGACTACGTTACCAGAAGAAAGTGACATAGTTCTAACTAGAATAGTCTTTATACATTGGTTTGCGGAACTGTTTTATACCGTAGAAGGCAACAATACATACAGTCCCGGCAATAAGCGTTATGCAGGGCTGCCTCTAAATAGCGGCCCTGCTGTTTTCCAATAGGGTGTTATTTTTGTTCAGTGATAGGCTGTGCTGTTCTCATCCAGTCACGGTAGACGTCAGCGCCGTCTTGACCTTCAACTGGCGACCAAGATGCAAAGTCTTCCGGTTGAGTAGGTAAGTAGGCGCCTTCTTTAATTTCTAAACCGACGGTACCCTCACTCATACATGCATAGCCATGCCAAGTTCCCGGTGGGATCTCAATCGCTCGGTTGGTCTCTGGAGAAAGGCTATGACGCTCAGTTACATTCCCGTCGTTATCAAAAATTAAAAGGTCAAGTTGCCCTTTTAACACTAAAAATAACTCCCACTTGTGGGACTCACTATGACGGTGGGGACGCATGTAAGTATCTGGCTCTGTAGAGATAAATAATCGTTGTACGTTAGCGTCAAGTTGTTCGTGAAGGTTGTGATGACTGCGCTGACGTGGTGCGGCTTTGGCGTTACTTGAGAATGTATCAAAATCTTGATTACTGATTATTTTTAGCATTGCTTGGCTCATGAGGTAGTGTAAACAGGATTAGTGTATCGATTTAAGTAAATAGTGCAGCAAGAAATTTCATATTTCATACCGTCTAATTTTTTTATGATGTCACCCCAATGTCATTTTACTGGCTTAAATCGTGATTACCCTTCCATTTTAACTGGTTTAATCTGTACGAAAACCGCAATTTGTTATTATTATTTTATGATTATGGATTAACCAGTTACGACGGTGGATAACGCAGTGGAAGCAGCAATCAATCAGTTAAAAAAAGACTTTTACGCACACCTGAAATCGTTTCATGAACCTAAGTTGGGTATGGTCTCAAAAACATTGTCGACACTGACTCAAGACGAATTAGCTGAGCTTGAGAACGTTTGGGTTCAATTGGCGGTGTGGAAACAAAAACAAGTCTAATCCTATCTCGTTGCTTTGTTTGCGGCGAGCATACAGCCTACCTTTGAATGTTTAACCCTAAGTGGTAACGCTTAGGGTTTTTTAGTGTCTTCTTCATATCAATTGTTATAATATAACAATTGATATGAAGAAGTAATCGTTGAAAATTGATGGGTTAGCCCCCATAGTCATGGGTAGAGTGTGGTGTGAAATGGCTGAAAGAACGTTGATTTTGGCCTCAAAAATCAAGTGAGAGAAGTTATGGCGGAAGTACGAGCCAGAATAGAATTAAAAGTTGGACTTAACAGTGATATCGAAGCTGAAATGCTTTCCTTTCGTGGGCTGAATTCTGATAAAGAACACGTAGCTGTAATATTTCAGCAAGCTGATAAGCGAAAAGAAACCCCGTTGGTGCGGATGCACTCTGAGTGTTTAACTGGTGATGTATTCCATTCATCTCGCTGTGACTGTGGTGAGCAGTTGGAAGAAACGGTGCAAAAAATGGGTTCGGAAGGTGGGATTATTTTATACCTTCGCCAAGAAGGTCGCGGTATTGGGCTATATAACAAAATTGATGCGTATAAGCTCCAATCTGAAGGGATGAATACCTACGAAGCGAATAACCATTTAGGGTTTGGCGATGATCTTAGGGATTTCTCTGAAGCGGCTCAAATGCTTAAAGCCCTTGATGTTAATACCATTCGGTTAGTGACGAATAACCCTAAAAAAGTACGAGAGCTTCAAGAGCACGGTGTAGAAGTGCAAGAAGTGGTGAATACAAACGCACACGTAAAAGAAGGTAATGAAAGTTATTTAAAAGCGAAAGTATCGCATGGTAAACACAACTTGAAGTTCTAGTACTCAGCTCTGAGCTTGAGTTGGCGGATGAGCTGCTGGTACGTGCTCTAACATCAGTCATCTCTGTTAAGCCATAATATAAAAGCAGAACACCAAGACGGCCACTGACTGTTGTACGCTTGTTAAGAAAACCTCACGGAAGTGGGGTTTTTTTGTATTAATCGTTGAAAATAAATTGTAACTGAGTATTATTGCGCATTGATAGTGTTAATGATAATAATTCGCACTACACAATAATAATTAAGCTCAACAAGGATGCTTCAATGAATGTAACTATTTTTATGAAGAGTGCAGTGGCCGCCTCTCTTTTACTTAGCTCAACCGCTGCGTTTTCAGCAGTATCAGAAGAACAGGTTGTCGAACATTACGCCGATTTAGCTCACGCTGTATTTTCAGACGCGCTTATTACTGCAAAATCGCTAGACACTTCTATTAACACTTTTCTAGCTAATCCATCTGAAAAAGGCTTGTCAGACGTCAAACAAGCATGGATTGCCTCTCGTGTCCCATATCAACAGACGGAAGTATTTCGTTTCGGTAACGCGGTTGTGGATGATTGGGAAGGCCAATTAAATGCATGGCCACTGGACGAAGGTCTGATTGACTATGTCAGCTCGGATTATCAGTACGAGTTAGGTAATGATGGAGCACAGGCAAATATTGTCGCTAATGAAAGTCTGAAAATCGGACCTACCACCCTTGACGTTAAAGAAATCACACCGGCTCTTATTGCTGATCTTAACGAAGTTGGCGGATCCGAGGCTAATGTGGCATCAGGGTATCACGCGATTGAATTTTTGCTGTGGGGGCAAGATTTAAACGGTACAAACTCAGGTGCGGGCGATCGCCCTTACACTGATTATGTTGTTGGAGAGGCTTGTACAAACGGCAATTGTGATCGACGCGCACAATACTTACAGGCAGTCTCAACACTATTAATCCAAGACCTGGCTTGGATGGAAAAGCAGTGGGCAAAATCTGAGAGCAATAATTATCGTGCAACACTATTGGCTGACAAGCCGGTCAATGGTGTGAGAAAAATGCTGTTTGGTATGGGGTCGTTGTCATTAGGCGAACTTGCCGGTGAGCGTATGAAAGTGGCGTTAGAAGCCAATTCTACCGAGGATGAGCACGACTGTTTCTCAGATAATACGCACAACTCGCATTACTATAACGAGCAAGGTATTTATAACGTATATACCGGTACTTATGTGCGTACTGATGGTTCACTCATCGTCGGCGCAAGTATCGCGGATTTAGTGACTCAGAAAGATAAAGTGGCTGCCAAAGAAATCCAAAAACAGTTCGACCTTGCACGCGCTCAGGTCGGTCAATTGGTCACATCGGCAGAAAAACACAACCAACATTTCGATCAGTTGATTGCATCCAATAACCCTCAAGGTAATAAATTGGTCAATGACACTATTGTAGCCTTGGTTGCACAGACCGGTTCCATTGAACGCGCTGCGGGCATTATTGGTATTAGTAGTCTAAATCCAGATACCGCTGATCATGAGTTCTAATCACTAAATAATGAAGGATTGGTCGTGGTTAAATCATCGTATATTCAGCATTACAAGCGACCAATAATCAATTGATAGTAATGAACAGATAATAAAAATAATAAAGGGGGAGCACCCCCTTTTCTGATCGGAAATGAGTGAGCCGCGTATGTCACACCTAAAACTTCTAATTGCGATAGCAAGTGTATTGCTATCGCTGCAAAGCTATGCCGAATCGTCAATCAATAAACATTCGGGTGGGAAAACCTCTGTAAATAAACAAGGGCCTAATGCCTTTTCTTTACCCGCAGCCAATTTACCAATGAGTAAGCGATTGGATTTCAGCGTCGGTAACAGTTTTTTTCGAAACCCATGGGTTCAAGCCCCAGCATCGACTGATGCAAGAGATGGGTTAGGGCCATTATTCAACACCAATGGTTGCCAAAACTGCCATATCAAAGATGGGCGAGGTCATCCACCAGAAGCCGGCGACCAACACGTTGTTTCTATGTTAGTTCGACTTAGTATTCCTGCTGAAACGGATGCCCAAAAAAAGCAAGTCAAGCGATCTGGTGTTATCCCTGAGCCTAATTATGGTGGGCAATTACAAGATTTTGCGCTGCCAGATATGACGCCAGAAGGCCAAATCAGTATTACCTACAGTGAATATCCGGTTCAGTTTAAAGACGGAACCCAGGTAATGCTCAGAAAACCGAATCTAAAAATTGTTGAGTTGGCTTACGGCGACTTACACCCCGATGTAATGATGTCTGCCAGAGTCGCTCCTCCAATGATTGGGTTAGGATTGTTGGAATCTATTCCAGAAGAGACTATTTTGGCATTCGCTCGTGAGCAAGCGACGGATGGAACGCCGATATCAGGAAAGCCTAACTATGTCTTGGATGTTAGGACTGAAAATATGGTCTTAGGTCGATTTGGCTGGAAGGCTGGTCAGCCTAACTTAATGCAGCAAAATGCGGCGGCATTTCAAGGTGACTTAGGGCTGACGAGCACATTATTTACCAGCGAAAATTGTTCAGCAGCGCAAAAAGAGGTTTGCCATGATGGCGTGAGCGGTGGTTCACCTGAAGTGAGTGATAAAATCTTAAACTTTGTTGAATTTTATAGTCAACATTTAGCCGTGCCTAGTCGTCGTAACAGCCAAGACCCTCAAGTTATTCAAGGGCAGCAAGTCTTTGCGCAAGCTGGGTGCGAAAGTTGTCACCGTACTAATATTCAAACCTCGATGCGTGAGGGTTTACCCGCACTATCTAATCAAACCATTCATCCTTATACCGATATGCTGTTGCATGATATGGGAGAAGCTCTCGCTGATCATCGTCCTGAATATGACGCGACAGGGCAAGAGTGGAGAACGCCACCATTATGGGGAATTGGCTATACCAAAGAGGTCAATGGGCATACTTACTTCCTACATGATGGCCGGGCAAGAAACCTAACGGAAGCTATCTTGTGGCACGGCGGAGAAGCTGAGGCGGCCAAGCAAAACGTACTTGCTTTAAGTAAGAAAGAGCGAAGCGCTCTACTTGCCTTTTTGAACTCGTTGTAGGAGACCATTGTGGATAAACGTAAAACGACTAAGTGCTTACCAAATGTGTCCATAACTTCGATAGGGTTATCGGCAGCTTTGCTTGCAGGGTGTTCTACCTCGATAGAGTCTTCTCAACCTCAGTCAACACAACATATTAGTCAAGGGGTGTATGAAGTTGAATATGCCTCTGCAGCTCAATTTAATGTGGCAATGGACGCGTTACACCAGCAGGCCCTGCAATATTGTGACAATGACACATCGTTGGGGTCTGTTGAACAAGCGTGGCAACAAGGCATGCAGCAGTGGATGTGGTTACAAGGCCAGGAAAGAGGCCCCATGTTAGCGCTGGAACAAAACTGGAATATTCAGTTTTGGCCCGATAAGAAAAACACCACAGGCCGGAAAATGGCAGCCGCGAGCAAACAAAGCTCGTGGTCTGTTAGTGAGGTTAAAAATGAAAGTGTGACGGTACAGGGCTTAGGGGCCGTAGAGTGGATGTTGTTTGATGTTAAAGGGCGCCCAAGCATCGAATCTAAGAGCAATTGCTCCCTTTTATCGGCGATTACTGGCTCACTCGCTGAGCGCTCAGCGACAATGTTGACAGCGTGGTCCGAGAATCCATGGCAAGCGTTAGACGAAAAAGCATGGCACGCCGAGTATTTGGCACTACAAACGAATCAGCTCGACTATACGATGAAAAAATTGTCGCGTCCGTTAGCAAAAATAGGCGCAGCCAAGCCTTATTTTTCTGAGTCATGGCGTGCAAAAACCTCAATGACGAACATCAAAAGTAATGTCGAAGCGCTACAAGCACTTTATTTAGCCAATGGGCAAGGATTAGATAGTATTTTGCGACACTCCGGAGACAGTCGTTTGGCCGACAGTATCAAACAACAATTTGTCACTCTATTAGACACGTGGCCTGAAAACCCAAGTTTATTTGAGTTGTTGCAAGATAAAGACGGCTACCGAGCGGCGTTAAGTCAATACAATAAGCTCGAGCAACTTAAGTATTTAATAAGTGAAGAAGCGGCCGTAAAGCTGGGGATTGTGATTGGGTTTAATGCAACTGATGGCGATTGATAACGGAAAACGTAACCTTTTAAAACTGGGGGCTTTGAGCCTGGTTTCTCCAGGGTTGTTAGGCGGTTGTGCGATGACGCAACAGCGTCTGACGTTTGAGGGGTCTCAAGACCGTGCCCCCAAGCTTATTGGCGGAGCGATACGAACTGCTGGTGGCTATGAGGTTGTGGTTGCCTCGCAAAATGGACAGCCTATGCATCATATGCCTTTACCACAACGAGGGCATGGAGTCGCGATTCGTCCGGGCTCTCAAACTGCGGTGGTATTTGGGCGTCGTCCAGGTACGTATGCCATGGTATTGAACTATCAATCTGGTCAAATGGAAACGTTAATACCCGCATCTACAAGTCGGCACTTTTATGGGCACGGGGTGTATTCACTAGATGGACATTGGCTATATGCGACTGAGGGGGAAGCGGCCTCTAGTCGGGGCGTGATAGGGGTTTATGACGCGCAACGAGGTTATCAAAAAGTTGAAGAATTTACAGACTTTGGTATTGGACCTCATGAAATTATAGTGATGTCAGACGGCACGCTAGTGGTCGGTGTGGGAGGAGTGCATACCGATGGCCGCACGCCATTGAACTTGACTTCTATGGTGCCGAGTCTTAGTTATCTCAGTCCAAGTGGCGCTGTACTTGAACAAGTAGGCTTAAGTGATACGCATAAAAGTATCCGTCACTTGGCTCATGATGGCGCTGATACGGTGTTAACAGGTCAGCAATATAGGGGAGAAAGTGACAGGTACGTACCATTAGTGGCACTGCATAAACGCGGTGAATCGATGCAAGAACTGGGTGGTGAACCCGAGGATTGGGCTCGATTTAAACACTACATTGCGAGTATTGCCGCCAATGATAGTCACATTGTGGCAACGTCACCGCGAGGCAATTGCTATGGCGTGTGGGACAAAAACACAAAACGACTGCTGGAAGTGAACGTACTTCCAGATGCATCTGGTGTTGTGGTGAAAAATGATCACTTCTTTATCAGTTCTGGTGCGGGGAGAGTGGTTGAAATCACACCGAGACTAACAAAACATATAAAATCCTCGCCGACACAATGGGATAACCACTGGCACATGATCACATAAGTGAGACGGTGGTAATTTCAGATTAAAATAGCCATGTTGTCGCTGTGATCTCTGCCATACTTAAACTCTGGACACAAAGGAGTGGGTAGATGTCAAAGCAGTTATTAACGGTGATGACCGCCGTAAGCGCGTGCTCAATTGCAGCGGCTGTGCATGCGGCGCCAGACCAACTTGTGACTGAAAGGGACACGATTACGTCGGTTTCGCCTTTCTCGCAAGCGTTGACACGTGATGAGTACAGGGCGACGGAAGCGGGCTCTCCCCTTCGTAAACAGACAACATCGGCGGTGAGTCCTTTGCTGTACCACTCACTCGTCGACTATATCTACGCGGAAACCGATAGCGATGAAATCTGGTCGGACAGCGAACTTAATGCACAATTAAATTTGCAACTTGATATGGTCAATCTCGCGGGTTTTAGTCCCTTGTTTGAAGACAGGGTGACTCGCATGCAATCCTTGTATCAGGCTCAACGATTTGACGAATACGATCGTTTGGCGACCGACACTTTGTTGCTGTACATCAGCTACATCGCTGATGTACCGGAATTGGGCAAGCAATGGTATTTTTCTGAAAGCTTAGTTGATGCACTTCCAAGGCCTTCAGCGACAGAAGTCGAATTGTTTGTTTTGGCGATTGAAAACAATACGCTACAAAGCTATTTACGGACTTTGTCATCGCCGATGATTTTGCAACCTGGATTCGACAATGCCTATATCGACTTACTTGCTAAATCTCAGTTAGAGGTGACGGCCTATGAACAATCAGGGTTACTTAGGAAAGGAGACCTTGTTGATCTCGAGCAGTATGGCCACTTACTCGCACGTTTGGCTGATTCTGAATTTTATGTTGAAGAGAAAGAAAACGGACTATTTGATGACTCTTTAGAAACCGCGATAAAACAGTTTCAAGCACTGTATGGGCTAGAAGATGATGGCATTATCGGCCCGAACACTCTGCAATGGCTCAATAAATCGGCAAAGGAAAAGCTAAGAATATTAGCCCTGAATGCCGAGCGTTCGAGACTTTGGCCGCAGCAGCGTGACAATATTATCTTGGTCAATGTACCAAGCTTTGAGCTTGAGTACTGGGGGGAAGGGCAGGCGCGCTTTGAGTCAAAAGTGATTGTTGGTCGATTGACTCGTCAAACACCAATCTTTGAAACCAAAATGGACTCTCTGATTGTTAACCCTACTTGGAATGTGCCTTGGAAGATCATGGTTAAGGATATTATTCCCAAAGTAAAAAACGACCCTACGTACTTATTTGCTCAACGCTTTGAAATATTAGAAGGGTGGCATAACCGCGTCGTTGTCGATCCGACCATGATTAACTGGCAAGAAGTTCAAGCCAAGCGCTTCCCTTATAGAATGAGGCAGCAAGCGGGCTCCTCGAATGCGTTGGGGCAATATAAATTCAATACACCAAATGACAGAGCCATTTTTCTCCACGACACTCCCGGTAAACATTTGTTTAACGAAAGCAGCCGTGCATACAGCTCTGGGTGTGTTCGGGTAGAACATGCTGACAAATTTGCCCAAGTCCTCCTGGAACATCAAGGGAAGTTGCTGAATGATTTGTCTACGTATCGCTCGAATAAGGCTATCTCTTTTAAGCAGCGAATTCCGGTGCATATTATCTATCAGACGGCGTGGCTTGAAGATGGCAAAGCTCACTTTCGTGCGGATGTATACCAATATGACATGCGCCGCGATGATGTAACAGAAACAGCAATGACAAAGAATTGATTGACGCGTCATGACTTCCTAGTGATGACGCGTTGAGTCAATATGTTCGTAGAAAGCGGGCTTAGCTCGTGACGCCTGAATACTTGTCATCACTAGTAGACAATGTCATAGTCTCGCTACTTTATTTGAATAGTAGGATTTACGATGAGTCTTAAGTATCAAGTCGTTCCAGTGACGTCTTTTTCGCAAAATTGTTCCATTGTTTGGTGTGATGAAACCATGAAGGGAGTGTTAATCGACCCAGGTGGTGATATTGAACAGTTGCAAGTGCTTATCGAAGAGCTGGGTGTTCAAGTAGAAAAATTAGTTCTCACTCATGGTCACCTTGATCATGTTGGTGGCACTGAGCCCCTTTCTAAAAAACTGAACGTACCCATTGTGGGCCCACACAAAGCGGATAACTTTTGGTTACAAGGGTTAGAGAATCAAAGCCAAATGTTCGGCTTTCCGCTAACCAAAGCTTTTGAACCAAACGAATGGTTTGAAGACGGTGACGTTGTGACATTTGGTAATCAAAGCTTGCAGGCTATCCATACACCAGGACACACACCAGGACACGTGGTACTTTTTAATGCCGCTGCAAAACAAGCTTTTGTTGGTGATGTCTTGTTTAAGGGGGGGATTGGACGTACTGATTTTCCACAAGGGGATTACGACACATTGATCCAGTCGATCAAAGGTAAGTTATGGCCGCTAGGGAATGATGTTTCTTTTGTACCTGGTCATGGGCCTGAATCAACATTTGGCCATGAACGGGTATCGAACCCATTTGTCGCCGATGAAATGCCGCTTTACTAACGCTTACTTTCTTCAATCAAGGTTTTATTCTTTAAATAGCTGTTGGTCTGCTGCTGCTAAATAGCGGCGGACCAAGCCGACGAACTTATCTGCACTTCTGTCTAAATCGGCTTCGGCAATAAAAATATCATACCCAAAAAACTCTCGCTGATATTTCATTCGGTTGGCAAGCATTGCCATAAGACCATGGTACTGAGTGCCATCAGTATCAATGTAAACACTTGAATCTAAGACAATATCTTCAAAAATTGTCTGTGGTGAAGTTTGCTGCATTCCGACATAAAGTAGAGCTCGTTGGCTTAACAAGAGATCGGTTGCGATTCGCGGACAGATGGCATTCAGGTAAGCGCCATAACTGTTGATTCGCAAGCCTACCCAAGGAAGAGGGGTATGCCAGCCATCTTTATGATGACTGCAGATCCCTACTCGTTCGATATCAGTCCAACGCAATGCCCATCCACCTTTAAAAAGATGCTGCTGAAAATGCGAAGAAGTAAGGGTAAATGTGACGCGACTTTTGATTACCGTGAAAAATGTGAATCCGAGGGCTACCGCCAGTAAACCGGCGATAATGAGTCCGAGTTTCCAGTTAGGCACCAAAAGAACGAGTGCGATACTGATTATCAAGCCTAGAAACGCAAAATTACGAAGACTCGGAGAATGCCATGAATAATCGTGGTTACTGATATGAATCGTTTCCATATTTGTGATAGTGCAACCTTCAGTGATGATTGAAAATGATGATCGACGGTGCATTTTATGACTTGATGATAATACGTAATGGACGGTGTTATTGATTAAATAATAGTCATAAACATGGAAAGTCGGCATTTTTCGCGACGCTTTGTGTCATGCCTCTACAAAAGTGGTCAAAATTTTGGTATAAAACGCGCTTCAAATTTTGACCACTGCTTACAGCGCAGTGAAATGGAGAGAAAACTCAATGAAACTTGCTCATAAGCGCAAAGTGCAATCAAAATTGCAAAAGCGCATTAAAGCGGTAGTTGCCAATACAGCAGCTGCAACAAAAACAATGAAACCTGTTGTAGCAAAAGCATCTGTAACGGAAAAAGCTCCTGTAGCTGATAAAGCAACTGCGACAAAAAAAGTGGAAGTAGCTCTAACTCCTAAGCAACAACAAGTATTAGATATTGTTGTTAAGCACACAGGTGGCATTAATTCTAAAGGAATTGGTCAGGAAGCCGGCCAAGAGGATGCAAAAGCAGCGTCTTGGGCAACGGGTGCTCTTAAGAAGTTATTAGATGAAGGTTTAGTTGCTAAAGAACAACTTGCTGGCAATAAAGTGATTTATAAAGCACAGTAATACTTCATTTTATTTAAAAACAAAAAAAGCCCCTTTCGAGGGGCTTTTTTTGTTCGTGCCATCTTTATTTATGTGAATTGTTAGCGATAGATGTGATTAAGGTGACATTTTTGTATTCTTTTAATAATGAAAATACGTACGTGTATATTATAAACTAATGGATCAATGATTTTGTAATCTATTGATTGTAAGGATTTTAATTGTTCATCTCGTCAATATCCTACGTATAAATACGTAATACCAAGGTCTGGTATGTCATCGTTACCTTTGGTTGTGTGCGTGCTCGCACGAATACCCGATATTGATAATTCAATTCATAGTTACCTTGAACGTGAAACTTGGAGTGTTTGGAAGTCACTCTATATAAGAAACTACTCAAGGAACTGAAAATGAGTTTAATCAAGAAATCAGTCACTCGTGCATTAAAAAGTACCGCCATTATTGCTGCGACATGCTTTGCTTTTGTAGCAAGCTCTGCCAGTGCAGATGACAAAGTTTACCGCCTAAAGCTTGCTGAGACATGGGGACCCAACTTCCCAATTTTTGGTGATGCAACGAAAAATATGGCCAAGATGGCTGAAGAAATGTCTAACGGCCGGCTGCAAATTCGTATTGACTCATCAAATAAACACAAAGCCCCGTTTGGCGTGTTTGATATGGTGAAATCAGGTCAGTATGACATGGGCCACTCCGCCTCTTATTACTGGAAAGGTAAAGTACCCAATACGTTGTATTTCACGACGATGCCATTTGGTATGACAGCGCCAGAGCAATACGCATGGTTCTATCACGGCGGAGGTATGGAGCTGATGGAAAAAGTCTATGCTCCCCATAATATGATGTCATTCCCTGGTGGTAACACCGATGTACAAATGGGCGGTTGGTTTCAAAAAGAGATTAACAGCGTTGATGATTTACAAGGTCTAAAAATGCGAATCCCTGGATTTGCAGGCGAGATTTTGGCGGAAGTGGGTGCGAAACCAACGAATATCGCATCAGGTGAACTCTATACATCATTAGAACGTCGCACAATCGACGCTCTGGAGTGGGTGGGGCCTTCCCTAGACTTGCGTATGGGTTTCCATAAAATCGCGCCATATTACTACACAGGGTGGCATGAGCCTGCTACTGAGCTTCAATTCTTAGTCAATCAGCGTACATGGAATAAATTACCAGATGATTTGAAAGCCATCCTACAGATTGCTATGAAAACAGCAGCGTATGATATGTATATCCAATCGACTCACGAAAGTGGGAAAAACTGGGCAACGATCCAGTCGGATTATCCAGATGTGAAAGTAAAAGACTTTCCACGCGAAGTCATCGATGCACTACGTGATGCAAACGACAAGCTTCTTAAAGAGCATGCCGAAAAAGATGAAACTGCGAAGGAAATCCAAATGTCTCAAGCTGCGTACCTAGAGCAGGTTCGTTCTTGGACCGACATTGCGACGAAAGCTTATCTTAACAAGTTTGATGATTGATCCAATATAGTGGCGCTTAGCGCCACTTTCTTACCCTTTTTAGTTTGATAAGCCTCAGATGACTAATATCTCAATATTATAACTATCTCACTTAATCACTATCTACTTTATAAGCACCGGAACGTTCAACACCAAACATACAATAATATGAGCGACGGGATGGAGTCTGGAATGCGAAGCCTAATATATATAGAAAGACTATTTAACAAAGTCGGGGACATGCTAGGCGTGTTATCGAGTCTTTTGTTTTTACTACTACTTCTCAACGTCGTGTATGACGTTGTGATGCGATACGTATTTAATGACGTATCCATTGCCTTCCAAGAAATGGAATGGCATTTATTTTCCGCGGTCTTTTTGCTTGGTGTGCCTTATGCCATTAAGGCGGGCGGTCATGTAAGAGTCGACGTATTTTATGAAAGATTGTCGGTTAAGGCTCGAGCGATCATTGATCTCATTGGCGCATTCGTATTCCTTTTCCCTTTTTGTCTCATCGTCGCGTGGTTCGGAATTGATTTTGCTAAAGAAAGCTATGCACTGGGAGAGACATCAGGTGATCCAGGTGGTTTACCTTATCGATGGGTGATTAAAGCTATGATCCCTATTTCGTTTTTCTTTATGGCCATCAGTGGGGTGGGATTGGTGTTGCATTCGCTCAACAAACTGCTTAACCCTCATTTGATTTACGCTAATTCAACCGACTCAAAAGAATAAGGATTGTTTCCATGATCGGTATTGTCATGTTTTTTGTAGCCTTATTCGCGCTACTGTTAGGGTTTCCTGTCGCATTTACCTTCGGAGGAATCGCGTTAATTTTTGGTGTCTGGGCTGAAGGGATCGAAATGTTTGCCTTCATGCCATATCGTATTCAATCCATTATGGAAAATACGGTACTGATGGCAGTCCCACTCTTTGTCTTCATGGGCTTGGTGTTACAAAAAACCAAATTGGCCGAGCAATTATTGGAGTCGATGGGGCGTTTGTTTGGTGGAGTACGTGGTGGTATTGCCATTTCTACGGTATTGGTTGGTGCACTGCTGGCCGCGTCAACAGGTGTCGTCGGTGCGTCGGTTGTGGCGATGGGCTTAATCTCCTTACCTGTTATGCTTAAATATAATTATGACAAAGGGTTAGCGTGCGGCACCATCTGTGCGTCTGGGACTCTGGGGCAGATTATTCCGCCGTCTATTGTGCTCATTTTATTAGGTGATGTGCTGGGCGTCCCGGTTGGTGACTTGTTCCAAGCGGCGATCTGGCCTGGACTCGTGCTTGTTGGAGCGTATGTCCTTTATATCCTGATTTACGCAAAAATGAACCCTGAGGCCGCTCAACCCATCCCCAGAGATGATTCCATATCACGCTCTCAAGAGGTAAGAACCGCCTTGAAAGCGATAGTGCCTCCTTTGGCGTTGATCGTGATTGTACTCGGCTCTATATTTGCAGGGGTCGCTACTCCGACTGAATCCGCTGCGTTGGGTGGTGCAGGCGCGATTTTATTAGCGATAGCGTACGGTCAGTTTAATTTCCGAATGCTCTACGACGCGTCGAAAGAAACCGTTAAAGTCACGGCAATGGTGTTTGCTATTCTTTTGGGTGCGACAGCATTCTCGATGGCCTTTACCTATACCGGTGGAGATATGCTCGTTGAAGAGTGGATGCTTGAGTTACCTGGTGAAAAATGGGGCTTCTTAATCATTACGATGTTAGTGATTTTGATTCTGGGCTTCTTCATTGATTTCGTGGAAATCTGTTTCATTATTGTCCCTATGATCGCTCCAGTTGCCGAGATTATGGGGATCAACATGACCTGGTTTGCCATATTGGTCGCAATGAACTTACAAACCTCGTTCTTGACACCACCCTTTGGATTTAGTTTGTTCTATCTAAAAGGTGTTGCACCTGATGGTGTGACCACGAGAGATATTTATCGTGGAGTGATGCCGTTTATCGCAATTCAAGTCTTGGTCCTAGCGTCGTTATTGGCATTCCCTGGTTTTTATGGAATGTGATCTAATTATCGTTGTCGTGTATATCAGTTCATTTATTTAACTGCCATGGTAATGTATCCCACGGGATGCATTGCCTATTATGGCGGTTGTAGTTAGAAAGGACTTCTATGCCACTCAAAGCGAAACTCATCTTGCTGACGCTATTGCCATTGATCATTTTAACGGCAAGCGTCAGCTGGATAGCCCTTCACCAAGCCAAATCTTTTGGCGAAAATGAAATAGAAATTTTCCGCGAAAGCTTGATTCGTTCAAAAGAATCGACACTCAAAGACACCGTTGAGTTAGCGTTTGATGCCATTGAATATGCCTACAACGACCCCGACCTTTCCGAAGCAGAAGCGCAATCACAGGTTCGAGATATTCTTGACCGACTTCGTTATGGGACGGATGGGTATTTTTTTGCTTATGACGAAACAGGGACCAATCTTGTTCATCCTATATTGCCTGAGCTTGTAGGCAAAAATCTTTTAGACTTGCAAGACCAAGATGGCAATCATCTTATTGAGACGTTGCTATTCCAAGCCCAATCTGGGGGTGGTTTTCACCAATATCTTTGGCAAAAACCGTCCACTGGAGAAATTGTTACTAAGCTGAGTTATGCCGCTTGGCTGGACAAATGGGATTGGATGATTGGTACGGGGTTGTACATAGAAGATGTGGCTCGCGAAGTTGCCGTGTTAAGAGCGGCGATTGATAAAAATATAGAAACGACCATGTTCTCTATTGTCACTATTTTTGCTGTGACAGTCGCAGTGATCATTGTACTCACACTGGCCGTTAATTGGCACGAGCACAAGCTCGCAGATAAAAACCTAAAAGAACTAGCACATAAAACTGTGATGTTTCAAGAGGATGAAAGGAAACATCTTGCAAGGGAATTACATGACGGAGTAAACCAGCTGTTGGTGTCCAGTAAGTGCCACCTCGAGTTGATGGACACAAAAGCCGTCGATAACCGCTCCATTGGCCATCTAAGCAAATCACTATCATCTTTATCGGAAGCGATTATCGAAGTCCGCAGAATATCTCATCACCTTCGACCTAGTGCATTAGATGACATTGGTTTAGACGCAGCAATATCGAGCTTATTGCAAGACTTTAAAACGTACTCTCATGCTAATACTGAGTTGGTACTCGACACACAAGCATCTAAACTTAAATCTGAGGTCGCCACGACATTGTATCGCGTGGTTCAAGAGTCGTTGAATAATATTGAAAAGCACGCGGGTGCTACACAGGTAACGGTTTTCTTAAAGCAATTCGGTAATGTATTGCAGTTAATGATTCGAGACGATGGCATTGGATTTGATGTCAGTAATGCATTAGCGACCCGAGGGATTGGGTTACGGAATATGCGAGAGCGTGTTGAGTTTATAGGCGGAGAGTTTGAATTAGTCAGTGATTATGGAGCGGGTACTGAGATTACCGTGCTACTGAAGCTAGAAGGAACAGAATAATGGATGAGCCGATCAAAGTGGTGATTGTTGATGATCACCAAGTCGTATTGGAAGGCTTTATTGCTCGGCTAGAGCGCGAACCCGACATTAATGTGATTGCAACAGCAAGTAATGGCTTGGAAGCGGTAGAAGTGGTGAAAGTTCATCAGCCAGATGTGGTACTCATGGATGTTAGTATGCCAATTATGAATGGTATTGAAGCCACGCAATTACTGAAAGAAGAGATGCCAGAAGCGAAGGTGCTGATGCTGACGATGCATGATAATCGTGAATACATTATGAAAGTCATGCAAGCGGGTGCGGTGGGTTATATGCTGAAAGAAATCTCAGCAGAAAAAATGGTACAAGCAATTAAGACGGTCAAACAAGGATCAACGTATTTTTGTGAGTCCGTGACACAGACACTTTTCTCACAGGAAGTAGCACCATCGCACAGTAAAACGAACCCGTTAAGTCGCCGTGAAGAGTCTGTTCTCAAGTTGGTCGCACAAGGAAGTAGCAGCAAAAAAATTGCGCAGATGTTGAATATCTCTTATAGAACCGTGGAAACGCACAGGCAGAATATTAAGCACAAATTGGACTTACACTCGACAGCAGAGCTTGCTAAGTATGCGTTAGAGAATGGCTTAGGGTAGGGCAGAATTCTGTGTTGTGGCGATACAATATTATTTACCTTATTCCTTATATAAAAAGACCCGCATAAGCGGGTCTTTTTAGTGATGCCGTTTGGGTACCCAAACATTAGAGGCCAGTTAAGCGTAACTATGCTTATGGATCTGCAGTTCAGTACGCATACCTTTCAGTAAGCTCACACACATTATCAACAGAATAATGGTAAAAGGTAATGCAGTAGAGATAGCCCCCGCTTGAAGTGCTTGAATAGCTTCTGTACCACCAACGTATAGTAAAACGGCTGCAATCGCACCTTCTATCGTGGCCCAGAAGACACGTTGAGGTACTGGCGCATCAATCTTACCGCCAGCAGTTATGCTGTCGATAACGAGAGAGGCTGAGTCTGAAGATGTGACAAAGAACACCATAATCAGAACGATAGAGATAACGGATAAGAGCGTGCTCATTGGTAAGGCTTCATACGCATAAAATAGTGAAAGCGTAAGGTCAGTTAGACCATTTTGACCAAGTTCACCGACTTGATTGATGACTTGATCGATTGCCATACCACCAAACGCTGCCATCCAGAACAACGTAATCGTTGTAGGAATAACAATAACAGCGGTTAAGAACTCACGTACCGTACGTCCTTTAGAAACACGAGCAATAAACATACCGACACATGGGGACCACGAAATCCACCATGCCCAATAGAATACCGTCCAACCGTGCATCCATGCTTCGTCTTCACGACCATGTGGATTACTAAGTGGAATGATGTTTTCGACATAACCGACAATGGTGGTACCTAACGAACCAAAGAAGGTTGCGATAGAAACCACAATAACAACAACCAATAATACAAATGCGATTAGGATATTAGTATTACTGAGAAGTTTTACACCACCATCTATACCACGAACGACTGAAAAGACCGCAAGTGCCGTAACAAAGGCGATCACGCCCAATTGCAAGGTCGTACCTGCTTGAAAGCCAAAGACATGACCGATGCCGCTAGCGGCTTGTTGAGCACCAAGGCCCAATGAAGTGGCTAAACCAAATAGCGTTGCAAGAACGGCCAAAATATCAATGATATGCCCAAACCAGCCCCACGTTTTGTCACCCAGTAACGGGTAGAACACGGAACGCATAGAGAGCGGAAGCCCTTTGTTAAAGGCAAAGAATGCCATTGAAAGTGCAACAACAGCGTACATTGACCACGGGTGAATGCCCCAGTGGAACATCGTTGCCCCTAAGGCTACTTTTCGTGCTTCTTCGGTATAGGCTTCAACACCAAGTGGCGTTTCATACCAGCCTGTAAAGTAAGCAACAGGTTCTGCTACCCCCCAAAACATAAGGCCGATACCCATGCCGCCAGCAAAAAGCATGGCAATCCAGGATAAGGTTGAGTGATCAGGTTTTGCGCTTGCGCCACCAATTCTAATTTTACCGTATGGAGATAGCACAAGGCCAAGGCAGAAAATAACAAAGATATTACCTGCCCACATGAATAAGCTATCGAAAGCGCCAATGATTTGCCATTTAGCGCCATCTAATGCCGCTTTAGCTGTGGCTGGGTCTACTACGAGAAGGGCGATAAGAAACAGTAAAATGAGACCTGCACTTGTGCCGAATACAGGGTTATGAACGTCAAACCCCCACTTTTGGACATTGTCTTGTCCTACCGTATAGTCAGTGTTATCTATACTATACTTGTCCTTATTATTATTCATCATTCCTCTGATACTACTTAGAGCTCTAACTAAAATTCGGGCGAATACTAACAAAATCAACGATAAATTAAAAGAGATTCATCGTCTGGCTCACGTTTTAACATGTATCAAGAGCGTTTATTGCATAGAGCTCTAACTGTTTTAGGTCTAAGGAAATTACCGATATTCTGAGTGACTTTTTAACCGGTGGGGAGCACGCTAAACTTAAGCAGCACCTTGGTTGAGGGGAAATTAAGGAGAATAAGAAATTGCATGAATTTAAGCCATGAAAATAGCCCATTCGTGATCAATATATTTTTATCGAAGCGATAAGGATGCAACATCGCGATGAATGTGTTAAAACGCAGGGAATAACCCGTTACTCGTTAATTTTGGAACAAAGATTTGGAAAAACACGAAGAAGTGCTCGTGGCAATTCGCCAAGTAATAAGAGCAATAGACTTACATTCAAAAAAATTGAAAAAAGAGTGTGGATTAACCGGTCCGCAGCTGGTACTGATGAAGGCGATCAGAGAGAAAGGGAATGTAACTATTCGTGAGTTGTCGAATCACACCAATATTAGCCAAGCGACGGCGACGACGATCATCGATCGCTTAGAGCTTAATGATTACGTGAGGCGTGAACGCAGCCATCAAGACAAACGAAAAGTTCACGCCGTACTGACGGAGAAAGGTACAGAGGTATTGGATAGCGCTCCTTTGCCACTACAAGATAGTTTTGTACAAAAATTTCAAAGTCTTGATGCTTGGGAGCAAACTCTTTTGTTGTCTTCAATTCAGCGCATCTCATCGATGATGAATGCCGAAGGTATTGATGCCGCGCCCGTGCTGCAAATAGACAGTATCGTTAAAAACTAACGTAAGTCGTATTCGTTTTACTTGCTAGTTAAGCCATCAATTTTCAGAGCCCACATTGTTTATTAACGACGTGGGCTTTTTTGAGCGCTTAAAACAGTCATTAGATTAAAGGCAATAGCGTTGGAAATATATCAGCGCGAGGTAAATCACATGGTTTACCGAATACGATCCAAAGATGAGTTCTAATGAAAAACAGCATAGGATAATTCAACATTTTCTTGCTAGAATATAACTTTAGTAACCACACCATGTTGAGATATTACCCATGCAGGCTCGCCTTCATATCGGGATAATACTTGATACACGATATATTTTGATGGATTAGAGTTCGTCATAGTGAGGAACGATGACAAAAGGCATTGATAAGTACAGTATTGACAGTACTGACTATACAATTGGGCAAGATAATGTCCAAAAATGGGGATTTGATGTACACAATCCTGTCTTTGGGTGGAGTGCAGGCTTTATTGCATTACTGCTCATTCTAGCGGTGGTTGTGGATGCGGAGACCGCTAAAGCAGCACTAGATGGAATAAAATGGAGCATTATTAACAAATTTGATTGGCTGTTCATGTGGGCAGGCAACATTTTCGTGATTTTTTGCTTAGTTTTGATTGTTTCTCCATTTGGTAAAATACGATTAGGCGGTAAAGACGCGACGGCGGATTATTCTTTCATGTCTTGGCTAGCAATGTTGTTTGCTGCCGGCATGGGTATTGGTCTCATGTTCTGGAGTGTTGCAGAACCTGTCGCTTATTTTACGGGATGGTATGAAACACCGCTTGGGGTGACCGCGAATACTGAGCAAGCTCGAGAGCTTGCGCTCGGAGCGACCATGTTCCACTGGGGTCTACACCCTTGGGCCATTTACGGTGTTGTAGCGTTGTCGTTGGCATTCTTTACGTATAATAAAGGCCTGCCACTTTCGATGCGTTCGGTCTTTTATCCAATACTGGGCGATCGTGCTTGGGGCTGGGCGGGGCACATCATTGATATTTTGGCCGTTTTGGCAACGCTATTTGGTTTAGCGACGTCTTTAGGTCTAGGTGCACAGCAAGCCGCGAGCGGCATTCACCATGTATTTGGTGTCGAATCAGGCATGACCCTGCAGGTTATCGTTATTGCCGTTGTGACGCTGCTAGCGGTGGTATCGGTACTGCGTGGTATTGATGGTGGCGTTAAGGTCATCAGTAACATCAACATGATCATCGCTTTCTTATTGCTGGCTCTAGTCGCTCTAATAGGATATGCCGTTACATTTGCGTCAATCCCTGACACATTATTTGCCTACTTGAAAAACATCGTACCGCTGAGTAACCCTCATGGTCGTGACGATGAAGCATGGATGCACGGTTGGACAGTATTCTACTGGGCTTGGTGGATTTCATGGTCCCCATTTGTCGGGATGTTTATTGCTCGTGTCTCTAAAGGACGCACCGTTAGACAATTTATCACCGCCGTTCTAATTGTACCTACATCCGTGACTATTGTGTGGATGTCAGTGTTTGGTGGCCTTGCGATTGATCAAGTTGTCAATGAGGTAGGTACGTTAGGTGCTAATGGATTACGCGAAGTACCACTCGCGATGTTCGAGATGTTTGATGCGTTGCCAATGGGTACATTCCTGTCTGTGATTGCGGTGATACTCGTATTGGTGTTCTTTATCACATCATCAGATTCAGGCTCGTTAGTCATCGATAGCATTACTGCTGGTGGTAAAGTGGATGCACCAGTAATTCAACGCGTTTTCTGGGCATTTATGGAAGGTGCAATCGCGGTGGCTTTACTTTGGATTGGTGGCAGTCAGGCTATCGAAGCGCTGCAAGCAGGCGCGATTTCATCGGCGCTGCCGTTTACCTTCATCTTGTTAGCGATGTGCGTTAGCTTGTTGATGGGTATGAGAACAGAACGCACATAACGAACGGTTAATGTGGGTGTGAATTAAAAAGAGTGGCAGATGCCGCTCTTTTTTTTTGAATCAAGTGTTCGATAGGCCGTCGAATACAATAACTCGATAGGTATGCTCAATATATTTTCGGGTTATACATAATAAACCCGGTTGTAATATACAGGCATTAATCATCATTGTTCTGAGACTAATATGTCATTTTCGCCAGCATGTCATTCATTCCTATCTACCCAACGCAGTACGATTAATGATGAAACTTTAAGGGGGGTTACTTTTCGTAAATCCGACGTGGTTACTTTAGGAAACTTGAATAACGTCAATAAATTAACAGACAAAATATTGACGGTCGATTTTACAACGAAAGTTGGATATTATCTGCCCGCGACACCTTAAGGACTAACATGATTAGTTGAATATTAAGTTACAAAAAGAATAATAACCTATGAAATTATCACTAAAGCAAAAGCTTATTACGGCAATGTTGTCTGCCGTGCTATTAATGGCGGTAGTATTAACAATGCTATCGGCAAAGCAACTTTCTAACCAAACCCACAATGCCATTTCAAGTCGAGCGAATACAGTATCGTTAGCGGCGGTTGAAGGCATAGGGAACTGGATTGATATTAGAAAAAACATTGCATCAGCATTTAATTCCTTTTCAGCAACAGAAGACAAAGTCCCATACCTACAACAGGCTCGAATTTCCGGTGGCTTCGATGACATCTTCTTAGGGACGCCAAACGGTGAGATGTATCGCTCACATCCAGAGCGCAACAGAGCGGATTATGATCCGAGAACTCGCCCTTGGTACCAAGACGCTCAAGCCGCGAACAAGCAGATCATCACCGAAGCGTATCAAGATGCCATTACTAACGCGTTGCTTGTGACCATTGCAGAGCCAATAAAAAGCAATGGTCAATTAGTCGGTATTGTCGGTGCGGATGTGCTGATTGATCAGTTAGTCGACGATGTCATCAGCCTTAATGTTGGTCATAACGCAAGTGCTATGCTGATTGATTTGTCTAACGGCACTTTTCTCGCTCATGAAAATACCGCTCTATTATTAAAATCCACCACTGAACTCAACCCTACACTAACGGCTAGAACCATCAGCGATTTAGCGTCCAGTGGTGAGGTTGCAGACGTAGAAGTCCAAGGCCTGGATAAGATGTTGTATTTCACTAAGGTGCCTGACACAAACTGGGTGCTGGCCGTTGAACTTGATAAAAATACCGAGCTAGCCGATCTCAACAGTGCCTTAACCCAATTGATTATGACCTCTGTACTTATCGTTATCTTTGTCGCGGCGATCGCTTCTTGGATGGTGAGTCTACTGGTGACCGAATTAGGCCGAGTATCAAAAGCGTTGGCTGAAATTGCGTCTGGCGAAGGTGATTTAACTCGTCGTTTGGAGCCCAAAAGTAACGATGAAGTTGGACAGCTTGCTCGAAACTTTAATACCTTTGTGAGTTACATGCATGAAACTATTACACAACTGACACGTGTATCAGAGTCATTATCCGACCAAGCCAAGGATACGGCATCACACGCGCGCGTTAGAAGTCAGAGAATTCAAACTCAGCAAGATGAAATCAATATGGTGGCTACGGCAATCAATGAAATGGCTGCCGCGACGCAAGAAATCGCCAACAATGCTGAGATGACCGCGAATAATTCATCGGAGGCTGTTGAAGCGAGTAATCATGGGGCTGAGCAGGTTTCTGCCACTCAAGGTTCGATTCAAAACTTGGCCTCTGAGGTCGAGGTTGCCACGGGTGTTATCCGTGAGTTAGAAGTGCACGGCAGTAGTATTAATACCATACTATCTACCATTCAAGGCATTGCAGAGCAAACCAATTTATTGGCGTTAAATGCAGCAATTGAAGCGGCGAGAGCAGGAGAGCAAGGAAGAGGGTTCGCGGTGGTGGCCGATGAGGTTCGAGTCTTGAGCCAACGTACACACGCGTCTACACAAGAAATTCAACATATGATCGAGACGCTTCAAGCCACAACAGCTAAAGCCGTTGGTATTATGGGTGACAGTCGAGGCCTCGCTGAGACGAGTGTCGATGATGCGAATAGTGCTGCCGCAAGTTTGACGCAGATCTTATCGGCGGTGAGCCAAATTAGTGACATGGCAACGCAAATAGCCACTGCAGCAGAAGAGCAAGCGTCGGTGACGTCGGAAGTGACCCGCAATACGCAAGGGATTCGCGATGTTTCAGATGAGCTTGCAGAAGAAGCGCACGAGGCGGCACAGCAAGCTGTAGAGCTCTCCGAGCTGTCTCAGAAGCTACAAAGTGAAATAGGTCGCTTTAAAGTGTAATGTTCTTAAGTGCTGCATTTTTAAGTGCAGCACCATTACGTAGTGTGTTTTAGAAAGAGTGCTTAATAGCGATAGTGATTTTCAACTGCTTTATCGCTATTAAGCTTCTTAGATATTACAGCCAAACATCGTTGAGTACCGTACTGTCATCATAATGATAGGCGATTTGAGCTTGTAACAACTCTGCTGTCGCGACGGCGTCGGTAAGGGCATGATGCGGCGGGTAATCTGGGAGTCCATAACGACGGCGAGTCTGCCCCAGTCGCACTGAATCAGCCTGTTTGCCTTTAAGCATATTGATGACGCCACCGGTCATTTTAGTCTGGTAACTTGATTCAATTTGCATGGTATCGACAACAGGAAACTCTATCCCTTCACCAATCATCCCCTTTAAGGCACTATCAAGAAAGCCACGTTCTATCGGATTATAATGAACGACAATAATTTTGCCGGCCAGAGCCTCCAATACATCCCCTAAAATATCTTTAAGTTTTGGTGCATCTAAGATGTCGTTGTGGGTGATACCATGAATCACAACAGACTCTTCCTCTAGCGTCGCTTTAGGTCTGACGGTCCAATGCTGTGCTTGATTTAGTCGAATCCTGGATGTACTAAATGGCACAAGCCCTATCGATAAAATGCCATCTTTATCTGGGTCTAAGCCCGTTGTCTCAAAGTCCAAAGCGACAAAAGACACATCTTTCAATAATGTATTGCCGCTAGGAAGGCCTTCGCCATAAAAGCTTTTTAGGCGGGAGTCCTCCATACGTTCAGCCAATGTTTTAAACTTGGCTTGCCATTGTATATTGGGGCCGCTGAATAGTTTTTTTATCATAATCCATACCTAACCATAGGCGGTCCCTACTTGAAATTGTTGTTGGCTTGATAACGAAATTTTAGGAAATTTTGACCATTACTCAAGACTTGGAAAGCATCTTTGAGATTGCGGCGTTCAAAATCCGATAAATTTTCTGGCTCGATGTTATTGTCTGGAGCAATGCCCATTTGTACATCCATCGCTTGATGGCTAATACGTACCATGGAGATAAATTCCATCGCGTCTTTTAGGTCACGAGCTCTTCCCTTGGGTAGTATGCCAGCATCATGTATATCATCTAATCGCTCAAAGGAATTGGTCGAGCGAGAACCTACCGCTAAAGCATGGACGCGGATCAGGTCGGCTAATGGCGCGGTTCCTCTACGTTTTAGGTTAATAGAGTTATTGTGCTGACCATCTTTTTCCATTACAAAGTCTTTGAAAAAGCCCAGTGGAGGTTTGCGGTTTAACGCATTACGAGCGAGGCAGGCGAGGAAGCGGTTATTTCGACGTGCGCGTCGTACAATAAAGCTGTTCAGTTGTTCTGCCCATTTTAATTTGCCGTAGACCCCATCTAAGTCAAAAAATATCGAGGCGTTGAGCAAGGCTTTTGGATTGGGATCATCTATCCAATCAGAAAAGCAGGCTTCCCATTCTTTTCGGGTCATACGCCATTCAGGGTTGGTCGCCATAATGTCACCCGTGCAATAGGTATAACCGCAATCGGCGAGCGCATCGCAAATAAATGTCGTGAATGCTTTGAAGTATTCCCCATGCTTTTCTTCGCTGTAGCTGTCATCGAGAATGATGGCGTTGTCCTGGTCCGTGACCATGAGTTGCTCATCGCGTCCCATAGAACCAAGTGCAAGAAAGCAGTAAGGAATCGGCGCATGTCCCAGCTTTTCTTCGGCCAGCTCGATGATTCGTTGTTTGAAACTACGTCCAATCACAGACATGGCAGTACCAACCATATGCGCATTGGCATCTTCGTTAACCAAGCGCACGAAACTGTCGCGAACCTGATCCGACAACTGAGCCAATTCCTCAACAGTTTGTTGCTGAAAAATACTGCTAACCAAAAGTAATGAGTTTTGCGACTCATAGCGAACGATATCGGTGGTTTCAATGACACCGAGCGGTATCTTATTTTTGACGACCGGAAGGTGATGAACGTTGTAACGCAACATAATGAGCATTGCTTCATAGACGTACGCGTTGTGGTCGAGTGAAATGAGGTCGGTTGACATCACACTGGCTACTTCATCGAGTGGGCTTAGGTTTTGCGCCAGTACGCGAGTGCATAAATCACGATCGGTGATAATTCCTACTATGGGTGATGAATCATCTTCATCATTTTCAGTAATATCTGGATTGAGAATAAGCAGCGACGAGACTTGTTCGTCGGCCATCTGCTTCGCGGCTTCTTGAATCGTTCTGTGACGATCGATGGTCGCGGCTTCGCCAGTGAGCAGTGTGCGAACTTTTGAAGTGGTCAAATCATTGGTGTTGCTGTTATTGGAGACAGTTTGTCTAAGCCTAACTCTATCCTCGACTTCGACAAAGTCCGCAAACGAATCAAAGTTGTCGTAAAGCTCTTGGAACACTTCTGCCGATAAACAGTACACAAGGGTATCTTCAACCGCTTTTGCTGGGAAACGTACTTTATTGTTGGTCAACAGCCCCATTTGCCCAAAAAGATCGCCTTCATCGAGCCTATTGTACAGTTCGCCCTTACGTCGATAGACCTCAACGACGCCACTTCGAACCATATACAAATCGTTGATTTCGTCGCCAAAATGAACGATAGGTGTATCTTGTCGGTAGTAGGCGATCTCAATGTGTTGCGAAACATGCAACACGGTTTCTTCTGGCAGTTCATCGAAGGGAGGGTAGCTGGTGAGGAAGTGTTGGATCTCTATGAGTTCTGCGTCCATGTGAGGCCTTAATGACTATTTGGTGATCTCGTGATCTAATCATTTAATAGTACACGCAGAAATGAAAAAGGTCAGCCGAAGCTGACCTTTATTTTATCGAACGTTCTAGATAACATCTTGATTACTTAGAAACTGATGACTCACATCAAGCACGAAAACCTCTTTTGGTTTTCGTCACTTACGTTCCCCAAAGTACTTAAAGAACGGCAGCAATGCCTTTGCACAACGGAGTCATATTGGATTTTGTCATGCCAGCAACGCTGATTCGACCAGAGCCTACAATGTAGATCGCAAACTCGTCTTTTAGCTGATTCACTTGCTCTTTAGACAGACCTGAGAAAGAAAACATACCGTTTTGTCTTTCAATGAAGCTGAAGTCTGCATTGACGCCTTCAGCTTTCAGGGTTTCCACAAAAAGGCCGCGCATTTCTTGAATACGGTCACGCATTTCTGCGACTTCATTTTCCCATTCTGCGCGAAGGGCTGCGTCGTTTAGAATATAAGTCACGACCGCCGCACCATGTGCTGGTGGGTTAGAGTAAATAGAGCGAATGATGCCTTTTACTTGAGAAAAAGCGGTTTCTGCGATGTCGTTCGACGCGGCAACTAAAGTAAAGGCACCGACACGTTCGTTATAAAGGCCGAAGTTTTTCGAGAACGAGCTCGCGACCAATATCTCTTTGTTGTGTTTTGCAAAAATGCGCAGACCCTGAGCATCTTCTTCCACGCCCTTAGCGAAGCCTTGGTAGGCAAAATCAAATAATGGAATAAGACCTTTATCAGCCACTAATTTTGCTAGTTCTTCCCATTCAGGCAATGTTGGGTCAATACCGGTTGGGTTGTGACAACAGCCGTGCAGAAGAACAATATCACCTGCGCTTGCTTGCTCTAAATCCGCAACCATCCCAGCAAAGTCTTTGTCTTTGGTCTCTGAATTGTAGTAGCTATATTGAGCCGTTTCGATACCAGCTGCAGCAAAGACACCATTATGGTTAGCCCATGTTGGGTTACTGATCCAAATTTTTGCGCCCGTCAGTTGACGTTTAATGAATTCACCAGCGACGCGTAAGGCACCCGTACCACCTGGCGCTTGCGCAGTTTTTGCGAGCTTTTGGGTGACGATTTGAGACTCTTCACCAAACAGGAGTTTTTGTACAGCAAGACCATACTCAGCCGTGCCTTCAATCGTGAGATAAGATTTGGTTTTTTCGTTTTCTAGAAGTGCGGCTTCCGCTTTCTTTACGGTAGCAAGAACAGGGGTCTGACCTTGCTCATTTTTATAAATACCCACACCAAGGTTAATCTTCTCAGCTCGAGTATCTTTTTTAAACTCTTCAGTGAGGCCTAGTATAGGGTCAGCGGGCGCGGCAACAACTTTTTCAAACATAATCTTCATCCATGTTAATTGAAGGGGCAAATGTGAACATATTTTGTAACGATAACAGCCTAGTTATACCTTTGTAGGCTATACGTGACAACCAGATTAAAGAAGAAAAACAAAAATTAGTTTGATTTGAAGCAGAAAAGGTCATTAATTCATTATTTTTACAGTTTTACTTTGTTATCAGTGTGGTGGGAACTTCGATAACGAGAGCGATCCTGAACGGGTATATTCCATTCAGGATTCATTAACATGTTATTTCGTTGCGTTTATTTCTTTAGGTCTATTTCAGATTCTATTGCTTGGGTTTCGATATCTGGATGTTGGTTAAGTTGATCTTTGAACCATTCGTTCAAATGTCTCACCACGGCGGAAATTGCGTGTTCCTTGGAGGGAGGGACTGCATCAGTTGTATTCAATGTTTCTTTAGGATGCAGGCCAGTTTCGTCTTCCGCGACGTGGAGCCAGTCGGGATGCCAATAATACGGTTGACCATTCGAGGCTTCCCATTTGTGAACGCCATTTGATTCTCCACGATAGTGAATATCTGATTCGGTAAATTTGCTCATTATCATTGCCTTCTCGTCGTTCGGAACCTTAACGTTAAATGTAGTTTGGTCGCGTGAAAAAACCAACATTAACTATGATTTGAAAGCGAAACCTAAAGATGCAATTTTGGTCACTTGAAAACGATGATGCCGACATTAAAAAAGGTCACCCAGAAGGTGACCTTTAATATTCATTGAAGCGTATTAATAGAGCTTATTAACTAAGCCACAATCAATGCTTCTTAGAAGTTAGCTGAGCGTGGTGTTCGTGGGAATGGAATCACGTCACGAACGTTGCCCATGCCCGTTACGTAAGAGACTAAGCGCTCAAAACCAAGACCGAATCCAGCGTGTGGCACTGTGCCGTATTTACGTAGGTCGCGGTACCAGCTCATGTGCTCAGGGTCGATACCCATAGCAATCATACGCTCATCAAGTACGTCTAGACGCTCTTCACGTTGTGCACCACCGATGATTTCACCGATGCCCGGTGCGAGTACGTCCATCGCAGCAACCGTCTTGCCATCGTCGTTTAAGCGCATGTAGAAAGCTTTGATGTCTTTCGGGTAGTTCTTAACGATAACCGGTGCTTTGAAGTGCTCTTCAGCTAGGTAACGCTCATGCTCAGAAGACATGTCAATGCCCCACTCAACGTCAAATTCAAATTTCTTACCAGAATCTAGTAGGATTTGGATGGCGTCAGTGTAGTCAACTTGTGCGAAATCAGCGTCAACAAATTGCTCTAGGCGAGTGATAGCTTGCTTGTCGATGCGAGAAGCAAAGAACTCAAGATCGTCACGGCGCTCTTCAAGAACAGCGGCGAATACATACTTAAGCATGTCTTCAGCGAGTTTTGCTGCATCATCAAGATCTGCAAACGCAATCTCTGGTTCAACCATCCAGAATTCGGCTAGGTGGCGGCTTGTGTTCGAGTTTTCAGCACGGAACGTAGGGCCGAACGTGTAAACTTTGCTTAGTGCACAAGCGTAAGCTTCCGCATTAAGTTGGCCAGATACCGTTAGGAACGTTTCTTTACCGAAGAAATCTTCGTTGAAATCAACCTTGCCTTCGTCGGTACGAGGTAGGTTTTCCATATCTAGCGTAGATACGCGGAACATTTCGCCTGCGCCTTCTGCATCAGATGCAGTGATAAGCGGAGCTGAAGTCCAGAAGAAACCTTGCTCGTGGTAGAAGCGGTGAATCGCTTGGGATAGACAGTTACGAACACGGGCTACTGCGCCGATCACGTTGGTACGTGGACGAAGGTGAGCCACTTCACGAAGGTATTCGATAGAGTGACGTGTCTTAGCCATTGGGTAAGTATCCGCGTCTTCAACCCAACCAACGACTTTGACGTCGGTTGCCGCAAGCTCAAAATCTTGACCTTTTGCAGGAGACTCTACAATCTTACCTGTTACTTCAACAGAGCAGCCAGTGGTTAGCTTAAGTACTTCGTCGTCATAATTATTAAGATTATTAGGGACCACGGCCTGAATCGGGTCGAAACAAGAGCCGTCGTAAATGGCAAGGAAAGAGATTCCAGCTTTGGAATCACGACGTGAACGGATCCAGCCGCGAACAGTGACTTCACTGTCTACCGCTAGCTTGCCGCCAAGTACGTCTGTTACAGGCGCGTAAGTCATGTTATTAATCTTCTCCATGGAGGTAAAAATGCAACCCAATGGCGACTGTTTAAAATACAAGCACGACATTGAGTTGATTATAAATTTCTCGTAAGAGGGATATATTACCTGTCAATTTTCATGGTTCAACCTTTATTGTGGTTATTCAGCTTTTATTATTGCCCTTCAGGCTCGTGTTGAGGCCATTGTGTCCCGTTTTGCTGTTATTTAACGCGTTTTTTACTACGCGACACCATTTTCATTGAACTCAAGATACGGTTTACCTTTGCCGCTATTGAGATTCAGTGCCGTGATTGCTCAACACAAACTGATTGAGTAAGGTTTCTAGCTGATGCGAAAGCTGTTGCAAATCAATACTAATTTGATGTGTCTGCGTCGCTGAGCTTGATGCTTCATTGGCGTGCTCAGTGATCACTGCGGTTTTTTGTCCAACACTTAAACTGGTTTGTCGATTGGTTAGTATCTGGGTTTGAACGTTATTGGCAATCTCAGTTGTCGACTCAATATGTGAGACCATCTGTTGCATTTTTTGAGCAAGGGTTTGGACATCATTGGCACGTTGGTGAGCGGTGATCGATACATCATGAACGGACTGAACCGAGACGCTACTGCCATGCTGGAACTTGACAATAATCGCTTCGATGTCACTGGTTGCTTCTGTTGTTCTACTCGCCAGTGAGCGTACTTCATCGGCCACAACCGCAAAGCCTCGTCCTTGTTCACCTGCTCGTGCTGCTTCGATGGCGGCGTTAAGTGCGAGTAGGTTAGTCTGATCTGCAATCCCTTTGATGGTGGAAAGAATGGCAGATACTTGTACCGTTTGTTCATTGAGTTCAGAAATATGTGTCGATACCTGAGTAATGTCCTGAACTAATGATTCTATGTCATTACTTGCTATATGAGCTTCCGAACTGCTCTGTTTGGTGAGCTCACTAGTTTGTTGCATCAATTGCGAAGCACGTTCCGTTGCGTCGCTAACGGTTGCTTGCTGGCCTTCAAGCATTTGCATGCTGGCTTCTACCGCGGCAGTTTCAGTCAGCTGTCGTTTTGCTGTCGCCTCATTACTTTGCGCAATTCGTGTCAGCTTATCGGCATTCCCACTGACGATTTTTGCTGTTCTTTGGACTTTATTTAAGCTGTCTGAGACGGTGTCTAAAAAGGCGTTCATGTCGGTTGTTAGATCGCCGATTTCGTCATTCTGCTGTGGTGATAGACGAATAGAAAGGTCTTTACTGTCACTGACTTGCTTCATGAACTTTGACGTAGTCTGAACTGGGCCGACAATAAAACGACGAGCAATGAAGATGGTGGCAAGGTAACCGAGCAGGGCAATAGTGCTCATAATCGCGACAGCAATCGCTGTACGTTTGTTGATGAGGGCGTTGACGTGTTCTAGATTGTATTCGATGCGTATGGCACCGAGTACCTCGCCTTCAGGCGTCATATGACATGCAATGCAATTTGTCCCGCGATAGTCTGCACTGGCTGTCATTGGCAGAGCAACCACTAAACCATTCCCCCAATCGGCCTTAAATGGCTCGAGAACCGTTTCTCCACGTAGCGCTCGCTGGTCTATCTGGTCTAATGCAACTTGATTATCTAGCCCCTCGCCATAGATTTTCGTGACGGCGTTACCACGTAACACTCGTACATTTTCTACGTTTTCTTGAGCAAGAGCTTTGTGCCGTAGTGTTTCTTTTTGCGCCATGGTGCCGGTGATCATCATCATGTTCAAGCTGTCAAAATAGTTGCTGGCCTTGTCTTCTAGCTGCTCACTGAGTAATGAATAGATAAGTTCGCGTTGTTGGCTATATTGATAAGCGGTGGAGGCCACGACGACTAAGCTAAATACCAACATGAGGGTAACAAGAAGCTTGTTTGTGATAGAAAGACGTATTTTTTTAATAGATAGACGCATAATGATTATTGTTTTTTTAGTTAGCGTAATGGGCTGATAATGTGAATTTTAAGTTAATTTCTTTGGTTGTTAAAAGGGTATGATATAAAAACCTCGTAATGCTCATGGTTTTACTGCATCGGACAATAAAATATGAGATTTAGTGCAGCTAATTCATTGTTTTAAATAATGTGTTGGGGGTTTCTAACCGGGACTATTACTGGCTTTTATTGTCTCAGCATGAGGTATTTAATCGTGATATGAACCCCATAAAAATATGTGATCTTTGACTTGGCATTGACAGACGCGAGGCTAGAGCGGCGTACAACTCACCTATACTGGTGTAACAATATGTAACTGCGCGAGCTGGGGGTTGATATCAAAGAAAATAATGACGATCGTTGGGTCTGGGGACGATCTAATATTCGACGTATAGCGATAATTATTAGCTTGACCGGCTTATCTCTTTATTACATTTGGGTTTTGTATTTGGCGACACAACCACAAGTTTCCCTTGGCTACCAAACCTATTACATCGATAAGAAAACTCGGTTTTGGGGTAAAGATAATGGTCAGTTATTGTTGGGGGAAAGTGGTGTGATTAATGTTGTTAAGCCGTCTCCTTACTTGAGTCGTGAAGGTTGGAATGACAAGGTCGAAGGCGACTCTCGGGTGTTACTACATCGAGGCGGGTTGTTTTTTAACATGACAACATTGCCAAGCAGTCACCATCTGCATGTTTCGATGACACTCGACAGGGCGATTACTGAACCTGTTTATGCCTCCCTGAATGGAGGTATTCGTGTCGAATTGCATCCACGAAGCACCAACACTCTCGAAGGGGCTGTGGTGTTAACCTCTCATGATATGAAAGAACCACTCCAGCACCTTGAGTTTGAAACACCGGCGAGTCTATCTGTGACACAAATAAAGCTGCTAGCCCAACCCATTACCCATGCACTAGGAAGCCGCTAATGCTATTCAATACTCAGTTATCACCACTCAACAATCGGGTAGGGTCTTGTCAGACTGTTATTACAGAGCGACCAAGTTTATTGGTAAGTAAAGAGCAATGGATAACTATCGTTCTTGCCGTGGTTGTCAGTCGATTAGCATTTTATGTAATCGGTTTATTAGGTGCACAAGCGTTTAACCCGGAAAGTACTGCGGGGTTAGATGTCTGGCACCAAGTCTGTCGTTTTGATTGTATTTGGTTTCAGCGCATTGCAGACAATGGTTACGATCTTGTGCCGACCTGGATGAAGGGAGGGAATGCCGCCAACTGGGCATTTATGCCAATGTCACCCTTTTTGGGTTGGTTGATGGCCAAGTTGACCGGAAGTACAGAACTCGCGTTGATTATCGTCTCCAATATTACATTTTTTCTCAGTGTGCCGGTTTTGCTTATGGCATTGAAGCAACTTAAGTTTTCGGTTGAAACACAGGAAGCGGCGATATGGTTATTGTGCTTCTCTCCTTATACCGTGTACTCGATGGCTGGCTATTCAGAACCCCTTTACATTGCACTTGTCAGTGGCGTATTTCTTGCCTGCTACCGACAACAATGGGCAGTCGTTGCATTACTAGGGATGTTAGCGGCCGTTACTCGAAACCTTGGTGTCATGCTAGTGTTTCCGGTCTTGATTTTTGGTGTGCAATACTACGGCGTGCGAAGCTTTATGCTCTTGAAAGAGAAAGCCTTGCGAGTCGTGCTGTCTATTTGGTTAATCCCCTTAGGCTTTTTCAGTTACATGGCATATCTTCATTTTTGGATGGGCGATGCCTTGGCATTTGGTCATATTCAGATTGCATGGGGAAGAACACTGAGCAACCCGCTTCATTGGCTTAGCTATGGCGTAGAACAAGGGGGGCCCAAGCTGTATTTGGTGATTGTCACGTTGTTTGGTGTTGGACTCAATGTCTATTTGTTTGCGAAGAAGCGATATGCTGAAGCGGTATTTATGATGATCAATTTGTTGATCCCGCTTTCATCAGGCGTGAATGCGATGCCACGATATATTTTTGGCCTCTATCCAACGTTGTTGGCCATTTTAATGCTTTTTGAACGCTACCCTCGTACAAAAGCACCGGTACTATTAGTGTGTTCTTCGGCATCTAGCCTGATTGCAATCGGTTTTTTCTCAAAGTTATTCTTCACAGTATAACTTGAGCAAATGATTCGTTTTCAGTAGGATTGCCTGTCATTTTTATTCAGAGCATTCCTATGAAAACTGAGTTGTATAAAGAGTTCATGTTTGAAGCCGCACATCATCTACCGCATGTTCCAGAGGGGCATAAATGTGGTCGCTTACATGGCCACTCTTTTCTAGTTCGCTTATACGTTGAAGGTGAAGTGGATCCACATACAGGTTGGATTATTGATTTTTCAGAGATAAAAGCTGTATTTAAGCCGATATATGATCGCTTAGACCACTACTACCTGAACGACATTGAGGGGTTAGAGAACCCAACAAGTGAAGTATTGGCTAAGTGGATCTGGGATCAATTAAAACCATCACTTCCTCTGTTGAGTAAAGTTGAGATCAAAGAGACCTGCACGGCTGGTTGTATTTACGTAGGCTAGGGTGTTTCTCTTGAATAAAAAAGCCCAAAGTGAGTCACTTTGGGCTTTTTGCTATTGGATGTCCTGTCTTAAAATATGCCCCGTACTGAAATGTTTTACGCATTGGAATCGAGTCATTTAACAGGGGTAAACGACATTAACACACCACTTTTATAGCAAGGCCACCTTGAGAGGTTTCGCGATATTTGGCGTTCATGTCTTTACCTGTTTCTAGCATGGTTTCAATAACCTTATCTAATGAAACACGAGGCGCCGACGCACGACGTAGCGCCATACGAGTCGAGTTAATCGCCTTCACTGCGGCAATACCATTACGCTCAATACAAGGCACCTGTACTTGGCCTGCAACAGGGTCACAAGTTAAGCCAAGATTATGCTCCATAGCAATTTCTGCGGCCATGCAGACTTGCTCAGGGCTTCCGCCCATAAGCTCAGCAAGACCAGCAGCGGCCATCGAACACGCCACGCCCACTTCACCTTGACAGCCTACCTCAGCGCCAGAAATAGAAGCATTTTGCTTGTATAATCCGCCTACCGCGCCAGACGCCGCGAAATAACGAATGTAATCTTTTTCTGTCACAGTTTGAATGAACTTGTCATAGTAAGCGAGGACAGCAGGGATAATGCCACAAGCGCCATTGGTTGGCGCAGTCACAACACGACCGCCCGCTGCGTTTTCTTCGTTGACGGCAAAAGCATACATGTTCACCCAGTCAACAACAGCCATTGGATCGGTGTTCGTTTTTTCTGATGTCAGTAGCTGCTGGCGAAGCGCCGCCGCACGACGTGGTACACGAAGTGGACCTGGCAAAATGCCTTCAGTGTTCATCCCGCGATCCATACACTCACGCATGGTTTTCCAAATGTTGGCAAAGTAAGTTCGAACGTCATCATCTGAGTAAGCCGCATGCTCGTTCGCCATCACTAACGTGCTAATAGACAAGCCATGTTCTTTACATTGGTTGACTAACTCTTCTGCCGTGTTGAACTCATATGGAGCCTTGATAGCGGACGTCACTTCTTTGCCGAAATTTTCTTCGTCAACAATGAAACCACCACCAATAGAATAATAGGTTTTTGAATAGGCGACGTCTTCATCAATCCAAGCATGGATTTGCATACCGTTTTCATGAAGAGATAAGTTGGAAGAGTGGAAGTTCATTCCGCTGTCGCGAGGAAACGAAACCGTATGGCAATGCATGCCAACAGGTAGACGTTCTGTTTCTTCAACTCGAGCAATAAAGCCTGGAATAGAATCGATATCGACTTTCTCAGGAGAGTTACCTGCTAACCCCATGATAATCGCGATATCAGTGTGGTGACCTTTCCCTGTCAGTGATAGTGATCCATAAACATCTACGGTGATTTTGGTGATGTCGCGTAATTTACCCATCGAACGTAAATCGTCGATAAACTCTTTACCCGCTTTCATTGGACCTACCGTGTGAGAACTTGAAGGACCAACGCCAATTTTATAGATATCGAAAACACTAATCATACTGATTTACCTCTAGAAAAGCCCCCTCGAACGAGGAGGCTTAAATTATTGTTATAGGGTGTTTATTTGGCTAATTGACGGAGTCAATTAAAAAGCGCCGTAGATTACAGAAGTAATGGCTGCGATACCACATAGTGCTGTAAAGATTTGTACAGGCGTAGAGGTTTTCAATTTTGCCATTGCCGGTACTTTGCGCATTGCATAAACAGGCATTAGGAACAAAATAGCCGCAATCATCGGAGCGCCCATGGTTTCAATCATACCAAGGATGCTTGGGTTGATGATTGATACGATCCAAGTAGTGATAACGATGAACAGTAGCGATACTTTTTCAATCTTCTTAATTGGCATTTTAGAGCGAGATTTACCTAAGCCAACTAGACCTTCGTGTGCACCCAAGAAGTGCCCAAAGTAGCTAGAAGTAATCGCAGCGAACGCAACTACTGGACCAAGAATAGAAATAAGTGGCGATTCATGAACGTTTGCTAAGTAAGACAGTACGCTGATGTTTTGCTCTTGAGCGGTCGCAAGTTGTTCTGGTGAAAGAGACAGAACAACGGAGAACACAAAGAACATAACAAATGTCATCAGCATCATTGCTGCGCCACCAGTAATCATGTCTGTTTTCTTCACAGCATCGTCACCGTATACACGACGTTGTTCTTTAGAGAACTGGCTGATAATAGGGCTGTGGTTGAATGAGAAAACGATAATTGGGATGGCTAACCAAATAACAGAAGGCATTGAACCCCAGTCAGGGCTCACGCTTGCCATTGATGTATTCCAATCTGGAATTAGGTACAGCGATAATGCGAGTAAAATCGCAACCAGCGGGTAAACCATTACTGATGTGGCTTTTAGCATAAGCTCTTTACCGAATACCACACCACATGTCATTGCTGCAATTAAACAGCCAGACAGTAACCAACGAGGAATGGATTCCATACCCATTTGGTTGACGAGGAAGGAATCGACTGTGTTAGTGATGCCAACACCGTAGATAAGAACAATAGGATAAATGGCGAAAAAGTAAGCAAAAGTAATAAGGTTTGCGCCAGTTTTACCAAAATGTTCTTCTACCGTATCGGTAATATCGGCATCTGGATTTTTAGCTGAAAGAACAAAGCGCGCTAAACTTTTATGAGCGAACCAAGTCATTGGAGCCGCTATTAGCGCTAGGATAACTAATGGCCAGAAGCCACCCGCACCGGCTTTAATTGGTAGGAAAAGTACACCCGCACCTACCGCGGTACCGAATAAAGACAATGCCCAAGTGAAATCTTTGTAAGTCCACTTAGAAGAAGTGCGGCTAGCAGCCGTAGTTGTTGTTGAAGTAGTCATTTATGTTACTCATTTTTGGGAACAGGAAATAAGTCGGGAGGAGTTTGCAATGTTTTTAAGTGCAAAAATTAGATCTAGGTCATGATTTTGCGGGGTCTATTCATAGTGCTGATGAATTCGTTAATTGGGTCACGTTTTTATTGTGCTACAGATTAGTTCCGCTAACTTTCAGATTAGTTTAACTAATGATAATTAGCGGAAACGATTGCGTTTTGTGACTAAGATGTGAGGCTATTGTTGCGTAAGTTGATGCTGGAGGCTTTGGATTATTTGTGCGGTTACGCCCCATATGAAATGGGTCTTGTATGGGATGGCCAAAACTCGGTGATTCTGCCCCTTTATATTGAAACGGTGCATTGTCATGTTTGATGTATGAGCTAAAAAATCGAGAGGAACTTCGAATAGATAATCGACTTCATTTTTATCTACCCTGGGTTGGTAGGTTGGTTTAACGAAAGCAATGATAGGCGTGACTTGGAATTGAGTAATCGTAATGAGATCGGGTAAATGCCCGATCACTTCTATTTCATCGTACCTTAACCCGATTTCTTCCTCGGCTTCTCTTAACGCAGTAAAGTGGGCATTGGGATCGCTAGGTTCCACTTTACCACCAGGAAAACTAATTTGTCCTGGGTGGTGTTTCAGGTGTTTAGCTCGCTTCGTAAGGATGACTTGTAGGCGTCCGTTTCTCTCAACCAAGCCTATGAGCACGCTAGCAGCGCGAAGTGTTAGGTGTTGAACATGCGCTGAACGTTGCTTTGATTCGGGATGATAATCAGAAAGAGCATGCAGCTGAAAGCGTTGTAGAAATTCATATCGAGTCATCTAATGCTACGCTACCGACGCTAAGTATTCATTGATTTGATTTTTGACGACCTGCATTTCTGCGACCACCAAATTAATATCTTCTACATTTGGAGCTTCATTATTTCGAGTCATACCTTCAATGGCCTCTAGTTTATCTACGGCCTTCGTTTCCCCAAAGCTAGCGAGGATCCCTTTTAGGGAGTGTGCAGTAATGAACAACTCACTCCAGTTTTGTGTCTGATATAGGTTGAGCACCGTCTCAGCCCCATTCTCATGTTCTTCCATAAAGGCCATAAAAACGGCTGCGATGATGTCTTCGTCATTGTCCATATAACTACGCAGTACATCGAAATCAATCATTGTTTAGTCCTTTTATTATTCATCGTTGGCAAGCTTAAAGTGATCATGTTTACTTCTTACTTCATATACTTACAAAATAGTACAGCTGGTGTAAAAATGAAAATAGAAACACCTATCATCTAAACTTCCTAGATTTGGGCTGCAAGAATCTAGTACTTTACGACTAGAAATCAAAAAAAATGAGTCATTCTTTAGCTGTAAACTTTGATGCATAGAATAAACCTGTCTATTCTTATTTGTGCGACATATGTAACAAAAAATCAACAATCGCTTCGTCAGGCTAGTGTTGCGACACAAAATAAGGAACATTGAATGAGCGCAAGGATAGAAACGCCCAATACGACAAGTCAAGGTTCAGACTATAACGAAAAAAATACAGACTTTTACTCAAAGTACATTAAGGATGTCGTTGGGGTTGACTTGCTGACGCCCGAACAAGAGTATCACTATGCAACACTTGCCCGAAGAGGTGAGAAAGCCGCGAGAGATGTATTGATCGAATCCAACCTTCGACTTGTTGTGAAAATCGCTAGAGGTTACACAAAGAGAGGGCTAAGCAATCACACTATTCTCGATCTTATCGAGGAGGGGAATCTTGGCTTGATGAAAGCGGTTGATAAGTTTGAGCCAGAAAAAGGCTTTCGTTTTAGTACTTATGCGGTGTGGTGGATTAGAGAAAGTATCGAATCGTCCTTAATGAATACAGGTCGTACGGTTCGGCTGCCGGTACATGTGATTAAAGAAATTAATCGCCTTTCCAAACAAACAAAGAAAATGAGTGCTGACTTAAAACGCTCTCCGTCAGTCAAAGAAATTGCGGATAAGGCAGATAAATCACAGGCTCATGTTAGCGAGTTGATTCACATGAGCGGCTTTATTGAATCAAGTTCGTCGGTCGATATTATCGACAAAGCGTATTTGTCGTTAGATAACTGTCGTTCAGAGGCTATCCCAGAGCCGTATGAGGTCTGCCATGATGAAAAGTTATTGCGTAATCTAGAGCTCGTTATTCTCTCACTACCTGACAAGTATAAAGATATTGTCATTCATCGCTTTGGCTTGTTTGGGAAAGAGGTTTTAACATTAGATGCGCTTGGTGAAAAATATGGTCTATCAAAAGAGCGGGTCAGACAGCTACAACAAGAAGGGGTATCAAAATTGCAGAATAAGCTTAAATTTGACGGATGGATTAACTGAGCCACTTCTTTTAGTGGGCATGTTGGCTGCTATGGGTGGTGAGGCCTTGGTTAGGAAGGTGGTAAGGCATTGGTGAGCATTATCTAACATACTTGGCCTTATTGTGAAATTTGCTAGCCCAACGATAAAGGACATACGCTGTAGCAAGCATTTCGACAATAAGAGCAAGTGTGTGAGAGCATAACCACGCTAGATTAGTGCATCGCACATCGATTTTTGGATTGATCGAGAAGCATAACAAGGCGCTCTTTACTTGCAGACTCGAGTTGGGTTGTTAAAATCCGTTCAAACGCAGCTTGGTATACCCGGTTTTTAAGCACAACTAAAATTGTTGCTTCCAACTTATTCAAACGCAGTTTCGCTGTCTTGATCTCTTCTTCAGAAGTCGCTGTCACTACAGGCTGATATGCCGTGTCATACCAGGCGGACAACATCTCCCTCACTTCAATTTCTTCTACAGGTACGTCACCATGATTCAGTTCCAAATCGCTTGACGGTAGTTGACTGTAGCGCGTGTCCAATTTGTTTTTTACAAATTTATACATAAAAATCATTCGCTTGAAACAAGTGAACTAAACTTAGCACCTTGTCCTAGGATTATCTATTGATAATATTGATAATATTGTCGAATCTCACAAAAGAAACAAATTTACGACGCTACGTATCTGGTTGCGATATTAAGGTTTATATTCTGGCGATACGTGTTTGTCGAGTAGGTAATCAAGATACTTACGTGCAAGTGACTCTCTATGCCATTGCGAAATTATTCGTTTCATGGCACAAAAATAGGCCTTGAACCTGATTAATGTTTTTAATGTACGAGTTAACCGTTCAAAGTTTTTTTTGTTTTCAAGGAAAGAACAGTTAACGGGTATGGCGCGCTCAAGTGGCTGAAGTCCTGCTTCATACCAACAAGTAATAATATCTCTAATCTCGATTTCTTCTTCAGGAACGTCATTACTGTTAAGCCGCTTAAATGCTGGCGGCACGGTAATGTAGCTCTCATCATAAATATTAAACACATAGAAGTAGCTCATAACATCATCTCGTTGTGTTGGAACGACAATAAACTAGGAAGTTATCGGTAGCATTCAAGATAAATGAGTCACTAGTAATAGAAATACCATTAAAAATGAACAAATGTCACATTTGTTTAGGCTGTGTTCATTGTAACCAGTGTGGAGGAGATAAGTGATGCGGCGTAGTAGCGTATTATCGGCAAACTAACTTGATTTCGACACTATATTTCCTAGTTTGGTAGATAAGTTCGCTGTGGTGTTTATGCAACTCGTCAATTAACGTCGCTATAGAGAAAAAGTCATGGTATCGAGTACAAACGATAGACAAAAGTTATTTTGGTCTGAAGGGCTACCGGACATAACCAAAGTCGTGTCAACGGGGGCATTTTGGCAAAACATCTTATCGCTTGAATTGAGCGCTGAACAGGTTCAACCGCCTTCATTGGAGACTATCAATCAACTGCTGAGTTTAATTCGCGATGTTGAATTGGGCGGTGTACCCGCGGCCTTATCTGTTCCTTTGCAAACCACGGCAAGAGAGATGCTCATCGTTAAATTTGAGGTTTATCTGATCGTTGACGAGCAAGTTAAAGGGTGCGTGACCTTGATGTCACGTACGGACGGCTACATCAGCGTGCTCACGTTAATAGAACAGTTGTTAGATGAACGAATGGGTGGGGTGATGATTACCAATCAAGACCACGAAGTTATCTTTGTTAACCATACCTTGTGCCAACAGCATAACGTTTCAGCGATAACAGCGTTAGGTCAAAACATCACAAACATCAGTTTATTCCACCAAAATAATGCCCATCTCGAGGTATTCAAACAAACGATTCGCAGTTGTCGTAAATGGCAAGGCGCGATGGCAACACGTTCAAAAGAAAGTAAAACCATGATCGAGATAGTGAATGTTAGAAAAATCCAATTGGCGCATTCTCAGCATGTTTATATTTATTCGTTTACTGCCGATACTGATGCTCAACCAACGCCACTCTTCTCTAGTTGTGACTTAGCGATCACAGAGCAAGTACTTGATGAAACCTCTTTCCGAATTAAAGCTCAAGCACTGTCTCGCCGCGGCGGTAAATTCATTATTCTTTCATTTCAACCTAACTTTTATTCTGAGCTTGAAGAAACATCGAGAAATAAAGTCTTGCTTGCACTGAGCCATTTCCACGATAAAGAAAGCTTTGGTTATCTCGGAAATAACACGTTTGTTGTGATTATTCGAATTAGAAATACGGATGGAAAAGATTTATCAACGATTAATTTGAGCATTAGGCAGTTTTTTTCAGGGTTGAAAACCTACCTTGATGGCCATCTTGTCAATGATATTTCAGAGGGAAAAGTAGGCGTAGCACTATATGGCCTCAATAATAACAGCGTAGATGAGGTGATATCTCAGTCAGTACAAGCCATGTTCGTCCATGAAGTGGGAAAAAGTAACATAAATTATTACGATGAAGCGCTCGTAAAAGCGAACATCAGAAGGAAGTGTTTGGAGCGTTTACTAATCGAAGCGATCAAAAGCAAAGAGATTGATGTTAATTTTCAGCCTATTGTCGATACTCAAAGTGGGGAAGTCACAAAGCTAGAAGCGCTATGTCGGTTCCGATTTGAAGACGTAAAGTATTCTGTCCAAGAGGTGATTTATATAGCCGAAGAACTCAGAGTAATCTCGGAATTAGATTTGATTGTTGCCAAGCGTGCGATTGAAGAATTTTTGATCATTCAACACTCAAGCTTACAACCCTTGTCGTTATCGTTGAACTGTTCCTTGGTGGAATCAGGGGAGTATTCTGCACACTTATGTGATTTATTTGAATTCATCGACCACTCTTCGATTGACAATGAATTGGTGACGATAGAGATTACTGAGACCGCATATTTTATCAATAACACCCAAAATGCAAACCTAATTAAAACAATCCGATCGGCAGGGGTAAAGGTTGCTGTTGACGACTTTGGCACTGGAAACGCTTCATTTTCTTATTTTAGTGATTTCGACTTTGATGAGTTGAAAATTGACAAAAAATTTATTTCTAATATTGATGAAGTTAAACAAAAATACTTTGCAGTCAATATGTTGCGGCAGTTGTCTCATGACTTGAACATTAAAGTTGTCGCGGAGGGGGTAGAGAAAGAATCGGAACTTGCTGTTTTGAAGGCGATAGGCGTTGACTACATTCAAGGTTACCTTTTTTATCAGCCGATGACGCCAGCGCAAGTAGGGGTGTTAATGGCGCAATCCACCGCGGGAAGTTCAGTATAGTATGGTGACCTTAGAACAGGTAACTTCAAACTCATCGACTTGTATTGGACGACGCAATATCGTGCAATTACCTGGCGGTACGATCGTGTTTAACCAAGATTATTTGTGCGCAGAGGTGAGTGAGTTAAAAGGATTACTACCGCAGCTTGTTTTTTTTGATGGTGTCGGTGGAATATTCAAAGACTTTGGCAATGGAATGTATGGTTTTCTGCCTATTGCCGGTTTCAAAGGCGGATTAAAATTACGATGCGTTGTAGAAAACGTCGTTATTCGTGTGAAGTGTGATCTTAAATTGTGGGGCGATGAGGCTATTCCTCTCGAGTTTGGGCATATAAGTGCTCGAGAACCAAAGGTATCTTACTCATTGCTCAGTGATGGCACGCTGTTCATATCTAAAAATCAAATCGCTGACGCACTAGCAATTAATCCTGCCGTTGATGACCACCTGCGTGTTTTGACCATAGTAAGTACGTCTAGCTGCAGTTATGTCAAACAATGCCAAGATTATGCGCTTCTTGTCCCGAGATTTCCTGGCATCGTCCAATCTCAAGCTGGAACAAAAACAGGTCTACATATTACGTTAACGAACGTGAGCGACAGCACCAGTGTCCAATATACGATATTTGTTGATCCTGTGTTGTTTGCATCGATTGTAACGCGACCTTTACAATTTTCTGCGTCGAAAGATACTTGTGTTTTAACTCAACAGCAGCTTTTAATTGATGCACATAAACAGTTAACCAGCCCAATACTGTTCGTTGAACGGTTATACTCAATTGATCGACATGCGCTGTGTGAACCGTCAGATAATGGCTCATTTGAGGTGGCGTTGGCTCCTTATAAAGGTACGTGCTGTAATATTTTGCTTTATAGCATCTCTGATGCAATAGAAACTATAGCAACAGGCGTTACTATGTTGTCGCCTCAGACTGTTGGTCAGAAAAACATTGAACATGAAGTAATGAAGTGGGCCGCAATCGAATTAAATACACGAGATATTATTGATATAGCTGCCCAGCCTGATATCGCAAAACCGACACTCAAGTGCTCTAATGGCGTCTCAAAAACCAATGACCTGGAAGGCAAGGTTACGCTTACTATCCCCTCAAGTAGCAAAGGGTTAGAGACATTATTTGTGTATCTTGGCGAGGTGTGCAATGAAGCTAGTGCCTTGTCATTTGACCTTATATTCATGCCTAATGTCTCTTATCAAAGTTGTGTTGTAGATAAGTCTGATCATCATTGGCAAGTGTCTCGTCGCGAACTGCAGCAGCTTGTGAGTCAAAGGAGTCGAAAGCGGATCCAGCGTATTGATATTCACTGCCGTCACGCTTTTGTTACGTCGAACGATCTTAAATTCTGCACGTTATGGACCATTAAACCGAGTGAAATAATGAGGTTGAACTTAACCTTGAATTTCGAAGATGGGACGGTCGGCTTTTCGTCGGTTTCCATTTGACATTGAATGCTTGTTTTCATTGTCTTGTTACGATTTCATCTTTAGGACCTAAAATATTGGATTTTATGGATATATTCATCTATTACTTTCTATTAGTAAGATAAGTAATCAAGGACACGTCGACAAGGAGGCGGTTGATGAAAGGGATAATTTTCACTGAGTTTATGGAATTGGTCGAAGAGAAATTTGGCTTGGATGTGCTAGATGAAGTACTCGATATGTCTGGCGATGAAGGCGTTTATACGTCCGTAGGAAGTTATGATCACAAAGACCTAGTTAAATTGATTGTGAATTTGAGTAAGAAAACGAATATTGACCCCTCGACGTTACAACAAGTGTTTGGACAAACCGTATTTAGCGCGTTACTGAAGTCATTACCCGACAGTGCCAGTATTGGACAGAGTGATTCGACGTTTCAATTTATACGGCATGTGGAAAACTATATTCATGTTGAAGTGAAAAAATTGTATGCCGATGCTCAGCCTCCTAAGTTTCATTTTATTAGTGAAACTGAAACCGAGATGGTCTTGGATTACGAAAGTGCACGTTGTATGTCTCACGTCTGTTTAGGATTGATCGAAGGGTGTGCCAATCATTTTGGAGAGCAGTTAGAAGTCAAGATGACACCTCAAACCGATGACAACAGCGTCGTTCGCTTTAATCTAACTCTTGCCTGAGAAGTCTATGCCTAGTGAAGCCGCACTCGAAAGGAAGATCAAACGCGAAAAAGCAGCCCGTCAGGCTGCAGAGAGGTTATTGGAAGAAAAAAGCCTTGAACTCTTTTCTGCAAATCAGAAATTAGAACAAGCGCTTAAACAAGTTGAGATGCGTTCGGAAGCCAGTTTTAAGCGATTAGAACTGCAGCAAAGTGTAGAAAAAATACTGATTCATTTTGGGCGGATGTTTTTGCGTACCAACCTCGATGATGTATTGTTGCTTGATCTTGTCAGGCAGCTTGATGATATGTCAGATAACATTAGTTGCTCTGTTAAACTTCATCCGGATCTTATCCCTTCCCTCAAACAACAAGTTTATGTTTCAGCATCAATGAATAAACAAGAAGAGGGGGATATACATATTACGGCGAGTGTTCCAATTGAAGTGGAACAACAAAGAGTGGGGTCGTTGAACCTTACAATGTTAAGAGACTCCGTTGATGTCGGCTTTGTTCACAGTCAAATGTCCTTGGTGTGTGAGTTGCTGTCGAGTTCGATATCGCGGCAATTGATCACTATTCGGCATATTGAGTCAAAAGAACGAGCGGAAGCTTCTGAACGTTCTACTCGTGAATTTTTAGCCATGATAAACCATGAGTTACGTACCCCACTTAACGGCTTATTGGGCAGTGTAGAACTGTTAGCGGATACCACGTTAACCGATTCGCAAAAAGACTTGCATCAAAATCTGAGCCAATCAGGGTTGATGTTACGCTCAATTATCAATGACTTGCTTGATTTCAGCAAAATAAATGCTGGCATGTTGGAGCTGATTCATTCTGAGTTTAGATGGCAAAATATCAACGCTATGCTGCTGAGTATTTTTGAACATAAAGCGGCAGAAAAACAAATCCATTTTCACACCGAAGCCCAATGCCTTGAAGACAAAGTTATATGTGCCGATCAGGAGCGACTGACTCAGGTTTTCGTCAATCTGTTAGGTAATGCCATTAAGTTTACTGAGCGTGGTCATGTTCGTCTAGAGGTTCAGGAAGAGGAAGGGGCCTACGTATTCTCGATCTCTGATACCGGCATTGGTATTAGTGAAAGCGCACAACTTAAATTATTTCAACCTTTTACTCAAGCTGACCGCTCTAGTTCAAGGAATTATGAAGGGACAGGTCTTGGGCTTGCCATTTGTAAACGATTGGTTGAGTTGATGAACGGAAGTATATCGCTAAGCAGTAAGATTGGCGTGGGCACTGTCTTTAAAGTGACACTGCCGCTTAGTGTCGAATTAGCCTCAAGCCATCAAGAGCGCAAAGTCATACAAGAAGAAATTGCGATCGACTTATCAACAATGAAAGTACTCGTCGTCGACGACATAAAGTTAAATCAGGTAATCATTACCAAAATGCTGAGTAAGCTAGGGATCGACCCTGACATTGCTGTCAATGGTGTGGAAGCGGTAGAGCATGCACGAAAATGTGGTTATGACCTGATTTTTATGGATTGCCGTATGCCAGTGATGGATGGATTTGAAGCCACGAGGACTTTGCGTTCTGAACACTATGCAAAGCCGATTGTCGCCCTGACGGCAGGGACGACTCGAGAAGAACGCCAAACCTGTTTTGACGTGGGCATGGACGACATACTCTCGAAACCCTATACCGCAAAAGATCTGACTAAAACGCTATCTAAATGGCATTCTGATCGCTTATAAAACAGGCAGAATCTTCGCCAGTTTATCAAAGGTTTCTTGATACTCGGCTTCACACTGACTATCAGCAACAATCCCGCCTCCAGCCCAAGCATGAATTTTACCCTGATACGCGGCAAGTGTACGGATGGTAATACTTGTATCCATCACGCCATGAGCACTGATATAACCAATACTGCCGCAATAAATATGTCGGCGATGGGGCTCTAATTCTTCAATGATCTCCATGGCGCGGATTTTAGGTGCGCCAGTAATCGACCCCCCAGGGAAGCTTGCTTTCAAAAGGTCAAGAGCGCTGTATTGTTCATCAAGTTGTGCTGTGATGGTGCTGACAAGATGATGGACAGCTGGAAAGCTCTCAATATCAAACAACTTAGGCACTTTTACACTACCTGGCTTCGCGACGCGCCCAATATCGTTACGTAACAAATCGACAATCATCAAGTTTTCAGCCTGATCTTTGCTGGCATTAGACAGCTCGAGCGCGTTGGCTTCATCTTGCCGCGGGTCTTGGCTTCTTGGCCTTGTTCCTTTAATTGGCTTTGTTTGCACTTGTTTATCATTGGCAAGCAGGAATCGCTCGGGTGAAATACTTAATATGGCGATGTCGTCTAGACGGATAAAGGCACTAAATGGCGCTTTATTTTGCTGGTCTAGTTGTGTGAATGCCTGCCATTCGCTGCCTTCGTAATCAGCTTGCCAGCGCTGGGCGAGATTGATTTGGTAGCAATCTCCTGCCTGTAAGTAGCGTTGCACTGCTGAGAACTTATCGCTGTATTCACTTTTAGTCATATTGGCGTGCCAATTCGACGTTCTCTTAAAGCATGTCGTTATGGGGGCAACTTGAGCTTGCAACCAAGCTAAGTGTTGATGGACATTTTGGCCTACGACAATGGCTTTTTTATCTCGATGGTCGACAATGAGCGCCCAATCATAAATACCGACTGCCATCTCTGGTGCATCGATATCTTGAATGGCTAAGTCGGGGAGGTGTTCAACTCTTCGGCCTAAGTCATACGAAAAATAACCGAGCGCTCCCCCTACAAATGGCCAATGACTATCGCTGTCAACGTGACCGATGTGCTCTAGTATCGCCGTCTCCAATAAAGAAAACGGGTCATTTTTGCTAGTGGTTGTTGTCGTGGAAGTGCTTGCCATCGCGCTAGTCGTTGCCGTTGTGCTAGTCGTTGCCGATGTGCTAATAGCGGCAGCCGCGGTTTGGTTTACCGTTGAAGCCTGGTTTACTGCTGCAGCTTGGTTTGTTACACATTGCGTGATGGTTGTGTTCAGGTTATGAGTGACAAGGGTCGCAACCGGCTTTGTGACAAGAATGTCGAAGCGGCTGTCTTCATGATCCAAGGACGAAGATTTCAATAACATTGACCAAGAATTGCATTCAATGGCAGCAAAGTAGTGGGTAGCGAGATCGTCTTGATAAGGAACGTCAAGGAATTGAATAGGTTGTAATTCTTTAGTATTCATTTGTGTAAATTGTGACAGAAACGTTGTCGCACACATGGCGCATGATGGAAAGCAAGAGTATCATAATTTCACAATAAAAAGTCGGACATTTATCCTTGAATTTAATAGGGTTTAGCTTGGTGTGTTGCTTGCCACGTGCTGCAATAAAACCAGTCCGTCATCCAGGAAGCAATTAAAATAAAGAGGTATTCATGGCGATTATTCGTAAAGAAGACGTAATCAGTAGTGTCGCTGATGCATTGCAGTACATCTCGTACTATCACCCTCTCGATTTTGTTCAAGCCCTAGATAAGGCGTATCAAAAAGAAGAGAGTCAAGCAGCGAAAGACGCGATTGCCCAGATTTTGATTAACTCGCGTATGTCTGCAGAAGGACATCGTCCGATTTGCCAAGATACTGGCATCGTGACGTGTTTCGTTAACATCGGGATGAATGTTCAGTGGGAGTCTGATCTCACGGTTCAGCAAATGGTTGATGAGGGCGTGCGCCAAGCCTACACCAACCCAGATAACCCTTTACGCGCATCAGTATTAAAAGACCCAGCTGGTAAGCGAATTAATACCAAAGACAATACACCGGCCGTCGTTCATATCAATATGGTACCCGGTAACACGGTAGAAATTCAGATTGCTGCTAAAGGTGGTGGCTCTGAGAATAAAACCAAAATGGTCATGCTAAACCCCTCTGATGATATTGCCGAGTGGGTAGAGAAAACGCTGCCGACAATGGGGGCAGGTTGGTGCCCACCGGGTATGCTTGGCATAGGCATTGGTGGTACGGCCGAAAAAGCGGCCGTGTTGGCGAAAGAATCACTAATGGAACATATCGACATTCAGGAACTTATCGACAAAGGCCCTGAAAATGCAGAAGAAGAGCTACGTCTTGATATCTTCAATCGAGTAAACAAGCTTGGTATTGGTGCGCAAGGTCTTGGTGGCCTGACGACCGTCGTTGATGTGAAAATCAAAACGGCACCGACTCACGCAGCGTCAAAACCTGTGTGTTTAATTCCAAACTGTGCGGCAACTCGTCATGTCCACTTTACGCTCGATGGAACTGGTCCTGCAGAGCTGACTCCACCAAAACTGGAAGAGTGGCCAGACATTACTTGGGAAGCTGGCGCTAACACGCGCCGAGTGAACCTAGATGAAGTGACGAAAGAAGACGTACAAGAGTGGAAGACAGGCGAAACGGTTCTACTTTCGGGCAAGATACTCACAGGTCGTGACGCAGCACACAAGCGTATCCAAGGTATGCTGGAGAGTGGTGAAGGCTTACCTGCTGGCGTCGATTTTAAAGGTAAGTTCATTTACTACGTTGGCCCTGTTGATGCCGTTGGCGATGAAGCCGTAGGCCCTGCGGGTCCGACTACCTCGACACGAATGGATAAGTTTACCGATATGATGTTGGATGAAACCGGCATTATGGGCATGATTGGCAAGGCGGAACGTGGCCCTGCGACGGTACAATCAATTAAAGATCACAAAGCAGTGTATCTGATGGCGGTTGGCGGGGCGGCATATTTAGTGGCAAAAGCGATTAAGAAAGCACGTGTTGTCGCGTTCGAAGACCTTGGCATGGAAGCGATTTATGAATTTGAAGTGGAAGATATGCCGGTAACAGTGGCGGTTGACTCGAGAGGTGCCAATGCTCACCAGATCGGACCAGATACTTGGAAAGTGAAAATTGCGGAAGCAGAAAAGGCATCATAGATAAAAAAAAATAAGAGGGGATGTGCAGACATCTTCTCTTTTTTATCTATAATTCAGTCGTATACTGAATAAAAACAATGAAGGAGAGCGCACGAATGCCTCGATTTATACAAATATTACAGATAGCGGTACTGCTCATCGTTGGCTTTTTTGTTGGCTACGATCTTATTTTTCATGGTGTCAGCATCTTTAATGAAAAGTATGTCACCATGGCCTGCGTATTGACCGCACTTCTTGAAATTGCACTCTTTGTTATCTACAAATTGATTGAAGACGATTAAGTTAAATCCTACGCTGTTGTATTCAAACCCCTGAATTTATTCAGGGGTTTTTTGTTCATGTTTCGTTAATCTCGTATAGTACATACTGTCACCTCGTTAATTATTTGGAGTACGTTGAATGAGCAGAATTGGTCAAGAAGTCTCTGACATCCTGCATAGAAGTATGGATTCTCATGTGAGAATTGCGGTCACTGGGTTGTCTCGTGCTGGGAAAACAGCATTCATTACTTCACTAGTCAATCAACTGCTTCATACCTCAACGCATGACAATCTGCCCTTATTAGAATGTGCGAGAGATAATCGGCTTATTGGCGCGAAACGTGTACCACAGTCAAATTTGATGGTGCCGCGATTTGCTTATGATGACGCGTTGGAACAATTGCATTCGACCCCGCCGGATTGGCCGAAACCTACTCGAGATGTCAGTGAAATTCGCTTGGCGTTGAAATACAAACCCGCAAAAGGGGCCAAGAGATTATTAAGCAAAACATCCACACTGTACATTGATGTCATTGACTATCCCGGTGAATGGTTACTGGATTTGCCTTTGTTAGACATGACATTTGAACAGTGGAGTGAGGGGCAGTTCGATAATTTGAAGGGCATTCGTCAAGAATGTGCGGAGACATGGTTGTCGAGCCTAGACGCTTTTGACGTTAATGCTGAAGCGAATGAAAAGCAGATAGCCGCGATATCGCAAGATTTTACGGACTATCTTCTGGAATGCAAAAAACGCGGCCTACACTGGGTGCAACCTGGAAGGTTTGTATTACCCGGAGAGCTACAAGGCGCGCCAGTGTTGCAGTTTTTTCCATGCCGTACCCCCGCTGAAAAATTAACAAAAAATAGCGGTTATGACATGTTGAAACGCCGCTATGAAGAATACCAAAGTAAGGTGGTGAAACAGTTTTATAAGAATTATTTCTCGACCTTTGACCGTCAAATTGTGCTGGTAGATTGCTTACAACCTTTGATGACAGGTAATGAATCATTTCATGATATGAAAGATGCGTTGCAACAAATTATGAAGAGTTTTCGATATGGACAAAGCAATTTGTTGCGTCGTCTATTTTCTTCTCGGATTGACAAGATATTGTTTGCCGCAACTAAGGCGGACCACGTGACGCCAGAGCAACACAATAACTTAGTCAGCTTATTACAACAGTTGGTTCACCCTGCTTGGCAAGATACCGCCTTTGAAAACATCGAAATGAGCTGTATGAGTGTCGCGTCTATTCGAGCGACTCAGGCAGGGTTTGTCGGAAAAAGTGCCGAGAATATGCCCGCATTGCGAGGTACAACATTGGCTGGTGAGTCGATAACCCTTTATCCAGGTGATGTACCGGCAAAGCTACCAAAACCAGAATATTGGCAAGACAATCGATTCGAATTTACGGCATTTCGGCCTCTTGAAAATGAACCGGATGCACCTTGTAGTCACATACGAATTGATAAAGCACTACAGTACTTAATTGGAGATAAACTTCGATGAATGACATAAAAGGGCGAAAAGTATTCGCCGATGAAGAACCTACATTAGAACATTCGCAAGAAGTGAATAGCCAGACCTTATTTGAGCCACAAGAAACCTTTGTCCCTGCGGCGCCGGAACCATCCGATGACTTGGAGGGACAAGAATTAGAACAAGTCGTCAAAGGAAGCAGTAAGAAAGGTTGGCTGGCAAGTTCATTCCTACTTGTGTTTACTGGGCTTGTTGGTTGGCAAGCCGTCGACAATGTCGTGACGGCAATCAATACCGGTGATTGGTTATCACTGGGTTGGTCTGGATTAGTGACCGCCGTCGCTGTGCTAGGAATTGGTGCTTTTGGCAAAGAGTTATACAAACTGAGAAAACTGAAAGACCATTTTTCTGCTCAAGAACAGGCGGAAGCCATTATTGACAATGATGGTGTTGGGCAAGGGCAAGCCTTCTGTCAAAAGTTAGCTAATGAAGCTGGCATTCAACCTGAACACCCTGCTTTTGACCGATGGAAAAACAGTGTTCATAGCGCGCACAGCGATGCTGAAGTGCTGAACATGTATCAATCTATGGTGATTAAAGAGCAAGATAAACAGGCACTCACAACGGTCTCTAGGTTATCAGGAGAAGCGGCGTTGCTGGTGGCGTTGAGTCCATTGGCGATTGCCGATATGCTGTTGATAGCGTGGCGAAACTTCAAAATGATCGATCAACTATCGGAAGTCTACGGGGTCGAGTTGGGTTATTGGTCTCGCTTGAAGTTGTTTAAATTGGTATTGGTGAATATTGCCTTGGCCGGTGCAAGTGAGCTCGCTATAGAATCGAGCGCTGACATTCTGTCATTAAACATCGCAGAGAAACTCTCCGCTAGGGCAGGGCAAGGATTAGGCGTGGGGTTGATCACTGCGCGATTAGGGTTGAAGACAATGATGTTGATGCGGCCTATACCATTCCAAGAACAAGATAAGCCAAGGTTAAGTACGATTAAAACCTCAGTGATGTCGCGTTTGAAAGATAAACTAACGTCATAGTGCAAGTATTCTTATCAATCTAATCGGTCCCCAGAATGCAACTGGGGACCCGTTAACGAATGCCTTGTTCACGTAACCTTTTGTATAAAGTATTTCGGCTGACGTTTAGGATCTTTGCAGTAGCGGAAACGTTGCGCCCGTGAGTCTCATACACGGATAACCAATCATCAGGAGGGTTGTCTAGTGCTTGTGGAATAATGGGTTCAGAAGAAGAATGAACGGTTGGTTCTAAATCATTCAAAAAGTCGTCGGGAAGGTGTTCTATGGTAATGGTCTCAGTATCAGACATCGCCACTGCAATCTGAATGACACTCACCATCTGTCGTAAATTGCCCGGCCAAGGGTGTGATTTAAATAATGACAGCACATCAAAGCTAAGCGTGGGTAACGACTCAGACTGCGAATACTTACGTAGCAGGTATGAGATTAACGCTTCTTTGTCGGTACGCTCTCTCAAGGCGGGGAGTGTGATGTTTAGTCCAGTCACTCGATAATACAAATCTTGTCGAAAAGTGCCTTGGTCAACATCGATTTTAAGATTTCGGTTCGTCGCTGAAACCAGCTTAAAATCAACAGGATAAGACGATGTTGAACCCAGTGGCGTCACTTGCCTTTCTTGTAGTACCCGTAATAGCCGAGCTTGTACATTCATTGGCATATCACCTAGCTCATCAAGAAATAAGGTACCTTGGTCGGCTTTTCTTATCAGGCCGATGTAACCTTGTGTACGAGCGCCAGTAAACGCCCCTTTTTCATAGCCAAACAGCTCCGATTCAACAAGCTCTGACGGAATAGCAGCGCAGTTTACGGCAATCAAAGGTGCGTTCTTTCGCGCACTGGATTGATGAAGAGCATTCACAAAGACTTCTTTCCCAACCCCTGTTTCCCCATGAATCAAAATCGGTATTTCGGTATGTAGAATTCGACTGGCTTGGTTAATCGCCTTTGCTAAGCGAGGATCACCCATATTGATTCCTGCGAGATCAAGAGGCGCATCGTTAACCTTGGAGGGCACGTTTTCAGGCGCAGCGAGTCGGTAATCAAGTTGTCGAGCCTTTTGCTTAGCTGGCGGAAGAATAATGGCGAACACTCGGGATTGATTAAGGGATGACACTGGAAATGGCGTAAAAGCAGGGTGTGACATCACATGATTTAGTTTCGCATCGAAAATTTGCTCAAAACGTTGCAGTGCAAGATTTTTCCCCAATACAACTTCTGCTCTTCGATTCGCCGACACGATAATACCCGCTTCATTGAATACTAAGAGTGAAGACCACTGACTATCGATATTGTCGGGCGATGAATTAAACCAAAACAGGTAGTGGTCATCTTGAAAACGGCTGGTGATGAGCTGATTTTCAATTGCTTGAGACATGAGTTTGACCATACCTAACGTATGCGCTGTAGGCATATAGGCGTCACTTGAAATCGACAACACGCCAGTAAGTCTTCGGTCGGCATCAAACAACGGCGCGGCAGATCCTGCCATAAATCGATTACATGACAGAAAGTGCTCGTCTCTAAAAATCTGCACAACGGAGCCGGTTTGTAGCGCCGTTCCTATCGCATTGGTGCCAATTAAACTCTCTTTCCAGTGCACGCCATTTTTGAAAACATGGGGTTGCTGACGGCTAAAAAAGTGCTGCTCTCCCCAGCTGTTGAGGACTTGGCCTTGAGGGTTCGCTAATGAGATCAAACAGTTACTATTGGCGAGCAGGCTATCATAAAACGGAAGTACTTTTTGTTGGGTCGTATGGATTAAACTCTCGCTTTCTTCTGCGATGTGAGTGAAGGATTGCCCGGTCGACATTTCGATAATAGGCGTGCTGGAATGGGAGAGTCCCGCTTCTCGGCAGCGTTGCCACGATTTATCGATGATAATCTTGTGAGTGTTATCCATATCGTTACCCGAATTCATTTATAGAGTGAACACACTAAAGGTTCGTTTGCGAACAATAGTGTTCACTAATTGCGCAATTAACATATCATTCTGCTGAACACTGTGAACACAAATTGTTAACAAGTGTTACCTGGATCAACAAAACAAAATAGCGACTAAAATCAAGACATGACAATGGGTTAGTGTTTTTTTGTTATTTCTTCAATGAGTTATATTTATAAATGTAATTATTTTGTTAACTTGATGGTAGGTTGGCACAACTCTCGCAATAGTGAGCAATATCGAAAGTTATTGTTTGGGAATGTAGGAGTTACTAGTGTCGCTAACACTTGAGCAGGTAAGCAAAATAGTTGATGGAGAAGCCCATATCTCCGATATCAACCTCACGTTTGAACCCGGATCGTTTAATGTGCTGCTGGGGCGCACGTTGGCAGGAAAAACGTCGTTAATGCGTCTTATCGCAGGCTTAGATCAGCCGACATCTGGGAAAATTGAAGTGAACGGCGTAGATGTCACTGGGGTGTCAGTGCGCGACAGAAATATCTCAATGGTCTACCAACAATTCATTAATTACCCTAACTTAACGGTGTTCGAAAACATTGCTTCACCGCTACGGTTGGCTGGAATGCCAAAGAAAGAGATTCAAGAGCGCGTGCATGCGACCGCCGAGATGCTGCGCATCACAGAGCACCTAAACAAGCACCCCTTGGCGCTATCTGGTGGTCAACAGCAACGCACGGCCATGGCGCGTGCGTTAGTCAAAGACGCAGAAATCATTTTGTTTGATGAGCCTCTTGTTAACTTGGACTACAAGTTACGCGAAGAGCTACGTCAGGAAATGAGAGAGTTGTTCAAGACGCGTCACACCATCGCGATATATGCCACAACAGAGCCTAATGAAGCCCTTGCTTTAGGAGGAACGACAACGATATTGCATGAAGGAAATGTCGTGCAAACCGGCATTACGCCTCAGGTTTACCATCAGCCAGACAACATTGTATCGGCAACGCTGTTTAGTGAGCCACCTATCAACTTATTGTGTGGCGATGTGACGGATAGTGAGGTCACGTTTGACCAGAGTGCGCACTTTTCGCTTAACCAATCGCTTAGTCACCTGCCAAAAGACCGATACAACTTTGGTATCAGGCCAAGTCATCTCAGCTTATTGCCAAAAAATGATGACGACGTAGAGCTAACTGTGCAAGTCGAAGTTGCTGAGATCAGTGGCTCTGAAACGTTTCTTCATGTACGCAACGCGCATTTTGATTTGGTGCTTCACTTGGCTGGTGTGCATAGCTATGACGTTGACGAAACAATCAAGATTTATATTCCTATCCACAAGTTTTACGTGTTTGGCATGGATGAAAAACTCATTCATGCCCCAATTCATGATGTGCGAGGTCGATAATCATGGTGCAAATCACGCTCAATTCACTCGCGCATACGTACGACAAATCTCCGGATGCGTCTTCGATTTATGCGATTCAAGAAATGAACCACGTATGGAAGAAAGGCGGGGCATACGCATTACTTGGTCCATCGGGATGCGGGAAATCAACGCTTTTAAACATTATTTCAGGCTTGATGAGCCCATCTCAAGGAGAGGTACTGTTTGACGATTTAAAAGTTAACGACCTGCGTCCACAAGATAGAAATATTGCGCAGGTGTTTCAGTTCCCGGTCATCTACGACACCATGACGGTCTATGAAAATCTAGCCTTTCCACTCAAAAATATGAAGGTACACAAGGCGAAAATTCACTCTAAGGTGACAGAAATTGCCGAGATCTTAGAGCTGACCAACGTGTTGTCAAAAAAGGCGCAACATTTAACGGCGGACGAAAAGCAAAAAGTCTCGATGGGAAGAGGGCTTGTCCGTGATGACGTGTCTGCGATTTTGTTTGATGAGCCACTCACGGTCATTGATCCGCAATTGAAATGGAAACTGCGCCGCAAGCTCAAGCAGATTCACCAACAGTTCAACATCACCATGGTCTACGTAACACATGATCAGCTGGAGGCGTCGACATTTGCCGACGAAATCGCCGTGATGTATGACGGAAAAATCGTGCAGTTTGGGACACCAAGGGCGTTGTTTGAACGCCCGAACCATACGTTTGTTGGCTACTTTATTGGCAGTCCTGGTATGAACTTAATGGCGGTGGCGCCCACCGAACATGGCGTGTCATTTGACAATATAGAGATACCGCTATCGCAAGCATTTCAAGAGGTCATTGCCGCAACCGCGAGCGATAACATCAAAATCGGAATTCGACCTGAGTTTGTGCACGTGTGGGAAAACGAAACGCCTAGCGCGCTGGTGTCTCGCGTTGAGCATGTTGAAGACTTAGGTACGTACAAAATCCTCACGCTCAAGCTGGGCAACCAGACAATCAAAGCTCGCCTACAAGAAGACCAACTGGTCCCTAAAGAGATTGCCTACATTAGTTTTCCTGAGCAATGGACCATGTTGTATGTGGACGAATATCTGGTGAATGTAGGAGAGAACCAATGAATAAAGTAACGAATAACAAGGCTTGGTTTCTTGTACTGCCGGTATTCGTATTGGTAGCCTTTAGCGCCATTGTCCCTTTAATGACCGTGGTGAACTACTCACTACAAGATATCTTTGACGCGAACAATGCGTATTTTGTTGGAACAGAATGGTACCGAGAAATGCTCAATGATGAACGCTTGCATGGGGCGTTGCTTAGGCAGTTCGGGTTTACGTTTACGGTGTTGTTTATTGAGGTGCCACTCGGAATCATTGTGGCGTTGACGATGCCAACAAAGGGTAAATGGTCGGCATTTTGTTTAATCATTCTTGCGGTGCCGTTGTTAATTCCTCTCAACGTGGTCGGAACCATTTGGCAAATATTTGGCCGGGCAGACATTGGTCTTTTAGGTTGGTCCCTTAACAACCTAGGCATTGACTACAACTACGCGGGGAATCCTATCGACGCATGGTTGACGGTTATCTTAATGGACGTTTGGCACTGGACTTCGTTGATTGCATTGTTGTGTTACTCAGGGCTAAGAGCGATTCCAGATGCTTACTATCAAGCGGCCAATATCGACAGAGCGTCAACCTGGTCAATCATACGTTATATCCAGCTGCCTAAACTGAAAAGTGTATTGCTAATCGGTGTTCTCATTCGCTTTATGGACAGCTTTATGATCTATACCGAACCCTTTGTCCTCACGGGTGGGGGACCCGGTAATTCGACAACATTCTTAAGCCAAACATTAACACAAATGGCGATTGGTCAATTTGATATTGGTCCAGCCGCTGCTTTCTCTATCATCTACTTCTTAATTATATTGCTAGTCAGTTGGTTGTTTTATACCGCAATGACGCACGGTGAAAACAAATAAGGGAATATACAGTGACTAAATCTAAATACACGAGATATACGCAAATAGTAGGACTGGCATTTTATATAGTGTGCCTGATGCTGCCAATTTATTGGTTGCTTAATATGTCATTTAAAGAAAACCAAGAAATATTGGGGAGCTTAAGCTTTTGGCCAGAAGTGTGGACGTTTAAAAACTACCAAACGATATTCTCTGATCCAACTTGGTATATGGGTTATGTGAATTCCGTTATCTATGTGGTGATGAATATGTGCATCACATTGCTCGTCGCCTTGCCAGCTGCGTATGCGTTTTCACGGTATAAGTTTGTGGGCGATAAGCACTTATTCTTTTGGCTTTTAACCAACAGAATGGCTCCGCCAGCTGTATTCTTATTGCCCTTTTTTCAGTTGTATTCATCGGTAGGGCTGTTTGATACCCATATTGCGGTGGCGTTGGCGCATTGTCTTTTTAACGTGCCGCTTGCGGTATGGATACTAGAGGGCTTTATGTCAGGTATCCCAAGAGAGATTGATGAAACGGCCTATATCGATGGTTACAGCTTTCCAAGGTTCTTTGCAAAAATATTCTTGCCTATGATTGGCTCGGGCATTGGTGTCACAGCATTCTTTTGCTTCATGTTTAGCTGGGTAGAGTTGTTGTTGGCTCGAACATTGACGTCGGTTGATGCAAAGCCAATCTCAGCGGTCATGACGAGAACCGTCAGTGCTTCGGGGATTGATTGGGGCGTGCTAGCCGCAGCAGGCGTATTAACTATTTTACCCGGAATACTCGTGATTTGGTTTGTACGAAATCATGTCGCGAAAGGGTTCGCATTGGGTCGAGTTTAACAGGAGAACGATGATGACTTGGATGGCATGGACAACACCATCAGCGCTGTTTTTTTTAGGTATTGCACTGATTTTATTTACTATGACAGTGTTAGAAATTAAATCGCCGTGTATAGAGAGAAAAGGCTTTTTGCCAATCAGTACCACGCGCGGTGACAGGCTTTTTATTGGGCTATTAAGCGCAGCATACATTCACTTAGGGTTTGTTGGGGCGACGGAGTTGTCTATTTGGGTGCCATTTTTACTATCCATAATTTGGTTAGCGGTGGTATTAAAATGGGGGTGAATAATAAACACTAATCAATTGAAAAGTTGAGTTAATAACAATATTAATCATGTGATTTATGAAATAACCATTATTTGGATATTTCAATGATAAGAGAATAAGAACCACTGATTAGAACGTATTTATTGTTGCCTACGCGTGATGAATAAACGAATAGCGTAACAGTAAAGAACGTAATAACCGACGTTGTAATGGCTGATATTGCAATACTTAGCATTGCAATTGTTAGCGCTATAAACACAGTCACGTAGTGACCAATAACGTAAACCGCATAAACGGAGTAAAATAATAATGAAAAAGGATATAAAAAAACCTTATCTCGCCACCTGTATTTCATTGTCACTAATGTTTGCAGCCGTGTCGCCTGATGCTTATGCAGATATGGCAGCAGCGAAAAAGTGGATGGATGAAGAGTTTACGCCATCCACACTGAGCGCCGACGAACAGACGCAAGAGATGCAATGGTTTGTCGACGCCGCGAAACCGTTCCAGGGTCTGGAAATTAACGTTGCTTCCGAAACACTCACTACCCATGAATACGAAGCGAAGGTGTTAGCAAAAGCCTTTTACGAAATTACAGGGATCAAGGTTAACCATGATCTGATCCAAGAGGGAGATGTGGTAGAGAAGCTGCAAACGCAGATGCAAACCGACCGCAACATCTATGACGCCTACGTCAATGATTCAGACTTGATCGGAACGCACATTCGATACGGAAAAGTTGTCCCAATCTCTGATTTTATTGCTGGCGACGGTAAGAGTGTGACGAACCCTTATCTAGATCTTCCTGATTTCATCGGTCTCGATTTTACAACGGGCCCTGATGGTAAAGTGTATCAATTGCCTGACCAACAATTTGCTAACCTTTACTGGTTCCGTGCCGATTGGTTTGAACGTGATGACCTTAAAGCAAAATTCAAAGACATGTACGGTTATGAGCTAGGAGTGCCGTTGAACTGGTCAGCCTACGAAGACATAGCAGAGTTTTTCAGCGACAAAGTAAAAATGATCGATGGTGAACGAATCTACGGTCATATGGATTACGGCAAAAAAGACCCGTCTCTCGGTTGGCGCTTTACTGATTCGTGGTTCTCGATGGCGGGCGCGGGTGATAAAGGGTTACCTAATGGCTTACCGGTAGATGAATGGGGTATCCGACTTGAGGGTTGTAGCCCTGTAGGCTCCGACGTAACAAGAGGTGGCGCGACGAATGGCCCTGCTGCGGTTTTTGCCACACAGAAATATGTTGATTGGTTGAAGAAGTACGCACCGCCAGAAGCACAAGGCATGACGTTTGGTGAAGCCGGACCGGTTCCCGCGCAAGGCTCGGTCGCACAGCAGATCTTTTGGTATACCGCGTTTACTGCTGACATGACCAAACCCGGACTCCCTGTCGTTAATGAAGACGGCACACCAAAGTGGCGCATGGCGCCATCTCCGAAAGGGCCATATTGGGAAGAGGGTATGAAGCTCGGTTACCAAGATACGGGTGCATGGACATTTTTGAACAGTACACCTCTTGATCGCCGTCAAGCGGCGTGGTTGTATGCTCAGTTTGTTGTCTCTAAATCGGTAAGTTTGAAGAAAACGTTGGTCGGGTTAACGCCGATTCGTGAATCTGATATCAATTCACAAGCGATGACGGATGTTGCGCCTAAACTCGGTGGGCTTGTTGAGTTCTACCGCAGTGATGCACGTAAGCAATGGACACCAACAGGCACCAATGTTCCCGATTATCCTAAGTTGGCACAGCTATGGTGGCAATATGTCTCTGAAGCAGCAAGTGGTGAGAAAACGCCGCAAGAAGCACTGGACGGGTTAGCCGCCGCGCAAGACAAAGTATTACAACGTTTAGAGCGTAGCGGTGTTCAGGGTGAGTGTGGGCCTAAGCTCAATGAGAAAAAAGATCGTGAGTACTGGTTGGCACAACCTGGTGCACCAAAAGCGAAATTGGCAAATGAAAAACCACAGGGTAAAACCATCGCATATAAAGACTTAATTGCTCAATAAGGGCACTGAGTTTTTATAATAAGAAAGGCGGCCATTGGCCGCCTTTCTTTGTGTTGTTAGCGAGAGATTGATAGGCAGGGGAGACGCCAATTCAACCCACCATTGATTTACTCGTCGATGTTACTGGCCTTACTCACAAGGTGGGGCAAGATGAATCAATGCCAAACCGCCTTGAGAGGTTTCTCGATATTTCTTATGCATATCTTTGCCAGTTTGATACATGGTTTCGATCACTTTATCGAGCGAGATAAGACATTTGCTAGTGCGCTTTAACGCCATGCGGGATGCGTTGATCGCCTTCATTGCGCCCATTGCATTTCGCTCGATGCACGGAACTTGAACCAAGCCACCGATCGGGTCGCAGGTCATACCGAGTGAGTGCTCCATCGCAATCTCAGCCGCAATACAGATTTGTTCATTACTACCGCCACGAAGCGCCGTTAAGCCCGCTGCGGCCATGGATGATGAAACACCGACTTCGCCTTGGCAACCCACCTCTGCACCAGAGATAGAAGCATTCGTCTTGTACAAAATACCGATAGCACCAGAGACGGCAAGAAAGTCTTTCAATTGTTTCGTGTCGAGCTCTTTAATAAAGCGATGGTAGTACATCAATACCGCTGGAATGACACCCGCGGCACCATTGGTTGGGGAGGTGACGACTTGTCCGCCAGCCGCGTTTTCTTCGCTTACCGCAAACGCAAACAGGTTAATCCAATCGAGGATTTCCATTGGATCATTTTCTATCGCGGCATTGGCTTCTAACTTTTTCAGTAGATTAGGCGCACGACGAGTGACATTAAGGCCGCCGTCTAAGATACCTTCGGTTTCAAAACCACGCTCCATGCAACGCATCATGACGCGCCAAATTTGTTCGGCTTTGGCATCAATGTCTTCCATACTCGTGAATGACACTTCATTGCGAAGAATGAATCCCCCTAGGCTCATGCCGCTTTTCTCTGCCTTCTCAAGCATTTCGTCTGCGCTAGAAAACGGAAATTCAACCTCTGTCGTTTTGGTTTTTTTTCCGAACTTCAGCTCATCTTCAGTTGCGATGAAGCCGCCACCAATGGAGTAATAGGTTTCAAAAGCAAGGCGGTTGCCGTCAGCATCAAAGGCCGAAATAGTCATGCCATTTTCATGCATTGGCAGGTTTTCTTCGTGGAAAAGGATGTCCTTTTTGAAATTAAACGCAATGTTCTTTTTCCCCGAAAGCGCCAATGTACCGTCTTTAATAGCGGCACGCATCGCTTCATTGGCACTGGTGATTTTAATCGTATCAGGTTGGTTACCCAGCAAACCAAGAATGGTAGCGCGATCGGTATGGTGGCCGATTCCCGTTAAAGACAAAGATCCATAGAGATCGACCTGGATGCGTTGAATGTGTTCTAAATTACTGTTCAGCAATTGTGTGAACTCAAAACCTGCAATCATAGGGCCGTTTGTGTGGGAGCTTGAGGGACCGACTCCAACTTTAAAAATCTCAAAAATCGATAACATATTTTATTAACCTTTTAGAGCAAGACTGAACCGAGCCAGTCTGGAATATAAAAACAGAGGACGATTGTGAAAGCAGCAAACAAGAAAAGTCCATAATGACTTGCTTGAGGTTTGGCAATTAATTGTTTCTGTCTTTTTATGAATTTTAGTTGTTCTGTACTATTTTTGCCCCAAAAAAAGCTCGTAATGATACCGGTTATCAAGAACGCAATAGTGCCTAGCAACGCGTACCACGGCCATGAAATCTCGAGTTCTTTGGCGGCGAAGACCATCGCAATGCTAGCAAGGCTGCCAACAATGACTCCTTTCTCATTAGCTTGTTTGAATCCAATGCCGAGAACAAAAGAGCCAAGTCGAATGCCAACAAAAATGGAAGTGAGACTTGCGATGGTTTTTAACACAGATTCATTAGATACAGCAAGCAAAGCTGGAACGACAACCAAAGCGGCAGCAAGCAAACTCAGCTTACGTGCTGTTGTATCATAATGTTCCTTAGAAGCGGTGGGTTTGATAAAACGCTTATAAAGGTCAAAGGTTGCGACAGTAGCCATAGAATTATAAGTTGAATCAAGCGTTGACATGGCTGCTGCTGCTAAGGCTGAAATAATCAAGCCTATGATGAGGGGATTGGTATGGTTAAAGACAAAATCTAAGATGACTTCATTTCGATTATCAAACACTTGTCCATCATAGTAAGCATTTAGCAACACGCCGAGTACGGCAAACAACAAATAGATAAAAAAAGCGCCATACCCGCAAAGTAGCATTGATTTTTGGGCCATTTTTACATTTTTTGTCGCAAGAGTTCTTTGTATGATCAATTGGTTAGTGCCATAAACACTAAGATGTAAGAACGCAACTGCGAATAACCCGGACCATAATGTTGTATCGACCGATAGGTCGGTACTTATATTGATAATGTTTAGCATCTCTGGTGTGGTATTTGATCCTGAATCAAGGTCAAAAATTAACTTAATTAGGATAGCGATCGTACCGATTACAAGCACCACTGACTGTAGCATATCAGTCCATATGACCGTTGATATGCCGCCAGCATAGGTATAAATTGCGGTGAAAATACTAATGTAGATAATGGCTTCGGTCGTTGATACGGGTAAGACTTGTTTGAGAATAAGCGCAACAGCATACAAAATAACACCAGCTGATATGCACTGTACGATAAGAAAAACAATAGAATTTATCGTTCTAGCGTAGATACCAAACCTCAATTCGAGGTACTCGTAAATCGACGTTAGGTTCAATTTGTAAAAGATAGGTACGAAAAAGACCACGGCAAAAAATATGACTAACGGATAATTAAGATGGATACTTAATGCTTCCATTCCCGAACCGTAGACCCATCCAGGCATACCGATAAAGGTCATCGCGCTAATGTAAGTCGCCAGAATAGACACACCTGCTGTTACCCAACCAAACTGCTTATCACCGGTGGAGAAATCGCCACCAGCATTCAATTTTCTATTGACTAAATAACTAATAAACAGAGTGCTTGTTATGTAAAGAGCAACCACAATCAGGCTTGAATACGTAACCATTTTACCGGGCTCCCGTTTTATTGATAATGATGAGCGATGAATAATAACCATATCGATGGTATTAAATATGGTTTTTGCAAGGTTTATGTGATTTCAATCAACTTAAAATTGAATTATGGCTAAAAAATCAAATGATGCATTGATAATGTGATCTCTGTCCACTTTGAGTTATAAATGGGTGCGTATTCATTTGTTTTTGATGTGGATCACGGATCTGTGACGACAATAGAAAGTAAGATCCTTTCCGAAATAACGAAGGCGGTTATCGCACTAAATCAATAGCTGCTGAAAAATACAAACCATAATTAATACAATTAAAATAGAGGTTTAACGGATATGTCCGCTAAAAAACACATGAGTGAAATACCAGTAATTCAAAGGGTGGCCGCTTACCTTGCGATCTTGGTAGGTTACTTTTTCTATTGTTATAACTTCGTAATAATTGACTACGTACGCCCTTACATTGTAGAGGCTTATGACGGTATTAGCCTGTCTGATACGGCTCAGTTCTATACATGGCAATCAGTAGGCGCATTGATTGGCGCACTAAGCTGTGCATGGTTTGCCACTAAACTGGGTAAAAAATCGACGTTGATCGCAATTACAGCACTTAATGGTGGCGCGACCATCATTAACATGATGTTCACGGATTACACAACCTGGGCAGCGATGCGTTTTATTATCGGTTTATCGCTAGGTGGCTATTTCACCGTCGCGGTAAGTTTAATGATTGGTCTATTTGAACCTTCGGTGCGTGGCAAATTAACGGCATTTGCATCGTCAATGTTTTCTGTTGCTTTGGTTGCAATGGGTGCTTATGCCGCCTTTATTACAAGTATAGATGCTCCTTGGGAAAGCCTAATGTGGGTCGGTGGTATTCCACCATTAGTCGCTGCTTTCGCCATGGTGTTTGTACTCCCGAGTGATAAAAAAGTGATTGCATACGGAGAGGAAGCACAACAAACGACAGTTAGCGAAAGTGGTGTTGAAGTTAAAGCGAAGCAAGGCTCATGGGGAGAAATGCTGAGTAAGCCCTACCGCACAATTACAATGACGTGTTTGTTGCTGTCTGGCTTGAATTTCTATGGATTTCAATTCTTCGGTGGCTTTGTAACCACTTACCTTCGTGATGTCCGTATGTTTGATGGCGGCACGATTGGCCTCATTTTCTCTATTTCGGCATTCGGTTCACTGTTTGGCGCATGGTTTTGGGGATGGGCATCAGATAAGTACGGTCGTAAAGTGAACGCATTTGGTTTTATTCTTGCGGGTATTATGGTCTCAGTTTTTTTCGTCGCACCCGGAGACATGGTTGTTGGCGGTTTAAATATGCTAGCGATCCTCGGTCTTATCTATAACTTTGGCCTATCTTCTTCCGCCGTTTGGGGTGGATATTTCTCTGAACTATTTCCTGCTCATTTACGCAGTTACGGCGCAGCACTATTTCACGGTGGTCGTATTATCGGTATGTGGGCACCTATGGTACTTATTTTTATTCAAGAGCGTACAGACTTGCAAACGGCGATGTGGGGTTCACCAATCGTGTGGATTATTGCGGGTCTTCTATGGCTAACACTCCCAGAGACATTAAAAGGCGGCGTTTTCTATAAAGAGAAAAAAGTAGAAAAAGTCCACGCCTAACGATAAGTGATTCTACAAATGGTGAGTTCTGATAAATGAAGTCACTTTTTGACAACCAGTTTTAATTCGAGTCCTGTTCCAAACTGACTCATCAGTAAAAGAGAGATGATAATGTCACAATATCAAGATGCTAAACGCGTTGTTCGTAACTACTTCGACGCAATGGAAAAAGCGACACATGAAAATGTAGCAGACGTACTAAAAGCGCATACCTCAGACGATTACTTATGGCGTGGTGTCTACCCATTTCGTGAGCAAGAAGGGGCTGACGCAGCCGCAGAAGTTTTTTGGGCACCATTGATGAAATCAATGACTCGCATGCAACGTCGCCAAGATATTTTTATCGGTGGTGAAAATGAAGTGACCTCTGGTGAGATTTGGGTCATGAGCATGGGGCATTTCATGGGGTTGTTTGACGCTGAATATCTAGGGATGCGACCAACAGGCAAGATTATGAACATTCGCTACGCAGAATTTAACTGTGTAGAAAATGGAAAAATTACCAAAACAGGCCTGTTTTTGGACTTGTTGGGCGCAATGGATCAAGCGGGTTGTTACCCGCTACCTCCATCAACGGGTAAGCATTTTGTATATCCTGGTCCACGTAACCATGATGGCCTGTTATTTGAAGATGCAGCTCCAGAGGAAGGGGTAGCGACGCTTGCATTAGTTAATAAAATGGTCGAAGACCTTTCGGCGCTTAATGACAGTGGCGCGATGGGTTGTCCACCAGAAGTCTTAGCAAAAAGCTGGTCTGAAGACATGATTTGGTATGGCCCTTGTGGTATCGGTGCTTCATATACTATCCCTCGTTACCAGAAGCAGCACCAACTTCCGTTCCGCAACAACCTAAAAGATAAAAAGTTTAACGGTCACGTATGTCGTTTTGCTGAAGGAAGCTTCTCTTGTTTCTTTGGTTGGCCAAACTTGTCGAATACTCCAACAGGTGGTTTCCTAGGAATGCCTGGTGGAGAGGTGCGCGCCAACATGCAAGTGGTCGATGTTTATTACCGTGACGGTGACAAGCTTTCTGAAAACTGGGTGCTGATTGACCTACCTTATTGGCTACAACAACAAGGTATTGATGTGTTCGAACGTACGGCTTCGATTGTAAACCCTTCTTTGTAGTTCACCAGTTACACCTACGATTCGGAATATGCATTATTCCGAATCTGCTCCCAACAGATGCCACAGGATGTGGCATCGCTTTCCTTTATAAATATTTCAAACGGGCGCTTAGGCACGGAGGCACTCTATTGCCTGAAAAGTAGGAAGCAAATGAAAAAGTCTGTATTAAGTGCATTAGTGGTTTCTGTACTTACTTCTACCACCACGATAGCGGCACACACTTTTACTAATGATAACGGTGACTCACTGACTCTTGATGGCCGTTTTGAAGTTCGTTATCAAAATAAAGCCCGTAACTTTGATGAAGATAGCCAATCTTATGACGCGCGCACAGATGAATTCAATAGCGGTAGTTCTCGCTTTGGGTTCAGAGGTGTTAAACAGCTAGAGAATGGTTGGCAAGGGTTTGGCCATGCTGAGTGGGGTTACAATTCATCATCTACCGCAAATGATATCTATAGTCGTCTTTTATACGCAGGTGTTGAGCACGACAAGTGGGGTAAAGTGGCTGCTGGCACTAAACAATGGAGCACCTTTTATGACGTTGCGTGGTATACGGATTTAGGTCGTACTTATGGCTCGCGTGGTACAGGTTATTATAACCTAGCCGATTGGGGTATCGCTTCTGGTACTGGTCGTGCTGAGAACTCTATTACTTATCGAAATGATATTGCCGGTGATTGGAAGTATGGTTTCACCTACCAAACCACGCGAAATGATGTTTCGTTGGCAGGGACGGGCGCGAGTGCTGCAACCGCCACATTAAAGAATGGTATGGGGGCATCAACGTCTTATGCATTTGATAATGGCTTAACGTTGGGTGTGGCATATCATCAAAATGAATTCGCGGATATAAAAAACGCGTTTAACATCCAGGACGGAGACGTTCAGAGAATAGCGCTCCTAGGGGCTAACTACACATTAGATGGGTTCTATGTTGGTGCGACTTATAGCCAAGGGGATAAGTGGGAAGTAAATGATAATGCAGAGTTTTACGACTCACGCGGTGCAGAGTTGTATACGTACTACCACTTTGAAAATGGTTTCCGTCCAACACTTAATATTAATTATCTCGTGAGTACCGATGAGAACGCCAGCGGTTATGAGCGCCAGACGATTATCCCGGGGGTAGAGTATCATTTCACCAAAAATACATTTTTGCTTTGGGCTGAATATCAGTTCGACCAAGGTAATGATCAGTATGTAAATGATCACTACGATAACCGAGATAATCAGTTCTCTGCGGGTATACGTTACTACTTTTAATTTAGAACCTCTCACTCTATTGTCACTTTGAGTAAATACTCATCAAAAAGTGATTGGGTACGACCCAAAAAATGGTGGATACTCACAACAAAGCCTTATGTTTTTTGGAACATAAGGCTTTGTTGATTTATGATTACGTACCATTTTATGATATATTTTGACGTCATTTGTTGGCTAATTAAAATTAAAATGACTACTTCTAAACAGACGGTGACATCGAAAGATGTGGCTAAATTTGCGGGAGTCTCGCAATCAACGGTATCAAGAGTATTTGTTGAGGGCAGCTCTGTTTCAGAAAAAACCAAACAAAAGGTGTTTGAGGCGGCAAAAGCACTGAATTATCGTCCAAATGCGTTTGCACGAAGTTTAACAACGAATCAATCAAAACTGATTGGTTTAGTCTTTCCTGATGCTGATTACCCAATCCATATGAAAACACTGCAACTTATCAGTAGTGAACTGCAAAACATGGGTTACTCAGCGGTTCTTATACCTTGGCAAGTCGACGGTGATAACCAACACTCTATCCCCAACATTTTCCAATATCGTGTAGACGGAGTGATTGCGGCTTCTGCTACTTTCAATACCGCCCTGTATGAAGAATGCGAAGAATTTAATATACCCGTGGTGCAATATGCGAGGGTGGTTGGTGGGACGAAAAGTAGTTATGTTATTAGTGATAACTATTCCGCAGGCCAGATTGCAGCTCAGAAATTTTCGGATAATGGTCTAACCGATGTTGTCTACCTCACAGGGGAGGTGCCAACACTAACTAACCAAGATCGAGTCGATGGATTTTGTGATGAATTCCAAACGTTAACTGGGAACAAGCCGGAGGTCATAGAAGCCGATTATGATTATTCAGGTGCGCTCGACGATATTCGCAGGCTACTCAAAAACAACCGTCGACCACAGGCTGTATTTTGTGCGACTGATAACCTAGCGATGGCCTTTATGGATGTCGCACGATATGAGTTTAATCTCAATATCCCGCAAGACATTCAAGTTATTGGCTTTGATGATATACCTCAGGCAACGTGGTTAAGTTATGAACTATCAACATTCCGACAAGACTTTACTCGTTTAGCGAAAGAATCCGTTAAAATCATCGCCAGCCAGATAAAAGAAAGAGATACAAGCTTGGTTCGCTTGATGGTGCCCGTTCGTTTTATTGAACGAAACAGCACGGTTTGATGCTCTTTGACCGATTAGTGACGTTGTTCGCTTAAAGAGCATCTATAATCCAGATACCGTTGCCTTTACATTCAGTGATTTTGCCTATCCTTTGAATAGGTAAAACTTATTTTCATTTTATCTGGCACGCTGTTAACATTGCGTCCGCTAAACCATTGCCCCCATTGTTAAAGGAAAAAAGATGCTAATCCCTGAAAACAGCAGCATCGTTATTTTTGGTGCTTCAGGCGACCTTACTTACCGTAAGTTGATCCCTGCACTTTACCATTTGTTTGCTAGCAATCAGCTGCCAAAATCATTCGCAATTCTTGGTGTCAGTCGCACACAATACAGTGACGAGTCGTACCGAGAAAAGCTCAAGAAATCGCTTCAAGAAATGGAGAAGACAGAACCAGAATCGCTTGATGCGTTTTGTGAGTTTCTTCATTATCAAGCCATCGATACTTCTGATACACAAGATTACGCCAAGCTGTCTACTCGACTAGATGATCTGGCTGATAAGTATGGCTTTGAGCAACGTAATACCTTGTTTTATTTGGCGACTCCGCCAAGCCTATACAGCATTATCCCAGCTAGCCTTGCCGCGCACGGACTGAACGATGAAACAGAAGGTTGGAAGCGCCTGATCATCGAAAAGCCATTCGGTTATGACCTTGCATCGGCACGTAAGCTAGACAAAGAAATCCACGAGCATTTTCAAGAACACCAAATCTACCGTATTGACCATTACTTAGGGAAAGAAACGGTTCAAAACCTTTTGGTTTTGCGTTTTTCCAATGCGATGTTTGAACCGTTATGGAATCACCAGTATGTCGATTATGTCGAGATTACCGGCGCTGAATTCCTTGGGGTTGAAGAGCGCGGCGGTTACTACGATGGTTCTGGTGCGGTTCGTGACATGTTCCAGAATCACCTGCTTCAAGTGTTGGCGATGGTGGGCATGGAATCTCCCGCTCAAATCAATGCAGACGCGATCCGAAACGAAGTGGTTAAAGTACTACAATGTTTGCGTCCTCTGTCTGAAGATGACCTTCGTGACAACCTAGTACTAGGCCAATACACGGAATCAAATGTACGTGGTCAATTTCTGCCTAGTTACCGTGACGAGCATGGTGTCGCGAGTGATTCGAGAACGGAAACGTACGTTGGCTTGAAAATGTTTATCGATAACTGGCGTTGGAACGGCGTGCCGTTTTATGTCCGCTCGGGCAAACGCCTTCCGACACGAGTGACTGAAGTGGTTATCCACTTTAAACAAACCCCCCACCCAGTGTTTGGCAAAAATGCACCAGAAAACAAGCTCGTGATTCGCATCCAGCCAGATGAAGGCATTCAGATGAGCTTTGGTTTGAAAGAACCTGGTGTTGGCTTTAATGCCAAAGAAGTGAAAATGAACTTCCACTATGCCTCGCTACAAGAGACACAAATGCTTACGGCTTACGAGCGGTTATTACTTGATGCGCTCAACGGTGATGCTACGCTGTTTGCTCGTACTGATGCAGTGGAAGCGTGTTGGGAGTTCGTACAGCCTATTTTGGACTTCAAGCAAGGTCCTCAGGCACTTTATGGTTACGCGTGTGGCACGTGGGGACCAAAAGAATGCGATCAACTGTTGCACAACGATGGTCGTGCATGGCGTTTCCCTTGTAAAAACCTAACCGATACCGATTACTGCGAACTGTAATCGCAACATAATTTATCCGGCAGAACGGTTGTTTCTGTCGGAGTGAAGTGAAATATAACTTAATCGCAGCAAGTTAAGTTGCCGAATTAATGGAGAGAACGATGAAAGGTGATATTGGTGTAATTGGTTTGGCTGTAATGGGTCAGAACCTTATCCTAAACATGAACGATCACGGCTTTAAAGTTGTGGCGCATAACCGTACTGCTGCCAAAGTTGACGAATTCTTAGAAGGCCCTGCGAAAGGCACTGACATTGTTGGCGCTTACTCATTAGAAGAGCTGGTTGATAAGCTAGAAACACCACGTAAAGTGATGCTTATGGTTCGTGCTGGTGACGTGGTAGACACGTTCATCGACAAGCTTGTCCCGCTTCTAGACAAAGGCGACATCATCATCGATGGTGGTAACACTAACTTCCCAGACACTAACCGTCGTGTAGCTGCGCTTCGCGAGAAAGGTATCCACTTCATCGGTACGGGTGTTTCTGGTGGTGAAGAAGGCGCGCGTTTTGGTCCTTCAATCATGCCAGGCGGTTCTCCTGAAGCGTGGGAAGCGGTTAAGCCTATCTTCCAAGGCATCTCTGCGAAAACTGACGCAGGTGAGCCTTGTTGTGATTGGGTTGGTAACGATGGTGCTGGTCACTTCGTTAAGATGGTTCACAATGGCATCGAATACGGTGACATGCAGCTTATCACTGAAGCATACCAGTTCATGAAAGATGGCCTAGGTATGAACCACGACGAAATGCAGGCGGTATTTGCTGACTGGAACAAAACGGAGCTAGACAGCTACCTAGTAGAAATCACGGCTGACATCCTTGGCTACAAAGATGAAGACGGTGAAGCGCTAGTAGAGAAAATCCTAGACACGGCTGGCCAAAAAGGTACCGGTAAATGGACAGGTATCAACGCACTAGACATGGGTATCCCACTGACTCTAATCACTGAGTCTGTATTCTCTCGTTGCCTATCTGCACTTAAAGACCAACGTGTTGAAGCTGAAAAACTGTTCGGCAAGACTGTTGCTCCCGTTGAAGGCGACAAGCAAGAGTGGGTTGACGCAATCCGTCAGGCTCTACTGGCGTCTAAGATCATCTCTTACGCTCAAGGTTTCATGCTAATGCGTGAAGCGTCGAACGAAAACGGCTGGGATCTAAACTACGGTAACGTTGCACTTATGTGGCGTGGCGGTTGTATCATCCGTTCTGCATTCCTAGGCAACATTCGTGATGCTTACGAAGCGAACCCAGAGATTGCATTCCTAGGTTCAGATGCATACTTCAAAGGCATCCTAGACAACTGCATGGGCGCTTGGCGTAAAGTTGCAGCTAAGTCTATGGAATCAGGCATCCCAATGCCATGTATGACTTCTGCACTAACGTTCCTAGACGGCTACACAACAGCGCGTCTTCCAGCGAACCTGCTACAAGCTCAACGTGACTACTTCGGTGCTCACACTTATGAGCGTACTGACCGTCCACGTGGTGAATTCTTCCACACAAACTGGACTGGTACAGGCGGCGATACTGCATCGACGACATACGACGTTTAATAAACAAAGTTGATGTTTAATACGCATCGATAAGTAACGAAAAAGGATACCAATTGGTATCCTTTTTTTATTATCTGCTGTTGGTGTTTTATGGTTTAGCACCTAGCACCTAGCACCTAGCACCTAGCACCTAGCACCTAGCACCTAGTACATAGCACCACACCTTAATTTTTCATCATTTTTGCAAGATCAGCGAATGGGTTGTGAGTCGCACTTTCATGCTCATCTTGTCCCGGCTTGATCTCGCTACCGTAACGTTCATGGTCACTGTACTTAGAGTGCTCATGATCGTGGCAATACAGACACAAAAGCTCCCAGTTGCTGCCGTCGTTAGGGTTATTTGTGTGATCGTGGTCTTTGTGGTGAACCGTCAGTTCACGAAGATTGGAATAGACAAACTCACGGGCACAGTTTCCACATACCCATGGGTAGAGTTTCAACGCTTTCTCACGATAACCACTTTCTTGGCGGGCGTACGCAGAGCTAGAACCAGTGTAATCAGAAGACATGTTATATCCTACATTGCTAAGACTAAAAATAACCGGTGAATTTTATCATATTAACGACACCGTGAGGCGATCACAATCTGGGCTGTGTCATAATTTCCTGCTTTTCAATCGCTTTTCAATGACTAAGACTCGCCCGTGTTCTGTTCGTTGACCTCTGCCGCTCGCAGTGTATGGAATCCTGAATAGATACGAGTGAATGTGGTGAACCAACATGCGATGCCAAACGTTACTGCAATGGCCGAAAAATATTGTGGGAATAAGCAGAGTATGACAAAGCAACCAATGGTCTCGGTGCCTTCCGTTAACCCACTCATATAATAGAGCGATTTGTGTTGATACACAGGGTTTTCAATCCCTCTTTTTCCTGCCATAACGGCAAAGGCTAAAAAGCTCGACCCAGTGCCAATAAAAGAAAAAATGAGAAAAGCGCCTGCGATAGCATTGCTTTCAGGTGCCGCGAGAACAAACCCAAATGGGATAAGAGAATAGAACAAGAAATCTAGGCTGATATCCAAAAAACCACCGGCATCGGATATTCCTTGAATACGCGCGATGGCGCCATCAAGCCCGTCACAAATACGATTGAGTACGATGAACACCAAGGCAAGTGTGTACTGCTCAGTCACGAGCGCAGGAAAGGCAAGACAACCCAGCAAAAAACCAAACAACGTCGTTTGATTGGCGGTGATGCCGCATCTATCTAAGTGCTTAGCGCCCTCAGATAATGGCCAGCGAATCAGTTTAATACTAACGCGATCAAGCATGGTGCTTCTCCCAAGGCCAGTCAAACACTCGGCTATTGGTTGGAATGTCATCACGATCGTGGGTCACCATTAACGCGGGGATGTTGGCGATAGACAGTTGCTCTACAACCCAGTCCCGAAACTGACCACGTAACGTTTTATCCAGTTTACTAAAAGGCTCGTCAAGTAAGGCGACATTCGGCTGAGCGAGTAGCATCCTTGTCAGGCTGATCCTTGCTCGCTGACCTCCTGATAATTGCTCAGGAAAATGCTGAGCAAGTTGCGTCAGTGAGATGTCTTTTAGCGCTGCTAATGCGGCTTCTTTTCGTGTCTGTCCTTTGATGGTATTGGGCAGTGCAAAGGCGAGGTTTTCCCATACGTTTAAATGCGGAAACAGTAGGTCATCTTGGAACAAAATCCCGACTCGCCTTTCGTGCGCGGGTAGCGTATCGATCGCTTTATCATTTAACCGCACGTGACCAGAATACGTGAACGCTGGCGATAAATGACCAGCGATGACATCAAGTAACGTTGACTTACCGCAGCCACTTGGTCCCATGAGCGTGACAATTTCTCCGGGTTGAATCGTAATGTTGAAATCAGAAAACAACACCTCACCATCATGCTTACGGATGGCGAGGTTTTCTAGCAAGAGACTCATTCAGTAATAATCCTTTCACTCTTAGTGTTCGGTAACGCGTATGCAGACGACTGACTAACATGGCCAGCGTAAAAAATAGCAATGGAAGTAACGCTTGAAATAGGGCATAGATTGCGGTCACGCGGCGATCATAGCCGCTCGATAGCGCGACGGCTTCGGTCGTAATCGTGGAGACTCGACCAGCGCCAAGTACTAGTGTTGGTAAATACTGAGCCAAGCTGACGCTGATGCCCACCGCCCATGCAAAGACGATTGCCGGCAATAATTGCGGCAGTTTGATATGGAACCATGTGTAAATTGGACTCTTCCCGAGGCTCAATGACACTTGGGTGAGTTTATGATTATAGCTTCGCCATGGTCCATCTAAGGCAAGGTAAACGAAAGGAAAAGCAAAAAATACGTGTGACCAACATACCCAGAATCCATAATGCCCATCACTCACGACCAGCGTCACAATCTGTAACCCAAACAACACACTCAATTGAGGAATAAGCATAGGGATGGCGATGACGAAACCGGGGACTTGCAATCGATAACGAAGTCGATATTCATGACCGACAACGGCGAGTATGAGCGCCGTCGTCGATGCGACTAACGCAATCGATAGGCTTTGTGACATGACATCAACGACCCCGTGCCATTCATATTCCCAAAATCTTCTGGTGAATTGGCTAGGTATGATATCGGGAAAACGCCAACGCTGTGCGAAGGTCCATGTCACGATCAAAGGCACGATAATCGCAAATAAACACATGATCGCTAATATAACTAACCTACCTGGGAAACGCGGGGCGCGACGTCCAGAGTACTGCCATTGCTTAAAGCGAATACACAGGGCACGCTCAAGGACCCGAGCAAAGGCGATAAGCAGTGAAGCGATCACAAATAAGATCACTGCTCCCGCCGATGCCCTTGGTAGAAGATGAAGATCGGGGTCATTGAACCATTGCCATACTAGGACCGCAAAGGTCGGTGGGTTGGTTGGCCCAAGAACCAGTGCCACGTCGACTACCGACAAGCTGTAGGCGATGACGGCCAGCATAGGAAAGCGCATTTTGGTGAACCATTGAGGTAAGATCACTTTCCACCATGTCGCGTGATGGTTGTATCCCAGCGCGGAGGAGACCTTAATCGTTTCTCTAATTTTAAGTTGTTTTAGTATTGGGATACTCATCAGCAGTAAGAAAGGCACTTCTTTGATCGCCAACATGAGGGTCAAGCCAATGCCGTAAGGGTCTTTGATTAACCACGTGAGTGAATCATTATTGGGTTGCAGGTTAACCCCAAGCAGCTCGTATACCGCTCGAACGCCAAAGCCAGTAGGCGCAAAGAGGAAAGCAAAACCAATCGCAAAAGCCACATGCGGCATGGCAAGTAGCGGTGATAACGCTAATTCTAACTTGTTCCAAAAAGGGCGGTTCCAGCACGCTTCTAAGATGAAAAACGTCAGTAAACACGCAAGATAACTGCTGACTAAGGCGGTCGATACGGTCAATAAAATGGATGTTTCGACGCCTTGCCATGCGAAGACTTGGCTAAACCCACTCACGTTAAACTCATTGAGGTTAAGCGGTGGGATGTAACCAAGCGACGCAATAACAACACCGAGTAACCCCGGTATTGTTGGTAAAATACAGACTACGACTAACACGCCGTACAACAGTCTTAACATGATTAATTAGCTACCATATCGTTTCAGCCATTCTTGCTCGATAGCCGCCTGCCAACTCGGGTGGGGCTCTGCAACCGACTTAAATGATTGGCTCTTAGCGGCCGATCCGGTTAAGTATTGTTTTTCCAGTACGGATGGGTCTCCCCACACCTTAATGTCTCCTTTGCGAGATTGAGCTTCTGGACTTAACAGAAAATCAATGGCGACGAGTGCACCTGCCTTTGCATTAGCATTCCATGGTATTGCGAGAAAGTGGATGTTAGATAACGCACCACTGTCCAAGGCATAAGCGGCGGTTGAAGTGCTGAGGTTGCCATTTTCTTGGGCAGAAAATACCGCATTTGGATTGAACGTAATGGCGAGGTCGAGCTGCCCGTCATCGAGTAATTGAATAGATTCAGCCGTGCCTGCAGGGAATTGCTTACCGCCACGCCATGCGACTTTGTGAAAGGCATCAAGGTAGGTCCACAGAGGCTGAGTGACACCGGCAAAGTCAGCTTCAGCTACTGGTTTTGACAGAGATGGATCATCGTCAGTAAGCTCGATAAGCAGTGATTTTAAGAAGCTAGTGCCGTGAAACTCTGGAGGTTTGGGATAACTCAGTCTTCCTGGGTAAGCTTGCGCATAGCTTAACATTTCCACATAAGAGGCCGGAGGGTTTCTAAGCGTCTCGGTATCGTGAATGAACACAAGTTGCCCAACCCCCCATGGTGCCTCGTAGCCGTCTGTTGGTACCGAAAAATCAACGTCGATAGGCAAAGACTTGTCAACATACTGCCAGCTTGGTAACGAATGAGTGAAGGGCCCATTCAGTAATTGGTTTTCCTTCATTGACTTGAAGTTTTCACCGTTGATCCACACCATGTCGACACTGCCGTTTTCATTCTTACCTGCTGCTTTTTCTGCTAGTAAACGAGCACTGGTTTCAGCAATATCCGTGACCTTGACGTGATTGAATGTGACACCATATTTCTGTTTTATTTCTTTTCCTGCCCATTGCAAGTAGCGGTTTATCTCTTGACTGCCGCCCCAAGCGTGAAAATATACAGTTTGCCCCTCAGCTTCCTTTACGACTGCGTTCCAGGCTTCACTTTGAGCGTGTGAATCTTGGGCATAAAGCTGAAACGGAAAAGCACAGGCTAATGAAGTAAGCGTGAGCGTGCTGAATATTTTTTTATTCATTTTGTCATCCATTGTGAATAGTGTGGCAAACCATGCCGAGTTGTTAATAAAAGATAGTAAAGCTTAGCGTGTGAGAATCAATAGTCAGAGTGCATTGAGCCCAATCAGGGCAAAAAATTTAGTCAAATATCACACCTACGACATTCGACCGGATAAAATTCGAATAAATTTCAATGATTTCGATTATTTATTGCTGAAAAGCCTCAGTATTACATTGCGCAGGGAAAGCGTTCATCATGCTTAGACTCGAATGGGGCAGAGAGTAGGGCGGAGCAGGCCAGTACAGAGGTATCCGCTAAGTTAAAGAGGAGGCTGACACGCGCAGGAGAGTGACAGCGCATTGGCAAAAAAAGCAGAGATGATGAAAAGCAAAGCGTTACGTCTAAACAGGATCAATCGACGCACTCAATTTATCACTGACGTGTAAATTCATGGTTCACTGCCATCTCTCGGGAGCGAAATTCAAGCTGCAAGCGTCAAGTTACTCCTCGACACCGACCGAATCAAGCTGACATGAGGAGTTGGTTGATGTGGTCAGTCTTAATGGTTTTAATTGAGCGAGTCAGGTGCCCTTGTTCGTAAATATTGAGACGAACCTCATCACCCTCCGCGTTGACGTGAGCAGAAGTGAGCTCATCGATGAGCATCTCAATTTGATAAAAACTGAGAGACAGCGAGCCAATCAGTTGTCCGGTACGACACTGAAGTATTTGGATTCGGTTCTTCATGCACTCATGTCCTTTCATCTACGTTTTCCTTTGTCGAATTACTTACTACGTGTGTTACGGGATGAGATATCAGACCGAATAAAGAAAAAAATAATTTCACGACTCAAGAAGAGTCAATCCGTTGCGAATGAGTCCTCTACGGACGCTATGGCATAACTTCCCAAACCGACGTAACTCTTCAAAGTTTGGCGCAACACCACGTGCCAACGAATGCTCCCAGTAACTGACTTCGGTTTCTACGAGTTCGAGAAGTTTTTTAGGACACCCAATACACGTGCTGTCTGGGCCACATTTAAATGTTGATTCGTCATAAAGAGGGAGGATGGATTTAACCTGGTGGATCAAATCCAGTGTTGCCATCTTTAAATTAGGCTTCGTGGTTTGGGGTTGGATACTCATAAGACGTGCCACCGATAGCATTTGCCGCAAAATGAAAAAAAGAAAGCGGCGATGCTATTACGTATCGGATAAATGCGACATGCCACAAAATGAGTAATCAAACATTAGTTTGATCTGTCTCAATTTTGAGTATCTTGTAAATAACGATGTTGAGTAGGTTCGATTTTGATTCATTTCAAGCTTCAATAGAATGGTTGCGGAGCGAAACTCGCTCTTTTTACCGGAAATGAATCGGAAATATCGACCCATGTTGTTAGCAGGGGACAGCACGCAGGTTTTTCTGGGCTGAGTGATTTAGCATGGTGACAACTCAACGGAGGACAGGCTTCTGAGTCTAGATAATGCAATTTTCAAACTGTTTGACGTGACTCCAATACCAACGATTGTCAGCGATCGTGACGGTAAGCTAGAGTACGTCAATCGAGCCCTACTCAACTTGTTAGGGTATACACTCGAGGAAATATCACGCCCAGAAATCGTGATTACGCATCAGTCAGACATCGCCTTAAACAGCAAGATTCGCATTGAGCTCGAACAAGATCCGGCCAAGCCAATAGAAGTATCTAAGCGCTACATTCATAAAGATGGCCATACAATCTATGCGATTTTGTGTATCGTGGCCCACCAAGATATTCACGGCGTGACCACTCAATTTATCGCTCAAATCCGCGACCTATCCCGTGAGCGCCAGTCGCAAGCTGGAGAGGTGTTGCTTGAACAACTCGTACTAAAATCCAATGACGCTATTTATGTCGTCGATCCTTTGACGGCGCAAATTCTAAACTGCAATGAACTAGCCTACAAACGGCTGGGTTACAGTAAGCTTGAGTTACTGCGGTTGACGGTTCCTGATATCAACCCTTTGTTTGATGCCAGTGCTTCATGGGAAGAGCATGTTGTGAAAATGAAACTTGCAAAAAACCAATTTATTGAAGCAACACACAGAAGAAAAGATGGCTCTGAAATACCCGTGGAGGCGAGTGTCAATCTAGTTGAATATAATAAAGTTGACTACTTATTGGCGATCGTTCGAGATATTTCAGAGCGAAAAGCGCGCGAAATAAAAGTGATTGAAGCGCAAAATCTAGATCCGTTAACCAATTTACCCAACCGACGATTGCTGGAGAGCCGACTTCAACAAATGACGGTTGATAACCAAAATTATGGTCAGTCCGTGGCGTTCTTGTATTTAGATGTTGATAACTTTAAGATCATCAACGATAAGCATGGTCATGCGATTGGTGACCAAATTTTGGTCGAGCTTGCTCAGCGGATCCATGACTTTACACGGCAGTCAGATATTATTGCGAGATTAGGAGGGGATGAGTTTCTTGTGGTGATGCGGGGTATAAAAAATCGCCCCCATGCTGAAAGTATCTCTGAACATTTGTTACAAGTCTTTTCGCATCCATTTAAGATCCAAGACGGTGAGGACCTTAACGTCAACATGAGTATTGGTGTGACCTTATGTAAAGAATCTCAATGGGATTCCTCTGATGCCATCGCCATTGCTGACCGCGCGATGTATCAAGCGAAGACCTACGTTGGCTCCGCGACCTACTTTATGGATTATCAGTAACAGCCACTGCCTCACCCTCCATGTTGTCCCTCTCGTACTCTCCTGTGATTCGTTACCTACGTTATCTCTCATCGCTTCCCATCGGCGTCATTATCTTAAGTTAGCCATGTATTAAATCTTACAAAAAATCCAAGCGAATTCACTGACTTTCATCTAGTTTGAGGGTAGGGGAATCACTTTTTTAGCTCCGTTCACGATTCGATGAATTGATCCGATGACATAACGATGTCTTTCCTCTATCGAAAGTGAACGGTTGCGTTTGTAAATTAAGGAGCCAGTGGGATGAATAAATCATGGTCACTGCTGTTAGCATCTATGACTTTGTGTTCGTCTGCTTACGCTTATGCGTTGGTGACACCTAATCCACCAACATTAAATGCCAAAGGCTACGTGTTGATGGATTATCAATCAGGCAGCATCTTGGTATCAGGAAATCAAGATGAGGCCTTGGCACCAGCAAGCCTAACAAAACTGATGACCGCATATGTGGTTGGTAAAGAAATTGAATCAGGTCGCACAAGTTGGGATAGTCCAGTAGCGGTTAGTGAGAATGCGTGGTCTGTGAAGTTTCCAGATTCATCAAAAATGTTCATCAAGCCAGGTGACAGTGTCACGGTTGCTGATTTGATGCGTGGACTCATCATACAGTCGGGTAACGACTCTGCGGTAGCACTGGCAGAACACATTGCGGGAACAGAAAGTGGATTTGTCGCGTTGATGAATCAATGGGCCATCTCGTTGGGTATGGACAAAACCGAGTTTATTAATGCACATGGTTTAGATGGCGACGGTATTCATACCACCCCGCAGAACATGGCCGTTCTAATGAGGCGCATCATCGAAGATGTTCCTGAAGTATACGATCTTTATGCCGAGAAACGTTTTACCTGGGCGGACATTAAGCAATACAATCGTAATCGATTGTTGTGGGATAATTCTCTCAACGTGGATGGCGGAAAAACGGGCTACACCTCGGAGGCGGGTTACAGCTTAGTGAGTTCAGCAACACAAGGGCAAATGCGATTAATCTCGGTAGTGATGGGTACACCAAGTACACAGACCCGTGTAGAGGCATCGAGACAGCTGCTTAATTACGGTTTTAGGTTCTATGAAACAGAGCAGCTCGCCCTCGCCGATAAAGATGAGAAATCGTTACGAGTCTGGAAGGGGGAAGGAAAACAAATCTCGGTAGGTTTTGAACAAGATGTCTATGCCACCTATCTTCGTGGTAAAGGAAAGCAGCTATCAAAAGACGTCGAGATTTACGCCCCGCTAATTGCGCCTGTTAAACAAGGGGACATTGTTGGTAACGTCACGTGGCGAATTGGCAACGATGAGATCATATCGGAACCTTTAGTCGCAAAATCGAGTGTTGAGCAGGGCTCTATCTTTAATCGTATTATCGATACGGTTGTACTGTGGTTTAAATCTTTGTTTTCAGATGCAAAATCGCTTTGGTGACGCTAGGTTAAACCGTTTTTGGGGGTAAAAAAAAGCCCAAACCAATGGTGGTTTGGGCACATACAAATAGGAGTTTATAAGAAAAAAGCAGCGTTGTAGCCAACAATGAAAAATCAGTGGAGGTGGTATCTTGTCGCTTCATTACTGACTACCTTTAAATAGACCCACCTTTCCGGCGTTAGTTCCCTTCAGTTCGTAAAAAATCCAAATAAATTTCTATCGGTAAATTCCTAATGTTATTGAGTGTTTTTCTTTTCTGGTCTAACCAGTATTAAAATATTTGATGTTAATCACTTGTTATGTTGCTGTTGCGGGGTTATATTCAAACGTATGTTTTATACGGATGATTGAAATGGCAAAGATAACCACAAAGGAAAAAATCTTAGATGTTGCAGAGGTCTTGTTTGCTGAGCAAGGCTTCAATGATACGTCTTTGCGCACCATTACGAGTAAAGCGAATGTGAATCTTGCCTCGGTCAATTACCACTTTGGCGACAAAAAAACGTTGGTGAGAGCGGTATTGAACCGTTACTTGGAAGCGTTTATGCCCGCGGTTGAAAGTGCCTTGTATGAACTTAACGATCGAGAGTCTCATTCGATGGAAGATGTTTTCAAAGCACTTAAAAAGCCGTTGTTAAGTTTGAATCAAGTGAAGCCTAACGGTGCGAGTCGGTTCATGCTTTTGGTCGGTCGAGGCTATACCGACGTACAAGGACACTTACGCTGGTTCATTACAACGCGATACACAGAAACGTTAGCCATGTTTACGCAAGCGGTTCTCAAGGCCAACACAAACCTTACGCCGGAAACGCTATTTTGGCGCTTGCACTTCACATTAGGAACTTGTGTTTTCACCATGGCTTCTAGCCAAGCACTATCAGAAATTGCCTATAGCTCGTTTAAGCGAGATGTCGATGCCGAGGTGATTATTGACCAAATTATTCCTTATCTTTCCGCGGGGGTGGCTGCAGATTAACCTCGGTTAAGTTAAGCGAAAACAGTTTTACTCTATACAACGACTAGAAATTTATAACGACTAAAAATAACAAAAACGTATTGTGAACAAAAGGATAGGTAACATGAGCTCTCTAAGAAGAAAATGGGTTAGTGACCCTGCGTTTAAAATGTTTAAGAAAGTTTTACCACCGTTGTCAGCGACAGAGCGTGAAGCTATGGAAGCGGGTAGCGTCTGGTGGGATGGGGAGCTGTTCTCTGGTACCCCAAACTTTAAGACATTGCACCAGTATCCAAAGCCAACGCTTACGGCAGAAGAGCAGTCCTTCATGGATAACGAGCTTGAAACCTTGTTGGAAATGCTGGATGACTACACTATCGTGACCCAAGACCGAGATCTCCCTAAAGAGGTTTGGGATTACTTGCGAAACGAGCGCTTTTTCTCTTTGATCATCTCAAAAGAGTACGGCGGCCGTGAATTTTCTTCACTTGCTAACTCCACCATTGTGACCAAGATAGCGACGCGCAGTATCAGTGCCGCGGTATCGGTCATGGTGCCAAACTCTCTCGGTCCGGGGGAGCTACTGTCTCACTACGGTACACAAGAACAAAAAGATTACTGGTTACCTCGTTTAGCTGATGGTACTGACATCCCTTGTTTTGCTTTAACGGGGCCGGAAGCGGGCTCTGACGCTGGTGGTATTCCTGATAAAGGCGTGGTTTGTTATGGCGAGCATGAAGGCAAAGAAGTGCTTGGTATTCGCCTAAATTGGAACAAGCGTTATATTACACTTGCCCCTGTGGCGACGGTACTTGGCCTAGCATTCAAACTGCACGATCCCGATCAGCTTATGGGTGAAAAAGAGGACTTGGGCATTACCTGTGCCTTAATTCCAGCTGACCACAAAGGCGTTGAGATTGGTGAGCGTCACGATCCAATACACCTAGCCTTCATGAACGGCCCGACTCGCGGCAACGATGTATTCATCCCTATGGATTGGCTGATTGGTGGCGCAGACTACGCAGGGCGCGGTTGGCGCATGCTGGTGGAATGTCTATCAGCGGGTCGCGGGATTTCATTACCTGCACTTGGCACCGCAATTGGTCACCTTACTACTCGTACGACTGGCGCTTATGCGTATGTTCGTAAGCAATTCGGCATGTCGATTGGTAAGTTTGAGGGGGTTGCGGAAGCCATGGGCCGCATCGGCGGGATGACCTATCTGCTCGAAGCCACACGAACCATGACAACCACGTCTCTTGATATGGGTGAAAAACCGGGGATTGTCACCGCCATTGCTAAGTACCATATGACGGAAATGGCGCGAACAATTTTGAATGATTCGATGGATATTCACGCCGGTCGAGCGATTCAAGACGGGCCTATGAACTACCTGTCATCAAGCTACCTCGGGATCCCGGTTGCGATCACCGTAGAAGGGGCCAATATTCTAACCCGTAACCTGATGATATTTGGTCAGGGAGCGACGCGTTGTCACCCTTATGTACTGCAAGAGATGGAAGCAGCGGCCAATCCGGATCAGACACAAGCGGCAGAAGACTTTGATAAGTTATTGTTCAAACATATTGGACACGCGACTAAGAATACATTTGGTGCGTTTGGTGCCGCGTTAACCGGTTCCGCGTTTGTTGGCGCTTATATGAGTGGTCCAACGAAACGTTACTACAAAGACTTAACCCGTCTGAGTAAAGCATTAGCAGTCAGCGCTGATTTTGCCATGTTAACGTTGGGCGGTGACCTGAAACGCAAAGAAACGATTTCTGCGCGCTTAGGTGATGGACTGGCATACTTGTTTATGGCCTCTGCAGCATTGAAAAAATACGAGGATGATGGGCGTCAAGCGGCAGACTTGGATTATGTTCATTACGCGGTTCAGCATTGTATGCACCACGCGGCAACGTCTTTGAATGAGGCATACCGTAACTTCCCAGCGCGCTGGGCAGGACGCACATTGAAAGCCTTGTTATTCCCAATTGGCAATCATTTCGAGAAACCGTCGGATGAGATTGGGATGAAGATTGCTAAATCCATGATGGTACCGGGCGCGCATCGTGACCGTTTAACTCAGCTCTGTTATATCGGCCCTAAAGACGATGACAAAATCGGACTGATGGAAAATGCCTTTATTGCTATGTATGACATCCAAGACTTAGAAAAGAAATTGTTCAAAGGCGTTAAGGAAGGAAAAGTGGCGAAGAAAGGGCTGCTTGAAGAACGTCTAACACAAGCCTTAGCGGCGGATGTATTAACGCAAGACGAAGTGGATAAGATTAAAGCGGCCGATGCACTGCGCTACAAAGCGATTCAGGTGGACCACTTTAGTCATGATTTGAGTGAGGTGCGCACCCACAGCGTTGCTAAACCCAAGCTAAACAGCGTGGCATAGTAATGAGCTGATAGTGGATTTCTATCCTCTTAAGGCTCCCACAAACATGTGGGAATTAAAATCAAGAAGGGCGCTTTAGCGCTCTTCTTTTGGTTGGAAGCAGGGTCATGTTTTACGCTAAAGTGCTCCAACCACTTACCAAATTAAACAGATTTAACAGAAAAAAGATGCGGTTTGCCTTTGAACCTTTTATCCTACAAGGGATTTTTTGAGGAACTTAATATGATCATCAAACCCCGAATTCGTGGATTTATCTGTACTACTACTCACCCAGTAGGTTGTGAAGCTAACGTAAAAGAACAAATTGCTTATACCAAAGCACAAGGCCCAATTGCGAATGCACCTAAGCGTGTATTGGTTGTGGGTTCTTCAAGTGGTTATGGCCTTTCTTCTCGTATCGCTGCGGCATTTGGTGGTAGTGCGTCAACAATCGGCGTATTTTTCGAGAAACCAGCGACAGAGCGCAAGCCTGGTACGGCGGGTTATTACAACTCGGCAGCATTTGAAAAATTAGCAAAAGAAGAAGGCTTGTATGCGAAAAGCATTAACGGTGATGCCTTCTCTCATGAAGCTAAACAGAAAGTCATTGATTTGATCAAAGAAGACCTTGGTCAGATCGATATGGTGGTTTACTCACTGGCGTCTCCAGTACGTAAATTACCAGACACAGGTGAAGTGATTCGTTCATCGCTAAAACCAATTGGCGAAACGTACACGTCAACGGCGGTTGATACCAACTCTGATACTATTATCGAAGCAAGCATTGAGCCTGCGACAGAAGAAGAAATCGCCGACACGGTAACCGTGATGGGCGGCGAAGATTGGGAACTGTGGGTTAACGCACTTTCTGATGCTGGCGTTCTTGCTGACGGTTGTAAAACCGTGGCTTACTCATACATTGGTACTGAATTGACATGGCCAATCTACTGGGAAGGCGCACTTGGCAAAGCTAAGATGGACTTAGACCGAGCGGCTTCTGAGCTTAACGCTAAACTTGCGGAAACGGGTGGCAGTGCAAACGTAGCGGTACTTAAATCCGTTGTTACACAAGCAAGCTCAGCGATTCCTGTTATGCCACTGTACATTGCGATGGTATTCAAGAAGATGCGTGAAGCTGGCGTTCATGAAGGTTGTATGGAGCAAATCCACCGCATGTTCTCACAACGTCTTTATAAAGAAGATGGCAGCGCGGCAGAAGTCGATGACAAAAACCGTCTTCGTCTTGATGACTGGGAATTGCGTGACGATATTCAACAACACTGTGCAAACCTATGGCCACAGATTACAACAGAGAACCTAAAAGAACTCACGGATTACGTTGAGTACAAAGAAGAGTTCCTGAAGTTATTTGGCTTTGGTATTGAAGGTGTTGACTACGAAGCGGATATCTCTCCACTCGTTGAATTTGACGTTATCGACCTATAAGCACCATCGATGCCTATACCCTAGTCGGGTGTGAGTTTTTTTGGTAAAAAAGACAAGAAGGAAGCCTAGGCTTCCTTCTTTTGTATGCGTCATACTCTTCTACTTCTACTTCTACTTCTACTTCTGTTGTAAATAGCTCTGTTTCGAACAAGGAAATATTCAGCTACCAAAGATCTTGCTATTCCTCATGGACCTTTACGTCAGTCATTCTATTGCCATTTGCGAGTTGAATAATGGCCGTCGCTTCTGAGCTTAGGTTGTTGTCGACCTGATGCAAATGGTCGATTTCAATGACTTCACTTCCAAGGAGAAGATGGCCATCGCGATAGACGTTGGCATGACCGTTTTTGTTGAGTCTGACGTAATAATCGAGTGTGTCCATACTAGCCACCTTTCTGCTTATGAAACTGCTAATGAATCGTTGAATTACAGTACGTAAATCTATCCTAGAAACAAGATATCTAAACGTCGTGATAGTTCCAAACGTGATAATTTAATAGTAGGAAATTATGCGGCTAAATCAACACTGTTCACCTAACCGCTATATAGAAATTAACGAGGTTGATATCTGCTGTATCAGCGATACCGGTATAAACAAACGGTCAGGAGTTGATGATAGTGCCACATTCAACGTGAATTGGATGAAAGTGCGATGTGTCACAAAATTCGATTGTCATTTAAGACTCATTAGTTACAATGTCGCATTGCGTTAGAGAGTGCATCTGTATTTGCATTTAATAACCCAAAACTTTTACCAAATCGTGGCAGTTTTACCTCGAGTAACTTTTTACCTCGAGTAATACTGTTAACCATTAATGCAAGTCTTGCTTGGTGTGCAAGACCACTGTAATAGGATACTACATGCCTGTAATTACTCTTCCTGACGGCAGTCAGCGTCAATTTGATAACCCTGTTTCTACTCTCGATGTTGCCCTTTCTATCGGTCCTGGTCTTGCGAAAGCAACCATCGCTGGTCGTGTAGATGGTGAGCGTGTCGATGCCTGCGATCTTATTGAGAACGATGCAAGCCTAGAAATCATCACAGCGAAAGACCCAGACGGTCTTGAAATCGTTCGTCACTCATGTGCTCACTTATTGGGTCACGCGATTAAGCAGCTGTACCCAGAAGCAAAAATGGCGATTGGTCCTACGATAGACAATGGCTTTTATTACGATATCGATCTAGAAGAATCTCTAACACAAGATGATATAGAGAAGATCGAAAAACGCATGAAAGAGCTGGCGAAAACCAAGTATCAAGTTGTTAAGAAAAAGGTAAGTTGGCAGGAAGCTCGCGATACGTTTGAAAGTCGCAGTGAACCTTACAAGATTGAAATCTTGGATGAGAACGTTGCTAAAGACGACCGTCCAGGCCTATACCACCACGAAGAATACATTGATATGTGTCGTGGTCCTCATGTGCCAAACATGAGCTTCTGTCAGCACTTTAAACTGCTGAACGTAGCGGGTGCATACTGGCGTGGTAACAGTGACAACAAGATGCTTCAGCGTATCTATGGTACTGCCTTCCACGACAAGAAAGCACTCAAAGAACACATGACGCGCTTAGAAGAAGCTGCGAAGCGTGATCACCGTAAAATTGGTAAGCACTTGGATCTTTTCCATATGCAGCAAGAAGCGCCGGGTATGGTCTTCTGGCACCACAACGGTTGGTCTATCTTCCGTGATCTAGAAGTGTTTATCCGTCAAAAACTGACAGAGTACGATTACCAAGAAGTGAAGGGCCCATTAATGATGGACCGCGTGCTTTGGGAACGCTCTGGTCACTGGGATAAGTACGCAGAAGCGATGTTCACGACGTCTTCAGAGAACCGTGAATACGCGATTAAGCCAATGAACTGTCCTGGTCACGTACAGATCTTTAACCAAGGTCTTAAATCGTACCGCGATTTGCCACTACGTATGGCTGAATTTGGTTCTTGTCACCGTAACGAGCCATCAGGCGCGTTGCACGGCATTATGCGTGTTCGTGGCTTTACTCAAGATGATGCTCACGTGTTCTGTACTGAACAACAAGTGCAGGATGAAGTGAAATCTTGTATTGAGATGGTCTACGATACGTACCAAACTTTTGGTTTTGAAAACATCGTAGTAAAACTGTCTACACGCCCTGAAAAACGTGTGGGTTCTGACGAAATGTGGGACCGTGCCGAGTCTGATCTTGAGCTTGCGCTTAAGTCGATGGACATCGCATACGAGATTCAAGAAGGCGAGGGTGCATTTTATGGGCCTAAGATTGAATTTACTTTGCATGATTGTTTGGACCGAGCTTGGCAATGTGGTACAGTGCAGCTCGATTTTGCATTACCAGAGCGTCTAGGTGCCACTTACGTGGGTGAAGATAACGAGCGTCACACGCCAGTTATGATTCACCGAGCGATTTTAGGTTCACTAGAGCGTTTTATTGGCATTCTAATTGAAGAATATGCAGGCTTCTTCCCAACATGGTTAGCTCCTGAGCAAGCTATTGTTATGGGAATTACAGACAAACAGTCTGAATATGTTCAAGAAATTACGAAAAAACTGCAAAAAAGTGGAATTAGAGCCAAAGCGGACTTGAGAAATGAGAAGATTGGCTTTAAAATCCGCGAACATACTTTGAAACGTGTACCGTATATGCTCGTTTGTGGCGACCAAGAAATGGAAGCTGGAGAGATTGCAGTACGTACTCGTAAGGGCAACGATTTAGGCAAGTTTAAAGTGGATGACTTTATCTCATACATCCAAGCCGAAATCGCAAGCCGTAAGCTCAATCTGGAGGAATAACCTATTAAAGGCGGAAGACGTGGCCAACAACCGGCCAAACAAAACCAGCACCGTTTAAACGGTGAGATTCGTGGCGTACGTGAAGTTCGTCTAACAGGTGCAGATGGTGAACCTGTTGGTGTCGTATTGATCCAAGAAGCGCTAGATGCAGCTTTAGAAGCTGGTATGGATCTCGTAGAGATCAGCCCTAACGCCGAGCCACCAGTCTGTCGTGTGATGGACTATGGTAAGTTCCTCTTTGAAAAGAGCAAATCTGCTAAAGAGCAGAAGAAAAAGCAAAAGCAGGTCCAGATCAAGGAAATAAAATTCCGTCCTGGAACTGATATTGGAGACTATCAGGTAAAACTACGCAACCTGACGCGTTTCCTAGAAGACGGCAACAAAGTGAAGGTAACAATTCGCTTCCGTGGCCGAGAAATGGCACACCAAGAGATCGGTGTCGACGTTCTTCATCGTTTGAAAGAAGATACAGTGGAAATTGCTGTTGTTGAATCTTTCCCGACGAGAATCGAAGGCCGCCAGATGATCATGGTGTTAGCCCCTAAGAAGAAGTAATTAGCGGCTTGCAAGTAATTTAACCTTGTCGCCCCTCAGTTTAGAGGGAACGCGGCAGGGTTTCATTCGCCCTGATTACTATGTTTATTAACTCAACAATGCGGAGTTCTTCATCCATGCCAAAGATGAAATCCAACAAAGGTGCAGCTAAGCGTTTCAAGAAAACAGCTGGTGGCATCAAATTTAAGCACGCTGGTAAACGTCACATTCTGACTAAGCGTACTACTAAGAACAAGCGTCAGCTTCGTCCAAATGCAATCCTTCCAAAGTGTGAAGTGGCTGCAGTTGCTCGTATGCTTCCATACGCATAATTCTTTTTAGTTTATTAATCGTTTAGTTTAGGAGAGACATAATGCCTCGCGTAAAACGTGGTGTACAAGCTCGTGCACGTCATAAGAAAGTTCTAAAACAAGCTAAAGGTTACTACGGAGCACGTTCACGTGTTTACCGCGTAGCTTTCCAAGCTGTTACAAAAGCAGGTCAATACGCATACCGTGACCGTCGCAACAAGAAACGTCAATTCCGTCAACTTTGGATTGCACGTATCAACGCGGCTTCTCGTCAAAATGGTCTATCTTACAGCCGTTTCATCAACGGTCTTAAGAAAGCATCTATCGAGATCGATCGTAAGATCCTTGCTGATATCGCTGTATTCGACAAAGCTGCATTTGCAGTTCTAGTTGAAAAAGCGAAAGCTGCACTTTAATTAGTTAGCAGTCTAGATCTTTTATAAAGGAGAGCATTTGCTCTCCTTTTTTATTGCCTATAACAAATGAGAAAGGGGGCTCTTTACCCCGTTCGCTCCGCGATTCACCACATGCGTATAGATTTGCGTTGTTTTGATATCGGTATGACCAAGCTGCTCCTGAACCGTTCGAATATCCGCACCACTTTCAAGCAAGTGAGTCGCAAAAGAGTGCCGTAGGGTGTGGCAACTCACTGGTTTACTGATGCCCGCTTTAGAAACCGCTTGTTTAAGCGCCTTTTGAATACTTGTCTCATTAATATGATGCCGCCGACGTTCCTTTGATACTGGATCGATGGCAAGCCTTATTGAAGGAAACAAAAACTGCCAATTCAGTTCTTTGTTTGAGTTAGGATATTTAGTGGCGAGCGCATTGGGTAATGATACACCTGCGTAGTCGTGTTGCTTGGTATCTTGCCGCCAACATCGTTCGACATTTTGCTGCTGCAGTTTGATAGCAGGGTACAACTCTCTCGCCAATGTCACGATACGATTCTTATTTCCTTTCGCTCGCCATACTCGCAGTGCGCCATATTCAAAATCTATGTCCTGATATCGAAGTCGTAAGCACTCCATTAAACGTAATCCAGAGCCATACATTAGCTGTGTCGGCAGTAAATACACCGGCGCGATATTTTCTAGCACACTGACCACCTCTTTTGTGGTTAGCACCGTAGGCAGTTTCTTGGAGCGATTTGATTTCTTGAATCGCATGTTAACGTCAATTGGCGCATTGATAATGTGTTTGTATAAAAACACTAACGCATTTAGGGCAACGGCCTGGCTACGAGCTGCTAAGTTTCGAGACGTCACTAGGTAGGAGAGAAACGCTTCTACATCTTTGCTCGTGAGTTCACGAGGGTGCTTTTTATCGTGATAAACAATGTATTGCACTATCCAGGTTAAATACGCATCGATCGTCCGTTCCGAATAATGCCTTGAGCGCATAAAGTCACGAATGTAACTCATAAATGGTGATTTCATAGTCATGTCTAGTACTGTTTTTATATACAGTATCGCAGTCTGGGCTTGATATTCGTTTTTAGACGGAATAATTCAGTCTTTTGTGATGAGCAACAAGTTTAATAGTACTTAGCTAACTGATTTTCAAACAATAATGCTCTAACATAGGCAGATTCTATGATAATAGAAGGCGGTAGCGTGCGGCAAGGTACGGAATTAGTCCGTCTATAAAGTGTTATGCAAATAAGGAGTAGTCTTTGGACATTGATTTAATACTAAAATTTGTAGCACCAATCATCACAGCGATTATTGGTATCGTGACGAAAAACTATCTAGATGCAAAGCCTAAACTAATTACTTATATGGTCAGTGCATCTGCTATTCCATTAAAAGATGACGCGAATTCAAGTGTCCACGTTCATAGTATAGTTGTTCGTAATGTAGGCAAAAAATCTGCGAATAACGTTAGAATTGGGCATGCAAATCTACCGAAGAGTTATCTTGTATCTCCACCACTAAACCACAAAGTTGAAAATGACATCCATGGCTGCAGTGAGCTGATAATTCCAACGCTAGTTCCCAATGAGCAAGTAACTATCCAATATCTGTACTATCCACCATTAACTTGGCAACAGATTAATACGTATACTAAATCCGACGAAATCCAAGCAGACTATGTAAATGTGATACCGAGCCCTGAAATTTCAAAGTTGCAACAGTTCTTTATGCTGTTATTTATGTTTATTGGTGCCTCTTCTGTACTATATTGGGCCATCAGCATGTTCATACAATTTGCATAACAAACTGCTTAAGCCGACCTCAAACGCGTGGCATTTTTGCTTTGCAAAGTATATGCCACGGTTTTCGGCAGCTTAGCAGGGCATTATGTTTATAGAGGAAACTATGGAACAGCAGGAATTAGCAGTAATATTAGAAATGATTGCGAAATCTCAGCCGAATCAATGGATTCCTGTGATTTCTGCTCTTGGAGGGGCATTAGTTGGTGGTTTGGTTACGTTTTTCCCCACAAAGTTTCTTGAAGAGCGCAGGTCTAAACAATTTTCAGAGCAAGTGAAAAACTCGATAATTTCGGAGATCTCGGTATTAATACGAGTTATAGAGAATCGGGATTATCTTGAGTCCATTAAAGAGGCTGTAGAGTATCTAAAGAAAAACCCTAATGGTAATTACACTCTATTCGCCGATATTCCTGCTCATTACTCCCATATATATCAAGAGCAGTGTAGACACATTGGAGTGCTGGAGCGAGAAGTAGCGCGAGATATAATAAACTTTTACCAACTGATAGATGCGGTTGTTCAAGATATCAAACCAAATGGAACATTTTCAAACCACCCTAGCCTAGATGGCTATGAAGAGTCCCTAGCCATGTTTCAACTGGCAATGCAAATTGGCAAGAGCTTAGAAAAACGGTAGAAAATACACATAACAAATTGCTCAAGTCGACAGCTAACGCTTGGCATTTTTGGTTTGGTTTAGTCCAGTGATTAAGGTGGCTTTGCTTGAGTGTCGTGGTCGTTAACTGCAACTTAGCAAGGCGTTAGCTTACACTATTAAATGAGGATGTATTATTGATAGAATTGCTTTCGTTGTTGTACTTCCTAGTATCAGGTTCAGCTCTCCTTGGGTATATAAATAGGCGAAAAGAAATATACAAGACGAATTATCAAGTCTATGGGCTAGAACTATATACGGGCTTTACGATAACTTATTATTTTTATCTATATTTTTTGTCAGAGTTTACGAGTGTTGATGGTAGTCCCAAGTTTATAATTGCACCTGCAATATTTACTTTAGTTGTTGTTAGCTACTATTGGACTTTTTTCAAAAAAGAAAGAGATAAGTTAGTCGACTCATTTCCCTTTAAACTGCTATTTGCTCTAGCGGTGGTCCTGTGCAACGCTGCTAGTATATACGCATCTTCTAATGTAATTGAGGTACTCACAAGAACGACTTCTACGGATCTTCAACCATACGTCGATATAGCAAGGTGGGTATATTTTGTTCTAGCTCTTCTACTAATAGTGCAATTCGTGTTGGCCCTATCATTTATCGCATTTGTTTTGTTGCCGTTTATATATAAGGAAGCGAATAATGTTCTAAGCTCGCTATTATTTGTTGTCATATCATCAATATATGTATTGAATCTGGTTAGTTTCAGTATACTTGGAAACTACTCGTTTGATGACAGATTAATAGCCGAAGTCCTACATAGAGCATTTCATAATAACCTAAGTGTAGGTGGCAGAGAAATATGTACTGGAATCGATGCTAATACTAAGTTGGCTTTAATTGGTGACCATCAGGCACTGATAGCAAAAAAAACTGACGTTGGTGTTATTTTTGAAAAGGTTGAATGTGTCCAGTAAGCTAACAAATGCTTCAAGTGGACTCGTAACGCTTGGCGATTTTGGAGCAAGAGGCGGCTTAAGTGTTTACGGGGGGCAATTCAAGTTTGGTGGTGCGTCACGCGCCACTTAAGCAGGCGTTATATCAACTTTTTGAATTCTGGAGATCGTGTGGTAACAACAAGTAGCAATCATAAATATACTCAGTTGAAGTGGATGTATTCTGCACTTAGTGGCCTTTGTGCAGCATATTTTTTGGCTTTATTTAGTGGTTCATCTTCTATCGACGATTCCATATTTCTTCAATTATCGACGCTATTCTTTGCTATCTGTTTACCCACATTTGCGACTTTTGCTTTTGCACATGTTTTCATGTCGGAACTTAATGCAAGCGTGGAAGATTACGATGAGGCGTTAAAAGAAGATTGGGTCAAGAGGGTTACGCTTGGAGGTTTTTGCTGTTTAGTACTCGCATTTACTTGTTTAATTGGGCACTTCTCGGTAAACGCAATGTTAGGCTTTATTTTTGTATCAGCTCTTTGCTTTTATTGTTTTAGTGAGTTTGTGCGTAAGCTAACGTTGATTGTGAATCGGTAGCATTGATATAACAAATTACTCAAGTGGACGCGTAACGTTCGGCGGTTTTGGTTTGAAGTTACGGGAACTTGGTAAAGTTAGATGTAAGCGCCACTTAGTAAGGCGTTAGGTTACCTAATATGTAACTAAGTTTGAGTTGTCTCACAAATTGTATGCACCTGTATTAGCTCATTATTTTTTACATTATGATATTCTGATTTCAGTAATTCAATATCCATAAAATAAGGAAGTTTAAATGAGAAAATTGATTCTCACGATAATCTTAGGTTTTAGTCTCGTAGGTTGTGGTGGTAATGCTGATGGTACTTATGTCGCAATGACTAAAGGCGGTTTTCTAAAACCTTCATTGCCTGTCGTACTAACAATCAAAGGTGATAAGGCTGAGATGAATGTCGCTGACATGGAAAAACTCTCTATGAGTGCTGAATTTAGCGGCGATATATTGTCTTTACACAATGGTAACCCAAAAGATAGTTTGAAATTTCATGTTACTAATGATGGTCAAACACTTCAGTGCAATATATGTGAACAGGTAGGCATGCCTAAAATGTGGGAAAAACAATCATAACCTAACAAAACGTTTAAGACAGATTCCCAACGAATGGCATTTTTCATTCCATCGTTGGGTTTTGTGTTTAAGGTGGTATGGTTAGGTTTAGAGGCTGCGTTGCTCACTACTTAACGGCTACATGGATTCCCCCGGTTGTCAAACATCCGCTAAACTTATGTTGATGGGTTTTGGACTGCCGCTCTACATTCGGCCTACTTATCGACGATTCGCATACGTCGTGGCCCTGATGACTTTGCGCGACTGCGGTGCCTTATTCGTTAGATGACATCTAGTGTGTCCGCCGCATTAACAGGCTCTCCGCAAGTGGTCTTAACCTATCTCCATCATTAGCGTCTGCAATGACCCGGTGGGTTTAACTCTTTATGCTGCTTAGGTTTCTACTTAAGCGGCATAGTTTTCATATTCTGTTTGATTGTGTAAAAGCGACCATATAATTCGCGCATTCTTCGCGGCAAGTGCCACTATCGCTCGGTTCATACCTCTTCGTTCCAGAACGCCTCGACACCACTGACTTAACTTATCTTGCTTGTCACCAAGGTTGGTAATCACGGTCCTTGCGCCGTGGACTAATAGTGTTCGCAAATATTTATCACCGTGTTTGGTTATTCGGCCTAACCGAGGTTTACCTCCTGTGGAATATTGCTTTGGTACTAGTCCTAGCCAAGCTGAAAAATCACGGCTTTTATCAAATTGAGAACCATTGCCTATCGAAGCTAATATCGCAGTAGCGGTTTGCGGTCCAATGCCTCGAACTTTCATCACTCGTTGAACATTAGCGCTGACCTTAGCAAAACAATCAAAGACTTGTTCAGTATCGGCGATACGTTGATTCAATTCACCAACGTGGAAAGCATCGGCTATTACTGTTCTAGCAAGGTGTGGAAGTTCATTTTCTGCGTCTTCGAGCATTAAGGGAACCTGTTTCATCAATGAAGAGCGACCAACGGGAATGATCAACCCGAACTCAGAAAGCAGGGCGCGCATGCGATTCATAAGTGCGGTGCGTTCACGAACCCAATGCTCTTTCATTCTATGTACCGATAAGATAGCTTGTTGCTCGGGGGATTTTACGGGTACAAAGCGAGTAGATGGACGCTGAACAGCTTCGCATATGGCAACAGCATCATTAAGGTCGTTCTTTCCTTTAGTTCGATAAGGAATTACGTATTTAACGGCCATAATACGGGCGTCATGACCCAGTTTATTGAGTGTTCTTGCCCAATAATGTGCACCACCACACGCTTCAACCCCTATACGCATGAGTGGCATATTTGCTATTGTAGTCAGTAGTTTAGAGCGAGTTACTGACTTATGAAGTATGACTTTACCATTTTTGTCTACGGCATGAAGACTAAAGTGGTTTTTAGCTAGGTCGATACCGCAGAAATAAGAATAATCAGACATGGTGCCTCCGGTGCATTTAAGTACCACATAAGTGTGGCAGATCCTCGGTAGGGGGAATCCATGTCATTCGCTAAGCTTCTTTCGGATTTACAGTAAAGGTTAGTATGAAGTACGAAGAGTTAGAAATTCTTGCGCAAGCTATTATAGATTCAAATGATAAACTAATTTACCTAAACTTGTTGATCATATTGGTTGGGATCGTTGCTGTATATTTTGTGGCTATGTTTAAAAAGTCTGGTGAACTGACGGCTCTAAAATTGGCATTTGATGATATTAGAACACAGAATGAAATTATCACTACAGATACAGAAGAAATTAAGCGTCAAATGGAAAAAGGTACAATAGAGTATCAAATCAGGTTGTCCAAGTACCACGAAAGGAAAATTGAATCATTAGATCTAGTGTATAAAGCGTTAGTCTCTATTTACAGGAGTGGGTCAATTATTCTCCTAAAAAATGAAGAACAGCGATTTGAAGCATTTTATACAACAGTACATGATTTTAGAGATACGTTCGAATCCAATAAAATTTGGCTTGACCCAAAAATATGTGAAAGTATAGAACAATTTGCTATTACTATTGACTGTCAAGTTAGGCGATATGAAGGGGCGGTCAATGTAGCCAAACTACCTGGTTTGAGTGAAGCTCATCAAAATAGAAAGTTTGATAAACATCAAGACTTCTATGACTTCTGTGTAAGTGAGTCGAACAACTTAAAAGATCAGCTAGAAAGTGTCTTAAGGGCTTATATATCACCAGAAAGCGAAGCTTAAGATGATTAAAAGGACACACACCAAAAGTATGAAATTAGTTTGATTTTGCCCAATTCGCCGACTCACCAACAATCTCATTAAAAGAGAACTGCTAAGTTATTTAAAACCTTCATAGCGGACCTTATTTTGACAACAGCCAGAAAACTATTAAAAGGACACACACCAAAAGTAAGGTTTCGTGCAGGATAGCTTAGCGTTAGCACACAGATTGAGATTTTCATACAAGGAAGGTTTATATGTCTGATAATGGAACAGAGTTACACTGCAGTAAGTGTAATCAAAAGACAAAGCATCGAAGACTAAGTAGTTCAGAGATTGAAGTCCAAAAAGCCGAAAAAAACAATCCAAAGAATAGAATTCTTCATTTTGTGTTTGGCGTCTTACTTAGTCAAAATAGCTCTAAATCAAACATCTCTTACTTCAAGTGTACTGTTTGTGATTCAGAGTACAGCGATAATGAAAGTATGCCTCATGGCTGCGGTTAAACTCATCGTGCTACTTTGTGCTAACAAACGACTATGGTGTCAATGATTAAGTTTTGGCTGTGTTTTTGATTAAAAGGACACACACCAAAAGTATGAAATTAGTTTGATTTTGCCCAATTCGCCGACTCACCAACAATCCCATTAAAAGAGAACTGCTAAGTTATTTAAAACCTTCATAGCGGATCTCATTTTGACAACAGCCAGAAAACAGCTTATTTCCGTGGATGCAACTTCGTATTACCACTGCGTCTCACGTTGTGTGAGGCGCAGTTTTTTGTGCGGCAATGACCCGCTCACCAACACGAGCTACGAACATCGAAGAGAGTGGATAGAGCGAAAAATTCACGCTCTGACAAAGGTATACTGCATCGATGTTTGCGCCTACGCCATCATGAGTAATCACTATCACCTAGTGCTTCATATCAATAAATACAAAGCGTTAGCATTATCACCGAATGAAGTGGTCGAGCATTGGGGGCGTGCGCATAAATTACCCGTACTCATAGAGCGTTGGCACAATAAGCAACTCACCAATCAAGCAGAGGAAGACAAGTGTCTTGAGCTCATTGAAGTATGGCGAGAAAGGCTGTGGAGCTTAAGTTGGTTCATGAAAGAGCTCAATTACGACATAGCGTGTAGAGCGAATCGAGAAGATAACTGTACAGGACACTTTTGGGAAAGCCGCTTCAAAAGCCAAGCGTTGCTTGATGACAAAGCCCTTGCTGCCGCAATGGCGTATGTCGACTTGAATCCCATTCGAGCTGGTATTGCCGCAACCCCTGAAACATCAGAGTTTACCTCGATAAAAGCCAGAATCGATGCGCTGGGTAAAAATTTAGCAACAGCCCCATGTTTACACCCTTTTATCGGCAATCCGACGAATGAAATGCTAGATGGGATTCCGTTTCGGCTCATCGACTACATTGAGTTAGTAGACTGGACTGCACGTCTATTTCTCGAAGGCAAAGCCAGCATGGATGCCAATCAACCTGCTATTTTGGCGCGTTTAAATTTCACTCAGAAGAGTTGGCTAATGGTATGTACTGGATTAGAAAAAACACGCTCGACAGCGGTTGGTTGTCACGTTCATACAGTTCAAGCTAAGACTGCCTTAAAAAAGAAAAAGATGCACATCTATCAACTAGAGTAAGCACCACTTTCACCGCCGCACCTGCCCATAGGCCAGTGAAAATTCTGGCTACTGTCGTTCGTCCAATTCATAAACGTAAGTAACGCCTTTTAAGAAACAAGACAGCTGCACCAAAATAAATTGAAGAAAGCAAAAGTATGGAGTTAATTGACGCTTTGAACACGGGAGTGCTTTAGATTTCTTTTTAGGTGTGTGTCCATTATAAGGTTGTACTCACAGTTTAAGGCGGCGTCATATTTATTAATCAAATTATGAGGTCGCTCGAAATGTAAATTTTTCAAGTTTGGTACTGTACCTCTAATTTGAAGGGGGGCATATGTGCTATCAAGAAAAGTTGGAACGAACTGATAATCAATTAAAGTCGCTGGGGCTTTCATGTAACACAGATAAGACCATACTTTATCGCTTTTTGCGGAAACAAGGTTTTAAGCTCAAACCTGTATATTACGAGTCGTTTTTTAAAAACGTGGTGTTGAAGTTTACAGAGTTTTTCATTATATATTTCTCAATAACGTATTTGTTTAGTCTTGCTCAAGATGGGGTAAGCGTTATGGTTACATTGGCTAACGCCCTTGGAGTCAGCTCCGTCTTCGCTATTACAATGAGCATTTATTACCTACTTGTGGCTAAGAAAAGTCTGCTTACGGATTGGGAAAGACTATAGAAACCATAAACATAACAAGCGCTTCAAGTTGGTTCGTAACGCTTGGCAGTTTTAGTGTTAATGTTGGCTGTGTGATTACGGTTTAAAATTTGGCTTCAGTGGTGCGTTAGTCACAACTCAAGCAGGCGTTATGAGCCACTACATCGAGGAGAGATAGATGTTAGATAAGGTTAGGGATATCCTAGAACTTAACGATATTCTATTTGATGGTCAAAAAGACGTAATTTACTGTAAGTTTCGTAGCGCTGGTTCTAATGTGAAAATCACGTACGATACATCTAGCAACAGCTATCGGGCATCTGGTAACGAATTTATTCAGACCATCACCGCAGCCTTTTCTTTTGCTTTCGCTTTTGCTGTACCGCATATTGTTGTTGGCGTTGAATGGAATTGGGTAATATCTGCACTATCAATCTTTACGGGCACAACTGCTATCACACAGTTAATTTTCACTCAGTTCAAACTATTAGATCTAAAGCAGCAATTAAGACAGTCTGGCATTTACTTGAGTTGAGCTCTTAACAAATTGTTCAACTGGATTCCAAAACGCTTGGCATTTTTGTAATGGTCAGTATTTGTGGTTAAGGTGGTCATAAATAGTTTGGTGGCAGCATTTACTCACTAATTAACCAGGTGTTAGCCCTACAGGGACAATATGGATATTTACCCAGAAATAGAATTATCTGAACAACAGCATAAAGGTATTGAAGCTCTTAGAAATGACTCGTTCCCTGAGCACAAAGTGCCGCGTTCTTACTTCAAACAGCTACCTCACATGCGTGCTTTAGAGTACGTAGACGACGACCTCATTGGATACTTAGGTATAGATTACAGAGTAATTTCTGTTGGAGGCTCTGCGATTAAAGTTTTAGGAGTAATTGATTTTTGTGTGTCGTCAAACTGTCGAGGCAAAGGCGTCGGGAGCTCAATGCTAAATGAACTTGCAGTATATGCTTCAACCAAAGATGTAGATTTCATAGTTTTAGTCTCAGAATTGGATTTGTTTTACACATCTAACGGTTTCGCTTGTAGCGAATCAAACCATTCTTGGCTCAGGCTTCACGACCATAAAAACTATGGTGTAGCAGAAGAAATGGTAGAAGAGTTCTATTTTAAGGCTGTAGGGACAAAAACGTGGCCTACTGGTGACGTTGATTGGTTGGGTTACATGTTCTAATTGAGAATCGGGCTAACAATTTGTTCAAGCAGACAGCTAACAGCCGGCGATTTTGGTTTGGTTGAGTTTAGTGATTACGGTTGCTTTGTTTGGGTATGGTGGAAGTTAGCTACTTCTTAACAAGGTGTTATGCATAATAGCCTCTTCCTTGAGGCTATTTTCACTCTATAGAGCTCGAATCATAGTGATTTCGTCACCAGAAATGCCGAGGGATTCAAGGAATTTTTGGTGTTCATTAGGCTCTAGTTCTTCAAACTTGTGATGCCACTTGACCATATCGGTTTCAGTGAATCCGGCGGCAACCATGATTTCGACCCAGCGTTCTTTATTCACAATATTTTCCTCTAATAGACTTGGTTCTTGAAGCAACACGACCACAGCCTTTTGTTGTGCTCGTAGATTTTGGATTTCTCTTTCCAGTTCATTGAAATGGTCTTTCAATATCTTGGCTTGAGACTCCCCATTACGGTCTAATAACGAGCGAATACTGGAAACTGATAACCCGTACGAACGATAGGAGGTAATTGCGTCTAATCGTTCAATCTCTTTCTCACCATACCAACGGTAACCGTTCTCAGAGCGGTAAGCCGGTATCAGTAGTTCTTCTTTTTCGTAGTACAGAATAGTGGTACGAGAAACTCCGAACTGTTTTGCAATTTGGGTGACAGTTAGCATATTTGCTCCATTGTTTGACCGAATGTGCATCTTGAACCCTAGCCTTATAGATGGGTCAATAGTTTAATTGTACATTCCTCTGATGTGCACGATATGCATAACAATAAATTTATGATTAAAAGGACACACACCAAAAGTATGAAATTAGTTCGATTTTGTCCAATTCGCCGCCTCACCAACAATTGAGCGCTTGTTTGGTCGTTCATAAGCCCCATTTAATGCGGCGTAAACTTTACTCACGCGAGGTAGTACGATGATAAAAATTAGAGAGTATGTTGAAGCCGATGCTCAGGCACTTTGGGATATACATTTTTACACTATTCGCAATATAAACCTTCGTGATTACAGCCAAGCACAAGTTGAGGCTTGGGCTCCTGAACGTATAGAGTGGTCTATCTGGACGAATAGAATGAATGGTTTGAATCCATTTGTAGCTGAAATTGACGGTATCGTTGTAGGTTATACAGATCTTCAACCTGATGGTTTAATTGACCACTTCTTTTGCCATCATAAGTATCAAGGTATGGGTGTTGGAAAGACATTGATGAATCACGTTCTCGGTGTTGGTAGAGAGCGGGGTATTTCTCGTTTTTACTCAGAAGTTAGTATTACAGCTAAACCATTTTATGAGCACTTTGGGTTTAAAGTGGTTCAGGCTCAAGAAATGGAAGTTCGTGGGCAAAAGCTAAGAAATTTCGTAATGGAAAAGTACAGCTAACAAACGACTATGGCGTCAATAACGAATTTTTAACTGATTTTTCATTTGTAGTCGTACGCTGAATCTGGTCACCTAGTTAGCGGTAATATCATCACCTCATAAGTTTGCAGTTACAGTGAACTCATGCCTAATTGGCCCAAATCAAATTATATGGCCTAGATATTGGTTACAGTTATTGGCTGAGGATCTTTATTTGAGTTCTAGCGCGTCAATGAATGGAGTCGTTTGTGTATGGATCGTTGTGGGAAATGTAAGCAGTTCACAAGAACAAAAGAGAATAGCAAGGATTTATGTGGAGCGTGGGACCAACCAACCACCGCCAATAGGGCTGCCTGTGAGTTTTTTATTCCTTTAAATTTGAATCTATTTACAGGTGATAAAACACAGCATGAACTTTAAATTTCAAGTATAAAAACAGGTTAAGTTAACCGCCAATGCGTGAGGTTGTCAGCTCGTGTAATTGGTGCGTTACTCTGCAACTTTATTAGGTTCTAAGTGTTAGGAGTGAATCGCTAAAAGGGACGCATGAAACAAGAAAATTGTGTAGGAATTAGAGTCGCTGAGCTATCTGAACTGCTGCAGGTTTATTCGCTAATATCATCAAACGATGAATGGACGAGGTTCAATGGCCCTTATTATTCATACCAACATCCAACTTTGGCTGAATTTAAGAAATCGACCTTTGCCAAGCTGCTCAATGGATCGGAGATGCAGTTAATCACTTTTAATGGCAAACCGGTCGGAACAGTAAATTGCTACTGGGAATGCGAGGCGACTCGTTGGCTAGAGGCTGGTGTTGTCCTTTATGACTCAGGCTCTTGGGGGCATGGTATTGCCGCGAAAGCCGTTCCACTTTGGGTTAGTCATTTGTTTGATGTTTATGACGTTGAACGTGTTGGCATGACAACTTGGTCAGGTAATCCCAGAATGATAGCGCTTGCACGTAAGTTAGGCTTTCAGCAAGAAGCACGTTTGCGAAAGGTTCGTTATTATCAGGGGGAGTATTACGATTCGGTTAAATTTGGGGTGTTGCGTGATGAGTGGGTACATCGCAGCTAACAATCGGCATTTGTGGCTGAGTGTAGTGATTACAGTTGCTTTATTTGGGTAGGGTGGTTGCGTTGCTGACTACTACATTGGGCGTTATGAGATTAAATGAGTCTAGGTGTAATGATTGAAATTGAAAAACTAAATGAGTCTCACGTTGAAAGAGTCAAACAGGTGAAGTTGGCTGACGAACAGGTCAAATTTGCAGGTACAGCAGAAGAATTCCTTTCTGACAATAGTGAGTCAAATCATCGATACGTTATCAAAAGTAATGGAGATGTCGTTGGTTTTTTCAAAATAATGCTGAGTTTCTCTTTGGGATTAGACTATTCTTTTTGTCCAAAAAATTCGTTGGTATTAGGCATTTTTGCCATCGGTGTAAATCATCAAGGAAAAGGAATTGGAACAAGAGCTATACAAGCATTATTGCCATATCTAAAGATAAATTATCCAGAATCTGAGTTAGTTTATCTAACTGTGAATTGCAAGAATCCGACCGCTAAAAGGTGTTATCACAAAAGTAATTTTGTTGATACTGGTGAGCTATACCTTGGCGGTGAAGCTGGACCTCAACATATCATGTACTCAAAAATCGCATAGCACGGGCTTCAAATGGAGCAAAAATACTTGGTTGTTTCGATATTTCCACCATTGTAGTCAACTATTTTTGACCGCTTAAGCGAGTGTTAACTACTATTAGATTTCACACTTTAAAAGGTTGGGGGTTCTATGAAAGGTTCAGGTAAATGCTTATGCGGCGCTGTTAAGCTGGAAGTTGAGTATGCTAGCAACGAATTAGCGGCTTGCCACTGTAGTATGTGTAGGAATTGGTCTGGTGGCCCAATGCTAGCGATTGATTGCGCTGATTCAGTTGAAATATCAGGTGAGGAAAATGTTGTTAGATATCAGTCATCAGAATGGGCGGAGAGAGGTTTCTGCGGAAAATGTGGGACACACCTGTTTTACTTTTTAGTGCCAAATAACCAATATCATCTTCCTGTTGGGCTATTGATATCGAATGATAGCTACAAGTTAACCCACCAAATATTCATTGACGAAAAGCCTGAATATTATGAGTTCAAGAATGAAACTCAAAATATGACAGGCGCAGAAGTTTTTGCCCACTTTGAAAGTGGAGAATAAGCCGTTAACAAGTGCTCAAACAGACTCGTACAGTTTGCTTGCGCTTGGCGCATTTTATCAAACTGTACTTACCCGATTAGCAAAGCATTGTGTGCATTTGCTCGTAATAATCATCTGGAACACTCAATTAGATAATCACTCGCATGCATAATGCACAAATGATGCTAAGAGATTTTGGAGTTAGGATGGATCGGGTTGTTGAGTTGTCGTATAACACAGCGAAATGGAAAACGGTGGCTGCCTTTGTTGGTACTTATTCTGTTACTTATTTAGGGATGACGCTGCTATCGCCTGATTATATTGAATTATGGCCTCATGCTCTCATGCTCTCATGTTTTTCTGTGTCCTTTTAGGTTTCTTGGCATTATCGATGTTTAAACGAAATCCTTTAATCCTAAGAGATGGAGATATTTATCTTAAGGGGATAAAAGCGGAACTTAATCTAAAGCAATCTTTGCTAGGCTACCAATACATTCAGGTTACCGCTCTTACGGAAAGAGGCTACCACAGAATCAAAGTTTTTAAGCACCATGTCGTTGCTGATGATTGGTTGTACTTGTCAGGACAATGCACATAAAAGCGTTTCTAGTCGATTCGTACCGCTTGGTTTATTTTAAATGAGTCACACGCTTTGCGAGACCCTCGTTGTCACTAGGATGACGGTCTAATACATTTGCTACGCGATGGTTATTCTTTTACTCTAACTTTCGGAAAATAGGTCACTATATTGTTTGTTGCGACGCATTAATTGGGCCTTATACGTGAAGGGGGAAATATGAGAAATCAGGGAAAACTGTTCTTCTTTTGTGGCAAAATGGGTGCAGGTAAGTCGACGAAATCTAGTGCTGTAGCCGCAGAAAACAATGCGGTTCTAATTTCTGAAGACGACTGGTTATCGGCGCACTATCCTAACCAAATTCAAACCTTTAATGACTACATTAGGGTTTCAAACCTCATTAAGCCTTTCGTAAAAAGTCATGTCCAAAATCTACTGAGCACTGGGACCAACGTGGTGATGGACTTTCCTGCGAATACTGTCAATCAGAGATCTTGGTTTATATCGTTATGCTTGGAAGTTAATAGTGAGCACGAGCTTTGGTATTTAGATTTAAGTGATGAAGAATGTTTATCCCAAATAGCTAAACGTCGGGTTGAACAACCGGAAAGGGCACACTTCGATACTGAAGCCGTTTTCCATCATGTCACTGAGTATTTTGAAGTCCCAACAGACAATGAAAACTTGAGTCTGGTACATGTGGCGAGAAAAGAAAAACAAATGCGGTAAGTACGCGTTATACCGTAATCAGTTGCTCGCTATTTCATAGCCTACGGTAAACATTACCTCGCTTGCGTTTTCAAGCGGCTACAAGTTGGATGGCAGCGTTGATCACTACTTCATGCTACGTTATGTTACCGATGGAATTTGCCGTATATACAGGATAAATATGGTGTTACTTAGAGAAATGCGCCAAGAGGAGTATCCGGCTTATTGTCAGTATTTCATAGACGATTACAGCCAAGAGATAGCGAAAAACTATGGACATTCTTTAGACGTTTCAATTGAATTAGCTAAGAAAGATTTGCACCGCTGCTTTCCCAATGGACTTGAAGGTAATGGCCATTCATTACTCTGTATTGATGCCAAAATCGATGGGGAGTTTACGCTTGTGGGTTACCTCTGGCACTCAATAAACACCGATGATAAATCGACTTTTATCTATGATTTCTTTGTTTCGAGTGAGTATCGAGGTTACGGTTTTGGTACACAATCCATCTCAGTTTTGGAAGGTCAGCTACGAGCTATTGGTATCAATCAAATAAAGCTGAGGGTTGCGTATCATAATGAACGTGCGCTTAAATTATATAAAGAGGTTGGTTTTGAGATTACGGGCTTCAATATGTCCAAGAAAGTCAGTGGGTAGCCTGAGCACACTAAGCCACTTGGGTGATATAGTGGATGTGATCGTTATCCGAGAAAACAATACACTACGTTATAGTTGTTGAGGAAATATGGATATACAGCCGATCACCACTGCAGAGGTTTTACCAATCAGGCACCGAGTCCTTTGGCCCAATAAGTCACCTTCATTTTGTGAAGTAGAAGGCGATGAATACGCTACCCATTATGGTGCGTTTATTGATGGGAAACTCGTTTGTGTCGCCTCCGTCTATCGCAACGCTGATGAGGCGAGACTGCGAAAATTTGCCACGTTGCCTGAATATCAAGGTCAAGGCATTGGAACCAAGGTTATAGAGCGATTAGTTTGCGATTTAAAGCTCGCCACAGTGCGTTACTTTTGGTGTGATGCTCGCACTTCAGCCATTTCATTCTATCAACACTTTGGGCTGTGCATTGAAGGCGATGAATTTCAAAAATCAGGTGTTTCGTATTTTAAAATGTCTGTGTCGTGGGGGTAAAAACCACACATCTAAAACGTGAACATGCTCAGTCACTCGTTTGATCGGTGGTAGCATTACTCATTACTTGACGTGGTGTTATTTTTTTTAAAATAATCCGTTATTTCGTACTGAATTTTTTAGGCTAAAAATGAAACCTACACAAAAACAAGATGAGCAAATATCAGGTATGGTCTTCTCAAAGATTTACCCACTTTATGTGGCTAAAGTGCAAAAGAAAGGCCGCACTACAGAGGAACTTAACGAGGTAATTCGTTGGCTTACTGGTTATAGTGATACCGAACTCAACGCTCACATTGAAGGCTCCGCCACATTCGGAACGTTCTTTTCTGAGGCCACCGTTAATCCAAATTCGAAGTTAATTACTGGCAAGATTTGTGGTTATAAAGTCGAAGAGATTGAAAACCCTATTACGCAACAAGCGAGATACCTTGATAAATTGGTGGATGAGCTTGCTAAAGGGCATAAACTGGAAAAAGTACTACGTGGTCAGTAAAAGAAAAGGAGTGAGAGGGGGTTTGGTCGCTAGCGACCACTTGTCTTAACGCTGTGTTTTAGTCGCCGTAATAATAAGGGTATTCAATAAAGCGCGACCAAGCAAAGGGAGTTCATACATTGGAAATGGATATATTCGTCGTTGACGCATTTACAGATCAACAGTTTAAAGGTAATTCAGCAGCTGTCATACCAGTTAAAACTTGGCCGTCTGATGACTTAATGCAAAGTATTGCGGCAGAAAATAACCTATCAGAGACTGCTTACATCAAAAGTGTGGGTACCAATAGGTACGAAATTCGTTGGTTTTCACCACTGACTGAAATTGATTTTTGTGGTCACGCTACGCTGGCATCGGCCCATGTGCTGTTTAACGAATTCAGTGTTAAACACGACATTGAGTTTATCACCCAAAAAGTGGGCACCTTAACCGTCATTCTTAATGATAACAATGAAATAGAAATGACGTTCCCCAATCAGAATCCACAGGCCGTTGAATCTATACCAAAACAATTGTTGGCTGGTCTTTCTGTGAAGCCCCTTGAGGTTTTAAAAAACAGACAAGCGTACTTTGCCGTATTTCCTAATGAAAGAGACGTTTTAGACGTCACTTATGTATCAGAGCAGCTGAAGCAATTAGCACCTTTAGATATTGTCGTGACGGCTAGACCTCACGAGTATGATTTTGTCTCTCGTTACTTTTGGCCAGCAAATGGTGGTGAAGAAGACCCTGTTACTGGCTCGATTCATTCAGGGTTAGCACCGTATTGGGCAGGCAAATTAGGTAAATCGGACTTACTGGCTTACCAAGCATCCCAAAGGGGCGGTATCCTTAAATGTCGTGTTTCAGAACGAACGGTTGTTGTTTCTGGAAAAGGTGTTTTATATCTCAAAGGTGTGATTAACGTCTAGCGGAAGCCTTTATTCGTTCAGCATGTAAACCCAACGTATTTACGTTTATTAAGGTGTTAACTTAACGCGCCAATGAGAGATTTTATGCAAAAATTGATAGAACAATACACAGGTGTTGATGAAGATGGTCGGTTAACGCGGCAGCTCATTACGAAGATGGAGTTTGATACGACAATGCGAGCATTGGACGACTATCTTTCTCCTGGGATAAAAATTCTAGAACAAGGTGCCGCAACTGGGCGGTATTCTCTCAACTTTGCAAAAATGGGCTGTGACACCACAGCAGTAGAGCTTGTGCCTGAGCAAGTTGATATTTTGAAGCGCAAAGCGGCAGAAAAAGGTTTAGCTCTATCCGTCTACGAAGGAAACGCTTGCAGCGTTCCTTTCGTTGAGACTAGCTCACAAGATGTCTGCGTTATCCTCGGTCCTCTTTATCATTTACAAACCCAAGCGGAGCGAGATTTAGCGATTTCCGAAGCATATCGGGTGTTAAAGACCGATGGGATAATAGCGGTAGCGTATATCTCGCGTTATTTTGTCGCGGGTATGTTTGCCCAACAATCGCCTGAATTAATCACACCCGAAGTATTAAGTACGCTATTAGAATCTGGTCTCGTTCCCAGTCAATTAGCCGATGGTTTTTTTAATGTTGGTTATTTTGCTACACCAGCAGAAATCGAAGATTTGATCGCTGAAGGTGGCTTCGCGAAACTTCGCCATCTCTCTACCGATGGATTTGGACGTTACATTTCGTCCGGTATAAATAATTTCACTTCAGAACAATATGAAACTTGGCTACGCTACCACTTAAAAACGTGTGATGAGCCATCACTGCTGGGGTCAAGCAATCATGGTTTGGTGATAGCCAGAAAAACCCGTTAACTCTCTAATTCAAGGTATTCAGTAATGCGTGAGTCGTTGAGACGCAAAATAATCGAAACATGCCAGAAAAAGCTGGATCAAAAAGGTGACAATGTAGGCGTTTCGTTTTATGCCTTCTTTGCAAATAAAAACGATGACCCTGAGTTGCTGATGGAAGCGGCGACTTGGTGGATCCAGGACAATAAGCTCGACCATTTCGAGAAAGCTTTGAAGGTTAAGGAAATGGTTGAATCTGGACAGTAGTACAGCGTTGAGCGTAGCAGGGTAGGTATCGGACGTTGGCATTATAGCTATATTGCCGAAGTTTCTACGGTTGGCTACAGCATCAAGGGAAGCGGTATTAATTTCACAATATACGGCACTGAAAGAAGTAGGGATGTATGAATTTTGAAGATTTATCAGAACAAGATATTTTAGCGATTGCGAATCCTATCATGGATAACTTAATGGCGGCTTCCACTGATATTGATCATGACAAGCATATTCAAGACTTTACTGATCGAATGAAGCAAATAGTGACTAAAGTTTACTTCCAAGATATTTGTGAAAAATACCAGTCTGAAAAAGGGTATTTTTCACAACGGGAAGTCGTTGCGCTGTTCAAGCGCCAAGACTCTGCCGCCATTGTTTGGAAGCAATCATTTACTAAAGTTAGCGGTGATTTTGTTGCGGAAATGGTTTTGGTTGAAGTGAATGGCAAGTACCTTTGCGATCACGTGATGGTGTTTTAGCTGAGTTAGTTGTCGGCTTTATATCGATTAACCAACAATATATGGATTAACCAATAATCGAAGTCGACAGTGTACTCGACTTCGATTCACGCGCTACCACAGTGACGATAATTTAAATAACAGGCTACAGTTTTAAGCTTTAGCCTTATAAGTAACGATCCTTAAGGATGCCACACATGATGGCAAGCTCTAAGTCGTTGGTGTTGTCTAGGCGCTTAAACTCTTTATTTTGTCCCGCCTTCATACCGACTTTCCACCACCCCCCTTTTTTATCAACATTGTTGTCGTCAATGATGCGAAGGTTAAGAATATTCTTCGTGCCAGTGTTATATTTTCCTGCGAGGTGACAAGCCGTGACTTGAGCGAATTCTTTGCCCACTTCCTCAGCCTTACGATCTTTTGCTGATACGTTCGTTGTTGCGAGTATCGTCACGATTAATAGCATTAATTTCTTCATTGTTATTATGTCCACATATGTTTTGGGCTTTTCCACCGGCTGGTGGGTTTTCTTTTGGTTTTGTTTTATGTGCCGATTACATAGGCACGGTAACACCAGTAAAGTTAAACAAATCATGGTGTTGGGTTTCGCAATTATTGATATTGCCTTCGTTAGTAAACAAGATCTGCGAACGCAACGGCTCTAATACCGTTCCGAGCATCCATTTCCCTTGTTGAAATGTACGTCTTTAATATCATGTCGAAATATTGGGCGCTTTTGCCTGGCTTAATATTGTTAATTTCGATGAAAACGACACCACCAAAAGAGCATGACACCTCAATGTTTTGCTCTGGTATTGGGTACTGGTTCGTTTTCTGAATCTCTGCATCAATTAAGACGCTTACCTCATAAACTTCACGTCCAAGAAGTCGCACGGCCATGCCTACATCGTTTGTTCTTTCCCGTTGCAGGAACCTTGCAATCGAATGATCTGAGATGATTAAACCGGTAACGCCAAACGAGATGCCTCCATTACAATATTGGAACCGGCCAAGTTTGAGCCGGTCGTTATCTACAACGACACTGTATGCAGACATCGCGTTGGAAATGATCGTAGGGGGTTTGACTGTATTGCCGATCACCCGTTGCATGTAAGTGAAGTGGTTCATCAACTTACTCAGTGTTTTTTTAGTTGGTGTTTTAAGCTCATGGTTAGTCAGGCCTAGAGACTTAGGTCTTCGGCTAATTCGATCTGAGTTCTTTCGCTTAAACCCTTTCACCAAAGCCAACGCGTGTGAGTGGTCGATTATCCTTGCGTCACTGCCGCTAAACAAAAAAGGTGTCGCAAGTGACATCGGACTTTGCCTTGTAGTGAAACGTGATGGAATGAAGGTGGAATTGGTTGTAGCGAATACGTTGCTGGCTTGAACATCGAAGCCATGCGTAATACCCGGTGCAACCGCGAACATTGTCTTGAAGCATATCGACCACTTCTTCCAATGATTCGACGCGAACTTTGTTTTCTAGGGCTTGTGGTCGAGAACCTGGACGACGGCCACGAACTTTGGCCAGTACGTACATGCCTGATTTGTCACGAAAGGATGAATACTTGACCTCCGTGCCGTGATAAAGACCGGTGGCGGTAAGGTCAATAACTTCCAAGCTTTCGTCAGTAAGTCTGACTTTTGATGTGATCATGCTTTCTAACCTATTAACGTTTGGTTGCCTTGCATACAACCAATCTTTCTAAGAATCGATTTAATCCCGCTGTTAAGCTTGATAATTCGAACGATGTTTTTACAGAGTGCATTATACTTAAAGTGCACCGCTCTTTAATGTGGATGTTAATATTAATCTGGGTATGGTTGCAACCTATTTTGAAGGGCGGTGCACTTTAAGTTTATTAAGTTCATGTAATTATTAATGAAATAATTATGGGTTAACGGATGGTAGGCTGATGAGCTGTAGATGTAGATGTAGATGTAGATGTAGATGTAGATGTATGACGGTGTTTGATTGAGTATAAGGATAACAAACTAATAACGCTGGCGGCTTATTCGTTAAGTGGTGTTCATTATTAACCTTGTTAATCGTAGGTTTTGATCGCTAAAGAGGCTAGGGGTATTCATGTTGGCAGACAAGAAGGGGAGAAAACCGTCTCATTATTAAGTATGTAAAGCCCCATCGGTTTCATCTAAGTGTGCGACTGCATAGCCAATAGCGGTGTACGTTGTTGTTAGTCGGCGTTCTTCATCGTCGCACTGAATTCTATCTGCGATATCTATGATGCCTTGTCGTGATGGGACGATAGGACCAATTGCGCGAATAGCGCCTCTAAATAATGTATTGCTGTTGATTGCGTAAATCCAAGAATCATAAAATGCTTCGCAGGAGCTAAAATTCAGCGGTTCTATAATGAGGTGTATAATCATTGGCGCAAGCTCTTTGGCCATGTGTTCACGTCTTGGAAAGTGGGCGTTGACTCCTGAACGCGAGATAGATAACCGCTTTGCAATATTGCCAAGTGTTGCGGATTCAAAGCCATCTTCGATCGTGATATCGAGGGCAACATTGACAATACGTTGTCTTGTCTGTGCTGCTTGTTCAGCTGTAGCTTTAGCCATCGAATATCTCTCATTGATTCTATTGAATTGACTGGATTTTAGCGATTAACCTGGTACTTACAAGAGGTAGCTGCGAATAAATCGCTTTAATTGTCTCAAAATAAACATCATTAGTGCCGCAATGTTGAATGTTGTGCTTCCAAATTTCTGTTGTCGTCTCATTTTGGGGTTGTCGATGGGGATGCCTTTGTCTTAGCCAATAATAAAAGCGAGACCTCAACTCGGGGTCGATAGTTGGCTATCAGTGAATGGTTGTACAATAAGGGTGAGAAGACGGTTGATTTTTTATATTAAAGGAAGGTGATGTTGAAAGGTTTATTATCGTTCTAGAAGCAGTAACTATGGTTATTGTAATTGCGAGCTAACTCTCTTTTCTGTGTGTAATTCTATGGTTATCTTTATTTGGATTTACAAGATGGCGTAGAGGCTAAAATGAGCGTTAGAATTTGCAAAGCATGTGGGAATACGACCGAACATAAAGAGTTAATTAAACAAAAGCCATCCAAATATGGCAAAAGTAACAAAGAACAATTTAAGGCTTTCCTTGAGGGTTTTCTCGGTGGAGTCGCAAGTCCGGCTGGTGCTTCTTTAGATCTTATCGACCGATATATCGTTTGTACACAATGCGGACATAAAACGTTAGAAAATCATGGTGAAGAATTCCAATAAACTCATCATTTGATATTAACGACAATAATAGATAACACGCTTAAGCACGTGTATGGGCATGGAGGCACGATGAATATTGGTATTTATATTTATGACGACGCTGAGGTTCTTGATTTTTCTGGCCCTTTCGAGGTGTTTAGCACAGCAAAACGAATGGATGCAGCGCACTGGAATGTGTTTTTGGTGTCTGAGACTTTAGAGCCAGTCTCGGCGCGTGGTGGTTTTAATATCCTGCCTCACTATTCCATCCATAATCATCCGGCTATTGACCTATTAATAGTGGTTGGCGGTGTACATACTGAAGAGATGAAAAAGCCACACATACTAAGCTGGTTGAGCACCGTCGATAAGCGGGCAGAGCGTGTGGTTTCCGTGTGTACGGGGGCGTTTTTACTGGCCAATGCTGGGTTGCTCAATGGCCTAAGTGTCACGACGCATTGGGAAGACATCCCGGATTTAAAACAAGCTTTTCCTGAACTGCTTGTTATTGATGACAAACGCTGGGTGACGTCTGGGAAGTACACGACCTCAGGTGGTATTTCGGCAGGTATTGATATGAGTTTATATTTGGTCTCGGAACTGCGGAGTCAGGATTTTGCGGAGCGGGTGGCGCGTCAAATGGATTACCACTGGCAACCGTGTCAATCATGACCATTCACACACCTGTTATGTCTTGTGCTGTTCCGAGTCTGATTTGAGGGTCGACGTCAGATACTGTGCTTTAGGGTTGTATTACACCCTTGGTTAAGCGACGATTCTGTCATCAAAAAATTGTCGAAATAGGGAATAAAATGAAGCAAAACATTGTCCACATTGCGCTTGTCGTCAAAGACTACGACGAGGCGATAGATTTCTATGTCAACAAACTAAAATTTGAACTGATTGAGGATACGTATCAACCAGAACAAGGCAAGCGTTGGGTTGTGGTGGCGCCGCCAAATTCCAAGGGTGTCACGTTATTGCTCGCTAAGGCCTCTAAACCTGAACAGCACGACTTTATTGGCAATCAAGCGGGTGGACGGGTATTTATTTTCTTAAATACTGATGATTTTTGGCGCGACTATGAACATATGAAGTCCATTGGCATTAACTTCGTCCGCGAGCCAAAGGAGCAAGATTACGGCACTGTGGCGGTGTTTGAGGATTTGTATGGAAACCTTTGGGACCTCCTTCAGCTAAACCCTGAGCATCCAATGGCTAAAAGGTAGCTATTCCATATGGACCGGATCGTAATGAGGTTTCATGTTTTAAGGAGTTAACGTTGTTCGATTTGCTCAAGAAGGTCATTGTGATCAACTTCGTTGCGGCATTGACGGTTTTTCTACTGGATCAGTATGTGCCTTTTTTCTATACAACAAAGGTTATCGACTTTCTGTTTTTTGTTGTGATTGTAATCTGGGTGTTGGCAAAGTTGATGTGGGAAGGGGGGAGAGGGATTAAAACCGTTCGGGTAGACGATTCACAAACGGATAAAGTGTATAAGATGGTGAAAGACCATGACTTTGACCAAGAATTTCAAAGGCATGAACGCCAAAACTATCAAACAGGTTTAGTGTTTTTTATCGCTGGGTTACCAGCTTTCATCACATGCATATTTCTGCAATTTCTATAGGTTTGCAAGCGAATATTCGGGTGTCGGACGCCGCCGTATTATCCAAATTCTTTAATATGGGTGTTGACGATAAGACTCTTTCAATGCCTTGTGGTGTCTTAGTTTCGGCTATTTTGGTAGTGGTCAACTTATGCTCTTTATTAAGAGCGTGAGGCGAAGACAATAGCAACGCAGACAATTGGCAACTTTTAATGCAAGTTCGATAGACCTATAATGATCTTGAATTTTTATCCAGCTTAAGTATTTATGAACAACAATCGAGAAATCATCGCAATGTTGCGTGAGCGCGTGCCATCGTTTGAGTGTACGCCCGGCTGTCACGACTGTTGCGGACCTGTGACGACATCGTCAGAAGAAATGTCTCGCTTACCACGTAAAACCGACGCAGAGCATGATGAAGCACTAAACAACTTCGACTGTGTACACTTGGGACCTAAAGGATGCACTGTATATGATGAGCGCCCTTTGATCTGCAGACTGTTTGGCACCACGCCGAATATGCCGTGTCCAAACGGCTGTCGACCAGAAGAAATGATTGACTCAAAAACTGAGCGTCAAATCCATCACTTCATCAAAAATACTCGTCAAGTACTGGTATAAGGCAGCGGTTAACTGTATTGGGATGACGTTACAAGACAAGTGACAGAGGCCATACAGGATGATTTCAGCGATCGTTGGCTCCAGTTAGGCGTTAAAGGTTAGGTAGTACATGCGTAAAAATGATAAGAAAATCGACAATCGACTGAGAGTGATGTTGACGGAAATTTGTGAGACGGAGCTTGATCGCACTAATGGATTTGCGTGGTTAACGCACACCGCTAATTACTCCAACTTTCCTAGTAGTTTAAAGATTACTTGTGTCTTTGATACGAATGATGAGTTATCTCAGTTTACTTCTAGTCAGAGTGCGAGCGCGTTGACCTCGTTAATTCAAAAAAGATGTGAGGCGTTGGGGATTCAGTTTAGACGTGCCTCTGAGCATATTATTTATGATTCAGAAGAGCGCTGTAATTCTCAACACCAAGGTAACTGGTCAAAGCGATTGAAGAGTCTGTGACATCAGTAGGTATGGTATCAGGCCCCTTGCTTTAGTTTGCTTGGGCATCGTTGATAGACTAGGTTTATGAATGTTAGGTTTGGGTGCTAGGTGCTAGTTAACGGCCAAGACTTAAAACTTGGATGTATGCTGCTGTACTGATTTAATGATGAGGTTAGCCATTTACGTTTGCTTCAGGATATTTAAGGATGAATAAATGAAAAAAATTGTGATGTTACTACTAACCACCGTTTTTCTTAGCGGTTGCGCAGGCGTCGCAACGGTGGGGGCAATTGTGTATTACAAAAGCCAAAATCATGAAGTCGCTTCGGTTGATATTCAAGCTCCAGCAGACAAGGTGTATCAAGTCGCGATTGATACGGTCAGTAACAATCCGGCGGTCTCTATTGTTCAACAAGATGACACAATGCGAATGCTTGATTTACGTCAAAGCGAGAACAGCGGAAGCTTAAAGGTTGCTGCAGTGAGTGCAACGTTGTCGAAGTTAACGATCACCTCTGATATAACGGAAACGGATGGGACGAATCCTTTATCTGGCGTATTGAAAATCTGTGAAGAGTTACAGGTGAAGTGTGAACTAAGCGAGTAGTATTAACGCTGCCTTTGAGAGCTATTGAGGATGACTCACTAAGGCCTAGTGTAGTGTGGTCAATGGAGTGGTTTTGACTGTGCCTATTTAGGGAAGTAATGAGCAACGTTATTCAGCTTATCAAGCAAGATGCCTTGAGGTCTAAAGCACTACACTGTGTTTTTCAGCTTAACCTTCCACAGTGTTATCTATCAGCCGGTTTTGTGAGAAATTTGGTCTGGGACCATTTACACTCAAAACAGCATCCGACAGTATTGAATGACGTTGATGTCATCTATTTCGATCCTAATGAACATACCGCCAACAGATATCAAGCGGCTAACAAACATCAAGAGTATGAAGAGCAACTTCGTTGCATGATGCCAGAGCTCAATTGGCAGGTGAGAAACCAAGCGTTAATGCATGTACGCAATGGTGACATGCCTTATCTCAGTACGGTTGATGCTATGAGTTATTGGCCAGAAAAAGAAACTGCCGTTGGGATCAGGCAGGTTGGGGCGAATAAGTATGAATGTATCTCAGCATTTGGGTTTGATTCACTGTTTAATCTTCAAATAACGCCTAACCCTAAGCGATCAAGAGACGTTTTTGAACAGCGCATCCATACCAAAAACTGGCTAACGATTTGGCCAATGTTACGAGTGGTGGGCGGGCCTGCTGTATCTCATCAGGAAATCTAATCTTTTTTGGGCTTGTTTTGGATTGCCTAAATCAACGACTTCAATCATCTCACACTCGTCACGAACCATTTCATCGATTAAACTCGGATAATGCCGGCAATCTTCGGGTCGATCTAAATAGATACTGCATAGGTACTTGTCTGGCTCTTGAGGAGACGGTTTAGCCGCAACACTGAGGAAAGGACAACGATCCAGTTTCTGGCCAGATTCAGGATCAAACCATATCTCGTTGTTTTTCACGTATTCGAAGATATCGGGATTAAACAATTCCCATAGGTCGATCTCATCTTGATTAGCTGCTAAGTCACCGCCGCCGTATTTGATGCAACATTTACCGCATTGATTACATTCTTTCATCGTTGGCCAATTAGTTGGATGAGCGCTTTTTCATTGTAGCATTGATGTTGCTTGGGCCGTTGATTAGGTTTGTGAGCTTAAAACCATGGGCACCTTGAAAAGGCGGCAAACTCAATGTTTGGACCGTGTGTTCAGGTTGTTTGCTCAATACCGCATCCTCAGAGTGGATTTCTGGCGTGAGACCTTGAGCATTGGGCGTATATTGTCTAAGATACGGCACTTTTGTTTTCTATAGGTCACCAATATGAACGATTCTAAATCTCAACCAACTCTACCGGATCGCTTAGCAGGTAATCCTCGCAGCCCTCACCATGTGGCAGAAATCTTCGAATATGCGATTGGTATTCGACTTAACGGCAAAGAGCGTTTTGATGTAGAAGAGTACTGCATCAGTGAAGGTTGGGTAAAAATCCCTTCACCGAAAGCGCTTGATCGTTGGGGTCAGCCAATGTTAATTACGCTAAAAGGCACAGTAGAAGCTTTTTATAAGTAACGCGTATTGATGAAACAACGCTAGCTTGTCAGTGAACCGTCGCTATCAGGTTAGCGTTATTACGTTGTCATCATGGTCTTCTTGTCCATTGTCTTTTAGCTCTACCTATCTATCTCTCTTTATATATCTATTTCTAACTATCGCTCTATACCCCCGCGGTTAGTGTGCCTCCTCGAAACTTTAAAAGCCTACGTCAAAAGCCATTTTTACCTTGAAGATAAATGTTTACCTCGAAGATAAATGTTTCCCTCGACTATAATTGTCTCTCTCGGCGATAAATATTTACCGCCAAGATAAGTATTTACGGCCAAGAAAAATGCTCACGGCTAAGGTGAACGTTCGCACCTAGGTGATGGTTAACGTCCTAGTTTGATTGCCGCATTTTAAAGAACAGTGTAGCCTTTGCTCTTTGATAATTAATGGATTTACTGGCGACAAGGGTTTATATGCAAGTACATAAATACGACGCCGTAGAATGGCTATCCACGCTCCCCGATACAAGTGTTGATCTCCTCATCACCGACCCACCGTATGAGTCATTGGAAAAGCACCGTAAGATAGGGACAACGACTCGGTTAAAAGTCAGTAAGTCGTCGAGCAATCAGTGGTTTGAGATCTTTGAGAATGAACGCTTTGAGAGTTTACTTGCGCAGATCTATCGCGTTCTTAAGAAAAACGCCCACTTTTACTTATTCTGCGACCAGGAAACCATGTTCCTAATCAAGCCACTGGCCGAGCAAGCGGGGTTTAAATTTTGGAAGCCGATTATTTGGGATAAAGTGAGTATCGGTATGGGGTATCACTATCGTGCTCGCCATGAGTACATTCTTTTCTTTGAAAAAGGGAAACGAAAGCTTAACGACCTCGGTATCCCAGATATTCTGACCCATAAGCGTGTATATCGGGGTTACCCAACCGAAAAGCCAGTCCCTTTGATGGAGACGCTCATCTCTCAAAGTTCGAATGAAAACGAGTTGGTGGTGGATCCCTTTTTTGGCTCAGGGGCGACGCTTATTGCCGCTAACAATCTAAAGCGAAAGGCATATGGGAATGATATTTCCGACTCGGCTCATGCGCATTTTCTTAACCGAGTCGCAATGCAAAATGCTTAGTCATAGGACAAGGGTGAAGTAATGATTCAATGGCCGTGCCTATTAAAACTCGAGGGCGATGATGAGCTGATTTATCTCGCTTCTGAGCCACATTTTTTTATGGAGAGTCGCGATCTTATTTGGAGCGATGATGATGTGGTTGTCGATTCAGTGGGAGCGTGTTTCACGTTGTGCGCATCAAGTTCTGACTCTAGCCCAGATTCTGTTGCGCTTCAAAAGTGCAATCAAACAGTATCGTTGGAAGAGGTGACCCAGCTCATTCAGGCTCATGAGTTTTGTCTTGCAGAGATGTGTCTAACAAAAATTCAGTTTCCATCGATTTTTGCTGCTATCACCTCATTGTCATTTGAGCGCTAAAGCAATAAGAAAGCTCACCGTGCCAGTGGACTCAAAGGCGAGCTCTCTTTTACATTAAATGTGCAGGTACATTAGAAGTGTAGGGTTAGCATTTCAATGAGTTCGTGCTCAGTAGATGGCACCTTAGAGAGTTCAACGCCACAGGATGCGCCACCTTTCAGCATATAAGCTTGAGTGGTGCAATGGTCGTAGTGAAACCACTTTCCGTTGACGCATACATCCGTGTAACATCTGGTGTCTTTTTTTAATTCCATTTTATCTACCTCTCAAGCCTTTGGTTAACATTAACTTAACGTAAAAGCGACATAAGTAAACATGATGTAGATCAATCTAGGTGGTTTTATTCCCCATAAGTAGTATGGGATTATGGTCAAAAATGAGAGCTGAGTCGTCTTATGAGTGTACGCTGGTGATGATATGGCTTAGCAGCCCGTACGTATTGTTAACCCTAGTGCGTATTTTTAATCCGAGCGGGTGTTGTTAATCGCCAGTCCGCTGATGCCCATCGCGTTAATTCGCTATTTAAGGTGCATAGTATATTCATGGCTGCAAATTATGCTCGTGGTTACAAATTAGACAGAGGGAATAAATGAACAACATGATTGATAAATTAGCTTGGGTGTATATTCAAGATGGAAAATTACTAACGGTTCGCTCAAAAGGTAAACATTTGTTTTATCTACCTGGTGGTAAACGTGAACAAGGAGAAACGGACGAGCAAGCCCTGATTCGCGAAATCCAAGAAGAACTCTCGGTGGAATTAACCCCGCAATCGTTAAATTATGCTGGGACGTTTAGTGCCCAAGCGGATGGGAAAGCGAAGGGGGTAACAGTGCAGCTGACCTGTTATTACTCTGACTTTACTGGCGCATTGCAGCCGGCAATGGAAATTGAAGAGTTTCGATATGTTGATATAACGGATAAAGCCATTTGTTCACTGGCGACCATGGTTACGTTGGAGTGGTTGGTCACGAAAGGTCTGATACCAAAAGAACGGCCATAGTCTCTCATTGCCGTCGACAGCGTAGTCGACGGCGATTTTCGCAAGTCCGGTACGTAAAGATTACATCGCCTTGCGTTAACTTTTCGTACTAAAACTATTTAATTTGATCGACAGAGTACTCGAGTTTAGAGAACTCAGCGTGACTCTCTCCATTAGAAAACTGGTTGTAAACCCCAGCTTTATAATAGCTTAGTAGGTGCTTCCAGTATGATATGTCATGGTCTACTTGTTGTTTACCATCAACGTTAATAACGAGTTTTTGATTACCAACGATTACATCAAATGCGGTGTCATTTTCCTCGCTTGCGATCCCTAAATCATAATGCTTGTAAGCATTTTGTGGTTTGCATGCGTCTTTGCCAATGTTGTCGGCGCCTCTCTCTCCCTTACAAATCAGACTATTTGCTTTGATGATGGCCCAGTAATGCCCCATGACACCATTTGCATCTTGTTTCCAAACGACTCGGAGTAGTGGGTGGGGAATACCACCGTCGCCATTGTCATTCATACCTTTGTTGTGTACTTGCAAATACGTGATTTCATTTTGTGTAATATCAGAATCTTTCATCGACTCTTGTGGAGCAACAGGTTTGAAGCTAGCGCTTAGGCGATAAAATGTGTTTGGCAGATCACTGCGAAAATTTTCATGAACTCTAAGCTCTGCTCGGCGATGATCACCAAACATTTTAAATACGAACGCTTCACTTTCTTTATCAACGTAGAAATATTGATTAACTATGTTCGAAAAGTTGCTGTCTTCTGCGACTTGAATCTGATTGCCTTTTTTACCATGAGGCTCGGATATTTGTAATTTAGATACGGCTAGGATTGATTGAAATTGCGAGTACTCGGCAGGGATGCCTCGATTTTCTGATGCATCATTCATGTCTAGCTGCGCGTAAGCATTCCCCGCGATACAAATAGAGCCGATAAGGCCGAGTGTCGTTGATTTCTTAATGGTCATTTCAGTTGTACCCTTGTGTTTTTTCGAGAGTATATGTCAATTGCCATACAATAAGTCAATAATAATATAATCAAGACAAAGCTGATATTTAGCTTGGCTCACAGTCTGACAGTAACCAACATTCTTGCATGAATTATGACTTACCTATTTGCTGGTTTTATGCTTTTCAGAATAGACGAATAAAAATACAAATTAATGTGAACAATAACGAAAGGAGGATCGTAAAAGTAGGGTAGATAGCCATCAAGATGATATATAACTTTGTTTGTGAGGTCTATAAAGTAATGAACAATAAGATTAATCCCAAGAAATTATTGCATAGTAAATGGACTGCATTGAACCCAATCAACCGAGAAAAGCACTTTATGGTGACTGAATTAGAAGTTGAAGAAGGGGTCGTGGTGCACTGCGCCATCGAAGCGGTGATGACGAAAAGGTTAGCTTCGATTGATTGGCGAGAATTGAAAGACAAGGACTCTTGGATGTTGGGTTGGAAGTAAACAGTATGCTGGATTGGGTATGAACAAAATGCTGGGCTTGTATTAGTGATTAATGCGGAACGGTTCGGTTACGGGTCATACTAGTATTGATATATTGGGGAAAGAGGGATAAAGATGAACATTTTTGTTCTAGACGAAAACGTCAGCCGGTGTGCTCGCTATCATTGCGATCAGCATGTCATTAAAATGATTTTAGAAAGTGTACAAATCCTATGTACTGCTTTAAATAAGAAAGGCTTTGAGACGCCGTACAAGTCGACTCACGTTAAACATCCCAGTGTACTGTGGGTTGAGGCTTCTTATGACAACTTCTTGTGGTTGAAATCACTGACCGTTGCACTGAATGATGAGTATCGATTCCGGTACAATAAAGATGTGGACCATAAGTCGATGAGTGTGTTGAGCCAAATATCGGCATTCTCTTTCCCTGCTGTTGGGTTAACCCCTTTTCCTCAAGCGATGCCTGATGCTTACAAGGTGATTGATGATCCCGTACAAGCGTATCGTAATTTTTATTTGGGTGATAAGGCGAGATTTGCAAAGTGGACAAAACGTACGCCACCTCAATGGTTTCTAGGGGAGTGAATATATGCGAATTTGTCGGAGGACAATAACGTTTGTTTGGTTCCAGTAAAGTCTGATAATTTACAGTAAAGATTTATCGGTTTAGCGCTGTATCAAGTTAAGCGGGCAGGTGATCCAGACTATTTTTTTCCCTTTCGATGTTGCTTACCGCTCTTCAAACCATCCAAATTAGGTCGTCATCCTTGTGCAAACGAGGATCTTAATCAGCGTGTGACTGACTTAAATACAAATGAATGACACCAAAATTGGTTCACAATACGACCAGCCCTGATTAATGATGCGCTTGCCGACAGATAACTTGCCCTAACCATTGAATCGTCGGGCCAGTTGTTTGATTAGTAAACCTGCACGCCTACAGTAATCGTTGATTTTAATCTTGTTACCCGCCAATAAGGTTGCGTTATAAGTCTGTCAATTTGGTTGCTTGTTACTACTTACAAGTAACAACAACGTTAGAATCATTGAAAATACATCTGCTCTAGGAGTGACTAACCAAACCTTGCTAGTGTATTGCTGTTGGGTCATTTCGAAATTGCCGTGGGCTTATTCCAGTTTTTGCTTTGAACAGTTTTGAGAAATTTTGTGGGTACTCAAACCCCAACTCATAGGCTATGTGAGTAATGCTGTCGCTGGTATCTAAAATCTGGCTCTTTGCTCGCTCTATTAAAAATAGGTGTATATGCTCTAAAGCTGTCTTTCCGGTTTCTTTTTTTAGTAGATCACTTAAGTAATAAGGGGACAAACCAATCTCTTTACCACAGTACTGAACGGTTGGAATACCTTGCTCAAAAGGCTTATCTCCTTGGTAATATGAATCTAAGAACTGATTAAATCGCCTCATGTAATCGTGATTAAAATCCCCACGCACGATGAATTGGCGATCATAAAATCTTGAACAATATTTCAACAGCAACTCTATGCTAGAGCATATTAACGATTGGGTATGCTTATCCATATTCATTTCAGTTTCATTACCGATACTAGAAGCAATATCAGTGACCATCACACGCTCACGCTCAGATAGATGCAACGCTTCATTATTTTGATATTCGAAGAAGGTAAATTGTGACATTTTACTGCCAAGGTCTGACCTTTTAATCAGTTGAGGATGAAAAGCAATAGTCCAACCTAAGGAGTCTTCTACCGGCTTCGTTGCTTCTATAGTCACTTCCTGCCCTGGAGCAAAAAAGGTCATCGTCCCAATATCAAAGTCATAGGTTGTATGACCATAGCCAACCGTGCAATGAGCAGAATCTTTTAAAGAAATCAGATAGAGATCAAAACAGATTTTGACGGTATCTGTAATTCCTTGCTTAACTTGGGATGGATGGAAAAAGCTCACCTGCGGGTGAGCGGGTGCATCCAGCCCTAATGCAGCATGCAGCTCCGAAATAGTAGTGATATGCAGTGTATTGGTCATTTTTCTACTCTCTAATATTTATCTAATCGAGCTATAGGGCGATAGTTTTCATCGTCTTTTCCAATTCGGCGTAATAAGGGTTCCAAGTTAGACGAGCATGAATACGGTCAGCTTCTTTGTAACCCCATGCTGAAAACCAAGTTTGCTCACCTTGAGTGCACGCTTCTACATCAGAAGTGCTCATACTATTTTCGCAGATTATCTTCTCCCCATACTGTCCATAGTAGCTGTTATCGGGGGCAAATAAAGGGCTCATGTGAGAAGCAGTACTAATTCTAAGGTCATCTCTTTGCATCGAGTAATTTTCTACTTTAGCTGGCAGAGTAAAGTCTCGGTTCTGGCCATACCAAACCAGTTTACTTTTAGAGTGAGTAAAATGACGGTCAAAGTATTTATTTAGAGCATTCGCATCAATCACACTATCAGCCTCTGATATGACTAACAAAACGGGAATATCCAGTTTTTGATCAGCGACTTTTTCGCGGAACACCTTAGCACTTTCTGAGTAGGCTAATGCACTGACAAGAAGGCCAGAGTTATACTTGGCAAGGTTACTCTCCTCAGTGAACCAACCTTCAGTAAAGATTGCTGCTAACGGGGTTAATTTTTCTAGTATTGGTGTTGTCGTTTTAAACCCTGGCGAAAATAACATTAAGCCATTAACGCCCTGTTTTTCTAATGCATGAATAGAAACTAAGTTACCACCCGTGGAGAAACCTCCAAGCCAAACTTCTTCGTATTGTTGTTTTAACTGCTGGGCATAATGATCAATCAATATTTGCCAATCTTGATATTTCACCATTTCCATGTGTCTAGGGTTACTGCCGTGACCTGGCAATAACACAACTTGCACATAGAACCCTTGCTCAGCGAGAGAATCTGAAATATCAGTGAAACTAAAAGGCGAGTCACCAAGACCATGTGCAAGCAAGATCGCTTTATTCGAGTTTGGATCACCCTTTGTGTAAGGTGCGTTCATCGCTAGCTCAGTTGTTTGTTGCTCATGCTCAGTGATAAAAGTTCTATTTTCCTTTAACCACTCTGTTGTCGTTTCCACATATTGGTCAAAAGTCGGCTGCAAGTAGTTGTAGTACTGCTTTGATTCATACAGTGGCTCACGGGAGATATCGTGGCTGGAACAGCCACCGATAATCATGAATAAAGTCGCTAAAAGTAAAGTCAATGAAGACTTAATGATTTTCATCGCTAGGTGATCCTCTGTTGTTCCTAGTTACAACGCATAAAGGAATTCTAAGTGAAACGACCAATCAAAACTTATTCATATCCCAACAAGTTATGAGTCTTGAAATCGCAGGAAAATCACTAAAGCTTTGATTAAATGGAACTTACAAGCCAGTTATAACAATTGTGGAAATGTATAAGTTTATGAAAGGGTGACAGGCTACACTTTGGACATATTTACAGCAGCCTTAAGTATTAGGTTGATACTGAGGGGCTAAATAATGAAGAAGTACATCTTATCCATAGGAGTCTGCATGGTTTCCGCATCAGTTTCATTAGCTAACGACATGAATCAAGAGTTACATCAACTAGAAGATACGGTTCAAGATGTTGAAGGTAATATCTACCGTACTGTCATCATTGGCGATCAAACCTGGCTAGCAGAAGGTCTTAGGAGTACCACATTTCAAGACGGTTCTGCTGTAGGAACCGGGGTTATCCCTAAAGATGAACCAGATAACTTATTGAAATATGGCAGGCTGTACGATTGGCATGATGTTTCTGATCAGCGAAACCTGTGCCCTGTTGGTTGGCGTGTAGCAACCGATGATGATTGGAAGCAATTAGAGCGTAATATAGGCATGTCCGAAGAAGAAATTAACCAAGATGGTTGGCGTGGCGGTAAGCAAAACCTTGGTGTTCAACTCAAAGAATCCCAAAACGATGGCCTATTTAAGAAGTTTGACCCATCAATCGTAAATAAACACCGATTTTTTGCTCGACCTGCCGGAGTGAAGTGGAATGGGTTCTACATCACTCAAGGTGCTTACACTGAATTTTGGACAGCGAGCGCTTCAACTGACCAAAAAGCCATTATTCGAACCCTTGCTTACTCTTGGTGGAATGCACATAAAGGCGAAATCCGCCGAGCTACAAGTACCAAGGATTACATGTTTTCCGTTCGGTGCGTAAAGATATAAGGATAGTTTTCAAAACACATTAACGATTAATTCATGGCCTTGCGCCATTTTGACACTTTTAATTTTTGGTAAATACTATGAGCTATTCTTCCGTTTTAATAACAGGTGCAAACTCCGGACTTGGATTTGAAGCCGCACGACAATTGGCCGAAAAAGCCGGCATTTCGAGAATAATATTAGCATGCCGTGATAAAAGTCGTGCTGAAGAGGCGCTTCGCCAATTAGAAGACTCAACAGGTAAGAAGATTTTTGAGATCTTAATTGTTGATGTTGGAAACGTTGAGTCATGTCGTCAAGCTGCTGACAGCCTTGATACCCCAGTAGATGCAATCATCTTAAACGCTGGAGGTGGTGGAGGAACGATGCCAACTCAGCTCACTAAAGATGGTGTGATGTTTATTTTTGCGATCAATGTTTTAGGACATGTCCATTTTACTAATCACCTGATTAGAAACAATAAACTCTCCTCTGGTGGATCAGTTATGTACGTAGCAAGCTTTGCTGCGAGAGGAGCGCCTGAAGTCGGTGCTAGTCGACCACCCATTAAAGAAGGTTCGATTGAAGAGTGGACAAGCGTGATCAACGGTGAAAAGTTTGCTGAAAACAAAACCTATACGGATATTTATGGCGCTGTGAAACTCATGGGAGCATTATGGACAATGAGTATGGCACGGGAGCATACAGATAAAAGGTTTATTACTGTTGACCCTGGCATGGCACGTGGTACTTCTGGTACGGCGTCACTACCTTGGCATCAAAGATGGATCATGGATTCAGCAATGTGGGTTATGCAGAAGCTTGGTAAGGCACACACTGTGGATGTGGGAGCTAAACGTTACGTTGATGTGCTGTTAAACAGCGATGAATTTAAGACAGGTGCTTGGTGGGGAAGTAAGAAAGGGTTGACAGGTCCACTGGCGAATCAGGTAGACCACTGGCCTGAAATTATAGGTAGCCAATCAGCACAAGACAACGCGAATACCGTCATCAATCAGTTTTTAAAAGAGTAGTGTCATTGTTTTCTTTGGTGTTGACCATGGCGTGAACACCGAAAGTATAAGGCCGAATAAAATCATTTGAATAGCGATCAACTTGATAGAGATTTTTTTGGCCGACATAGCACTATTAATGAGATAAATGAGTTGGTTCTGCTATTTGCCACTTATTAGTTTTTCTATATTAAAGAGACTTGAACATGATTTCTCGGGCTTGAAGCGTAAACCATGATGGGGCAAAGGCGAGTTACAACGCTCGCCAATACGTCTCTGGACAGAACGAGATTAATATTTTGCTGGCAGAGATAAGTGCTTAATTTGAATCACCTATACAAAGTTGTCATTTCGTTTGGGCTGTAGTGTCTAATGAAAGACCGCATAACAATAAATCCGTCGCTTCCACAGCATGCTGATTAATTTGCTCAGCGCTGAAAGTTGATAATCCTAGTAGTGCAGCTGATCGTGGTGCGAGTAACATTCCAATCCACAAGTGAATTTTGGAATCTGGTTGTGGTAAATCATACCGTTCAACAAAAAACTCTCGCAACACACGGTTAGTATTATCCGCCCCTGTCTTCATGAATATATCCACTACTTCAGGAGCTTGAGTCGACTCTGAGATTAATAGTCGCTGGGTGGCAATATGCTCTTTTGATAAATGAAATGTCATAAACTCTTTAGCGAACGCTATCAAAGCATCACGGCTATTTTCTAGGGATAAATGTTGTAGATATTTGTCACTAAAGTTCTCACCAATTTTCTCTAATGTTGCTTGAAACAACTCAAACTTAGATGGGTAGTAACGATAGAGAGTTTGCTTGGTCAATTTCGCCTCGGCCGCAATGGTATCCATGCTAGCAGCGGTATAGCCCTCTGATAAAAAATTCACTTTTGCAGCAACTAATATGGCTTGTTTCTTCTTTTCTCTGTTTTGTTCAATTTTGCTCATTATCTACTCCAAATAATAAAAGCATACTTGCGGGTATGATTTATGTTGACACTCTACCACTATAAAATCATACTATCGAGTATGATTTTATAGTGGTGTACATTTATGAGTCCCAAAACACACTCTTTTTTTCAAGCAAATAATAGTCGAACGGCGGGTTTTACGATTGCAGTGCTCGGCGCTGTATTGATGAGTATTGATCCAATATTTATCCGGTTTTCTGGGGTAAGTGGTTACGACACGGCTTTTCTGTTTGGTCTATTCAGTGCGATATCAATGTCTATTCTACTGAAAGTAAAAGATAAGAGAGGTATTAAACAAGCCGTCAAACAAAGTGGATGGCCATTACTTGTTTCAAGCTTTTTAATGTTAGGTAGTGCTACAGGGTTAGTATTGAGCGTTAAAACCACGTCAATCACTAATACGTTCGTCATTCTTAGTGCATCGCCCGCTATTGCCGCCATTTTAAGTTGGCTATTGCTTCGGGAAAAGACCAATCGTTCAACCATTATCGCAATTATTGCCGTAATGATTGGTATTGGCATTGTGGTCTCGGGTTCATTGGGCTCAGGTCACTTAATCGGAGACCTGCTAGCCATGTTTTCTGTTGTCTGCCTTTCCCTCATGTTTACTTTATTGCGTAAGTATCAAGATGTCAGCAGATTAGCGAGTGTTGCTTTGGGAAGCCTCTTGCTAGCCATTGCCATGTCATTTCTTGCTGAACCAAGCAGTTACAGTGCGAGTACATGGTTGGTCATGGCTGCAATGGGGTTGTTTACCGCGCCATTAGGCAGAGTCATGTCTATGGTGGCTACCCGGTATATCACCGCCGCCGAGGTATCAATGACATTGATGTTAGAAACGGTACTAGCACCAGTGTGGGCGTTCTTAATCTTCGCTGAGACCCCCGCTTTGACAAGCTTGGTAGGTGGCGCTGTTATTCTTGTGGCCATTATCAGCTATACATTTATCACCATCAACAATGAAAATAATTAGGAGTATTTATGACACCGACACTGATCACCATTGGCAACATTCGAACGCCTTATACTTCGATTGATGAGTGCCCGCATAACATTCAATTTGACGGCCCAACTTGCCAAATAGTGCTATCTGACAATTACAAACAGGGGTTAAATGGGTTGGCAGTAGGAGAGTATATTCTTGTGCTTTATTGGTTAGAGGGCGCGCAGCGTGATTTACTGGTTCAAGCTGGAAAAAAAGGCATTAATAAAGGTACCTTTTCGCTGCGAACTCCCCATCGGCCTAATCCGATAGGTGCCGCCGTGCTGCCAATAGAGTCGATTCAAAATGGCATCATTACTGTGAAAGGGCTCGATTGTTTAGACAATACAGCTCTGATTGATATTAAACCTGCAATCTACAGAGAAAACGTAAACTGACTCGTTTGTGGACAGAGACCTTTTAGCTTATCGCTCTTCAAGCCACCTCAATTAGGCCGTCATCTTCGTGCCGACGAGGAGCGTCCAAAGCGTGTGTTTCACTTAAACAGAAATGAATCGCACCGGGGTAGGTTCCCCACGCGCTGATGAAGATCCCCTTTTCCAAGGAGATGACGGGTATTGTAATTTGTGGACACAGGGCTTTTCGCTTATCGCTCTTCAAACCATCTTTATTAGGCTGGCATCCTCGTACAGAAGAGGATCTGCTTAAAGCGTGTGATTCATTTAAATAGAAATGAATCGCACCGGAGTAGGTTCCCCACGCGCTGATGAAGATCCCCTTTTTCAAGGGGATGACGGGTATTGTAATTTGTGGACACAGGGCTTTTAGGTTATCGCTCTTCAAACTAGATCTATTAGGCAGTCATCCTCTTACAGAAGAGGATCTGCCTAAAGCATGTGATTCACTTAAATAGAAATGAATCGCACCGGAGTAGGTTCCCCACGCGCTGATGAAGATCCCCCTTTTTCAAGGGGATGACGGATATTGTAATTTGTGGGCACAGGGCTTTTAGCTTATCATTCTTCAAACCATCTCAATTAGGCCGTCATCCTCGTGCCGATGAGGATCGCCCAAAGCGTGTGATTCACTTAAATAGAAATGAGTTACACCGGAATAGGTTCACCACGTGCTGATGAAGATCCCCTTTTTCAAGGGGATGACGGGTATTGTAATTTGTGGACACAGGGCTTTTAGGTTATCGCTCTTCAAACCATCTTCTTAGGCTTGGTATTCTTGATACACCTAAACATGATCAAGTCTTAGTATTGTCAATGCTGGCTTAAAACGGCATGAAAAATCTACATGTCTGATCGAACTATTCTGTCCTATGATTGGATTGGCGGTTGTAATTATAATCGCAGAGCATTGGTGAATGACCTCTGTTCCCCATTTCGCACTATTTATTGATGATTTATATCGCTACTATTAAAGGCAAGAATGAAGGACATACGTACTTCATGGTTGAATGTTAGTTAGCATAAGACGGGACATAATGAATCTAACCGAGTCGCTGCTCAGCGACATTAAGATGTGCACGACGTGCTCGGCATCATTGCCATTGGGACCGAGGCCGGTTGTTCAAATGGCGAGTGAATCAAGAATTCTTGTAGCAGGGCAGGCACCAGGTAAACGCGTTCATGAAACCGGTGTTCCATTTAATGACCCAAGTGGTGATCGGTTGAGAGAGTGGATGGGGGTGTCAAAAGAGACATTCTATGATCCAAAACAGATGGCTATTGTTCCTATGGGTTTTTGTTACCCCGGAACGGGTAAATCAGGCGATCTCCCACCGAGACCCGAATGTGCTTTAAAGTGGCGAGATCAGGTTTTAGCATCATTACCTAACATTCAGCTAACCCTTGTTATTGGGCAATATGCGATGGCCTTTCACCTTCCCAAGCAAAGTAATACTTTAACTGAGAACGTTCAGCGCTGGGAGGAATATGGACCACATATTATCCCGCTACCTCATCCAAGTCCGAGAAATAATCGCTGGTTAAAGCGTAACCCTTGGTTTGAAGAAACCGTAGTACCCATGTTGAAAAAACGCGTATCTCAAGTGCTTTCTAACTCGTAGCAAATACTAATGTTGTGCTTGTATGCTTGAGAAAAACTGGTGACAGGCTGTTAGGTTCTCGACGATATTGGATGTGCTGGTGGTATACCTGTGCCAATACAGGTTCCCTGTGACATCTATTTTAACTCGCTGAAGTTAAAACAGACTGGCTTTAATACCACCCATAAAAAAACCGCCGTCGGCGGTTTTTTTATGGGTGCAGCGTATTATGCGCAGCACTTTTTATACTTTTTGCCGCTGCCACAAAGACAAGGGTCATTCCGATTTGGCGTTTTTTCAAACGTCGTTGTCTTTGGCTTATTAAGTAGCGTTTCAAGTTCAATGATGTTTTCGTCTTGAGAGGCATCAACCGTAATATTTGCGATGATTTTGTGCTCTGCGAGTTGAGCCTCAATTTCATCTTTGCGTTCTGCTGAGGTAACCACGAGTGAAATTGGAGCTTCTTCTGTGCCTGCTTTCACGTCACGGTTTACGTTGTAACCTGACATTACGTGGCTTTGTCTTGCGTCTATGCGACCTTTAAAAAACATTTTTGACATTGGAGACTCACTTACAAGTGGTGGGGTGACATCGTTAGGGCGGCGATTATACCGAACTATTGCGATTGATAAAGCACTATCGCGAATGATAAAACACATCGCGAATGATAAAGCACTAAACGCACTAAATTTTTAGAGCCTGTTGTTAATCAAGGCAGAGCGACGTGACATGCGCACTTTTAGCGGGCTTTGTTAATGGTGGTTAAGATGATAAAGATAGTTTATATGCGTATCTTGAAACATAAAGAAAGTGATTTAATAACCAGTTACGTTATCTCAATAACGGTGAACATCATCGTTGTAGCGACAATAGGTAGAAAGGTTCAATGTTCGAATCGTAAAGTTTAGGTTATTATGCAGCATCATCATTGATTGCAGAATACTATGAGTATTGAAATACAGAATATCACCGACGAACCAGAAGTGACGTGCTCAAATTGTCATGCTTGTTGCTGTCGTTTAGAAGTGATGATAATTACTGACACCGGCGTTCCTGAAGAGCACATTGCTTATGATAAATGGGGTGGGGAAACCATGCTCCGTTTAGACGATGGATGGTGTTCAGCACTAGATCGCGAAACCTATATGTGCACTATCTATGAAGTTCGACCATGGATATGTAGAGAGTTTGAAATGGCCTCTTACGAATGTAAGGTTGAGCGAGCAGAACAGATGTAACCAAGCTTATATCATGTTGATATGAAGTGAATGAGTACGATCGGCACTCATTCACTTTTCTACTTTTTGGCTAACCTGTTTCAGTGATTCGCAGTGAATACGCGAATAAACTCGTCGCTTCAGCTGACCTTCTCTATTATTAACGTTCGTTTGATGAAGACACCTTATTGTTAGCATGAGGCGCTTACACAAACGCGTTAGAGTACCGCTCTCATAGAAGGCGTTAATCACGCCCATCATACCTTTTAAATTACCCCGTCTCGTCTCTCTAGACTCGCGAGTTCATTAGATGTCACTCTTATAACGACTGTATAATTCTGAAAGTGTTTTCGGTTTCTGATTCGCTGAGTAGTGGTGGTCTTGGTATTCAGTCATGATCGCTCGTCTATGTGCTTCCGCAGATTTCACAAAGTTAGGGTCAGCCATCGCTTGTTTACGCAGTTCATTGATACGCTCTAGTCTTTCTTGCAACATAACAACACCTCATTAAATACTGTATACAATACCAGTATATGTCGATGCTGTATAAATATCCAGTTGTGCGGTGTTGGTGGTGTCTTTATTTCAAGAACGATGACAATTTTAGGCTAGGGTTTTGCACGTATTTGATTGTCATACTGAGGTTATGAGGTCATTAATCGTCAGTGTTGGGCGTGTTTTCTGTCAAATTTTGCCCATGAATGTGAGGATTTATGTGATGAACATCAAATTAACACTATCAATTTATTGGTCATATAATAATCACTTGCCTTGTTTTTTACAAAAATGACTCGATTTATAATTTTTGACCTTCTGACTTAGCAACCTATCTTTATGGGGTTCGCCATTTTATTCACTACATTTAACGTACTGATTATTTGGTATTTTAGCTTCGTTAGATTGAGGAAGACGTTTGATGTCCGGTGCTAAAACTAGTGAGCTTTAGTATTGGCAATTATGATGATCATAATGGGAATCATTTCTTTAAGGGTAAATTGTAACAATTTGTAGCACAATGGCCTTGCATGTATAGTCTCCGGCCAATTGATAAACGATGTTCGTAGCAACATGACAGATGGAGAGCTATAACAATGATCACAAATGATGCAGTAATAATGGGGATGCTTGCCTTAATATTGGGTGGCGTTTTCATTACTGAAAACAGCAATAATCCGTTTTGGAAAAAATTCTACACTTTTGTCCCAGGCCTATTGCTGTGCTATTTCATCCCGTCGTTGCTTAATACCACTGGTTTGATCGATGGTTCAAGTTCTAACCTCTATTTTGTAGCCAGTCGTTACCTGCTGCCAGGTGCATTGGTTCTATTGATTGTGTCGGCTGACCTCAGAAAAATATTCGGTCTCGGTTCGAAGGCAATCATTATGTTTTTGACAGGGACACTCGGTATTATTATCGGCGGTCCAATTGCACTACTTATTATTAACGCGATTAGCCCTGACTTAGTGGCCGGTGATGTATGGCGAGGCCTGACTACGGTTGCCGGTTCGTGGATTGGCGGCGGTGCAAACCAAGCGGCGATGAAAGAAGTCTTCGAAGTCGACGATAAGCTGTTTTCTGCAATGATTACGGTTGATGTTATCTGCGCTAATATCTGGATGGCAATTTTGCTCATCATGGCGGGCCGTCAAAAGAAAGTCGATGCATGGTTGAAAGCCGATACCACTTCTATTGATGAACTCAAAGAAACCGTTGCGCATTATGAGAAAGAGAATGCACGACCGATTACGACAACCGATATGATGAAAGTCGTGGCGATTGCGTTTGGTCTAACGGGTTTGGCTCACTTCTTTGCTGACTTAATTGCACCTTGGATTGAAATCAATGCACCAGAATTAGCGAAATACAGCTTAACATCTGGCTTCTTCTGGTTGATCGTTCTAGTGACAACCTTTGCGTTGATTGCCTCGACCTTTAAAGGTGCTCGCACATTGGAGCACGCCGGTGCTTCTAAAATTGGTTCAGCGTTTATTTACATTCTAGTCGCGACGATTGGTATGCAGATGGATGTGACGGCAATATTGGATAACCCTGGTTACTTCTTTATCGGTATCACTTGGCTAACGATTCATGCTGTGCTGATGATTGTTGTAGCGAAAATGATACGTGCGCCGTTGTTCTTCATGGCAGTGGGTAGTCAAGCCAACGTTGGTGGTGCAGCTTCTGCTCCTGTCGTCGCGGCTGCTTTCCATCCAGCACTTGCACCTGTCGGTATTTTGATGGCTGTACTTGGCTATGCTCTTGGAACGTATGGCGCGTATATTTGCGGCATCATTATGCAAGCAGCAGTCAGCGTAGTGGGATAACTATTTTCTACACTTTGATGTGAAGTAATACTCAGCTTTGCGTGATTTTAAAGGGCAATACCATTGGTATTGCCCTTTTATGATCGTGAAACTAGTGTTTTAGGTCTCAACGAAAAGTGGCAGAATCAATGAGCAATTTGTGATTGATAGTCGTTTGAAGGTTGATTAATTATTCAATTGAGAGAGAATACTTAGCTTATTGCTAGCGCTACCGGTATCCAATTAACCTGTATTGAGTTAACCCGTACTAGATTGCCATGCTCATCAGGATTTATTCACAAGCAGGGAGGCTTATGAAACCGCAAGTTTTACCTAATAACCCTAATTTTTCTTCAGGACCATGTGCTAAACGACCTGGCTATGATATTACTCAGCTTAACTTAGCAACGTTAGGGCGCTCGCATCGCTCCTCAGTTGGCAAGCAGGCGCTTGCCAAATCCATCCAGAAAACCAAATCTGTCCTTGGTATCCCTGATGATTATCGAGTAGGAATTGTCCCAGCTTCCGATACGGGGGCGATGGAAATGGTGATGTGGTCGATGTTAGGTCAAAGGCCAGTCGATGTCTTTCATTGGGAATCGTTTGGGTCAGGTTGGCTCAATGATATTGTAAAACAGCTTAAGCTAACGGACGTTAATTCATACTCCGCCGACTATGGCTTGCTCCCAGATCTATCGCAAGCTAAGGCTGAAAACGATGTGTTGTTTACTTGGAATGGCACGACCTCTGGCGTAAAAGTCCCTAATGGTGATTGGATCTGCGACACTCGCACAGGGCTAACCATATGTGATGCGACTTCCGCTGTATTTGCGATGGACATGCCTTGGGACAAATTAGATGTCACCACGTTTAGTTGGCAAAAAGTGCTTGGAGGCGAGGGCGCTCACGGTGTCATTGTATTGAGCCCTAACGCGGTACAAAGACTTGAGTCATATCAGCCTTCATGGCCGCTACCAAAAATTTTCAGGATGACGCAGGGTGGGAAATTAATTGAGGGTTTATTTAACGGTGCCACCATTAATACACCGTCAATGCTTTGTGTTGCTGACTATCTGGATGCATTAGAGTGGGTCGCCAAAATAGGCGGTGTCGAAGCCACGATTGAGAAATCACAAGCAAACCTTACCGTACTAGCGAACTTTGTTGAGACGCGGCCTTGGATTCATTTCTTGGCAAAGGAATCATCCCAGCGTTCTAATACCAGTGTTTGTTTTACCATTGATGCCAGTGAGGCGCAGACAAAAGCTCTGATAAGTTTATTGGATGCTGAAGGCGCAGCTTACGACGTTGGTGCTTATAAAGATGCACCCGCTGGGCTAAGAATTTGGGCAGGTGCCACCGTTGAGTCTGCGGATTTAGAAGCTTTGCTACCTTGGTTAGATTGGGCTTACCAACAAGTGACTCAAGATAGCTAGCTTAAATAAGTGGGTTGATAGGGATAGGTGACTATCATTAAAAGAGGCCAATCAGTAGATTGGCCTCTTTTGCGTCTAATCAAATAGAACCGTATTTGAGTTGTTTGATGTTTAGCTTAAATTGGATCTCATTATCAAACTACCAATGAACAGGGTTTACTTACTTGTTAGGACGGGTGATTTTTTCTTATCGTAATTTACCTTCATTTTTAAGGCTACATTCACTAAATAGATCAACACCGGCACTTCGATAAGTGGCCCTATTACGCCTGCAAATGCTTGGTCTGAGCTGATTCCAAATACGGCGATTGATACGGCAATAGCCAATTCAAAATTGTTGCCTGTTGCCGTAAACGCGATGGAGGCATTCTTGTCGTATGGAATGCCCATCCTTTTACCAATAAAGAAGCTAATGAAAAACATCGATACGAAATAAATGGTAAGTGGAATCGCGATAAGTACGACATCCATCGGTACTTCGACAATCATTTCACCTTTTAGGCTAAACATTAGCACGATGGTGGCCAGTAACGCGATAAGCGTAATCGGTGATATTTTCGGGATAAATACCGTGTTGTACCAATGCTCACCTTTCTTCGATACTAAGATCTTACGGCTTAAAAAGCCCGCTAAAAATGGGATGCCAAGGTAAATGAGTACGCTGTGGGCAATATCAAGCATGGAGATGTCGACGATCATTCCTTCGTAGCCAAAGACCGGCGGCAGCACACTGATGAACAACCAAGCCATAAAACTGTAGCTGACAATTTGGAATGCACTGTTTAACGCGACTAACGCAGCGCCGTACTCTTTGTTACCGCCACCGATATCATTCCACACCAATACCATGGCAACACAGCGAGCCAAACCAATCAAAATGATACCGACCATGTAACCAGGATGATCACCCAAGAAGACAAGGGCCAACACGAACATCAAAATAGGTCCGACGATCCAGTTCATAATAAGTGACAGTGTAATGGCTTTCTTGTCTTTCACCGTGGCGCCAAGTAAGCGGTAGTCAACTTTTGCCAGTGGCGGATACATCATAAGAATAAGGCCGATAGCCAAAGGGATATTGGTACTTCCAACAGTAACCGCTTCATTCCACTGTTCAATTTGAGGGAATAGAATGCCGAGTAAGACGCCTATTGCCATCGCAGAAAAAATCCACAAGGTAAGGTATCTATCTAAAAAACTCATTTTTGGTTTCATGATACGTTCCGATATCGTTAATCGTCGAATAACGATTTAATTGATTGTAATAAATAATAAGTAACGATTGCACTAGGGACAGCGGTATTAGTTTAAAATGTCTTGGCTCATCGACTCATAGAGGGCAAAGGATTCTCGATTAATGCGGTAACACATTTTAGGGGGAATCGGCTCTGCTGTTATAAACCCAGCAAGTCGTAATATGCGTAAATGTTCCGATACCGTCGATTGAGCCAGCCCAAGTTGTGACACCAGGTCACTATTTAGACACCCACCAGACTTTTCCAGTAGTGACAGTATGCTAATGATTCGAATCCTAGCGGGATGTGATAGTGCTTTGCACATCGCGGCAAACGTGTGTTCGTCCTTTTCCCTTTCAGGAGAGGGCGTGAAATCAGTTTGCAGACTAGGCTGGCAAGTCGAGGTCATAGAAACACTCTAATCGTTAAAAGACGATTGAATGATAGGCCTAAATAATTAGCGGGTCAACACCTGTTTTTGTGTTCAAAATAGCAGCTGGGATTATTCATCGTTAAATAACGATGTAAGGTCTTATTTTTGTTGAAATCGTGGCGTTCGCGATTTGTTCTATTTAAATTTCTCTATTTTAATGCGCGTCGCGTCAGGTTAACTTTGGTGCATGTATGACTAGTGCATAACAAAAAATTATTAAAATAAAAACTAATGATAATTTCACAAAAACGAGCACCACGTTATGATGTGAGCAATTAAGAGAGTAAAGCGCAGAACTGTGCCACACGCTCTTGCTGCGAATGAGTCCACGAGAGGGTGATTTAAATGAAATTTTTACACACTATGTTACGTGTTGCCGACCTAGAAACCTCCATTGAGTTTTATACTCAAGTACTGGGTATGTCTGTCCTCGATAGAACAGACAATAACGATTATCGTTATACCTTAGTGTTTGTGGGTTACCCTGATCAGCCTAACAGCACCACGATTGAATTGACGTTTAATTGGGATACAGATAGCTATGAGATGGGCAACGCATTCGGGCATATCGCCCTCGGTGCGGAAGACATTTACGCGGTATGCGAAAATATCACACAGCTAGGTGGGCGAGTCACACGTGAGCCGGGACCGGTGAAAGGCGGCTCAACACATATTGCTTTCGTCACCGACCCAGATGGGTATCAAATCGAACTAATTCAAGTTAATTAATTTAAGGTATTCATTATGAACAACTCTTTATTCCAATCAGTACAGCTGGGCGCTCTAACGCTTAAGAACCGTATTGTCATGCCTCCGATGACACGTTCTCGTGCGACGCAACCGGGTAATGTTGCCAATGAAATGATGGCTGAATACTATGCGCAGCGCGCGTCAGCAGGTTTGATTGTTGCAGAAGGCACTCAAATTCACCCATTAGGCCAAGGCTATGCATGGACACCAGGTATTTATTCACCTGAACAGATTGCTGGCTGGAAAAAAGTCACCGATGCAGTACATGACAAAGGCGGGGTTATTTTCGCTCAGCTATGGCATGTTGGTCGTGTGACTCATCCTGATAACATTGGTGGCGCGCAGCCTATTTCATCATCAGCACTTAAGGCTGAAAACGTAAAAGTCTTCATTGATAATGGTACGCAAGCCCCAGGGTTTGTTGATGTTGTTGAACCACGTGCAATGACAAAATCTGACATTCTAGAAGTGATCGGCCAATATCGCCAAGCGGCAGTGAATGCGATTGAAGCGGGTTTTGATGGTATTGAACTGCATGCTGCAAACGGATACTTGATCAACCAGTTTATTGACTCAGAAGCCAATAGCCGCACCGATGAATACGGCGGTTCAGTGGAAAACAGATTGCGATTCATGCGTGAAGTGGTTGAAGCTATGAGCGATGCGATTGGCGCAGATCGAGTTGGTGTTCGTCTTGCCCCGTTTACGTCACTCAACGGTACCGTTGATGCTAATCCAGTTGAGACGTACACGGCTGCGGCTAAAATGTTGAACGAACTCAACATCGTTTATCTTCATATCGCAGAAGTGGATTGGGATGATGCACCAGGAACACCTGTGGCGTTTAAGCAAGCGGTCCGTGATGCGTTTAAAGGCGTGTTGATTTATGCTGGGCGTTACAACGCAGAAAAAGCAGAGCAAGCCGTGACTGATGGCATGACTGATCTCGTGGGCTTTGGACGACCATTTGTAGCGAATCCAGATCTGCCTGCTCGTATTAAAAATAACTATCCGCTTGCTGAGCATGATCACAACACCTTGTTTGGTGGCAATGAGAAAGGATTGACGGATTACGCTGAGTATCGTGCGTAACCATTTTCGACATAGACTATGACTCGTCATGAATCGATGTAGTGATAGACTATTTAGATTAAATCGAAAAAAACACGCTCTTTAGCGTGTTTTTTTTCGTCCGTCTACTGAGCCACACAGCCAATCGATTTAACATGTCTTAATGCGAATGTAATATGCTTCATTACGCATAAATTCTTGCAGTTATGAAGCGATATTAATCATCAGCGAAGCAGCATGCCCGAGGAAATAATCGTGTTTAAAACCGGTGATTTACACCAACAAGTAATTTTTTTTATCAAGGAGCCGTTTAACGTCGTATACTACGCGTGATATCACTCTTGTACTGTAGGACTCTCATGTCATTAGACGAACAGAAAAATAACCCTCTTCACGGCCTCAAACTTGAGGAGATGGTGACTGAGCTTGTTGACCATTATGGATGGAGCATTTTAGACGCTGCGATGCGCATGAACTGTTTTCACACCAATCCATCGATCGCAAGTAGCGTAAAATATTTGAAAAAAACAGAATGGGCTCGTGAGAAAGTGGAGATTTTTTACCTTTCTCGTTTTAAGCGCATGCCGAAACCGAGAGAAGACGAGTACGATATCCCACCTCGTATGCGTACGTTTGCTAACGGTATCGAACCTAAAGAGCCGATGAATCTAACGGTTGAATCGATTCATGCATCTCAAGCCAAAGCCGCTTCAACTTATAAAGCGCGGACTTCTGGTGGACGCCACAGAGGACGTTAATCTCTTGGTATAGCGTCCAACCGTCTTTAGGGCCCGCTAAGTGCCTCCTATAGATTGGGATGATTTAGGTGCAAGGAAAGCACCTGGTCTAACTGGTAGGCCTGAATATTTGCTACTCAAAAGAATGGGTGGCGTAGACAACCCTGGCGTATCTTCACCACGGTATTTCACTGCCATCAAAGCTGAAAAATTTTCCCGTGTCCGCCGGCGATAGGGTATCGAGTAATGTCACTAACTGCGTCGCCACATAACTTGTTGTAAAGAGTTTGGCCTTTGGAACATTTCGCTGAAAAGGCGTCGACAACGCTGTATCAGTGGTTCCGGGATGAAAGGAAAGGACACAGCAGTTGGGGTGTTTATATTGCCACTCAATGCTGATCGTCTTAATCGCCATATTTAACGCCGCCTTAGAGCAGCGGTAACTGACCCATCCCCCCAACTGGTTATCCTCAATACTACCAATACGAGCTGACAGAGCGACAAAGTAAGTGGGCGTGCTTGTTCGAAGCCGAGTGGCAAAGTGCTTTGCCAATAACAGGGTAGAGGTGGTATTAAGTTGTATATTTTTTTGGAAAAAATCAGGATCAAATTGGGCGATTGATTTCTCGGGCATGTGTCCTTGTTGATGCAAAAAGCCAACGGCGTTGATGACCATGTCAACGTTTGGGATGGCTCCCGCCAGCGCTTGAACATCTTTTTCTGAAGTCACATCAAGTGAATGCCACATGAGTTTGGGCGATATGACCTCTGGCGACGTCAGTTGAGGCGAATGGTGGCAGTATGTCGCATGAACCGTTGCCGTTTTATTCGTTGCAATAAAGTGTTCAACTAACGCCAATCCAATGCCACCGGAACCACCAATAATGAGGATGTTCATCCTTGTCTCCTGTTTAATGCCTGTCGTTTTGACGAAACAAAATTTACTCACTGTCGATAACGTCTCTGCTTCCTACGTACTTTTGTTCGTTAAGTGGCAAATATTCTTATTATCGATGAGAATAAAAACGTGATTGATTAACCAAGTGCAGCGTTAAAACGGTTAATGAATCCGCATGGAAGCTCAAAGGTGCCAAAATGCAGCTGAACCCAATCGATGGTTCAGCTGCGCTAGAAATGGTTTAGCTACGTTAGTGTCGAAGACCAATAGAGCTTGATTAGTTTAGTTTCCTTTTTCCTCCAACTAACAACATTCGCCATCCTCACGAAAGTGAGGATCTCACAAAGCGCGTAGACAATTGAAAAATTCGATTAAGTTAAGTAAATCGAGTTCGCTACGCGCTGAATGAGATCCCCTTTTTCAAGGGGATGACGGTTAGTTTTATTTGTCGGGCAGTAACATGTCGGAATTTATTCTGCGTTCATGAAAACCGAACGGGCATATTCTTGGACATGAACGGTTTAGTTTCCTTTTTCTCCAACTGACAACATTCGTCATCCTCACGAAAGTGAGGATCTCACAAAGCGCATAGACAATTGAAAAAATTCGATTAGGTTAAGTACATCGAGTTCGCAACGCGCTGAGTGAGATCCCCTTTTTCAAGGGGATGACGGTTAGTTTTATTTGTCGGGGAGTAACATGTCAGAATTTATTCAGCGTTCATGAAAATCGAACGGGCATATTCTTGGACATAAACGGTTTAGTTTCCTTTTTCTCCAACTAACAACATTCGTCATCCTCACGAAAGTGAGGATCTCACAAAGCGCATAGACAATTGAAAAAATTCGATTAGGTTAAGTATATCGAGTTCGCAACGCGCTGAATGAGATCCCCTTTTTCAAGGGGATGACGGTTAGTTTTATTTGTCGGGGAGTAACATGTCGGAATTTATTCTGCGTTCATGAAAACCGAACGGGCATATTCTTGGACATAAACCGTTTAGTTTCCTTTTCCTCCAACTAACAACATTCGTCATCCTCACGAAAGTGAGGATCTCACAAAGCGCGTAGACAATTGAAAAATTCGATTAAGTTAAGTACATCGAGTTCGCAACGCGCTGAATGAGATCCCCTTTTTCAAGGGGATGACGGTTAGTTTTATTTGTGGGAGCAGTAACATGCCAGAATTTATTCTGCGCAGACCAAGACAGGGCTGACTCGTTTGTGGACAGAAATGAGTCAGTCATTTTGCTAAATTAGCTTTTCACGGATTACTTTAGCTATTGCTAAACTTCTAATCGGGTGACCAAATTCACCCAGCCACTACAGAGTGGAACTTTTTATGCTTTCGTACTTGCATATACATGAAGCACTGTGTGCAAGCATGAAATCAATACGGTTCTACTTTGAGTGCTACTTTGGTCATTCATATCACCATCTTTATAAGAATGATGTGCAAAGTAGTTCCTAGAAGCGATGAACTTGAGTGTTTGAGTGAGAAAGTACCGTTGTTCCTTAGACCATTTTTTGCCTATTGAGATTGAATCAATTTTATGGAAAATATCGTCAGGTGTATGTCTCAAGCTAGTAAGAGACCAACAATCTTTCCCTATAACAGCTTCATATACTGCCTTTGATTTTGTATCTGATACATGCGTGGCTAGTAACGTAATGGCTTTCTTTAAATCATCTTCGGATTCTGCGTACTTGTTGAGCAATATGCTTTTTATTAAGATCTCTGTTCTTATTGTCAAGACTAGCAAATTGTCAAGAATTCGCGGCTGAACAAGATGTACATTGCTTTTCGAGTTAAGTGTATCATGCAGATCATGAAAACTTCGAATCCACGGATAGAAACCAGGGAGTAGCTCTAGTTCGTTATACCAAGAGCTTAAATCTTGCTTATCCAGCAACTTATCTATTGATGACAAATAAACTGGGGTATATCGAGAAAAAATTTCTTTAAACTTCAACTCTTCAAAATCTAATACATCTGCCAATTGCGAATGACGCTCTCTCATACGACTACGATATGACCATTTTTCTATAAGTTCACGTTCGTTTTCGCCCAAATAAGTTAGCCATTCAAATAAGAAATATATGTCTTTTCGAAGTAACTCTAATGCTAACTCATAGCAATTCATTCCTTGAACTTTACTTTTATCTTCCCATAAAGAAAAAAGTTCTAACAATAAAGTCATGTCAGATATAAGTTGCTCTTTAGATGAGTGAGTTAGGTTCAAGACAAACAGGGACATTTCAGAGAATGTACTTCCAATTTTACCATCATCAAAAACAAACCTTGTCTTGATAGTTCTGTAGTTAGAAATACGCTTGAACGTTTGAGCGTATTTGGAAACCCAATGAGCGTTGACTTTATTGTATTCTTTTTTGAAGTATTGAGTACCTGAGCACGTATCGAGGTACTTCTCTATAAACATACAATTAGCAATAGTTTCAAATATTACGTAAGAGCGCCAATACGCAAGGTAGTATTCACATGAACGATAAGAACGGCCGTTAGGATGATCTTTTGACTCAGGCTTTAAAGTGGTATCAGTTTTAAACACATTCACGAATATCTCTTTCAAAGAAGTATCATAAGGGTGTATAAAATCAGTTAGTGATTCATCTTGAAAATTTCTTATCAATACATCGTAATATGCAGCATTCTTTGTTTGTGGGTCTACACATTGTTTCCCTCCTAACGTTGGATAATCCTCCCAGTCTAAAAAATACTTATCAGGCAAATTAACACAAAGTTCATAAGCACTAACATCGTTCGAAATTAAGTCTATCAACTTCAAGTTATAGGGAAGACGCTTGATACCAAAATTATTGTTGATATACGAGAAAAACTTGCTGCCACTGCATAGTTGACGATTTTCATTAGTGTTGTGAGCAGAAATGTTAAGGTAGTTTAAATAATACTCACTATCATTATACTTAATACTTCTATACATCTCCTCTCCTTGAAACTCTCGTTTGTTACAAATAGTAGCTTAAAATCAAATGTATAACACTTCATCTTTGCGCTTCTTGATATACAGGGCTAGAGTTATTCGCGTACTAGTCACTAGGTCAATTCTCGTGATACAGACTTGATAACAAACAAAAGCTAGGGATAACTTTTCGTAGGGCAAACTCGCATTAACAGGATGTGAATGAGTAAAAGTACTAACGATAAAAGGGGCAAAGGCGAGTCACGACACTCGCTGAAACATCTCTGGAAAAAGCGCATTAGAATAGAGACACTAAGGCTCCATGTGCGCATTAGCTTCAGGTGCGCAAACACTAAAATCAGCTATAGCACTATCTATAAGACACCTCTATGTATGTCTCAGGTCCCAAAACATTTTCTGTAGATTTCGCTCTGACGGTAATTCTGTTTTTACCTATAGTGAGTTTCCAGTCATGCTCATTAGTGGTTAGGTCTATCCATGCTCCTTCATTTTTTCTAACTTGGTAATTCGAGATATTGGACATGTAACTGTCAAATTCCAAAGCAATCTCCCCCTCAGCTGCAAATCGCCACATATTACTGAGGTATTGCTCGTCTGTGGTTATGTCGAACTTAGCGCAGATACTTTGAAAGCTACCGCTCTTACTTGGCAAAGGCACCAATGAAATCGTTGTTTGATTGAGCAAAGGATACGCCACGGCGGGCTCTTTGGTAAAAACTCGCTTGGTCGTGCCCCCCATTCCCTGAAAGGTAAGGGCTGGTTCGTTAGCCTCCATTAATAAATATAGCTGCTTGCTTGAACCGCCAATCGTAGAGCTAGTTACATGATACCCTAGATATTTGCTGATAAAGTTCCAATAGTTAGTGGTTACGTCATGTCGCTCAATATTATTCAACCGAGCTATTTCTGGGTCTACAACAAAATTAACCTCTGACTCCTTTCCCTGTTTTTTCAAGGAATAAATATCGAAAACGTTTAGTATTTCCTCGTTTCTTACTGCGTAGACGCTAAATTGGGGATCAAAGCACAACCATTTATTCTGCTCATTCGACCACACTTCTATTACTACATGACCTTTGCCAAACCCGCCATACGCAACGTCTACTGCCTGTAAACCAACCGTCCTTGTAGAGTGACCAAATGAAGCAAGGACGTCAGTCATTACTCTGCCATATTCTACGCATCGATATTGCTGCCCATTTGTATGAGCATTTCTCAATATCTCCAAAGAACTTAGCTCTTTATCTGGCTCATTCATACCATCATGCTGCCACTGCATCGAAACCCAGTTCATTACCGAGATAAACAAGCTTGGCTCACTGTCTGTATTAAACTGTGCCATATTGCAGACATACTCTTTAAGGTCCGTGTGAGGCACGGTGGATAAAAGCTGCTTTAAATTATTTTGCGTGGTTTGATAATTATTGGTGTCAATAACTTCAATGCTAAGGAAGTCACTGTGGCTCTTAGTATTTGAGGGGGTTGATGTGGTACTTGTAGTGATATCAATATTAGCCATTTTCCTTCCTTGCCTATACCCTTGTCCATTAAAGAAAGGATTGCGTTATTCAACGATCCCGCAGAGAGGGATGGGTACTTCCTGTAGCCGAACTCATTAGCTTTCGTTATGACATTATGGCTTCAATATACACCTATATCTATCGACACCAACTCGTTTTGGGACAGAAGCGTGTTGCCTAATCCGCCACTCCTGAGCTGACATTACTCAAAACAGATCAATCTTCATTGTCCGCCGATAGTTAGCAAGAGGATTAGGCATGGATATCATGAGCCTGATAGACACGAAGCTGGTGCGTTCTTTGTGGTATCATCCGCTCTAATTTCATGCCTTAATTTTTACGAACTCAACAGAACAAAGCTTATTTGTTGCGGACGTTAATGACCGATGATGCTAATTGCCGATGACCTCAAGTAATCTCAATACCAATAAGTTTATTCCATTCTCAGTGAATATCAGTGACTACGCATTGCCGTCATCATTCACCTTCCCGTATTACTACACACCGCATCCCTTAGCCACGATTGCCATGGACGAGTTGCAAGCTTACCTCGAAAAGCAAACGGAATGGCCGCATGACTTTAACCAAATGGGAAAAATGTTCGCGGTGCTGGTGGTGAAAAATAGCCAAGGCGATATCGGTTATCTAGCATCGTTTTGTGATGAACCTAACCAAAGTACTCCAGAGAAACACCCTGAATTTTTTGTTGATGCAATTGCTAACCTATGCCAAACCGATGATCTCAATGATGAGGTTACGTCACTTGGGGCCGAGATTGCACAACATAAAAACGCGTCAGGTTACTTGCAGTTGCAGCATACGGTGAGGGAGAAACATCTTGAATCTGAGCAGCAGATTGCTGATCTGCAACAGCGTAATGCAAAGGCAAAATCCACGCGAAAGCAAGCTCGACGGGATATGGAAAGCAAACTGGGTGTGTCTATTAATGAGGCGCAATTACAGGATTTTATCAGCGATCTCGGTGCACAAAGTAGTCGAGAGAAAAGAGCGCTTAAAGCACTAAAACAGCAATGGCAAGTTGAGCTAATGACCCTCAATGATGCATTGAAAGCCGAGCAATCTGTCATTGATGATATGGAAACACAATGGGCGAAACTCAATGAGCAATTAACGATTGAATCACAGAAATCTTGCTTGTTTTTGAATCAAGCGGGGGTAGAGAAGAGTCTGTATGACCTCTTTAACTATCAAAGCCAAAGCCAAAGCCAAGATCAAGAGCAACGACCTATTTCCGGCTCAGTACGGGCCACTAGCTCAGCATCTAATACTAATTCGATACCTGCTATTAGCTCAACACACGTTATGAACTCAACACCCATTGCCAACTCTAGCGAGCAAAACTTGCCTAAATTACTGCAAGCGGCATTCTCGCAACAGCTCACGCCAATCGCGTTAGGCGAGTTTTGGTGGGGTGCCTCACCTTATGCGCAAATACGTCAGCATAAGAACTTATATCCGGTTTGCCAAAGTAAGTGTTTTGAAATCCTTGAGCATATGCTTGAGGGGATCTCGACGGATCCGAGTCCGTTAGAGCAGACGCCTTCATATAACAAAGTGTTAGACATTGTTTATGAGGATGACACCTTAGTGGTGGTGAACAAACCCGCCGAATTCTTGTCTGTGTCCGGTAAATACATCAGTGATTCTGTCCAGGCTCGTATGCAGGCAAGATACCCAAATGCCACCGGCCCTTTGATTGTACATCGACTAGATATGTCGACGTCAGGGTTGCTCGTTCTCACTTTGACGGCTGAAGCGAATAAGCATGTGCAAAAACAATTTATTGAACGCTCGGTTGAAAAGCGATATACCGCCTTGCTAGAAGGGGTCATACAACAACAATCTGGGGTGATTACTTTACCAATGTGTGGCGATTTAACCGATAGGCCAAGGCAAATGGTGTGTCATGAACAAGGAAGAGGGGCGGAGACGACGTATCAGGTCGTCAGTACCAAAAATCATCGTACCAAAATACATCTCTTCCCTAAGACGGGACGCACACACCAACTGCGCGTACATTGTGCTCATCAAGCTGGGCTTAATACGCCCATCGTTGGAGATGATCTGTATGGGTTTAAAGACAATCGGTTACACCTTCATGCCGGGTATCTTAAGTTTGTTCACCCGGTATCCAGAGAAACGATGGAATTCGAAGTAGCGTCTGACTTTTAACTGATTGAGGTGAATAAAACCACCATTCATACCCATTGTTTGCAAGGCGGTAAACTGCGCCAAACAAACTAACAAAGCCATACGCTACAACACTAGAAAAGCTCTTATAGGCCTCAATCGTAGAGCTTGTAAGAGCCTTCAATCGCGTGGATCAAGTCAACGATGAGGGTGTTGTACGGAGTAGGAACGCCGTAGATCTTTGCTTGTTCAACAATGGCACCATTGATGGCATCAATCTCCATTTTTACTTGGTTCTGTCGGTCCTGATACATCGATGAGTAACCATGCTTAGCGGATTCGCAGAGTGATTTCACCATATTCAGTGCTTCTCTACGGTCAAAGTAAGTACCGTCGGCTTCTGCGACTTCTATCGCTTCATAAACCAGTCGCTTGGCAAAGTCCCACGCGTACTGGTTTTTTACCATGTAACCAATTGGAGTTTGGGTGATGGCAGTAAAGGTATTCACTGAGAGGTTAACTAACAACTTACTCCATATGATCCGTTGAATATCTCTTGAAATCTCGAGTTCAATGTCGGCATCACTTAGGGCGTTGTTGACAATATTGAGTATGTCGTTGGCTTGGTGGTTGCTACCAATGGTGGTGATCCCTGCGGCGGAATGGTGCACATGCCCATGACCAAGGTTAACCGCATTGTGGCAACTGGTACCAATGATGATGTTTTCCTTGGTCACGTACTGCTCTAGCTTTTTATCGTTTCCTGCGCCATTTTGCAATGACAGCACAATGGTATCAGGCCGAAATAAAGCTTTGTTTTGTTGAAGAGCTTGCTCGGTATACATCGATTTTACAAACAGGAGCACGATATCAAATGCGTCACAGCACTGTCCTGACATCACGCCTCTCACATTGGGGAACGTCATTGTTTCATGGTCGGTATGGTCAATTTTTATTCCAGATTTTTCGATAGCGTCTATTTGTTGTCTATCGATATCAACCATACAGATGTCATGATACCTACTCAGATAAGCGCCATATAGGCAACCCATGGCTCCTGCTCCAATAATGGCTATCTTCATGCCCAATCCTCTCGTGTTTTTCTGTAATGAAGCATTTTTTGTACCAAAGACAGTGGCTGTCTCAATGAGCGAATACGTTAGGTTTGTATCTGTTATCGAGGTGACGGCCTATCGCCGTCGTAGTCTGCTTGTCCGAAGTTAAAGGGCTGATTTTTAAATTTTTATAGCTAAGGTAAGTTAGCTTTTGGATGTACGGCAGGCAGTCGAAGGGTCGTAGAGTTAGTGCAATGCGCACCAAATCAGGGAATACCGGTAAGGAAGTAATTGATGAGGATGGCGCTCTCGTTTTGGGGTGATCTTGTCACTCAGCCCTTTTTTATAGCTTTGACCGTAAGCTAACTGGGAAAGCTTAAGTTAACCATATCGGTAGCTTTGACCAAAGTTTAGAAACGCAGAGAGGGTTTGCGTTTAGTCACTGCGGCATAAGCACACTAAGTGATTTCTGTAATGTTGATATTCGATGTGCTGGTATCAATCAAGAAGTTCCACTCTTTATTGAATGCTTCTACAAAAACCGCATATTGGTTAGGAAACCCTTTCAGTGGTGCTGATTTTAGGTTATCAATGTAAGCTGCAGGCACTGAATATTGGTGCTCCATGTACCGTTTTACTTCAATCATGTGGGTAATTTGCATCATTTTTCTCTCTAGTTAATCTAAAAGTGGGGGAGATCGCCAGTTTCGCTATGACTCTCTCGCACTAAGCTTATTAAAGCTCCTTTAACCGTGAGAATAACGGAGGTATATGAATGTTTTATGTACGAACTACCTATATAAATAATCATTCCTCATTATTTACGCTCTTCGATAACGTCAGGCTGCCGCTCATCAGTATCACTGCTACTGACTTATCTCGCCTGTGTATGCCTTAACGTTCATATAGTTCGAATTAAATTACATCAGCGCACAAGATAAATAAACGTCGCTAAGCCGCCGCTATCATTTATAAAAATGAGTTCAACAAAAGCGTGAGAGTCACTTAACATTTAGCAGGGATGAATTCGCCAATGTAATATCTTTTAAATCAGGGGTTTAATTGCGAGTAAAAGACAGAAACATTGAGATGCAGCTTTTTAGGTAGGTATCACGTTCCGTTTTGGTTTGTTTGAGGTCTTCACCTAGATATTTCCAGTACACCGGTTTGCCATGAAACATAAGGAGTAATTGAGCTGCGCTTTCTTGAGCCGAGATATCCAGTTTTATCTCGCCGGTGTTGTGTTTGTTCTGTAAGTAGTCGCCCAGCACGTCTGTCGATTGCTGAGGACCAAATCGTAAGTAGGTAGCTGCAAATTCTGGGTGATTATCAATATTACTGACTGCATTGCGGAAGGTATGAATCGCCCCAGGGTTCAACAGAGTTTCTTGTAAGCCCTGAGCAAATTGTAATAATGCCTCGTCCATAGGTTTAGTCAAATCTAACATACCTTCATCAGCTTGAAATTCTAAGCATTTGGTTTCCATGCAAATTTCAAACAATATGTCTTTCGTTTTAAAGTGAGAGTAAACCGTTTGCTTAGATACATCAGCTAACTTAGCGATGCTCTCCATATTCGCCGCGTAGCCGTGTTCACCAAACAATGTCGTCGCGGCTTCGAGGATTCTTTGGCGCTTTAGTTCACTGGCACTGCTCATGGCTGACTCTAACCTATACTTTGTTCGGGCTGCAAGAATATCAATATCAAACTGGACAGTCCAGTCTTGTTCGTGTCTAATATGCATAAATGAAACTGGACTGCCCAGTTTGATTGTAAACAAAGCGTTTCAAAAATTGATGGAGAAGGATGTTCTATGCAGTATCAAAAACTTTATGCTTTATGCTTCGCGTTTTCTGCGACGCTTTTTTTATCGGCGTGTTCGGAAGCAGATAAAGTTAAAGAACATCCGCATACTTTGCTGACGGTGCAAACTCAGCCAGTGATAGAACACGACAGCTATTCGGTTGCTCGTGAATATGTTGGGACCATCCACTCCACTCAACGAGCAAATCTCGGCTTTGAATTATCAGGTAAGGTGTCTGACATTCGAGTCGACGTCGGTCAAACGGTCACGAAAGGCCAAGAGTTGGTGACCCTTGATACTAAGTTGCTTGCTTCTGAGTTGAAAGAACTGCAAGCCCAGCTTGATGAGGTGAAAGCCCAGCAAAAGCTAACTCAAGCCAACTTAAAGCGTCAGTTTGCGTTGAAGAAAAAAGGCTTCAGCTCTGATTCAGAAATAGATACGTTAATCAGTCAAAAAGAGGCATTGGCAGCCAACCTATTACGCATCCAATCAGCCGTAGAAACCAATCGGCTAAAATTACAAAAATCGACCATTCGCGCCCCGTATGACGGCATTATTAGCAAGCGATTTGTTTCTTTGGGCGATGTTGTCGCGGTCGGGTCATCCACTTTTTCTCTTCTCTCTACCTCAGGAAAAGAAGCCATCATTGGCGTGAATAGCCAAGATTTGGACGATATCCAAGCTCAACATGACTATGTTATTCGCGTAAGAAACCAAGAATATACCGCGCACTTAATCTCCAAAGCATCCAATATTGACGCAAGTTCGCGAAGCATAGGTTTACGTTTTTTATTGGAAGACAATAATGCGGTGTTAGATGGCGAGTTAGCTTACCTTACGTTTGAAAAACACTACCCTGAGAAAGGCTTCTGGCTTCCAACTACGGCGTTGATCGACGGTATTAGAGGTACTTGGAATATCTATTCTCTCAATTCGGTCGAAGGCGAAAACAGAGTAGAACGCCAAGTGATCAGCGTTTTATTTGCCAATAACAAATCGGTATATGTGAAGGGTGAACTCAATAATGGCGATCATGTTGTTACGACAGGGTTGCACAAAGTCGTGCCCGGTCAGTCTGTGCTAATCGCGAAGTAGGAGGTAGGATGAAATACGCATCGATACTTTCAAATACGCGCCTTATGGTGCTGGTTATCGCGTTCTTAATTGTGAGTGGTTTGTCTGCCTTTAATACGTTACCTCGTGCAGAAGACCCGATTATTTCTAATCGCAACGCGACCATCACAACCGTATTTCCTGGTGCGAGTGCAGTGCGAGTCGAATCGTTAGTCACTGAGGTCATTGAAAACAAGCTCCGTCAAGTCAATGAGATTAACTTGATCACATCGACCTCCCGTCTTGGCATCGCCGTTATTGGTGTTGAATTACAAGATGAGATTACTGACCCTGAGCCCATTTGGTCAAAAATTCGTGACAAACTTTCCGACGTCGAACGGGATCTACCCATTGATGCACTTTCACCCGAATTAGATAGCGATCATACTTATGCATTTACCACCATTTTATCGCTTGGTTGCCAAGGTGAGGGTGAAGCCGATTTATTGAAGTTAGGCCGTTATGGCAAAGAACTCGCGACACGTTTAAGGACATTACCTGGTACCGAGTTTGTTGACCAATACGGGCTACCTGATGAAGAAATTGTGGTTAATTTTGATATTAACGACACCGCTACGTTAGGCTTGTCTGCGCAGCAAATTGCGGCGGCGTTAGAGGGCGCTGATGCGAAAAATTCTGCAGGTGAACTACTCAACTCATCGACGCGTTTTGGCTTGGAGCTGTCTTCTAATTTAGACTCCATTGAACGTGTAAGAAACGTGCCAATCTCAATCGATAAAAACGGCCACACGGTGCGTGTGGGCGATGTGGCCAGTGTACAACGAGCCGCTAAAGCGCCCTATGATGAATTAGCCTTGGTGGATGGTAAACCTGGTGTCATTGTGGGTGCTCGGATGCAATCAACATTGCGTGTGGATAAATGGACGCCTGCGGCGATGAAATTAGTGGATGATTTCCGTCTTGAATTACCCAGTAATATTAAATTAAATGTGGTGTATAGCCAGCAAGGTTACACCGAGCAGCGCTTGCTAGAACTGGGCGATAGCTTGCTGATTGGTTTTTGCTTGGTGTTATTTGTACTGCTGTTCACGCTAGGAATTCGTGCTGCCATCATTATCGCCTTGGCATTGCCATTGACCATGCTGTTGACCTTGTCTTTAATGAAATACTTTGCCATTCCAATTAACCAAATGTCCTTGACGGGTTTCATCGTGGCGCTTGGAATTATGGTGGATAATGCCGTTGTGATGGTGGATACCATCCAAAGCTACCGGTTAAAGGGGATGCAAAAACTGGAATCAGCCATGGTGGCTATTCAGCACCTTTGGGTTCCATTGCTTGGCTCAACCTTGACGACGGTATTTGCCTTCGCGCCCATCTTTTTAATGCAAGGTGCGACAGGGGAGTTTGTTGGTGCTATTGCGTTAACGGTGTCTTTCTCGCTGGTTGGGTCCTATGTTATTTCGCATACGGTCATCGCGGCGTTGTCATGTGCTTATTTACCTAGTCAACAATCATCTGGTAGTTGGTATCAAACGGGAATTCGCATTCCCGCGATGAGTGTATGGTTTGCAAAATCTGTGGCACTTGCGATTCGTCACCCTCTACTGGCGATTGGTCTTGCATTAGTGCTACCGTTAACTGGCTATTGGAGTATGTCGCAACTGACTGAGCAGTTTTTCCCTGCATCTGACCGTGATATGTTCGAGATCCAAGTCTATATGCCACCACAAGCGAGCATTTATGCCACAAAAGCGACGACGGAGCAGATTCATCAGTTTATCCTTGAAGATGCCGCCGTTGAGCAAGTGCAGTGGTTGATTGGTGCTTCATTCCCATCATTTTACTACAACCTCGTTGCTGCTCAGCAAAAAGCCCCTTACTTCTCGCAAGCGATGGTGAAAACCACGGATTTTGAAGAAGCGAATCGTTTGATCCCACAACTGCAATCGCAGTTGGACGAACGCTTTCCTCAAGCTCAGATTTTGGTTAGAAAATTGGAACAAGGCCCTCCATTTAATGCGCCTATCGAATTACGAGTCTACGGTCATAACCTAGATACACTGAAAACGATCGGTGAAGATGTACGCCTGATTTTGTCAAAAATTCCATCGGTGACGCATACTCGTGAAAGTTTGTCTTCGGGCATTCCGCAATTTGTCGTTGACGTCGATGAGGAAGCGATACAAATGAACGGAATGAACCTCAATCAATTTTCGGGTTTATTGCAGTCAACCTTAGTGGGCCGAGAGAGTGGTAGCATTATTGAGGGCACAGAGTCGATTCCAGTAAGAGTTCGTGTGCGCGATGAAGAACGTGAAAGTTATAACGATTTGAATAACCTACGTTTTCCAGCATCAGCTTCAAACTCGAGTGGTAATAACGTTGGGGTGTCGGTTCTTGACTTGTCTACATTAGAGTTATCCCCAAGCACGGGCAGTATTACTCGTCGAAATGGTATTCGTGTGAATACGATTGAAGGCTATATAGACGCTGATGTACTCCCGCAAATGGTACTCGATGAGTTTAAAGAAGCGTTAGAAAGCTATTCGTTCCCCGCCGGCTATCGTGTGGAGTTTGGGGGAGAAGCGGCAGAGCGTGATGAGTCTGTTGCCAAATTAGTCGGTAATATATCGGTTGTCGTGGTATTGATGATTTTAGTGGTGGTGTTGTCGTTTAATTCATTCCGGTTAAGTGGGATCATCTTCGCAGTGGCTGGCTTAGCGGCAGGACTGGGCATCTTGTCGGTATGGGTATTTGGCTATCCATTTGGTTTTACCGTGATCATTGCGATGCTCGGTGTAATTGGTCTAGCGATCAATGCTGCTATTGTTATTTTGGCAGAACTGAGAGCAAGCAAAAAAGCCAGTGAGGGTGATCAAGACGCTGTTTTAGAAGCCGTGATGAGTTGTACTCGACACATCACATCTACGACCATCACGACCATCGGTGGCTTTATGCCACTGATATTAGCCGGTGGTGGATTTTGGCCTCCGTTTGCTGTGGCGATTGCTGGTGGTACCGCGTTGACGACAATTTTGTCGTTCTATTTTGTTCCACCAATGTTTATGTTGGTGACTAAAATGCCAGTACGCATCGCAGCGGTAAGCAACCGTTAAGTCCAGTATTTATTTCTGAGTTTAAAAAGCCATCATTAAGTTGTTTATTGATGGCTTTTTCTATGCCACGCCTTTGCTCTGCTCTTGATTCCATTCGATAGAATTATCTTGCTCTGTTTACCGCAACGCACTTTCATCGTGGTAACAACACTTCCTCAATACAAAGCTTGACACGAAAAAAACGTGCTAATGATTATTTAATGAAAATACCTCACCATCGCAATATTTAATTATATTTACAATATAAACAGTGGCTTAGTTAGTGTTTCTCGACGATGATTTTTGTTGGGAAGTATTATTGTTGATGATGGATCTTTGACATTGGATTGAATAAATGTAATTTTATTTTTAATTGAACGTTCAATTAAAAAACATTTGAGTAACAAGTATGCCAAAGGTAGGAATGCCAGAGATTCGTCGCCCACAACTAGTAGAGGCGACCATGGCGGTGATTGATGAGGTTGGATTGTCGGGCGCGAGTGTTGCCCTAATCAGTCGAAAAGCAGGGGTGTCCGCTGGGATTATTAACCATTATTTTGGCGGAAAGCATGGTTTGCTTGAAGAAACCATGCGTTCGGTATTGCGTCAGCTATCGGCTACGTCGATTAAGCACCTTCGTGCTGTTGAAGGGCAAGACGTCACTGCACGAGTTAAAGCCATTGTGGCGGCAAATTTCGATGGCTATCAGGTCGAGAGTAAAGTCACCAAAACATGGCTGGCATTCTGGGCTCAGTCGATGCACGACAAAGATTTATATCGATTACAGCGCGTAAATGAGCGCCGATTATTGTCACACCTTCGTCGCGAACTAAAACAGGTGTTACCTGAAGCGCAAGCAAAGTTTGTCGCGCAAGGCATTGCCGCATTAATTGACGGGATCTGGTTAAGAGGCGCATTGAATCCCGACGGGATTTGCGCCCAAAAAGCACAGCTCATTATCGCAGATTACCTCGATAAACAGCTTCCATCTACTTCGGCGTCATCGAAGTAAGTGACCCTATTATGCACGACCCAATATCAAGGACGTTGACAACAATGAAGTCTCTCTACATCCACGGCCAAGCCGTTAACTCCTCATCAAACGAAACCTTTTTTACGCTAAACCCAGCCAATGGTGAAAGGATCGCTGAAGTCGATCAGGCGAGTATGAACGATGTTGACCGAGCGGTTGAATCAGCACAAAAAGGATTCAAAGTGTGGTCGGCAATGAGTGGTATAGAACGCGGACGTATTTTGATGCGAGCCGTTGCCTTGTTGCGGGAGCGCAATGATGAATTGGCACTGCTCGAAGTTCAAGACACGGGTAAGCCGATTCAAGAAGCCATTGAGGTGGACATTGTAACGGGCGCGAATGTGGTTGAGTACTACGCTGGACTTGCCGCAACAATACAAGGTCAGCAGCAAGACTTAGGTCATGGTCAGTTTTTCTATACTCGACGCGAGCCATTAGGGGTGTGTGCGGGCATTGGAGCGTGGAACTATCCGATTCAAATCGCCATGTGGAAATCGGCGCCTGCTCTAGCCGCAGGTAATGCGATGGTGTTTAAGCCGTCAGAAGAAACCCCGTTGTCGGTATTGAAACTGGCAGAAATTTATACAGAAGCCGGTGTGCCCGATGGCGTTTTCAATGTGGTTCAAGGGGATTACCGCGTTGGACAAATGCTTTCTCGTCACCCTCATATAGCGAAGGTGTCGTTTACAGGCGAGTCAGGCACTGGCAAAAAAGTCATGGCTGACGCAGCCGGCACGCTAAAAGAGGTCACGATGGAGTTGGGTGGTAAATCACCACTCATTGTGTTTGATGATGCTGAGTTAAATAACGCGGTATCTGCCGCGATGATGGCAAACTTCTATACACAAGGAGAAGTGTGTACTAACGGTACACGCGTTTTCGTTCATGACAGTATCTATGACGCATTTATCGAGCAACTAACACGGCGTACAAGCAAGTTGGTTGTTGGCGATCCGTCTGATATGTCGACCCAGGTAGGGGCGTTGATCTCAGCTGACCATTTAGAAAAAGTCATGGGCTTTATTGAAGCGGGCAAAGCGTCAGGCGCACGCCTCATTTGTGGTGGCCAACGTGAAGTGAACAATGGGCTCGATAAGGGCTACTTTGTTCAGCCGACTATTTTTGCCGACTGTACGGATGAGATGCCACAAGTCAAAGACGAAATTTTTGGTCCGGTTATGTCTGTGCTGCGCTTTTCTGACGAAGACGAGGTCATTCGTCGCGCCAATGATACTCAGTATGGGCTGGCAGCCGGTTTGTTTACGCAGAACTTGTCTCGCGCTCACCGAGTGATAGCCCAGATCGAAGCGGGGATTTGTTGGGTAAATACTTGGGGTGGCTCGCCTGCCGAAATGCCCGTTGGCGGTTATAAACAATCAGGTATTGGGCGAGAGAACGGCTTAGAAACACTGAATCATTATACCCAAAATAAGAGTGTCATGATTGAACTTGGCGATCTTGAGTGTCCTTATGAGTAATTGAACGGTGCTCATTATGGTGCACGACAATAAGGTAAGGCAGTCTTGTGAATGGATTCAAAGGAAAATGAAATGAACACAAAGTACGACTACATCGTTGTTGGCGCAGGGTCAGCAGGTTGTGTATTGGCTGATAGATTAAGTGCGTCGGGCGATTACTCCGTGTTACTACTCGAGGCGGGCGGCAGTGACAAAAGCATTTTTATCCAGATGCCCACGGCGCTGTCTTACCCGATGAATAGCGAAAAGTACGCGTGGCAGTTTGAAACTCTGCCCGAGTCAGGTCTTGATGATCGTCAGCTGCATTGCCCTCGTGGCCGCGTGCTAGGCGGCAGTTCCTCCATTAACGGCATGGTGTATGTTCGTGGCCATGCTTGTGACTACGATGAATGGGTAGAGCAGGGCGCAGCGGGATGGAGTTACCAAGATTGTTTGCCTTATTTTCGTCGAGCGGAGTCTTGGGCGGGCGGTGAAGACACCTATCGTGGCGGTGATGGCCCTGTTGCGACTTGTAACGGTAATAACATGACACTGAATCCGCTTTATCATGCGTTTATCGATGCTGGCCAGCAAGCAGGCTACCCCAAAACTGTTGATTATAATGGCTATCAACAAGAAGGGTTTGGGCCAATGCATATGACGGTGGATAAAGGTGTTCGGGCATCGACGTCAAATGCATACCTTCGTCGTGCTAAGAAACGAAGCAATGTTACGGTGAAAACAGGTGTGGTAACACGCCGCGTTATTATTGAAAACAAGCGCGCGATAGGGGTTGAGTTTGATAGTAACGGTCAAACGCAGTCGGTTTATGTGAATAAAGAAGTGGTGCTATCCGCCGGTTCAGTGGGCTCGGTACAATTGCTGCAGCTGTCAGGTATCGGACCTAAAGCCGTATTAGAAAACGCCGGCATTGAGGTTAACGTCGACTTGCCAGGTGTGGGCGAAAATCTACAAGATCATCTAGAGATCTATTTCCAATATGCGTGTCATCAACCTATCACGTTGAACAGTAAACTTGGCTTGGTTAGCAAGGGATTAATTGGCACGCGTTGGGTTTTACTTAAAGATGGGTTAGGTGCGACGAATCACTTTGAATCTTGCGCCTTTATTCGCTCGCGAGCGGGGCTAAAATGGCCGAATCTGCAGTATCATTTTTTGCCAGCTGCGATGCGATACGATGGGCAAGCCGCATTTGCAGGCCACGGTTTTCAGGTGCATGTTGGGCCAAACAAACCCCAGAGTCGGGGTCGCATATGGTTGACGTCAAACGATCCTTATCAAAAGCCGAATATCGAATTTAACTACATCAGCACTGAGCAAGACAAACAAGATTGGCGAGATTGTATCCGCTTGACCCGTGAAATTTTGGCGCAACCTGCCATGGATAGCTATCGTGGTGAAGAGATCCAGCCGGGCAGTGATATCACCAGTAACGATGCGATTGATGCGTGGGTCCGCCAAAATGTCGAAAGTGCTTATCATCCCTCATGCAGCTGCAAAATGGGCGCGGATACTGATCCAATGGCGGTGTTAAATCAGGATTGCCAAGTGAGAGGTATCAACGCGTTGCGTGTGGTCGATTCTTCGGTCTTCCCAACCATTCCCAATGGTAACTTAAACGCGCCAACGATCATGGTAGCTGAGAAAATGGCGGACGTTATATTAAATCAATCGCCTCTTACCCCGACAGACGCGCCGGTATGGATTGCGCCCAGTTGGGATACAGAGCAGCGCCAAGGTAGGGCAGAAAGAGCAACATTCCCCTGACAAAACCCAGCGAACAATAAAAGCCTCAGTTAAGTAGCGAACCCATAACGCACGTCCAAATAACCGATTCTCTATTCACAGAGACTCGGTGAACTGAGCGACAGTTAAGTGAAGAGAAAGACAAACTCAAGAGAATATTTCATAGGACAGGTTAACGCTTGTCCTACGGGTTGCGACAACCCAAAAAAGGCGGAAGTAATCGACGACCGCCACACAATATTAGTCGCACAATACAAAGGGAAAAGGAAAGTCATGATGACGAACAACACGAATAAGCCTCACGCGAGTAAACGCACCACCATTCGACATACATTGCTAGGCAGCAGTGCACTATTACTGAGTTTATCTGCGTCCTCTGTGTACGCGAACCAGTGCGACACTGTTCGCTTTTCAGATGTCGGTTGGACCGATATCACTGCGACAACCGCTGTCACAACGCAAGTATTACAGGGACTCGGCTATAAGACCTCCACGCAACTGCTTTCAGTGCCTGTGACCTATTCATCAATGGCAAACAAAGACATCGATGTCTTTCTGGGTAACTGGATGCCAACGATGGAAGCCGATATTGCCAAATACCACCAAGATGGTTCGGTGGAAACCGTGCGCGCGAATTTAGAAGGCGCGAAATACACGCTTGCGGTACCTAAATATGTCTACGACGCAGGTGTGACAAGCTTTGCTGACCTAGCCAAATTTGACGATAGGTTTCGTGGTCGTATCTACGGGATTGAACCCGGTAATGACGGTAACCGTCTGATCCAAGACATGATCGATAACAATGCATTCGACCTCAAAGACTTCAATCTTGTTGAGTCCAGTGAAGCGGGCATGATGTCGCAAGTTAAGCGCGCGGTTAAGCGTGAACAATGGATCGCCTTCCTTGGTTGGGCGCCTCACCCAATGAACAGTAATTTTGACATGGTTTATCTGGATGGGGGGGATGACTACTTTGGACCAAATTATGGTGGTGCGAGCGTTTACACCAACGTTCGTAAAGATTACCTAAGTACTTGTTCGAATGTGGGGCAGTTACTGCAAAACCTTAGCTTTAGTTTGGAAATGGAAAACCAACTGATGGGCAACATACTTAACGATAACACTAAGCCAGATGCAGCGGCCAAAGCATGGCTCAAAGCGAATCCTGACGTGCTAACAAAGTGGCTGAATAAAGTGACGGCTCGTGATGGCAGCAACGCAGCCGAGGCTGTTAAATCGTATTTAGAGATCTAAACCACGCACTGACTTTGCTCTGCTGGTGTCTGTTCTGGTTGAACGACGGCAGTAGAGCGTACAAACATTGAAGACCATTAAGGAGTAACAATGGACTTTATTACAAATCACAAAATCCCTCTCGGCGATTGGATGGCCACTTTTGTTGATTGGCTAACTTACAATGCAGCGGGCTTTTTTGACTCACTGTCGTATAGCTTAGAATCGATGATCATGATGTTGGTTGACCTATTTAAATGGTTCCCGCCTTCTGTGCCTATCGTCATGACCGCTTTATTGGCTTGGTTTTTACGTCGTAGCCTTTCACTGGTCATTTTTGTGGTTGCAGCTTTGCTGCTGATCATGAATTTAGGCTATTGGGAAGAGATGCTAGAAACCTTTGTGTTGGTATTGAGCGCGACCATGATTTCGGTGTTAGTCGGGGTGCCAGTTGGGATCGTGGCGGCGCACAAGCCATGGCTTTACACCATATTGCGCCCGATTTTAGATTTGATGCAGACCATCCCGACTTTTGTTTACCTCATTCCTACGCTGGTTTTATTTGGCTTAGGGGTCGTACCAGGGCTTATCTCTACCATTATTTTTGCTATTGCTGCTCCAATCCGTTTGACCTACTTGGGCATCAGTCGTGTCCCAGAAGAGTTGGTCGAGGCCGGTAAAGCATTCGGTGCCAGTCGAATGAAACTGTTGTTCAATGTTGAACTTCCAGCCGCAATGCCAAACATCATGGCAGGGGTGACGCAATGTATTATGTTGTCGTTATCGATGGTGGTCATCTCTGCTCTCGTGGGTGCAGATGGGTTGGGTAAACCTGTCGTTCGAGCACTGAATACTGTGAATGTCTCGCAAGGTTTTGAGGCCGGATTAGCGATCGTTCTTGTGGCTATCATTCTTGACCGCCTGTGCAAAACCCCTGCAACCCAAAACAGAGAGAGCTAATCATGAGCGCAATTAGTATTCGTCATCTAGACGTTGTGTTTGGTCGTCAGGTGGAAGCGTCGTTTTCGATGCTCGATGATGGTAAAAGCCGTCAGGATATCATTGATGCGACGGGTGATATCGTTGGTGTTCATGATGTGAGTCTTGACATTCAACGCGGTGAAATTTGTGTATTAATGGGGCTGTCTGGTTCCGGTAAATCAAGCTTGCTCCGCGCAATTAATGGACTCAACACCGTCAGTCGTGGCTCATTGAAGATAGAAGACGAGGGGCAAACGATTGACCTTGGGAATTGCGATGCTGGCCAGTTACGCCATCTGCGCACTAACCGCATTTCGATGGTATTCCAGAAATTTGCTTTAATGCCTTGGCTCTCTGTACTTGATAACGCAGCATTTGGTTTGAAGATGCAAGGTATAGGCAAGACGGAGCGCCGGCGTCGTGCAGAAGAGCGTTTGGAAATGGTGGGTTTGGCGGAATGGAAAGACAGTTTTCCGCATGAGTTATCAGGCGGCATGCAGCAACGAGTCGGCCTTGCTCGCGCTTTCACAATGGATAGCGATATCTTATTAATGGATGAGCCTTTCTCGGCACTCGACCCGTTGATTCGCAGCCAACTCCAAGACGAGTTGTTGGCGTTGCAGCAAAAGCTCAATAAAACCATTGTCTTTGTAAGTCACGATTTAGATGAAGCGCTCAAATTAGGCAATAACATTGCCATTATGGAGTCGGGACGATTAATTCAACATGGTAAGCCTGAAGACATTGTCCTTAATCCAAATACAGAATATGTCGCAGAGTTTGTCGCTCACACCAATCCACTAAACGTCTTATGTGGTCGTTCGTTAATGACCGAGGCTGATACGTTGTCATCTGAAAATGGTCAGCTTGTTTTAAATCAGCACGAGCAAACCTATATTGGAACGAATGACGCAGGGCAAGTGACGTCGGTAACGCGTCAGGGTAAGTCGTTACCTTTGCAGCAATGGCAAGAAGGGGATTGCTTTGAAACGTTGCAACAAGATAATCAGGTGATTACCAGCCCCGATGTTTCGATGCGCGAGGGTTTAGAAATCCGGTATCGCACAGGACAGCCTGTTTTGCTCGCAGAAGATGGAGAATTGGTTGGAGTATTGGCTGATAATGATTTTTACCATGCCTTGCTTGGTAAGCATTTTACCCCGCCTATAACCGCTTGATGAGCCTGGCGGCGAAGAGGCTACTGTGCTCTTTGCCGCAGCTCATACTGATGGTTTGATGAATAGAATCAGCTTTAGTCTTGGGCTCAAACAGAAGTCGGGCTATTAGACTATGGCACTGTCTACTCCCGCTTCTATTGAGAGTGTTTTCTTGACGGTGTCGGGAATAATACTCCAATGGATACCTTCTAAAGCACCAGCGATGGAATATAAAAGTGTCGCTCCAGGGTGTTTTTGCTGTTGTTGGCATATCGCACGATAAGCATCAACCGGCCCGGTCTGGCGCAGTTCTTCTATTGAGGTTATCCCCGCTTTTCTGAGCATTCGTTCTGTTTTGTACTGCATGTTAGGCAAATCTTTGATTCGGGTAGGGGTCGCCTTAATTCGCTGTTGCTCCACGGCTGCATCCCATATATCACCGCATAGAGTAGCGATGTGAAGTGTATGACATGCGAGGTCACTCGGGATCTCGTAATAGTTAGTTAAACCGGGATAATTTCTTGTTAAAGAATGCCAGTTAGATTCATAGGGTTTGTAATCAAGCGCTTCAAATGACTGCTTATAGTGGCTATTGACTGCCCTGACATAGAGCTTGTCGCCCTTAATTAGTGCAAACATAATACCTTGTGAAAGGATGCCTTTCCCGCCAAAAACCGACCGAATAGTCAGAGTTTCCAGTGTAGTGTGCTTGTTTAGGGTATCTACAAAGAATTCTAATTGCATGTTCATCTCCTTGAACGCTTCTAAGAGCCGCTGTTGTGCAGTATCAATAGTATCTCTGAACTAGATTGCATTTATTATTCCAACTTTTCGAATGACAGTGGAATTTCTTATGGTGATAAGATTTATATCGGTGAGAGCCATGATACGAAGCGTTTCAAACCGAGCGAAAACGTAGCGTGGTTAGATAAATTGCTACACAGTAAGCAGGGGAGTGATAGAATGATTGTCGATTTCATTTACCTGATTATACAAGGCAGTACCATGAACCCGATTCTTGCTATCCTAAAAGAAAACAATATCAGCGACGCTCAAATTGGCGAACTGTTTCAAACGTTAACTGAGAACCCACTTGCTGCAATGGCTACAATTGGACAACTTGGACTTCCTCAAGAGCAGTTACAGCAGTTGATGGGACAGGTTATGCAAAACCCAACACTGATTAAAGAAGCAGTGGAAGAGCTAGGGCTCGATTTCTCGAAAGTTGAAGCAGCTAAAGCTCAGCTTGATAAATAAGCTCAGTTAATTCGCTATATATTTGAATAAAAGCCGTATTGTCATTAAACCATTGATGACAATGCGGCTTTTTATCAAGTTGGAGTTCGAATGATAAGCGGAACTCTATCTAATGTGTGAACCACATATGTTGTCCAGCAATGATGATGTGGGTCATTGATACAATTCGATCTCATTCGCCGTCATTTGATATGACGTCGAGATGTTTGTTTCACCATCAGATAGTTGAACACTGCGGTTTGAGGCTTCAGATTGCAGGGTGCCTTCAATCCAAATAGGGGTATATAAACCCTCAAACTCGAATCCTTTAGGGTAGTGAACCAGCACGATTTGGTTGGCGGGTGGCGGTGGTGTATGGATACACGCTCCGGCTGTTGGTACCAGTAAGAATTGAGTGACAATGTTATTGTCAAACTCCAAGGGCACGATATAGCCAGGAAGTCTGCCATCCTGACCAATGAGCGCTTCGTTAATGGACTGTAAAGCCTCCGCGTGTTGCGTCACCATGTCTTCTCGCTGCTTAATCAGCGTGAGAATATCAATATTATCTCCGCTAAAACGCATGAGAGCATCGATGTAGCTTTTGCTATCCTTATCGCTAGCGTCCGCTTGTTGATACTCCATTATGGTCATCAAGTTGTAGCGCTGCTCAGGCGAAAAAGAAAAAAAGGGGTCGACGAACTGTTTCGCGCTTTCTGGCAGCAAGGTGTTCCAATCCCATATTTCTTTTGCCTTTAAGGGCGCACTACCAATTAAAGCGCATAACAATATAAGTATCTTGAACACGTTTATTCCTTACTAAGCGACGTTGGGACGATGTTGATAACATTTTTTACGCTACCTTGTATCGTATTCGAGTTGGTGCGGCCTATAAGGGCGCTTTGCGCGGTATGTTATAGCCGATGAGCAGTCTGGATCAAGCATCAAGGATCCAAGTTCAGCATTAAGCGTACAATAGAAAGGCATTAGGAAACCAAGAGGCGCATTATGCAGCAACTAACCATTTTTTTTGACGGCACGTGCCCACTGTGTAAGCGCGAGATGGGCTCTCTAACAAAGCACGATCGCCACAATCGAATTCGCACGGTCGACATCTACAGTGACGCGTTCAAAGATTTCCCACATATCGATGCTCAAGCGGCAAATACGATCTTGCATGCGCTCGACCAAGACAACCAGCTTTTCCTTGGGTTAGATGCCACTCATCGGGCTTGGAGTATGGTTGGGAGAGGCTGGATTTATGCACCGCTTCGTTGGCGCGTAATCAAGCCAATAGCCGATAAGTGCTACCTTTATTTTGCTCGAAATCGTTATCGCATTTCTTTTTGGCTTACTGGCAGGTCTCGTTGTGATAATGATGTGTGCTCCCGTTAGTTGAGGTAGGAGCGTGGGTAAATAAAAAATGTGACATAAACTGTGGCAGTATTTTTCTCCTTTCATAGCGCTGCAAGAGTCAGACCTGTATATTAATGGCCACTGTTCGTGAGGCATTATTCGTCTTCAGCTATTTAATTTAAAGAGATCACATTGGAATTATTAAACATTGACTGTTTAGGCAAGTCACTTCGCCTTGAAGGTTCTATGGCGGGTTGGCAACAGCTGTTTTGGGGTGATGACGTTGTTTCGGTCATCCAAGCTTCGACAGAATATGATGGGATCAAAGAACACCAATTTGAACTCTCGACTCAACCGTCAGCAGAGCTTCAAAGCTCTGACGGCACTGCGCAGTCGGTCGCGGCTCAAACTATCACGGTACGACTCGTGACCGATTTAAAATGGCAGCCATTTCATATTCGCTATCAATTGTTTGTCAATGATAAGCAGATAAACGATGGGGCTCGAAACAGCAAAGATATAGAACAACAAACCCCGGTTACGCCAATCAAAAAGCAAAATAAACTCAGTGTTATTGGGCTGGCTTCCTTAGGTTTTAAGTTACTAAAAAGCGCTAAGGTAATAAAAGTGGTGCTGATGGGGGCCAGTGTTGCGGCGTATTCTTGGCTGTTTTCATTCCAGTTTGCGTTGGCGCTGATTGCTTGCTTAGTTTTCCATGAATATGGTCATATCCGCGCTATGAAGTACTTCGGAATGAAAACCAAAGGGATCTACTTAATCCCTTTCATGGGAGGTCTGGCGCTCAGTGACGAACGAATCAATACTCGCTGGCAAGATGTCGTGATTTCAATCATGGGGCCGACGTTTGGTTTATTGATGTCCCTCGTGTCTCTTGTCGCTTATTGGATTACTGGCTCAGACTTTTTTGCGGGCTTAGCGGCCTTTAATGCCTTATTGAATCTCTTTAATCTGCTGCCAATTTTGCCTCTCGATGGTGGGCATATTCTGAAAAGTATCAGCTTTTCGATGAATTCATTGGTTGGGTTGATATTGTGCATTGGCGGTGCCGCATTTGGCGTTTATTTGAGTTACACCTTAAACTTGACACTGCTTGGTCTAATGCTGTTAATTGGTAGTGTGGAAATTGCATTTGAATGGCGCGCTCGTCATCACAGTCATTTACTGCCATTGGACAAGTCGGGGCAAATTGTTTCGACGGTTTGGTATGTGATGACCGTTGCCAGCTTGGTTGGCATTATTTGGTATTTAGCCGGCACTGGCAATGACATGTTGGGTCTTCCGTTATTGATCTTACAAAGCTAGACGTTTGATATTACGTTAGTATTTATCTCATCAATCCCCCATTGACTCGACTAGAGTCAGTGGGGGCTCGCCACTCTTTCCCCATGCTTAACTCGTCTCACCTGCCTCCTAATTAACATTATCTTAATTGTTTTTTTACATCATCGTTATCACGAGTGGTAATGAGAGTGTGATCTAGGTAGAATACGCCCTCAAAAAAATGACAAGTCTAGCAAGTGAGCACCTTCGAAATGAGCAGAAAAATTGAGTTATTGGCCCCAGGCGGCGATGTAGAAGCTATCAAAGCAGCAATTGTTGCCGGAGCCAACGCGGTTTATTGTGGATTAGATACCTTTAATGCTCGTAACCGAGCGTCTAACTTGTCACTTGATGAGCTGAATGGCGTCATTCGCCTTGCTCATGAGTACGGCTGTGAGGTTTTCCTGACACTGAACGTGGTACTTCTAGAATATGAAATTAAGACCATCGTTAAGCTGCTTAACCAATTAGTGAATACCAAATTAGATGGCATTATTGTTCAAGACTTAGGTTTGTTTGACTTAGTGAAGAAGCATTTCCCATCACTCGATATTCATGCCTCGACTCAGCTAACTACGCACAATGAAGGTCAGATTAAATTCTTATCTAAGATTGGTGCCACTCGCGTGAACTTGTCCCGTGAGCTTAATCTTCCAGAGATTAAAATGTTGACGGAAGTCGCGCACGACCATGATGTTTTAACAGAAGTTTTTGTCCACGGTGCGTTGTGTATCGCGTTCTCTGGCCAATGCTACTCAAGCTCAGTCAGCGTGGGTAACTCGGGTAACCGTGGTCGTTGTAGCCAAGCCTGTCGTGACGAATATGAAATCACAAATGCCGGCAACAAATACCCGTTGAACTTGAAAGACAACTCGGCTTATTACGACCTTCCGGAACTGGTGGATGCCAAGGTAGATTCTTTAAAAGTGGAAGGCCGCATCAAAGGCGCACACTATGTTTATACCGTGGTGGATACATGGCGTAAGCAGATTGATAGCTTTGTTGAAAAAGGGCTACTGATCGAAGATGACTCTAACCTGCATAAAGTTTTCAACCGTGATTTTACGAACTCTTTCTTGAAGGGCAACCTGACCAAAGATATGTTCATTGATAACCCACGTGATTACAGCTCAACCTATGCCGTTGAAAAAGCAACCGAAAAGAAAGGGGCTATTTCAGTGGTGCAGATCCAAGAAGTGAATCAAGAACTGCATGTCGAGAAAAACGCACTGGGTAAAGAGATGCGTGAAAAAATTGAGTTCTTAGACATTCGCAAGACGCCGGTTACCTTGTCATTTAGCGCAAAACTTGGTCAACCTTTAACGGTTACCGTCACGTCAGACAAAGACAGTTTCGTCGTCATGTCTAAGTCGATTCTTTCTGCCGCGGGCGAAAAATCGATTACTCAAGAGTTTTTACAAAAACGTTTTAAATCTTTGAAGAGTGCTGTTCATACCATTGAGCAGTATGATTTCTCTGAACTCGATGCTGATTTATCTATCCCGTTTAAAGAGGCTTCGGTTATTAAAGATGAGATTGACTTCATTTTTAACGGCTCTGTAGACGTCATTAAACATGTTGATGTTCCAGCCCTAGAAAAACATGCCAAAGTTAACGAGAAGCCAGCGTTATCAATGTTGATTGCTGACGAAAGTGATCTTCACCTATGTGACGTGACAGACGCCGATGTCTACTTCAAATTACCAGAAAGCTTCAAAAAGCGTTGTAACAAGTACATCGATATCCTAGCCGCTAACCCGCGTCTTATTCCGTGGTTCCCAGCCGTGTTGATTGGTAAAGACTACGACGAAGCGGTTCGTGTGTTAGAAGAAGTGAAGCCGGCGCGCATTGTCACTAACAATACCGGTATTGCATACAAAGCTTACGAAATGGGGATTGAGTGGGTAGCGGGTCCGTTTATGAATACCACCAACTCTCATGCGTTGATTACGCTAAAAGAAGAGTTGAATTGTTCCGGTGCGTTCATTTCTAATGAAATCAACCACGGGCAGATTCGCAACATTTCGCGTCCAGAAAACTTCAAATTGTTCTACAGCATTTATCACCCTATTTTGATGATGACGAGCAGACAGTGTTTCTTCCAGCGTACCGTGGGTTGTAACAAACCGTCAATTGAAGCGGGTTGTATGCTTAAATGTGAAAAAGCGACGACGATTACTAATGTTAAAGGTATCTCTTTCGCTGTTGATAAGCAGAAGGGTGGCTACCCAAGCATCTATAACCATGAGCAATTCTTAAACTACGATATTGTTAATGACTTGTCTGGATTGTTTGACGAGTTCTTTATCGACCTGACTAACATTGGTGCAGGTTCAAAAGAGCAACAAGATAAAGTTGAACTGATCAAACACTTTGAAGGCTTGCTGAATGGGGTTGAGGGTTCTCAACAACAATTGGATAGCTTAGTCGAGGTCAGAACGAACGCTCAATACGTTCAAGGCCTGTAACTTCTAAGTCCAATACCGTCGCTCGTGTGTTCAAGGGCGACAGTAAGTGTGAGTCAGTATATTTAACATCGGCCGATTTTTAAACGTACTGACTGAAAAGCCACTTATGCCTTCGCGGATAAGTGGCTTTTTTTATGGTTCAACTCGCATCGATGCGAGGGTTAGCGCGCCATGTGTTTAAACTGTAATTCAACAAGTCGCTGATATAAATCGCAGCTCTTCAAGAGCGAGGTGTGGTCACCAACGTCAATCAATTTTCCGTGTTCAAGCACCGCAATGTTGTCGGCATGCTGAATGGTAGAAAGTCGATGAGCAATGATGATGGTGGTTCGGCCTCTCATTAGCTCTTCTAACGCCTGTTGTACATGATGTTCACTTTCGCTATCGAGTGCGCTGGTGGCCTCATCAAGCAGCAGTATGTTGGGATCTTTTAGAATGGCGCGCGCGATGGCAATCCGTTGTCGCTGACCGCCGGATAATCTCACCCCCCGTTCACCTAGAAAGCTCTGATACCCCTCAGGGAGCTTCATAATAAACTCATGAGCGTGAGCCTTTTTTGCAGCGTCAATGACTTGTTCATCACTGGCTTGTGGGTTGCCATAACGAATGTTATGAAAGACATCATTGCTGAACAAGGCAGGTTGTTGTGGGACCAAAGCCATCTGCTTACGCAGTTCATGGGGATCAAACTGACGAATATCGACACCACCTAGCGTTACTTTCCCTGATTGAGGGTCATAAAATCGCTGCAACAGTTCAAATAATGTTGTCTTGCCTGCACCAGAAGGGCCAACAAGGGCGAGTACTTTGCCTTCTTGTGCGGTTAAGCTGAGGTGCTGTGTCGCTGCTTGGTCTGGGCGGGAAGGGTAGTGGAACGTCACCTCATCAAATTGAACTTCCGCTGATAATCCTTGAGTTGAAATGGCCTGCTGAGGAGGCGCAACAATGTGGCTTTCAACCTGAAGGATCTCAATTAGCCGTTCAGTGGCTCCTGCCGCGCGTTGCAATTCACCTAATACCTCAGAGATGGTGGCCAGTGATGAGGCAACCATGATGGCGTAAAAGACAAAAGCCCCAAGATCACCCGCAGACATAGTACCGTTGATGACATCACTGCCTCCTACCCATAACATCCCAGAGATTGCACTGAACACGATGACAATCACGCCAGAGATCAAAATCGCTCGCTGCTTTACGCGTTGACGACCAATCTCGTAGGCTTTTTCAACTTCCTTGGCGAATGAATCGCGTTCTTGTGCTTCATGGCTGTAACTCTGTACGGTCTTAATGTGCTCAATGGCTTCTCCTGCGTAGCTGCCAACGTCCGCCATCGAATCTTGGCTTTGACGAGATAACGCCCTAACACGACGCCCGTACATTAAAATGGGTATCAAGATAAATGGAACCGAAGCCAATACAATGAGTGTCAGTTTGATATTAGTGGCAAACAGCATGATGATGGCGCCAATACACATAAGCGCACTGCGCATTGCCATGGAAAATGAAGAACCAATAATGCTTTGTAGCAAGGTTGTATCGGTGGTGATACGCGACATAATATCGCCGCTACCGTTGGTTTCGAAATAACTAGGATGCAGCGTTATCACGTGATTGAACACAGCAAGGCGAATATCGGCGCTGACACGTTCTCCTACCGATGAGACCAAATAAAAACGAAAGAAAGTACCAATGGATATGAGTACCGTAACAACGAGAATAAAGGTGATGGCGCTGCCCAGATCTTGTAGCGATTGTTGCGAGAACCCCTCATCAATGAGAAGCCTAATACCATGGCCTACTGACAAGGTCAGAGAGGCAGTCAAAATCAATGCGACCAGCGCAGTGACGACTTTCCATTTATAAGGGCGAACGAAGGCCATTAGTTCAAATAAGATACCGAGATTTTTACTTTTCTTCTCTATCGACGTCCCTTGTGCTGGCTGTTCTTTTCTTGGCGGTACTGATGCGTCTGACGTAGGATTGGGTTGCATAAAAACGCCTTTAATGGGTTCATGTTAACTAACACGACAGAATTTTAGCTGACGCACGCTTAACTCGCTAATATAAATCGAGTTATTGATTATTAAGCTATTGGGGTAAGTGGACTTAATCACAACCTTTTGGTGCACAGAAAAGATTGAGCTTTGTCTTTTCAAATGAATGTCAGTTATATTGACGTATAGCCTACCAATATTCATTATTATGCTTCCAATCGATTCTTCACCACCTATTCTTTACTCTTTGCAGCATTGCCCGTATGCCATGCGTGCTCGAATCGCGATATTTAAGTCGCAGCGAGATGTGTTGATACGAGCCATTAAACTCAACAACAAACCAGAAGAGATGTTATCTGCTTCACCAAAGGGAAGTGTACCGGTGTTAGTGGTGAATCAACATGGTGCTAGCGAAGGTGGAGTCATTGGCAAAAGTCCTATGGTGATAGAAGAAAGTCTTGAGGTGATGATTTGGGCGCTGGCGAAAAATGACCCACAAGATTTGATACATAATGAGCAGCAAGGTGCGTTGCCAACGATGGTTAGGGAGATCAGTCAGTTTGAACATGCCTTTGTCCCTGCAATGGAAGCGTACAGTTGTGCGAAGCGTTACCATGACGATAACCTGAAAGAATGTCGAGAGGCATGCGAGGCCTACTTAGCTAAGTTAGAACAACGCTTAAACAGGCATACTTTTTTATTTTCGGATCGTGAAAGTTTACTTGATATTGCCATTATGCCTTTTATTCGTAAATTTGCGCGCATAGAGCGACAGTGGTATTTACAAAGCCCTTACCCAAAGCTTCGTGCTTGGTTAGACGGTTATCTGCAAAGTCGAATGTTTTCTAAAGTGATGGCTAACCATGAACTGTGGCTTGATACAAAAACGAATGTCTTCTTTGGGAATGAATAGTGAGACTGAACCAGACGTCAATATACCAGTATACACTAAGCTGTGATGCGACATATTAACGTTAACGCTAAATATATCGCATCACAGCTAACGAATACTGCACTTTTACGCCATGGCTTTTAACTAAGCTTAAAAAATGTGAGTTGTTTCTTAAGGTCTTTGGCGGCGGTTACCATTTCTTGTGTTTGAGAAGCGAGAAGCTCACTAGATTCGCTTATTTGAGACGCAGAAAGGTGAATAGTTGAGACGTTTTCGCTCATGTCATTGGATACGACGCCTTGTTGTTCTGCCGCCGCCGCAATTTGCACCACCATACTGCTCGCTTTGTTGAGTTCCTCAACCATATTTTTGAAGATAGCTTCAGTTTTCTGGATGCCGTCAACAGTATCCGTTATGCTCCGATTGTTTGCATTTATAACCGAGACTGCATCACTTGTGTTGCTATTCAGCTCATTAATGGTTTGCTGAACTTGGTTCGTTGATGCTTGGGTTCGACTTGCTAAATTCCGCACTTCATCCGCTACGACAGCAAATCCTCGACCTTTTTCACCCGCTCTAGCGGCTTCTATGGCAGCGTTAAGTGCTAAGAGGTTTGTTTGCTCCGACACCTCTTGAATGACTTGGACTACCTCACCAATGCTATCTACCCCTTGTTTTAATGCATGCATTAAAGCGGTGGTTTCATTGATAGAAGCTGAGATAGAAGAGACATCACATACCGTTGATTGCATGCTTTTACTGCCTATTTGAGCTTGTTGTGTTGCATGGCCTGTCATTTCAGCGCTTGTCTCGGCATTGGTTGCCACATCATTAATGGTCGCTGACATTTCGTTCATTGCGACTGACAGGTGTTCCAATTGTTTATTTTGCGAAGCGATACTATGTGCGGTTTCTTCGCTACTTGATGCGATATTACTTGATAACAAACCGGCTTTGTTAGCCGTAGTTTTTGCGGTTAATAACGTATCTCTTATCGTCGATTGCATTTGGTCTAACTCAACACTGAGTTGTCCTATTTCATCACCTCGATGTTGTTTTATATTGCGAGTGAGATCACCCTCTGCAATGGTTTTGAGATTTTTCAGCAGAACGTCTATAGGCCGAATTACACTATTACTAATGAAAAAACTCGCCACAAATAATAGACTAACCGCAATTAATGTCGTGAGCGATTGCTTTAGTATATTGGTCAAAAATGCAGATTCAATATCTGAAACGAATAAGCCTGAGCCAACAATCCAATCCCAGTTTTCTATATAACTAACATATGATATTTTGTCTAACAGTTCGCCTTCAGGAGACTTCCAAGTATAATCGAGAAACCCCGATTGTTTTGTTCGTGCTATCTGAGACATTTCTTGCCAATGATATTTGCCCGCACCGTCTTGCACTTGACTCATGTCATTACCGACATTGTTAGGCCTTAATGGATGTAACACTAAGTTGTTGTTTGAATCCGTAATCCAAAAATAATTACTGCCTTCGTAACGAAGGTCACCCAGTGCACTGAGCGCTAGAGCTTTGGCTTCTGATTCTGAAATATCTTGATGATTCTGAAAGTGTTTAACTAAAGAAAGTGCCGTCTCTACTTGATGTTGGAGTTTTTCCTCGCGTTCATTAAGTTGTTGCTCTTTTTGGACAAATAGATTGAAAAGCCCAATAGTCAATATGAGTGCAGCACAGCAAAAAACTAAGAGTTGTAACTTCAATTTTATAGATAAGTTTTTTAATGACACGAGATATACCGAAATTTATTCAATTAAAAATTGAGCTTATTAGAATAAACAGTGATAGCAATATCATTCTCATGATTGCTTGTTATAATCATATATCTACCGTTTTCTTCTCACTATAAAATCACTTTGTTGAAAAAAAGACCGTCGTTGGGTGTTTTCCCATGTGGTTGGTAGGCGTGGAGGTTATTTTTTAATACGTTCTTTAATTAAGATTCCTAAACGATTTATGGCACTGACAATAGTCGTAGACATTTCATGTGAAGCATTTAATCGAAAACAGTGATCGAACTGTTTATTGGTTGCAAACATTTCGCCTGGCGCAATGCTGATATGCTCTAACAGAGCCGTCTTGTAAAGCTCGGTTGCATTGACGTAATTGGGCAGAACGACCCAAATGAAATAGCCTCCAGTCGAGTAATAAGCATGAGCGCCTTCAGGCAAGGCTGCTTGCAATAACTGCCACGTTTGGAATTTTCGTTGCTCTAGTTTTCGTCGCAATAGGCGCAAATGACTTTCGTAATGTCGAGTTGATAGATAATTCGCGAGGGTCAGTTGGACAGGTGCACTGGTCGATAAGGTGCTCATCAGTTGAAGCTTTTGAATTTTTAATGCTTGGCTCCCTGCGGCGACCCAACCGATACGAAAGCCTGCGACGAGTGATTTGGAGAATGATGAACAGTGGAGCGTCATGCTTTGAGTATCAAAGGCTTTGGCTGGTAACGGCTTATCACCGCCATAATATAACTCGCTATAAACGTCGTCTTCGATTAAATAGACGCCGTGGTGTGTAAGGAGTTCAATTAGCTTCTTTTTTTTCTCATTCGATAATGTAAACCCTAACGGGTTTTGGAACGTCGTCATCAACCAACACGCTTTAACGGGATGGGTTTTCAATGCATGCTCCAATGAATCGAGGTCAATGCCGTCTTTGGGGTGAGTATTGACAAAGAGCGCGCGTAAATTGAGACGCTCCAACGATTGTAGTGCGCCATAAAAGGTCGGAGATTCAACAATGACCCAGTCACCGGATTTTGTCACAGACTGCAGGCTTAAGTTCAAGGCTTCTAATGCACCGGCAGTAATAACAATCTCGTCAGGGTTAATGTTCATCCCTTGGAGGGCATATCGCTTTGCTATGGTTTGTCGCAAGATTTCATTGCCTGGAGGAAGGTTATCTAAAGCATAGGAGGTGGGCATAGTACGGGCGGCGTGCATTAAGGATTTATTTACCTGACGGTGTGGATAAAGGTTAGGATCAGGGTAAGCAAAACCAAAATTGATGACGTCACTATTACGGCTAGCTTGTAAAATATCAAACACAAAATCGTTGATATCAACACTCTCTGACGCTTGAATACTCCTTTGAATGCTTGGTATGGGTACATCTTGAATTTGGGGAGCAACAACATACCCAGAGCGTGAGTGTGATACAACCCATCCCTGACTTTCTAGTAATTGATAAGCATTCATCACGGTCATTAGGCTCAGCCCGGATAACTCAGTTTGTTTTCGTAGAGAAGGCAGTTTACTGCCTATTTCCCAAACATTGTTTCTGATCTGGCGTTTGATTTGCTCAGCAAGCTCAATATATTTAGCCAATGGGACCTCTATACGGGCACATAAATCGATATTATAGCTTGAACTATCTAGCTGTTATATCTAAAAAATGGAAATCTGTATCTATTATAGTTTGATGATTCACTGTTATTATTGCCCGTGTAGAGAAGCGATCTTAACAACGATGCAACTAAGATTCATGTTGGGTCTGTCGTGATGAGTATGTGCAGTAAGTGGAGGTCAAGAGGTGTCACGGATACTTGATTTCATTAATAATGTTCGAGTCAAACTCAGTAGGGAATAAGCTAATGACGAGTGTAAACAAACAGCTAAAACTATTTGGTATCGCAGGCGTGATCGCCATATTGAACATTGGCGCGCACCTGTTGGGTGCGAAGATGTTCATTGATTTACCAATGGCTGAAATAACGATGGCGTTGATTCCTGTTGTCATGATTGTTTTGTGCATTGTAGGCTTCAAAATGGCTGATAAAGAGTGATCAAATGTGTGTTTGAACACAATCTTGGTAGATTAAAAACTCTGACTGATGGGTTTCGCCGTATTCGAAGACGTGAATGGGAAACTGCTCTTGGGTTAAGGTTAGGCGGGATTTGCTGGCAGAATGCACAGTGTGTTGGATGGTAGAACCGGTTGCTGTGACAATGACAATGGTAAATTGTCGCTCTGTAGTTCTGAAGTCAACAATGTTAGAAGATGGCTCCATTTGGCAGGTGACGGAGAGGCGAGGTAAAGGCTCGTTAGCGCTTGGGGCGGCGTAAACGATGTTGGAGTTGATGAGAATAAGAGCGGCAGGGAGTGCCGCTCTGAAGATACGCATACTATAAACCACGTATTAGTCTTGATTGATGTAAACAGTAGAACCGTTGCTTCGTGTGACTTGTACGCTAGCAAGATCATTATGATTTTGGATAGTTGTCACAGTGTTTCCGCCAGTACTAAATAAACTAACCTCAGCGATGGAGTCGCTTTGAGTTTGGCTGATATAAACGGTGTCGCCCCAAGAGTCATATAGATCAACGTCAGCTTGGTTATCGGCGTCGTTTGCGCCATTACCTTGGGATATTAAGACTGAAGAATCGTACGCCCAATCAGTCTCTACATTTGCTTCGTTGTTCACACCTGTTTGCGTGATGGAGATTTGATTACGGTGCGAATTTTCCATATCAATATCTGCATCGTTACTATCGCCAACTTGGGTAATTGAAGCGGTATTTCTATCAGACCTCGCCATGTCAATATACGCTTCGTTTGTATCACCGGTTTGTGAAATTGAAGTAGAATTTAGATCAGAGGAGCCTACGATTTCTATATCAGATTCGTTGTTGTTGCCGATCTGGTTAGACCATACAGTGTTACCATCCGATTTGTCATCAACATCAATGTTGGCTTCATTATCATCGCCAGTTTGTAACGCAGAAATTGTGTTTCTATCAGAACGCGCCGTTACTTCGACACTGATGTCATTTCGGTCTCCATCTTGATAGATGTAAGATGACCCACCGTCAGCACCCTTATAGAAAACGTCAACTTCATTGTCACCCGCTACGCCGGACGTGATTTGTTGCACGCTAACACGAACATTATTTGCACGGTCTAATTCAACGTCCGCGTCGTTATCCCATACGTTTGCTGCTTGTGCATTAAACGATAAAGCGACGACAATTGCTGTAGCTAAAGTTAATTTTTTCATGATAGATTTCCTTATTGTCCTTTCCGACACTATTTATCCCATTTTTTGGGTTATTATTTTCCTTGGGTTAGCGAAATATTCGCTGATAGACCATTGTTGATGATGAGTAGCTCACCTCCGTTTTGTGTAAATGACAGCGTATTCTCGACCTGAGCCGTATTCTTCACGTAAGCGATGTTGCCGCAGTCGTTTTGTGTAAGTTCAATATCTGACTCATCGGTACCTGTTTGAACGATAAATGCAGCGTTATAGCTGCCGTCTTGTACAATAGTGGCCGTCTTGTCGCTGCCGAGTTGTGTTGTTGCTGCGATATTGACTGTTCCATGTTGGCTAATGTCACTGGTATTATTACTACCGTGTTGAATGACATAGGCCTTATTTTTTATCCCGGCTTGTTTTATCGTTGCGATATTAGGTTCAATGACGCCAGTGTCATTAATTTGATCCACAACCACGGTCCCTAGAATGGACTCTTCTAGTATCACGGTCGCTTGATTTTGATAATTATGATTGGCCGAATGGGTAACCGTTGAAAAAAAGATAACCGTCAACATAAGCCCAATCGTCGATCTGGTTTTCATCGTATACCTCAGGTTGTTAGGTTTATATTATTATCGACCTTTGCTAGTGGGAATATCTATAAACTATATTGAGTTTTTAAATACGATTACATCAGCCATAGTTTACAGATATATCGTGCTTGTAAACTATTTTATGATTATGAAATGCAGAGTTGATGTAAATCAAAAATTAATGCTTTACACCATGAGTTAACAAGGTAATTGTTTATTATTGTCATGTGATGATAAGGAGCAAAATATGTCGTTTAACTGGGTGTTTTTATTATCAGTTTTTTTTATTTTACTTCCTATCTCAGGAGGCGCTAAAAGTGAAGGGGCTTCTAACGACACAAGTATAAAAATTGAAAAGGAACTTAGTGATGAAAAACGATACGCCACATCGTATAAAAAATTCAATGAAATAAACGGCGTCATTGTTGATCAAACGATGACGCGATTTGGAGAAGATTTTTATAAACCATTTTCGCAATTGATGAATGCTCGATTTGAAAACCTAGAAGTTAACTTGACGGTAAAAGAACGTCCAACCGCTCTGTCCGGTAGCATTATTTCGGTAATTCATAGAAATACAGTGATATTTAGAACCGCCATCACGCCAGGTAGGAAAAAAACAGAGTTAGAAGCCCAAAGGGCCGTAAGTGTGGTGAGTAGACATATCGATAAATGGGAAATTAACGAACGCTTCATGGATAGGTTTGATATAGCTCGTGATGAATTCTAAGGAAGGAAGATATGAAAGGCAAGCTTGCAACCATTGTAGGGATATGCGCATTGAGTCTGAGTATTCATGCTACGGGTTCTGAATTACTTTATGAGCCTGTAAACCCCAGTTTTGGTGGTGATCCGCTAAACACTACCCATTTGTGGAATCATGCTAACGCGATTAATGACTATGAAGATCCTGATAGTGAACTGTATAGCTATGAGGAAGAAAGTGCCTTAGACAATCTAGCCTCAAGTTTAGAGTCACGACTCATTAGCCAACTGTTGGCCGACATTGGTAATGGCAACACCGGGCAACTTGAAACGGATGACTACTTTTTAAATGTCGTGGACAACAACGGAACGTTGACGGTACAGATTGTCGACAAAATATCCGGTGAATCATCTGAAATCATGGTCAGTGGGTTAAACCCAGATTGAGGCAAATATGATGAAAAATATATTAATAGTATGTCTGTCGTGTTTAATGATGGCTTGCAGTAACGGATTATCGATGCCCGACATTGAAGACCAACCTCAGCTCATGCAAAGAAGCTCAACGTACACTGATTTGGTTAACTTACCCGTTCCTCAGGGGCGAATATTAGTGTCCGTGTACGACTTCCGTGACCAAACTGGGCAATATCGTGTGTATCCCGCAAGCAGTTTTTCTACGGCGGTTCCTCAGGGTGGCACAGCGTTGTTAACAACGGCTTTATTAGATTCTAAGTGGTTTATTCCTCTAGAGCGTGAAGGACTACAAAATCTTTTGACAGAAAGAAAGATTATTCGAGCGGCTCAAGACAAAGGCACTCAATTGGCGAATCACAAGAAGCATCTACCCTCACTGAATTCTGCTAATATCATGATTGAAGGCGGAATTGTTGCTTATGATTGGAATATAAAAACGGGTGGTGTAGGCGCTAAGTATCTTGGTATTAGTGCAGCAGGCGAATACCGAGCAGACCAAGTTACGGTTAATTTACGCGCAGTTGATGTGCGCACAGGAAGAATTTTATCGAGTGTGACGATTAGCAAGACCATCTTTAGTCATGAGTTGTCGATGGGGGCTTTTCGGTTTATTGACTATCAAGAGTTGCTAGAAGCAGAGCTAGGTTACAGTAACAATGAGCCGGTTAATATTGCACTTATGTCAGCCATCGATGCTGCGGTCATCCATCTGGTGCTTGATGGTGTATCAAAAGGATTATGGAAACCAAGTGATGTTGCTAGTCTTAAAGCAAACCCTGTCGTAGCCAAATATACCAATCAAACTCGTGAAATATTGTAGTGTTACTTCAATATAAAGTGAGTACTATAAATATAACATCCGATGTAAGCCTCTATAATCAAGAGGGCTTTATTTGAAAATGACAATTGAACTCAAAAGAAGATTAAGCGATATTGGCTTGCTCTTCTTTTGGGTTTAATTGTGACCAGTTTACTTAAAGTCGCCCTCAACAGCATCGCTAAACGGTTTTTTCGGGAGCTTCGTAATCAACGTTCTCACCAAGCCACAGCATAGCTTGTACTCGGTTTTTAACATTGATTTTTTTAAAGATATGGTGCAAGTGCGTTTTTATCGTATTTTCGCTTACAAAAAGATATTCGGATATTTCAAAGTTTGATTTTCCTTGTGCAACGAACGACATAATTTGTTGTTCTCGCGTGGTCAAAATTTGAAATGAACGAATACCTTTCACTTTGTAGTCTTTACGATACAACGTAATAAGTTGTTGTGATAATTCTCGAGTGAACCACATTTCGCCAGATATTATTTTGTCGATGCCTTTAAATAGAGTATCTATTGAATCGGATTGATAGAAAATACCACTTAATGAACGCCACGCGATCAGGTCTTTAGGTTTTACTTCAGGTGGGCAATTAATGATAATTTCGGGCTTTTGTTTTGTATTAGTGTCTGCGATTTTCTTTGAAGTTTCCGGGTGACGAATCATTTCATCATGATCAATGATGATGATGTCGACACTGTGCTCTGATTCGTTACCGTTAAATTTATTGTAGAGTGAAATAGGAGATAAGTGAATTAGCTTGATGTCGGAATTTTCAGTCAATAAATTCTTCAATGATGTTGATTGGATGTTTCTTTGAGTATAGAAAACGCCATGAAATCGATTGCTTTTCATATTTATTCCTTTAAATATAATACTCGTTTGTTTCATCATAGTGTAAACGATGTGATATATCTAAAATACTATGTTTATATGTTAAAAAGATTTCATATAATTATTGATAATCTAATTGGTTATATAAAATACATATATTTAACATTTATAAGTGTTGGATTTGGTTATTAAATGGATATTTATGTCGTTTTTTGATTTTCTATGTTGATGATTTCCTGTTGCTTTACTTAAGAATAAGGCAGAGTATACAAATGACAGGCGAACTTTGTTTTTGTATGGGATCATGGCAATCGCAGATGTGAGCGATTGCCAATTTGTTTTAGGTCATAAAATATATGGGATGCTAGATGAAGTAGGCATTAAAGTTCATTACACTTATCACGTATAATGAACTTTAATGTTATTTCCGTCTCTTCTATTACATCGACTTTTTTATCTTCAAGCCTATGAAAGTAAAGCCAATGCCCTCTATTAGCAACGATATACCAACAAAAGTACCTAACAAAGTCGTCGAGAAAGCTGGGTCATCCAGCAGCATGAAGAAGTAACTGCCAATTAAAACGGATAGAACACCGCTGAGTATAATCACGTTGCTGCTAGGTAAACTACGATTGCTCAAGCCAAACAAGATACGAGTTAGGCCGTTCAATATCATCACGATAACAATCAACATGGTAATGGTGACTAGCCCTGCTAGTGGCTTAAATACAATGAATAATCCGCCTACTAGATAGAGTAGGGCGCTCAGTACATACCAGAGTTTTTCGTTCCATGTATGAATGGAGAAGGCATGATAAGCTTGCGCAATACCACTGAAAAGTAACACCACACCAACGACGGTTGAGATGGTGACCCCAGCAAAAATGGGCAAACTGACCGCTCCAACGCCGGCTAGCGCAATGACAACGCCAACGACGACAAAATATTTCCAACCTTTGGATAAAAAATTAGATTGCAAAGAAGAATGACTGTTATCCATCCGATACCTCTTAGTTAGGAATGTATTCCTACCTAGTCTAGTGTAAGAAAAACGTTTGACACATTTCTCTACGTCAACATGGCTAAGGATTTTTTGCGCTGATTTACTTGGCGCAGATTTCCTTGGCGCTTAGTGACTTGGCTGCCTAGTTGCTCAATTCTTTTGTCATCTAGTCGCTACAGAATATGTAACAGGCAGCACATTAATCTATTCTGTTGTCAGTATTATAATATCAATATTAAAAAACCACGTGTCCAATCGCGGCTTGTTTCATGGAGCGGCATGAAAAATAGTAGCGTGACATGAAAGTAACAGAGGAAGAAAAATGAAATACAGACGTATGGGGAACACTGGCTTACAACTCAGTGAAGTGGCGCTAGGATCTTGGGTGACGTTCAATAAGCAAGTAGATTTATCCGCAGCAAAAGAAATTATGCAAAAGGCATACGATGCAGGCATCAATTTTTTTGATAATGCTGAAGGGTACGAAAGCGGCGAGAGTGAGCGCTTGATGGGACAAGCAATTGCAGAGCTTGGGTGGAGCCGAGATAGCTTTATCGTCTCTAGTAAAGTCTTTTGGGGCGGGGATAAACCAACACAACGAGGATTGAGTAGAAAGCATGTGTTTGATGCGTGCCACGCCGCGTTAAAGCGCTTGCAAGTTGACTATCTAGATTTGTACTTTTGTCATCGCCCAGATGTTGATACACCCATTGCGGAAACCGTACGAGCGATGCATGACCTAGTCAGCCAAGGCAAGGTGATGTATTGGGGAACATCTGAATGGAGCGCACAACAAATCACGGAAGCTTGGGGGATTGCAAAAGCGGAAAACCTCATTGGTCCTTCAATGGAACAACCACAGTATAACCTGTTAGTTAGAGATAAAGTGGAAGCCGATTATCGCCCACTATATGGGTTAATGGGTCTTGGAACCACAGTATGGTCACCGTTAGCGAGTGGACTTTTGACCGGGAAATACCTTGATGGTGTACCGGAAGATAGCCGACTCAATCTACCGGGCTATGAATGGCTCCGAGATGTTTTGGTGGGTGAAGACAACAAGCTAGATCAGATTAGACGTTTGAATGCGTTGGCGGAATCTCTGGGTACGCCGTTACATTACCTGGCATTAAATTGGTGTTTAGCGAATGAAAATGTCAGTTCAGTGATACTGGGTGTGTCACGTTTGTCGCAGTTAGAAGATAACTTGGAAGCGATAGCGCACCGCGATTTGGTCACACCAGAGGTCATGGCTAAGATTGATGCCATCCTTGACAATAAACCGGCTGGGCTAGAGCGCTTTTAATCGATAAGCAAACGGTCCGCTGCAGATGTAACCAGTGTTGCTCTCGGTGGACAATAAAGTTTGAGCTCAAATGTGCCTTTTCAAGTTATTCATAGTCATTAAAAAGATGAAGCTTGACCATTTGGGAGGTACATTGCTTCCAGCAGGCTACGGAAGTAACATTAAGGGTTGTTTAAACCCCCATAGGGGTAATTCCCATTCTAATGGTTAATATCTAAGATTATGTGGGTGAACTGAAAGAAAGCATGGTTCTTATAGGAACTGTGTTTTCTTTGCTGATTAGGATCGGACAGGGGCGATATTGGTAAACTCATTTCTGCCCCATTGTGTTTTACATTGGATGCTCTGCACGACATTGAGTTTGGTATTTAACTTACTTTTCCTCATGACAAAAACTCTAGTTATACGACTAAATTTGTTCATCCAGTTCAAGCGAAAAAAACGAGTGATTAACTCCGGTTTACATCTCGTCTATTTCGTTTTGTAGGTTTTCTAGCTGGTCTAGAATCAACAAGAACTTCTCACCGAACGGCGTCACTTGGTACTCAACTCTAGGTGGCAGTTCGTTGAACATTTGCTTCTCTAAGATCCCGAACTCTATATTTCGCTTCAAGCATTCATTCAATACCTTGGTCGATAACCCTTCGACCGAGCGCACCATTTCACCGGGGCGATTAATGCCATTTGCCAGCAATTGATAAACCGTTAGCGACCATTTGCAGCCGTAGATGGTTTCTACCATGCGAGCAGAGCGATCTGGTGCTGATTTTCTTGAAAAAAAGTTTTCCTGATTTTTCATAAAGATGTACCAATAAGTACCTACCTAACCGATTTGTACCTACTATTCATAATGTTAGCTCAAAGTCTAAGATTACCACGTTCACATGACTTAGGAGATAACAAAATGAACTTCACTAAAAATGGTATTGCAGTCGTAATCGGTGGCACAAGTGGTATGGGCTTTGAAACAGCGAAGCAGTTAGTCGCTCAAAACATCCATGTGTTGGTGGTCGGAAACAACCCTGCTAAGTTAGATAAAGCGATGTCAGAACTGCAATTGCTCGGTCACGCTTCAGGCTGGCAAGCTAATCTTTATGATGATTCAAGTGTGTCTCGCCTTATCAAACGCCTTGAGTCGTTAGATGAAGGTGTTGGTTACCTTGTTAATGCTGCAGGTTACTTCAACCCTAAAGCGTTTATCGAACACCAAGAAGCAGATTACGATCAATACATGCAGCTCAACAAATCGACCTTCTTCATCACTCAAGCGATAAGCAAATTGATGATAAAAAACGGCGGCGGCAATGTGGTTAACGTTGGCTCTATGTGGGGGAAGCAAGCTATCAAAGCAACGCCATCTTCTGCTTATTCAATGGCGAAGGCTGGCCTACATTCGTTAACACAACACATGGCAATGGAATTAGCCGAGCATAGCATTCGTGTGAATGCGGTTTCTCCGGCTGTGGTTAAAACACCGATTTACGAATCTTTCATTAAACCAGAAGAAGTGGACAAGGCGCTAGAAGGCTTCAACGCATTCCATCCAATTGGCCGAGTAGGTCAACCGAAAGATATCGCTAATAGTATCTCTTTCTTACTGTCAGACAGTGCAGATTGGGTAACAGGGGCAATCTGGGATGTTGATGGCGGTGTGATCGCTGGCCGCAATTAATTAGGATTCTTTTTAGGTGCTTGCTGCGTGGGCGAAATAGCAGCGAGATGCCTCCTTGATGAGTATTCGCGTAGAATAGAAACTAGAAAGACAACAATAATAATTAAAACGATAACAAAAGTAAGGTTGCTATTATGTTCAACATGGATTTTTCCAAGAGACTGGTTATAGAAACCGAGACATTAGATTGGATCGCGAGCCCTGCAAAAGGGGTATGGCGCAAGCCGCTAGAAAGAGAAGATAAAGAGTTAGGTCACACAACCAGTGTCGTGAAGTACGATTGTGAATCTTCGTTTTCTGAGCACCCACACCCACAAGGCGAAGAGATCTTCGTGTTAGACGGTGTATTCTCTGATGAAACAGGAGACTTCCCTGCAGGCACTTATATCCGTAATCCCCCGGGCAGTGCGCATTCTCCATCAAGTAAGGACGGTTGCACGATCTTGGTTAAGTTAAACCAGTTTGATGCGAGGGACTTAACCCAAGTTCGCATCAACACTCTAGAAACAGACTGGCTTCTGGGTATCGGCGGTTTACAAGTGATGCCACTGCATGAATTCGAACACGAGCATGTCGCCCTAGTCAAGTGGCCCGTTGGCGAACGTTTTCAACCGCACCGCCATTTTGGTGGTGAAGAGATATTTGTATTATCTGGAACCTTTAAAGATGAACATGGCGAGTACCCGAAACACACATGGATACGCAGCCCTCACATGAGCGAGCATTTTCCTTATGTAGAAGAAGAGACTGTCATTTTGGTGAAAACAGGGCACCTTCCATTTGGTTAGCCTGTGTTGAAGCTTAAACCGCATTTATTCATCACCCTGGCGGTAGCTAGGAAGGTATAGGGGGTAAAAAAGGAACGTGTTATTTTTACGCCCATAGCCTTGATAAAGGCATTAACGAAGACAAAGCCTTCAATTATTTAGTCTGGACTTTATGTGAATGCATTTACATTGTGTGTTTGTGGGGTAAAAACTGCTCTGTTCTAGTTAGACCGGGCGCCAAGTTAAGCAACTCTCCATACTTGTAGTTATTCATTATTTCCTAATTTTGGAAAGCCGCTAGCAAGTTTGTCCAAAGGCGTGCCAGTTCAGTTTTCATCAGCGCAAAATAAATCCCGGCATGTGACTGCCTCTACAAATAAAAACTAACCGTCATCCCCTTGAAAAAGGGGATCTCATTCAGCGCGTTGCGAACCTATTCGTGTGTTATTCATTTCTATTTAAGTAAGTCACATGCTGATGAAGATCCTCGTTTGCACGAGGATGACGGCCTAATTGGGATGGGTAGAAGAGCAATAAGCTGAGAGCTTTATGTCCAAAAATGAGTTTCAGTATATGGAGGAATAATATGATTTCGTAAACGCTGTGAATAGATTCCTGCCTGCGCAGGAATGACCATACTTTTGACTTTTGACTTTTGACTTTTGACTTTTGACTTTTGACTTTTGACTTTTGTACTTGCGGGAAGTAACACCGAAAGGTGCAAAAATGAGGTAGACCAGAGTTTTTTAGCCCCTCCACTGGCGTTAAATGGGTCAAACTTTATTTCTGCGTTCAAACTATATTGCTTTCTGACAATAGCTGGCTAACTCATTATTTTAAAAATAGACAGAGGTTGCTGACTCTTCTCTATTTTCTATCCATTCAGTTTATCCTGCGTTTCATTTTATGTGTGGCCATAACGTAAAGCGCGGCGTTGACTATGCGATATTTAAATTAAACTCAGTAAGCTAGCTGTATCGTCGTAGATCGGGTTATTTTTGTTATGCATCCTTTGGTCGCTATTCATTTTCATAATGTATCTTTGTTTTCGGGTACCATTTATTTTTGGTAAGTGTACACTTATCAAATCTACATCGAATATGGATTCTTCGTGAAAGCTAATTCAGATCAAGCACGCCACTGTTGCGGCAGAGGAGGCTCAAGACCTGGCAGCGGTCGTAAACCAGGCGTGAAAACTCGTCCGGTCCGTTTGCCAGAATGGTTACTTGAGGCGCTCGAACAAATAGATGATCCTCGCCACTGCATTATTAAAGCGTGCGTTGAGCAGTACGGAATTGAACCACCACATAAGAAAGAGTCGAATGAATAAAACACAGTTTTTCGCCCATTATCTGCGCATGAATCGTAAATCGTACCTACTGGCGATTGTGTTCATTTTTCTCGTCAACTGGCTGCAGGTCGAAATCCCACGCTACATTCAATTGGCGATCGATCTGATTGAGGATGCGTCAAGCCTTGGTCATCAACAATTGCAAACCTATGTTGGTATTGTCGTCGCGATGTCAGTGCTGATGGTTGGGGTGCGAATTTTGTCGCGAATTTATGCCCTTAATCCAGGCCGAATAACGGAGGCGGCGTTAAAAAACACGCTTTTACAGAAACTAAATCGCCTTCCAAGCAGCTTTCATACTCGATTTGCATCGGGGCGACTGATCTCTATCATCAACAACGATCTCGCCGGCATCCGACTCATGTTTGGCGTTGGTTTTTTACAGTTTTTTAATGTCTTGCTCGCGTTGTCACTGACCCCCTTGTATATGTGGCGAATCTCGCCTGAGCTCACGCTTTACTCTGTGATTCCAATATCCATTGCGTTTGTTATTTTTCGCATAGGCTTTAAACGTATGAAAGTGTTCCATTTAGAACACATGCAACGCTTACAAAACTTATCAGCTCAACTAATGAGCTACTTATCTGGTATTGACTTAATTAAGAGTCAGCAGATGTCACCTTGGGTCAGGGCTGAGATCGAAAAGCTAAACCAACAACTCCTGCGTTGCCGAATGCAAATCACGCGCATCCAAGTCTTCTTTATGCCGGTTCTTGATTACGCCAACGATTTAATGAAGATCTTAATCCTAGGGTTGGGTGGGTATATGTTGATGAACCAAGAGCTGACACTTGGCGAGATCACAGCACTTTTAACATATTCGGTGTTACTGGCGATGCCATTGATGCAACTTGGCCGAATTGCCACCATTTATCAGCGAGGCATGGTGGGTATCCAAAGTGTTCAAACCATTTTGAATGCCGAAGTCCCAGAGCAAGATAAGACCGAATTGTCGTCACCCAACGTGCAACAAATGAAAGGAAAAACCTTTTCAGTTCGTCATTTGAGTTATCGATATCCGGGTGAAGACAGACTAATTCTGGATAACATTAGTTTTGACATTCCAGCCGGCAAAAAAGTCGGCGTTTTAGGAGGGATTGGGGCCGGTAAAACGACGCTCGTTAATTGCTTGAATCACCACTTAGATGTGCCTGAAGAGACTATTTTTCTTGGAGACCGGGATGTGACCACTTTTTCGCGAAATGATTTACGCCGCTACATCAAAACGGTGACTCAAGACCCCTATTTATTTTCGGCGAGCATAGAAGAGAACATCCGTTTTGGTAGCGCTAACCCGGATGTTGCAAAGCAACAAGTCGATGATGTGCTTCGATTAAGTCAATTTGCAGATGATGTGGCTCACTTTGAAAGTGGCGACCAAACCTTAGTTGGTGAAAAAGGAGTGATGTTGTCAGGAGGTCAAAAGCAACGGTTGAGTATCGCACGTGCGTTGCTTGAACCCGCAGATCTGATCATTATGGACAACGTCTTATCCGCTGTGGATTACGAAACCGAGCGTAAAATTTTAGAAGGGCTCTTTGAACGATTAGAAAATCAGTCGGTGCTGGTGGTCTCACATCGTGTCAATGCACTTGAGTACATGGATGAGATCATTGTATTGAATGAAGGCCAAATTATAGCCAAAGGTGATCATGCTACATTGCTGTCCACATGCTCATATTATTATGAAACGTGGCAACTTCAACAAAATGAAACGGAGACAACAGCATGTTAAAGGGGGTTGACGTTAAATATCTAAAGCACTTCTTTAAATTTGCTAAGAAGTACAAACGCACAGCGACACTTGGTATAGCCATGCTGCCGCTGACTGTCGTAACCAGCCTTCTTTTCCCCTGGCTTATTATTCAAGTGATTGACGTTCATTTGAGTCAGGGTGATATGGAAGGATTGATGCGTAATATTGTTTATTTGATTCTTGTTCTGATTGCCAGTTATGTCGTCGATACTACCTACTCATACAACTTGCGAAAAACAGGGCAATACACGATTACTGACATGCGTTCAGTCCTGTTTGAGAGAGTGCTTAAACTCCCTCGTCGTTATTTCGATAACACCCCAACAGGTGTGACGTTGTCTCGATTAACGAGTGATTTGGAGACGATTGGTGAATCGTTTGTGCAATCAATAGTTGGCCTAGTGAAAGACACGATAAACACGATTGCGCTCCTTGTCATGATGCTTTTTATTGATTGGCAATTGACGCTCATTGTTTTGGTTGTCATGCCTCCAGTCATGTATTTGACCGTTTATGTGCGTAATCGTCTTCGAGCGATGCACAAGATTACTCGCTCTGCTTTGGCACGAGGTATCGGGTTTCTGCAAGAAGTGTTGCTTGGTATGAATACGGTTCAGATGTATCGAGCAGAAGAGCAAGTTGAGAAAAAGTACAAAGGGTACACAGATGAGTTCTTAACCGCCCAAAAGAAGATTAACAAGTATGATGCCGTTTTATTTTCGTTTATTTCTGGGATAACGTCGGTCACGATTGCGTTGATGATTTGGTATGGCTCAGAGCAAGTGATTGCAGGCACGTTAACGCTTGGCGTACTCATTGCGTTTATTAATACGTTAGAAAAGGTATTTGTGCCTATTCGAGATTTCACCTCGCAGATTGCTTCTATTCAAAGTTCATTTGCAGCGTTTGACCATATCGAAGAGCTATTCATCGAACCAACGGAAGAAGAGGGGCGTAATCTACTGCCAAGTCATCAGGTCGAAAACCAGCTTAAGCAATTTGATCGCTTAGAGTTTAAGAACGTGAGTTTTCGTTATAAACCCGATTCGCCTTATGTGCTTAAAAACGTGTCGTTTGTGTTAGAGAAGGGACATCAGATTGCCTTGGTTGGTTCGACCGGATCGGGTAAATCAACAATCATGCGTTTGATTTCAAAAACCTACCAAGACTATGAAGGAAGCATTTTACTTAACGGTATTGAGTTGTCTGACATATCTTATGAAAACTCCACCCATTTATTCTCAATGATGATGCAAGATGTCCATCTATTCGCAGAGACCATCCAGTTTAATATCGCTCTAGGGAAAACGGGGATCTCGCGCCAGCAAGTGGAGCAAGCTGCTCGTTATGTTTATGCCGATAAGTTTATTAACCAGCTGCCAGAAACATACGATTTTGTTTTGGATAAAAATGGTTCTAACCTTTCGGTGGGACAGACACAATTGATTTCATTTGCACGTGCTGTGGCACAAGGCGGGCAAGTCATGATGCTAGACGAAGCAACGAGCTCGGTGGATTCAATCACGGAAGATTTAATTCAAAAAGCGATGCAGCGTTTGTTTAAAGAAAAGACCGTGATCGCTATTGCCCATCGTCTCAGTACCGTTCGGCATTCTGATAAGATTCTAGTGTTAGAAAGGGGACAGATTGTAGAGCAAGGCAGCCATCAAGAGCTGGTGTCTCATGATGGTATTTATGCCGGTTTATTGAATGAATCAATAGCGCAGCCAACTGGGCTGAATGGTGTGGCGTCATTGTAGGGATACTATCAATCTAGGCGTCGAGTTCGACACGCTTCGTTCAACGTGTTGTTCATGTTTTAAATGACAACTCGATTGATTTGCTCGTTGTGCATAACGGATTGGCTTAGAGCATGTTTATTCGACATGTTGAAATGTAAGGAAGAACACTAATGATTTTTGATGTATCTAGGTTAGAGAATCAAGCAAAATACCGTTTGTTAAATGGCGGTGTGACGCCACGTCCAATCGCTTGGGTGAGTACACGTTCGAACGATAACATAGATAACTTGGCCCCTTATTCGTTTTTTACCGTCGCCAGTTGTAACCCACCTGTGTTGATGTATACCCAAATTACGCAACGCAGTGGTATTGACAAAGATACGTTGCAAAATTTACTGCAAACCGGAGAGTGCGTGGTTAATATCGTTAACCATGAATTAGTCGAGAAAATGAATCGCACCTGTGCGAGTCTAGATAGCCAAGAAAGTGAATTCGATTTTGCTGGTATTGAAAGTTGTCCTAGTCATCACGTTTCCCCGTTATCGGTCATGCAATCGCCGATTCGATACGAATGTACATTAAGAGACGTCATTGAAGTGAGTACGCAACCCACGGGCGGGAAAGTCATTATGTTGGATGTTAAACATATTTATGTTCGTGATGACTTATACAGTGGAGGGCAGATTGATCAGGCTCTGCTTGATTCTATTGGCAAAATGGGCGGAGATGCTTTTGCCACTACCTCTGAGCAAATTAATTTAACTCGACCTTGATTATATTCCGGCCGTCGAGGGCAGAGGGATTAATCGAATAGCGGAGAAGGTTTAAACATAGGCGTCATCGCGCCGTGTTCATATCTGGTTTTCTATACCGGCTTGTCAGTGTTTCTTAAAGTAACGAGTGTGTTTTCAAGTTCGATATTAGTGGATGTTTTTGATTTATCTTGTAATAAGCGAAAGCGTATATGATATCCACACTTTTATATTGCAGCGTAAAAAGGTAAGTTTAGGTTGAAGCCGAAAGGTACCTAAGGCAATGATTGTCTTTTGTTTGTCCCGGAGAAAGCATGTCTACACCTCTCAATGATTGTATTGTCCCCATGTATCCTACGATTCAAGCTCTTGATGTTAATGGATTAGAGGCAGGAGAACATAAATTTTGGTTTGCAGTGGCTACCGACGCCATTGGTCATCCACAATTATTACCGGTCCGTGTCTTCAAAGGTCAACATCCGGGAAAACGAATTATGATTACCGCCGGTATTCATGGTGATGAACAAAACGGAATTTTGACGGCTCAGCAATTAGCGCGAGAATTGATGGGTCGTATAAATGCAGGTGTTGTGACAATTGTTCCCACCGTCAACTTGTCAGGTATTGTACGTCATAGTCGAGACTTTCATTCTGCCGCACCTGATAGTTCTACGTCTAACTTAAATCGCGTGTTCCCTGGTGATCCTGACGGTGACGACGCCCATAGGTTCGCGCACAGTTTGTGGCAGAATTTGTTAAACCCCAATGCTGATTTAGCTATAGACCTGCATTCACAAACATCTGGTGCGGCGTACCCACTTTATGTATTTGCAGACTACCGGCTCGATGACTCTATTCGCATGGCTCGATTGATTGACCCGGATGTGATTTTAAATGACCCAGGCGATCCAGGGATCTTAGAGACCGCCTATAATCGGTCCGGTATTCCTTCTATTACCATCGAGGTCGGTATTGGACGCTATTCTGACCACGTTATGGTAAGCCGAGCAGTGAACGGCGTTTTAAACGTGTTTCGTGCTTACGAAATGATTGATGGTGATGTACAACCTCAAACGGTGAAGTGTACGGAAGGGAATCAAATCGTCAGTATTCGGGCTAATCAAGGTGGTTTCGTGATTAGTCATGTGGCACTTCTTGAAGACGTCACAATAGGACAAAAAGTGGCCACGCAATACAACAGTTTTGGCGACGAAATTGAACATTATTATTCGCCATCTAAAGGTGTAGTGATTAGCCACAATGTTGAGTCAGTTCGAGCGCCAGGATCGTTAGTGGTGAGGTTGATTAGATAAAGGTGTGCCTCCTCATATTTGGCGGCGAAAGTGAAGCATCGTCTCGATGTTCGTAAAGAGTTTGAGTACATAATACATGTACTCAAATCAACACATTGCCAATCTGTTATTAATGAACCCCGTCAGTCGAGAAATAATATCAAATACTATTTAAGGTTCTTTCTTATTGCCCTAGGCTAGCTTGAACCTAGTCTTAGCTAAGTTCCATATTTAATGGAATGGCTCGTTACTCGGAGCTATAGATACATGGCGTTTAATGAGGAGGCGATGTAAATAAATACTTAATTCATTACTATTTAAAAATAGTTGTTTACACGTTATAAACATGATTTCTTTTCTATTATGCTTTTATATTTCACCATTGAATTTTTGATATTATCGTTTGTTTTTATAGTTGGTGTGTTTATGGCTATGGTGATATTTCCTATACCAATTGAACTAATGAACACATATCACTATCACTGAGTTTTGGTCATTTTTGGCACATGGTCGGCGATTCTCCTGCATGCTTCACAATTTCAGTGGCGTTTGGCTCTTTTTTTTGCCTATGTTGATGTATGTACTACATTAAAGTTAATTGTTTCAAATGGATGAGAATCATGAAAAATAGTCGCTTTGTTATAACCTTGAGTTTTGGGCTCATATCACTACCGGCTAGTTCGGCTGTGATTTTAGTCCCTGGTTTAAGTGATGGGAATTTGGCCTTATCAGGAGCCGGAGGTGCTGCGATCGCTGATAATGCGACTACTGCTTATACAAACCCAGCAGGTATGGCAGTGCTAGGTAAAGATGCCATCAGCGGATCGATAGGTGTCATGGCCTACGACAATGATTATTACTCGGGTTCAGGTGCCGGAGATGCACCGAATTCTGGTAGTGTGATGCCTTACGGTAATGTATTTATCGTCAAGCAACTTCATGAAAAAATTGCAGTGGGTTTGTCTCTCACGGCACCAGGTGGGGCTTCATTAGATTATGGAACGGACTGGGAAGGTAAAGCTCAGCTTAATGATGTAAGTCTAACGTCTATTCAGATAAATCCCTCTTTTTCATATCAAATATCGCCTAAATTGTCTGCCGGGCTTGGTATTGCTATTGAATATATGACAGTAGAAGAAAATGTATTTAATAAGCGAATTAATATTAAAGCTGATGATTGGAATGCAGGATTCAACTTTGGCTTTCTCTATAGCCTGACTGAAGACGATAGAGTAGGCCTTGCGTATCGCTCTGAGATCAAGCATGACCTAAGTGGAGATTACTCGTTAAATGGTGGGCAGTCTGGAACTGTTGACTTGAATATGCCTAATGCCGCTCAACTTGATGTATCCGGCTTTCACAAACTGACCAATTCGTTTGATTTTGTGTGGAATGTAGGGATGGAGTTCTGGGGAGATTATGATATTACGTATGTTTCTGTAGAGTCTGGGATACCTAAGGGCGTTTACAATCGAGACTTTGATAACGTTTATACGGTTTCGCTAGGTGGACGCTATCACTTTAACGATAAGTACCGATTAGATTTTGGTTCTAGTTATGCGACTAATCCTCAGTCTGATGATACAAAGATATATCCGGACTTGCCTGTGAATGATATTTTTAATGTTGGTATTGGTTTGAATTATCAAATTATGCCAACGCTAGCGATAAACTTTGCTTACCAATATAACGACTATGGGACGAGGAACATCGACCAAAGTCGCAGTGTAGTGGGCGTACAAGGTAAATATGAACAAAATAATCAATTATTTGCAGTTCAGCTAGATTACGATTATTAACGACCATAGCGATACTGTTAACGCTAAGCGGACGCCATAAATTTTATTTTGGATTATGCTTTACTTGGTATCTTACTAATTTAATTTATGGCCTAATCGTAGTACATGGTATTCCTTTTGAAGTTGCGGTAAAGCACAATCCCCCCCATCGATATATAAGTCCAGCAAGTTTTTGTCGTTGATCAAGAACTATTAACCAATGTTATTTTGTTTGTAGGCGATGGTGCGAAATTGGCAGTAGTAACATTAATGTTGCTTTTAGATTCGATGGAGATCTTTATTTGTGATTAGAAACAGTTTTTTATGCTTTCAGTCTTACGATTATGCAAGGTGTTTTACACACGAAAGTTCTTTAATGTGAAATATTTAATCATAGTTGTCGATAGCTTAAGGTATCAGTGATTAATGGCTGTTCTTGACCGACCTAAATGCTGGGTAGATACACTCGTTCATGCATCCTCGGCTATACAAGCTCATTACCTTGGTTATAAATATAGCTTGTAATCCAAATACTACTTGCACGATAGGTTGCAAACGACTCAGTTTTATCGGTCTTGGAGTTACTACGTAGTTGAGTCGCTAAACCAAGCGATTACACAGGTACTTGAGCATTTGTTTTTAATGGTGTCGATCGTACAACATTATCTTCTGCATAGTTGATACCTAAACATGTCGATAGAATTGGGGTTCAATATCAGTACTGCATGATGAATTATCTAAACTAAATATGTGGGTCATCGAGTCAGGTAGTCAAGTGGGCCGCATAATAATTGATACTCTTAACCACTATATTCTTAGTCACTATACTTAAATCATTATCTTTTTAGTCACGACTGTCCTTGTCGTGACTAAGAAAACATGACCGGCACCGCTAGACTAGATTAGGCTTGGAAGGGTTAGGGGTGGCATCTTTATTTAACAAACCTTCAAGTAAATGCCGTAGAGCGTCTAATGAGGTTGGTTTTTCCAAACGTCCATCCATTATCTTGTTAATCATGTCTAACTCACTCGCTCCTGATTCACCCGATAGCGCAATGATGGGTGTGTGGGGCGAGTAGGCTTTGATTAGTTGGCTGGCATCAAATCCATTCATTACAGGCATTTGTACATCCATTAAGATTAAGTCGACATGATTCGACTTAAATATGTCTACCGCTTTTTCGCCATTGTTTGCTTGCAAACTGTTAACGCCAAGCTGATTTAAGTACATCTGAACAAGCGTGCGTTGCACTTCCTTATCGTCGACGATCAGCACGGTCAGTCCTTGGCTGTTTATGGATTCCTGAAGGTTCAGTGATGTGTTGGGCTCTTGGTGTGGCTCGGTATCCGGCTGGTTTTTTTTCCAATCAGTGAAGTAAGGCGTACGAAGTGTTTCTGCTTTTGGTGCATTAGGAACAATAGGGAAATACAAATGAAATTCGGTAAATTCACCGAGTGTCGATTTACATTCAACCCTGCCACCAAATGAACGCATCACACGCTGGCAATAACCTAACCCTAAACCGCTACCTCCGCTTTTTTGGTAAGAATAAAAGTCGTCGAAGATTTTATGAGTAATGGCGTCGTCAATACCCGGACCAGAGTCTCGGAATATTAACACGTTCTCGTACGCGCCTGTTGTGGTGCTTATTTCGATTTGACTGTTTGGATAGGAGTCAAAATAATAAATAGCATTACGTATCAGGTTGAATATGACAAAGTTGAACAAAGTTTCATTCAGGTTAGCAACAAAGTCCGCATGTTGCGGTAACCGTATTCTCTCGATAATTAGGTCATTTTCAAAGCCATAGTGGCTGACCGCTTGATCGACTGCTTTGTGAATGGAGGTCATAGTAATAGGACTTTGCTCAGATGAACTATCACTGACTTCTCGTAAGATGATGTCAATCAATTGTCGTCCACGTTGAATGGCGGCTTGACCGTTTTCAATATCAAGTTTGAGCTGCTTCGTGGGAGCGTTATGGTCAATATGTTGTTTCAACACCTCAAAATGCAGTTGTACTTGAGCGAGTGGGTTACGCATTTCATGAGCAATAGAGTTTGCGAGTGCGCGGCTTTGACGAATGCGCCTGTCTGCTTCAATAGTACTTTGTACGCGAGTTAACAAAGTCTGTAGCGCGGAGATCTCTTCATTAGAGAACATTTGATTGTTGATTTTGTGCGATGAAACTAATAAATGCGTGACAGATTGTCCCTGACCGAATAGTGGCATGACCAGCGCGGTGTTATTTGAGCTCATCTTTTCATAAAGTGCTTTGATTGAGCGCTTAGTGCGCAATTTATCATTCAGTATTTCAGTCAGCTCATCAAAAACTAATACGGAGTTGTTTGAGGAAAGGTAGTCTTCGTAGAAGGCTTCATTATAGTTGCTATTGACGAGGCGCAGGTTGTCGTTTGGAATGTGTAATAGCCTGCTTAATTGCTCCATTGCGTCATCAATTGATAGCTTGAAATCATCTTCTAACGCAAGGATCTGCTGTACGGGTGTTTTCTTATTCCTGTAAATTAAGAAAGAAGCGTAGCGACTCATACGTTTATAAAGTAAATGCCAGGTTACGCCAATAAGGGCGCAGATAGGGATAGCAATCAGCCATTGGTTACTATCGGTTAGCGGGATGAATATGGCACCAAAAGGTACGACCAAAATTGCGCACACTAACAGCATATTAACGCCGAGGTAAGCGAGGTACTTCACACTGTAGAAACGGGATGTTAATAAGGCATAACCCACGAACAACATCTCACTGATGGATAACGCTGGTGGTAACCAAGTCAATGAGAAGTCGCCCATGAAATAGGTCATACCGAGATGGATGGTGGCAGTAGAAAGCATGAACACCAAGATACCCGCAATCATATAGTTGGTTCTGGCTAACGTGAGTTTGCTGCTGTTTGATCGCATTGCTACCAGGTTTATCAACGTTAAGACAACAAAGCTCACCAATCCAATAAAGAAATATGACGTGTGCGGGCCAAACTCAATGACAAACTGACTTGGACCAGTAATGTCGACGTGTTCGACCGTAAGGCCTGGATGAAAGTTGATATAGAGTGAGTAGACCGTTAGGGTGACCAAAATGACTTGTTGCCAGCGGTGGACTTTACCATTACGCAATTGTGCTGCCAGTTGACAAGAAAAGTAATAGGCGAAAGCAAACGCAAAAAAAGACGCGAGATTGGCAAATTTAGCGGCAAACATAGCAGCAGAAGCACCAAACATCGGCAATAAATCAGTATGGAAGTACGCGTTGCTGCTAATCCAAGCCACAATACAGACTGAATAGGCGATGTAAGTTACATGGTGTGTCCCCAACATGACTTCGTTCTGTTGTTTGAGCCGATAGCAATAATAGAGTAGCCAAATGACCACTACGGCTACTGTCATAAGAAGCACAATCGCTTTCGCGTAAATAAGCGCTTCTAGGTTGATATCAAACATGTTCACCCTTTGCTAGCAAGATACGCTTTCTGCTGCCACGAACCGCGTGCTTATAGCTGCGAAAATCCGTGTCACAGAAGGCTTTGGTCATCATTTCGAAATTCCAGAATCCACGATAGGTTTTTATACCATCGTTGTTTAGATCGCAATATCCAGAGTGGAAATATGCTGTTTGATCAATGGCCTGATAGAAGTTGAGCATGAACGGTTGCTCGATAATAGTGAAGCCAATTTTGTATCCTACTTGATGTAATACGCTCATGAGTTCTTTTTGAGCAAGATAGAGGAAATAAAGCTTTTGCTGAGTATTACCACTGACTGTTAGACGCAACACCTCACATACCGCCTTTTTATCTGACAATTGTAACTGGAATTGGTCATCAAATTCTGGGAGAGAGTAACATTTTGATAAGGTAGATGGTTTGAAAATGGCACAGTTCGTTAGCTGAGTGTCACCGTGAGGTGGTAAGCAGTAATGCCATTGCTCATTACTAAACTGTGCATCATAACTTAACCAAGCTGCCTTCGATGACCAGTCTTGAACGAGCGCAGAAGCGACGAGTGTGGGGAATACTTCGTCGGTAGGATGCTTTAGTAAAATAAAGTGTTTCCCCGTTTGTGAAAGTGACAACAAAGGCAGCATTTCGTACCACTTTTCACCCTGTATGAAGAGCTCAAGGTTGCTTAAAGCGATAGCGTCTTTAATTGGCATTGCTTGCGGATGACTGGGTGTCTTGACCACAAGAGGGGCATTTTCAATTTGTTCAATCAAAGCGCCATAGTACGCACTATCTTTTAGAGGGAGCACCACAGAAGAAGGGGAGTTGGCACCCAAAGGGAATTGTTTCTTGATCACGGCAATCTCGCACGCACACCAAAAATCTAACCAATGCATATAGCATTGACTCGCGACTTCTTCGAATAAAGCGCTATCTTCCGACAATGTATTTGGATACTGATGAATGAGGTCGCGATAGTCCAATAATTCAAATAGCATGGAGAGGCTCTTGTTTCTATGCGACGGAAATAGCGACAATAATTGGCTTCTACGGTAGTCAGTGACGGTTTGGAAAAGAGTCGTGCGTTCTTGTGGAAGATAATGACTAATAATGAGGTCAATTAGCGTTTCCTGTTTTTCTTCGATCGGCAGATGACGAGTCGTTAGTAAGCGTAGAGACGACATTAATTCCATTAAGTTAACACAGCCTAGGTTGATTGTATTCTAAGAGGTCGACATCAATGACTAAGATATGAGCTGGAGAATAGCCACTTAATCTAAACAATAGCAAAGTCATATGCACTGACGACGTTAAAACAAAGTTGCATAATTGTGCGCAAGTCTACTACTTGTGATTATCCTTCACAACTGACTTTGCCAAGCTTAAGTTAGTTCATTGATTACTAATATATAAACGGTTGCTGTGACAATTTTAAACGTAGTTTGTGCCTATGATATGCCGTTAAGCAATACGTTGCTGCCATTCATTTAAGGCCTCTGACAACCCCAATATCGGGTGTGTTTTTGTTGCTTTCGAAGTAAACCACAATCCTACTGTCTTGGTGGTATTTTGGCGTGTCGTTGGAACACGAATCATAAAACCGTCATCGAATTCGATCAGTCATCAGTCTGTCGTATTTGTGTCGTCAAAATGCAATTAATCGAAGTCGCGTCCTCTTTATTGGTTTTGCCAATACTAGCTTTCCGGCAATACGATTTGCCAATCGGCTAACCAGTACCTCGATCTCTTGAACTTTCCGACACGCGCTATTTCATGCGGTAACAAAGCACTAAAACGTCATTGTTAGTGAAGCGCACTATTTCCATTGCTAGTCAGGTCTGATTCACACGTCCTTTTCTCTGTCTTAGAGAACATAAAACGATAATTAGCAAAACCACTTGTTATGTTATAACATAACAAGTGGTTTTGCTTGATCAACTTATCGATTGTGTTTTAAGTACGTTGATTAGCTTAACTATGGAGTGAATTGCTCACCAATTACGATGGAATCGGGGTTAATTTGGATTCCATTGTAATTGGTGGATAACTTGTTAAGCGGGGTGCAAGGGCAACTCGATACCACGAGACCTAAGATTACTAGGTGTCAGTTTGTTTTACTTAAGAGAAAAACATGAATCAGAAAAAAATCTCTGTCACCGTGCTGTCTGGGTTTCTTGGGGCAGGAAAGACGACCATTATTAGCCATATTCTTAATAATCGCCAAGGCAAGCGTGTCGCCGTTATTGTTAATGATATGAGTGAAATCAATATTGATTCTATGACAGTAAAAAATGACGTCTTGCTGGAACACAAAGAAGAAAAGTTAATCGAAATGAGCAACGGCTGCATTTGTTGTACTTTGCGTGAAGATCTGCTTATTGAGGTGAGTCAGTTAGCGAGAGAGGGGCGCTTCGATAATCTGCTGATTGAATCAACAGGGATTGCGGAACCATTGCCTGTGGCTGAAACGTTTACCTTTGCTGACAGTGATGGTGTGTCGCTCTCTGATGTCGTAACACTAGATACCATGGTCACCGTTGTCGATGCCGTTAATTTTTTACGCGATTACGAAGCGGCCCAAGATTTGACTGAAACGGGTGAATATCTAGATGAAGATGATGACCGTAGCGTTACTGAGCTTTTGATAGAGCAAGTTGAGTTTGCCGATGTTTTGTTGATCAGTAAGACGGACTTGGTTACTGAGGATGATATTGCGCGATTGACTGCCATTCTTACCATGTTAAACACGCGTGCTCGAATTCTCCCAATACGTAATGGGCAGGTCAGTACTACCGATGTGTTAGATACTGGCCTGTTTAATTTTGAACAGGCACAATCTGCACCGGGTTGGCTAAAAGAACTAAGGGGTGAACATATACCAGAAACGGAGGAGTATGGTATTGCTAGTTTCAGCTACCGAGCTCGACGGCCATTTCATCCTGAAAAGTTCCATCGCTTTCTTCATGATACCGAGCGATTTGGCACATTGCTTCGATCAAAGGGGTATTTTTGGTTGGCGTCACGTCCCGATTTTGCCGGGCAGTGGAGCCAGGCGGGAGGTATTGGAAACCATGGGTTTGCTGGATTGTTTTGGAAAGCGATTCCTGAAGAAGAGTGGCCAACTGACGCTAATGATTTAAAGGCTATTCAACAGAGCTGGGTAGAGCCATTTGGTGATATGCGTCAGGAGCTCGTGTTTATCGGTCAGGGGCTGGATCAGGTCGCAATGACACAAGCACTGAATGATTGCTTATTAAGTGATGAGGAATTGTTGGCTGGTGAATCTCTGTGGCGAACCCTTTCCGATCCTTTTCCTGAATGGGAGTTTGAGATATGACCTGCCATGTTGTTGCTGATACCGATGTAAATATAACGGAACGACCATTAACGCAGGGCACTCAACCAAGCGCACTAACGGACATTTATCGTTCAGACCGTAATTTAGCAGTTTGGCAGCGTTCGCTGCCAAATGAGCTAATAAAAAATATTCAACAGATGTTGCAAGAAGGCAAGCCGTTAGCGGTCGTCAAAACCGTGACACCGGATACGGTGGCTGATTTGCTACGAGATAAGTTGGATGGATACGCTTGTGCTGATGACCTCAGTGACGACATAGCATTGATCGTAGATATGTTCTGCTGCCTTTTTGACTTGCAAGAAGTGGGATTACGTTTGACGACATTGGATACGGCCATGTGCCCCAAATTCCACGTCGATCATTTACCGTGTCGGCTTGTCACGACCTATGCGGGTTTTGCTACGCAGTGGTTAAATAACGATGATATTGACCGCAGCAAACTCGGCGCGGGTAGTGCTGGGTTGCCGGATCACCAATCAGGTTTGCTTAAAACTAATGTGTGTATTAACCAATTAAAAAAGGGCGATGTTGCGTTACTGAAAGGCAGCGGTTGGGAAGGGAATGAAGCTACGGGCGTGGTACATCGCTCACCAGAAACAACCGGGACTGAACGACGGTTACTGCTGACTTTAGATATGAGGTAGTTGAAATGCAAGACGTTGAAGCCGTCATTAAGCATGTAGAGAAAAACTGTAAGGCTCAAGGTAAACAACTAACGACCAAGCGTAAGTTGGTTCTCCATGCCTTAATTCATGCCGATAAGGCTTTATCAGCCTATGAACTGGTGGATTATTGTAAAACACACCTTAATCAGAATATTCAAGCGATGTCGGTGTATCGTATTTTAGATTTTCTTGAGAATGAACATTTGGCCCACAAGCTTAAAGTATCGAATAAATACATCGTTTGTTCTCATATCCTTTGCGAGCATGAACACGGAGTTCCTCAATTTCTCATTTGTTCCAAATGCGAAAAAATTAGTGAACAAACCTTAGATGCCTCAATGATTACAGGGTTTCAGTCTCAAGCAAGGCAACAGGGTTTTACTGTGATTAGTCCTCAAATCGAAATCAACTGCGTATGCGACGACTGCGTTAAGTAGTCGGCACCGTTTTTGCTGTGCCATCTCCGTACCATTCTATATTTTGCGCCCTCCCTCAGAAGAGAAAAGACAAATGTTAAAAAGAAATCAAAGTGGTTGCATGCGTGATTCGTTGACAAACCACACATTAGTTCAAGGCTATAGGAGAAGAGCAAATGAGCTCTAATACCCAATCGATAATAAACATACCGACGAACATTATTACCGGGTTTCTTGGTGTAGGTAAAACGTCTGCAATCTTAAAGTTATTGGAAAACAAACCAAAAGGTGAGCGCTGGGCTGTGCTTGTCAATGAGTTTGGTGAAATTGGAGTTGATGGTAGCTTGCTACAAGGCCAACAAACTGCAGACCAGCAAGTATTTATCCGCGAAGTCCCCGGCGGGTGCATGTGTTGTGCAGCCGGTTTACCGATGCAAATTGCACTGAACCAACTGTTATCAGAGGCAAGGCCAGACCGTTTGCTAATAGAGCCAACGGGGTTAGGGCACCCAAAAGAAGTACTGCAAGTCTTGTCGAGTGAACATTATCGCAAGGTATTATCGCTACAAAAGACCCTAACCTTAGTCGATGCGCGTAAGTTGTCAGACAGTCGTTATACCAGTAACGGCACGTTCAATCAGCAAATTGCGATTGCCGATACGGTTATCGGTAATAAACAAGATTTGTACCAAGAGGGCGATACAGAGAAATTAGAAGCCTACGTGGCTGAATTAGGTCACCCAATGACGAAAGTAATATTTGCGCACTATGGCGATATTCCGTTGTCGGATTTTGAAGGAGAGACGCTCATTCAAGCACGGTCACCTCATCACCATCATCATGGTCACAAAAAAACGTTGGCCTCTGAGGTCGCGATGCCGGAAAGTGGTGTGATTATGGCAATGAACCAGGGAGAAGGGTTTGAAAGTGTTGGCTGGCGCTTTGCACCAAACAAGCATTTTGATCGTAAACAGATACTCGATGTCTTAATCGAACTTGACGTGGAGCGCATGAAAGCGGTGTTTATCACTCAAGATGGAGTGTTTAGTTACAATAAGGCTGAAGATGAACTGGCAGAAGTCGAATTGAATGACTGCGTTGAAAGCCGTATCGAGATCATTGGCCGCTCGATTGATGCGGGTTTAGAGGAGCGTCTGTTGCAGTGCATTGTCAATTTGCATGCCATTAATTGATCGACATGGCGTTAAGCTTGTTGCAATTAACGTATTGGTAACTGAGTGAACGTTGCCGCCGCAAAGTTGATCTAATTTATGGTCTGGTAATAAGCGGCCGGGAATTCTTCATAGAAAAATGGTAATGTTTAGAGCATTCTAAACACGCCTTTATTCTCTCTGTGCCATGCTTTTATTAATAAGAGCACAGTTTTGAAGGTGAGGAAAACTAGGACGATCAAGGAGGTTTCATGCTTAACTCTCTATCGGCTCAATCGGTGATCGATCATGCACTCTTTTTAGGGGCTGATTTCGCTGAGCTATTCGTAGAACATCACCAAACCAACACCGTCCAGATTGCATCTGGTGAAGTGGATAAGGTTAACTCGGGTATCGATTTTGGTATTGGTATCCGCCTCTTCTTCGGCCATAAAGTGTTGTATGGGTACACCAACAGCACGGACGAAGCAGAACTGAAACGTGTGACATCACTGCTTGCGGCAAAAGACAAGCGTGATCAAATCGCCTCTGCCGGATCATTGAACTTGAACCGCTACCCAGTCCAACATCGCTGTCGTATGCCGCTGAGCAAAGACGCCAATCTGGACTCCAAAATCGCATTCTTGCTTAAAGTCGACCGAGCCGCACGGGCGGAAAGCGAATACATCAGTCAATTCATTGGTAGCGTAGCGCAACGTGAGCAGCGCGTTTCTATCTTCAATTCTGAAGGGCTTCACGTTGATGATACTCGACACTACATTCGTGCATCAGGCAATGTAGTTGCTCAAAAAGGCAATGAGCAGGCTTCGGGTATGGAAGGCCCTGGTGCATTAGCAGGCTGGGAATTCAGTGAAGGTGTGGATGAGCAAGAATTAGGTCAAACTATTGCTAGACAAGCGTTGGTGAAGCTCGGTGCGGACGCGTGTCCGTCAGGTGAAATGCCCGTTATTATTGGTAATGGCTTTGGTGGCGTCATTTTTCACGAAGCCTGTGGTCACTTACTTGAAACGACTTCTGTTGCTAAGAAAGCCTCGGTATTTCACGACAAAATGGGTGACATGATAGCCCACACTGCGGTCAATGCCGTGGATGATGGCACCATGACCAATGAATGGGGTTCAATCCATGTTGATGATGAAGGCATGCCAACCCAGCGCACTCAACTCATTAAAGACGGTCAGCTCACCAGCTTTATGGTTGATAAAATGGGTGGGATGAAAACAGGGTTTGAACCGACAGGCTCCGGTCGTCGACAAAACTATAAGTTCGCGCCAACATCACGCATGCGCAATACCTTCATTGAAGAAGGGGACCATTCCTTGGACGATATGCTCTCGGGTATAGAGCGTGGTATTTACGCCAAAAAGATGGGCGGAGGCTCGGTTCAACCGGGAACGGGCGAGTTTAACTTTGCCGTGCGTGAAGCGTATTTGATTGAGAATGGTAAAATAACCAAACCTCTAAAAACCGCGACATTAATCAGTACGGGTCCAAAAGTGCTCAAAGAAATCAGCATGGTCGGAAAAGACATGGCGCTTGCGCCGGGGATGTGTGGCTCCGTTAGTGGCGCGGTCCCGACGACGGTGGGTCAACCTACGCTGAAAGTAGATAATATTTTGGTTGGAGGGGGTAGCTAATGAGCCAAGAACAACAACTTCTCAATACGATTGAGTACGTACTCTCAGAAGCACAACGTCAAGGCGCACAAGCTGATGTGATTGTTAACCGCAACAACAGCTTTTCGTTAAAGGCGAACCAAGGCCAACTAGACGAGTACAAAGTCAGCTCGAGCCAAGTCATGGGCGTACGAGTCATTAAAGACGCGCGCGTCGCCACCAGTTATTCTGAGTCACTCGAGCAATCGAGCCTTGATTTGATGTTAACGAACGCATTACAAAGCGCGCGTTTCTCAAAGCAGGATGAGCATCAAACCATTAGCTGTGTGAACAATCAAATCACAACAAATGTCGCTGAAATTGCTCAAGACGACACAACATCCGTCGACGATAAAATTGCGCTTTCTCTAGCGCTTGAGCAAGGCGTGGTCGCTCTGCCTCATGCATCCAGTTCGCCATACAATGGCTACAGCGACGGTGAAGGTCAGTTGATTATTGCCAATACTCAAGGGACGTTGTGTCGCCATTTTGAGCGTTCATTTAGCTGTTATGCGTATACGCTGTTTGAAAAGGACGACAAACAATCCATGGCAGGTAAGGTGTCAGTAGGTCGTCGTTTTGATGAGCTAGACGCGGCTTACTGCATTGACGGAGGGTATAATCTTGCTCGGGATCTGCTCGACGGTGCCCCCGTTGCGACGGGTAATTACTCGGCAATATTCCACGTGAATGCGTTAAGTAGTTTATTTGGTGCCTTTGGCAGCGCGTTTTCTGGTGTAAGCGCAATGAAAGGCATTACACCTCTAGCAGACAAGCTTGGACAACCTATAGCGAGTGACCTTATTACACTGATTGATAAGGCGTATGTGCCACAGGGTATGGCCATCGCGGCGTTTGATAGTGAAGGGTTTGCCACTCAAGACAACGGGCTTATTACAGACGGTAAGCTGAATACGTTACTGCATAATAGCCAAACCGCGAGTTACTTAGGTGCGACATCAACGGCAAGTGCGTCACGTGGTGCGAAATCGAGCTTGGATGTATCCGCTAATCATAAATGGATTGCGACAGGTACAAGCAGTCTCTCTGAGGTAAAAGCGGGCGAATATCTAGAGCTTGTCGAACTGCAAGGCGTGCATTCTGGCGCTGATGCGGTCAGTGGTGACTTCTCATTTGGTGCCAGTGGTTTTCTATGTCGAGACGGCCAGCGCATTCAGCCTGTGCGAGGTATCACGGTCGCGGGCAATTTCTATAAGATGTTGCAAGAAGTCGACGCGGTGGGGAATATCCAGTTGAACAACGACAGTCGTACTTTCTTTGCACCCGACGTACGCTTTGCTCGCTTGAGTATTGGTGGAAAATAAAAGTAAGCTTCTAGAATGAAGAGGTGGAATGAAAAAGGACGCGCAAGTGTCCTTTTTCATTCACTCGTTGTCACGTTTGTTAACCATTAACCATTAACCACTAGCAACTCGACATCATGCCTTAGACATTGAGTATTACGCCAAGATTTCATTTCGAACTATCTCCGCACCAGCGCTTAAGGCGTTGAGCTTTGCTGTTGCAACAGAGCGAGGCAAAGGCGCCATGCCACAGTTCGTGCAAGGGTAGAGGTTTTCCGCATCCACAAACTGAAGGGCTTGTCGTAGCGTTTCTGCGACTTCTTCGGGTGTCTCAATGGTTTCGGTGGCGACATCGATCGCGCCGACCATGACTTTCTTACCTCGAATCAATTCAAGCAGCTCCATTGGAACATGAGAGTTGTGGCATTCTAATGAGATAATATCGATATTGGATTGTTGTAGCTTAGGAAACACCGCTTCATATTGTCTCCATTCTGTCCCTAACGTCTTTTTCCAATCGGTATTGGCTTTAATGCCATAGCCATAGCAAATATGTACCGCGGTTTCACATTTCAGCCCTTCGATAGCTCGTTCTAACGTGGCAATACCCCAATCGTTGACTTCGTCAAAAAAGACATTAAAGGCTGGTTCATCAAATTGAATAATATCCACACCCGCAGCTTCTAATTCTTTGGCTTCTTGGTTAAGGATTTTGGCAAATTCCCACGCGAGTTTCTCACGGCTTTTGTAGTGGTCATCAAAAAGCGTATCGATCATGGTCATTGGACCTGGCAGCGCCCATTTAATCGGTTGTTTCGTTTGTTGGCGTAATCGCTTGGCATCGTCGACAAATACAGGCTTTTGACGAGAAACGGCGCCAACCACCGTTGGGACACTCGCGTCATAACGATCACGAATTTTAACGGTTTTTCGTTTTTCAAAATCTACGCCGTTAAGGTGTTCAATAAACGTCGTCACAAAGTGTTGGCGCGTTTGCTCTCCATCGCTGACGATATCAATCCCAGCGTGCTGTTGTTCTTGTAAAGACACGCGCAAAGCGTCGTGTTTACCATCGATTAATTCGTCACCCTGTAACTTCCATGGTGACCACAGTGTTTCAGGTTGTGCAAGCCAAGACGGTTTTGGCAAACTGCCTGCGGTTGACGTGGGTAATAGTCTTTTCATAATCAAGCCTGTTTGTATTTGGGGACATTAAAGAAAGTACTGAGCAGACCATTGTTCAAGAACAAGGTTATAGGGCTTAATAAAGTGTTCTTCGGCAAATTTTCCCTGAGCAATCGCCAACTGGCCGCGTTCTTCTCGGTCATAAATAATCTGAGTAACGGAGTGATCGGCATTCTTCAGATTGGGTTGATAGCATTGCCCAGCCGCCGCATTCGCATTATAAATCTCAGGTCGGTAGATTTTTTGGAATGTACCCATCGTGCTGACCGTACTGATGAGTTCAAGATTGGTGTAATCATTAAGCAGATCACCAAAGAAATAGAAAGCCAGCGGTGCAACGCTATTTGATGGCATGAAGTAACGAACTTGCAATCCCATTTTTTTAAAATACTGCTCGGTTAACGAGGTGTCATTTGGCTGATATTCAAACCCTAGTACAGGGTGCTGATTGTCAGTACGGTAATAAGTTTTGTTGTCAGAAACACTTAGGCATATTACTGGCGGCTTATTAAAGTGCTTTTTATATGTAGGTGAGTTGACAAAGCAATTAAATAATTTCCCATGCAAATCACCAAAGTCTGCTGGGATACTAAAGTGTGGTTGGTCTTTATTATGCTCTAGAAGCAAGACACTAAAATCATAATCTCGTACATAAGAAGAAAAATTATTACCTAATATCCCTTCAATACGCTCGTTAGTATTATGGTCTATAATATTCGTCTTCAATACTTCAATGGAAGGAAAAGTCTGACCGGACCCTTCAATGTCTATATCGACTGAAATTATATCAAGTTCAACAGAATATCGCTCACCATTAGGGTTATCCCAATGAGCTAATGCATTGAAACTGTTATTGATCATCGCCAATGCGTTGCGCAGATTCTCTTGGCGGCTATCACCTCTAGCCAGATTGGCAAAGTTAGTTGTGATGCGAGTATTGTCTGAAGGTTGATAATGCTCATCGAGACAAATGCTCTTAATGGTAAAGTCGAATTCTGTAGTCATGGTTATCTAGTACCTAAAATTGTTGTCTTATTGTCTCGAATGATCTTAATGAAAAGTACGTTAAGAACTGAGTGAGCATTTATAATGAGGTCGTACAAACTTTGTTGATTAAGTTTTGACGTTCACTTAAAAGTTTTATTTCCGTTCGATATTTTCCCTTGTGCTTAATGTTTTTATACGGATATAACAGCATGATGAAAAATGGTTTTACTTCACATTCAACATGAAGAATATTCATGATGAATAAATCTTGGTATTGCGATTGAGTAGCAGTGATATTAATTAGGTTAAGAATGAATATAACCATATTTATATTGTGGTTTAAGCCAATGAATTACTCAGAGATAAATAAAGGTGAGTGAAATGCTGATATTAATTTATTAACGTGCACTTTTAAGACGTGGCGTTGGTTTTTTAGCCGGACGATTAGGCATCGGTGGAGGGGCGATAGGGTACGCCAGTTTAGGCAGTCGCGAGTTTGCATTAACAGATGGCTTTGCTGGGATTGTCTATTTACCGATGCTATTGGGTATTGTAAGTAGATCTTAGTGTACTGCCCCTTTCAGCGCCAAAGCCACTCATTATCTGCCCGCTTCAACGATTAAGCAGTGATTTACAGTTCTGATGTTGGTCCCGCTGTGAATATGGCGGCGAATTAAGCCTCTTCATTGATAGTGTTTATGAAAGTTGGTAAAAACCCATAATATTAATGGGTTATGTATCTTTCTTTGATTGAATGATAGGTCTTTCGATTTATGTTTTCGAGCTGAAAGTCTTTATTTGTCTTACCAAACATGAAACCTTCGATTCTACCTATTGCACACGCAAACGTTTACCTGTATTTTCTCGCCACTTAAATTTTTACTAATATCTTGTTGAGCGACCATTTGATGAACGGTTGTCCAACAACAATGAGGAATAACCATGAGTGAGAATACATCCGCTGCAACAGGCAGTTGGCTCGATAACTTCTTTTTGATTTCCAAACGCGGAAGTAACGTTCGTCGCGAGGTTGTTGCGGGCTTAACGACATTTTTGGCGATGGTGTATTCGGTTATCGTCGTACCAAGTATGCTTGGCGTAGCGGGTTTTGACCAAGGGTCGGTATTCATTGCAACGTGTTTAGTGGCTGCGTTTGGTTCTATGCTGATGGGCTTTTGGGCTAACCTACCAATGGCGATTGGTTGTGCTATCTCACTAACGGCATTTACCGCGTTTAGTTTGGTTTTAGGGCAGGGCATTTCAATACCTGTCGCGCTAGGCGCCGTGTTCTTGATGGGGGTTATTTTTACCGCGATTACCGTCACTGGTGTTCGACAATGGATTTTAACCAATCTTCCTGAAGGTATTGCTCACGGTACGGGCATTGGCATTGGTTTATTCTTGCTATTAATCGCAGCGAGTGGTGTTGGTCTAGTCATCAAAAACCCGGTAGAAGGTCTGCCTGTTACGTTAGGTGAGTTCACTTCTTTCCCTGTCATTATGTCCATGTTGGGCCTTGCGGCTATTTTTGGATTAGAGAAGCGCCAGGTTCCTGGTGGGATACTCTTTGTCATCGTTGCGATTTCTGTGTTTGGTCTTATTTTTGATCCTGCTGTGCAATATCAGGGCTTTTTTGCATTACCGAGCATTGGTGGTGAGAATTCTTTGATGGGGACGATGGACATCATGGGGGCACTCAATCCGATTGTATTACCAAGTGTATTAGCATTGGTGATGACAGCAATCTTTGACGCAACCGGGACCATTCGAGCGGTGGCGGGTCAAGCCAATCTTCTTGATAAAGATGGCAACATTATTGATGGTGGTAAAGCGCTCACCTCTGATTCTGTGTCGAGTATTGTTTCTGGCGCCGTGGGCGGGGCTCCAGCCGCCGTTTATATCGAGTCTGCGGCAGGTACGGCTGCTGGTGGTAAAACAGGTCTTACTGCGGTAGTAGTGGGGGTTTTATTCTTATTTTTGTTATTCCTTGCACCTATTAGCTATTTAGTTCCTGCATACGCGACTGCGCCAGCGTTAATGTACGTGGGCCTACTAATGCTAGGTAATGTTCGTAAACTGAATTTTGATGACTCGGTCGATGCATTATCAGGCTTGGTTTGTGCGGTATTCATCGTGCTTACTGGAAACATTGTGACAGGAATAATGCTAGGTTTCTTATGTCTCGTTGTAGGGCGTCTGTTCTCTGGCGAATGGAAGAAGCTTAACCTTGGCATAGTCTTAATTACCATCGTCTTAGTGGCTTTCTATGCGGGCGGTTGGGCGATTTAAACCTTAGCGACATCAATTTAGTTTTAATACCCAGTCAATTGGCTGGGTATTTTTAATTACGCTGTGGATGTAATCGTGATTTAAGGCTAGTTAACGTTGAAAATGTTGCTTAATAAAGTGTCCAGACTTAGTCGCATAGATGAAATAGACGATTTAAACTAAAAAATATTTTAAATCAGTTCCTTACCTTGCATGATTGAATGATATGTACCAGTCTTATTTCATAAGCATGGATAAGGATTGTGTATGCCTGCAACTTCAGTAAAAAACAAAGGGGTAGTAAAGAGAGTATTACTACCTTCTCTACTTATTAACCTGTTGTCTTTAGCTGTTCCGTTAACAGTTTTACAGATATACGATCGTATTCTCCCTAACCAAAGCTATGGTACCGCAACACTACTGTTAGCAGGGGCTTCTTTGGCGATAGCTATGGAGGCGCTCATTCGTTTCGTACGAACTTGGTTGCTTTCCGCAGCAGCAAGTAACACTGAAAAAATGACCTATCAAATACTTGTCTCGAAGGTGACAAAAGCGTCCTCTAGTCAAATCCGTCAGATAGGTGTGGGCGGCGTAGAGGAGGGATTAGGCTCGGTATCAAAAGTGAAGGATTGGTATTCAGGGGGGGTCATTGCTGGGTTTATCGACTTGCCTTTTGCGCTGATTTTTCTGGGTTTAGTGGCCTACATCGGCGGTGAGCTGGTGGCAATACCGATAGCCGTTTGGCTTATTACTCTGTGTATTGTTTGGTTGTCGTCACGAAAAGTAAAAGCGTTGAGTGAACAAGCCTCGGTTTATGAGCAGCAAAGAAAAGCCTTTTTGATTTTAATGAGTCAGACCCTCCAAGGCATCAAACGTCAAGCCGTTGAATCGCGGATTTTCAGCCAATTTAAATCCCTCAATCATTATCGTTCTCAGTCTAAAGCGAAAGAAGAAGAGCAAAATGCGTTTGCCCAGGAGTGCATTCAACTAGCGGCGTTGGCAACGTCTGTTTTATTGGTGATTACAGGTAGCTTATGGGTGTTAGATGGTGAACTCACTACAGGTGGCCTAGCCGCGTGTTCTATTCTTTCTGGCAGAGCGGTTGCGCCTTTAAGTGCGCTAGTTGGCGTTAAAATAAAACTCAATGCCATCCACACTGCAAATCAAGCGATTGAAAAGCTAGATGAGTTAGATAGTTCTACTCAACAAGACATCAAACATGAAGCATTCAAAACGCTAGAACTGTCGCATACGTCTATCGAGCGATACGGCTCAATTTATCAAATGAGTGTAAAAGCGAACCAAGGTGATTTGGTATTGCTGGATAGTGAAGAGCGTCATTTAAGCAGTCATATGCTGTCATCGATTGCTGGCGTAGATGAGCTAATAGCAGGCGACGTTAAGATTAACGAAAGCATCATTAATAGTGGTGCACTTAACTCATACGTTGCTTATTGCGGGGTAAAAGCGCAGCTCGTGGCAGGCACGATTTTGGATAACTTATGTGGATTTAACCCCGATCAAACTGATGAAGCAAATGATTACGCGAAACGCCTAGGTCTTACCAAAGAGATAACGAGATTACCCGATGGTTTAGAAACCCAAATAGGTCACACAAGTGCTTGTTTGTTGAGTATGGGGAATGTAAAAATGCTTAACATTGCCGCGCAGTTAGCCAGTGATAAGCCCATTGTGATGCTGGAAAGACCAGATGCATCCCTTGACCTTCAAGCACTAGCTAAACTTACTGCAGTTCTTCAACAGGAGACCGAACAAGGTCGCACTATCATAATGGTGACGCATTATCCCAAATTACGTGATTTAGCCACTCAAGTTATCTCTATAGAGAAAAACGTAAAAGAGGGAGAGGCAGCATGAATCACTTAGAAACCTTGTGTTTGTCCGTTCTCAAACAATTAGAAGTGAATGCAAATATTCAGCTATTTGCACGTCAATGGGTTGAGGAAAATCGAGTGGATTCAATCGATGATATTTTCGCCTTGTTTGACCGTTTGTTGTTGCCCTATCGCCTTGTCTCTGAAGTAAAAGACGCAGGTGATCATGAATTAATTCTAGCCGTTTCTGATGAAAACAACATCATACTCGGTCGAGCAGAAATGGGGGACTTTGAGTCGCTTGAGGGAGAAGCAGAACTATCGCTAGATCCTCAATTTTGCATTGTAATTGACGGAAGTCCTACTGAGAAATCGGCTTCAGATTGGGTTGGCGATCGCTTGCATGCTTTCAGACCGATTATTCCTAAACTTCTACTAGTCAGCTTTATTACGAATCTGTTTGCACTCGCTGTGCCGTTCATCACGATGTCCATTTATGATCATGTCATTGGTGGTGATGCTGGTCATGAACTTCAAGGTATCGCGATTGGAGCCGGTTTGCTGTTTGTCATGATGGGGTGGCTGCGTACGTTACGAAGTCGGGTGTTCGCAACCGTGTCGAATCGTGTCAGTCGCGAGATATCTCAATCGATAGTTCAGAAACTGTTACGCAATAGCTATTCTCAAAACCAACAAACGGCATCTTCAAGCCAGCAAAATCAATTACTTTTATCTGAACGGATAGCCAGTGTTCTATCTGGGCCTTTAGGTAATGCACTGTTTGATTTGCCTTTTGTCCTTTTATTTGTGGTCGCGATAGGCTTATTGGGAGGCTGGCTAGTTTTAGTTCCACTGTTTTCCCTAACCCTGTATTACGTGTTAGCTAAACGTTCGATTTACTTAAGCAGCAAACGCTCTATGCAATCGACGGTAGCAGGAACGAATCGTCAAAATATGGTTAATGAATTGTCGTCTAAGTTAGCTTTTATAAGAAGTTCAGGGATTGCTCGTTATTGGCTACAGCGTTTTGACAAAGCAAACTTTCTTGCGTCGAAGGTTTCATTTTCTCAATCGGTTCTTCAAAGCCGTTATACCTCTATTTATTACTTCATTGGTGTAGGTTCAACATTGGCTATCATGGGGTTAGGGATTGGACTTATTTTTGAAGAAGTGATGACGCCTGGTGGGTTAATTGCATCGATGATGTTGATCTCTAAAGTCACGGGTCCTGCGCAAATGCTGGCTAACAGTGCGTTGCGTTTAAACAGCTTCAATCAATCGAAGTTACAAGTGAATCGTTTGTTATCACAACCATCTGAGCGAGAGTTTAGCTATCAGCATCACCCGTTACCGTCACATGCACCAAGCCTGAAGTTAGATCAAGTGACATTACGTTATCCTAAGCAAGCTCGACCTGCGCTCAGCGGCATTACTTTCGACATCGAGGCTGGAGAAGTCGTTGCTATTACTGGGCCGTCTGGGAGTGGCAAGTCGGCGATGTTAGAAGTGCTTTCTGGGCTGCAGCTGATCCAAAATGGAATGGTGGAAGTGGAAGGGGTGAACTTAGTGCAATATGATCCGCAGCTTTATCGCCACTGGTGTTTTATCCGAGCGGCTTTCCCTGATTTGTTAACGCTGAGTATTCGAGAGTGGTTAAGTGATGGGCACAATGTGAAACAAGATCGAATGCTCAATGCCATTGAATTAGTAGGGGGAGCAAGTTGGTTGAGTTCCCTAACTGATGGTTTAGATACTCCGATTAGCGCGATTAACCCTGATAGTCTCTTTGATATGTTATCGGGCAGTGTGGCGCAAATACTAATAGATGCGAAAGCACTTATTTATGACTACAACCTCTATCTTTTAGATAACCCAGTTCCCGATTATCACCCAGGAGCAAGGCACATGTTTAGTCAGTTTCTCCTTGCGAAAAGAGGGAATGCAACCGTTGTATTCTCGTCTCACGATCCTGACCTAATTAAGATGGCAGATAAAGTTGTTGTTTTGAACGAAGGTTCAGTTGTGTATGCAGGGCCACTAGACCCACAAAATGAGCAAGAGGCAGAAAATGGATAATAAGTCGGTCGATAAGAATATGCGTTATGGCGAATTAGTGGAGTCCAAGAGTACAGCTCGTACCCTGATGATAGCAACGTGGTCGGTGGCATTTTGTGTGGTTGCTTTTGTGACTTGGTCAATGATCACTCAGGTCGATGAAATCGCGAAGGCGAAAGGGGCTGTTATCCCTGAAGGGGAAAAGCAAGTTCTGCAAAGCGATATCGGTGGCAAACTAAAACGACTTTTAGTGAAAGAAGGGCAACTTGTTGAAAAAGGTCAGCCATTGGTCGAGTTTGATGCGACATTTCAACAGACTGCATTGGAAGAATTACGATCCCAACAAGTTACGTTGCTGGCGAGTATCGAACGCATGAATGCCTTGCTTGAGAATCGTGAACCAAATTTTGGAGAGTTTGAAATCGACTTCCCAGAGATAGTGAGCCAGCAAAAAGCACAGCTTAATGCTCAAAAGGCGCTCTACTATCAAAAACGTATTGTCCTTGAAAAAGACAGCGAACAGATTGCAGAACAGCTCCTTAGTTTGGAAAAATCGTTGCCGAGTTATGAAAAAGAACTTTCGGCGACAATACAAGAATTGAATATCCTAAATAAGGGTTATAAGTCTGGTAACATTTCACGCTTAAGAGTGTTGGAAATGCGTCAAAAGTTGGCAAGCATTGAACAGAAGATCGAGGAAGCGCGTGGTAAAAAATCAGTGTTGATTAAACAAGCTGACGGAGTCGAACAAAAAATTAGGCAACTACTCGCAGAAGCAAAAGTTAAAGTCAGTGACGATCGTTCAAAAGCGGTGTCTGATTTGTCTGCACTTAACGCAAGAGTTCGTTCAAGCCAAGCGAAGGTAAGCAACACGACGTTACTCTCGCCATTACAAGGGTTAGTCCAAAGTCTACCAAGCACCAAAAATGGTGGGGTAATTCAACCGGGTGGAACGGTAGTTGAAATTGTTCCGATCGGTGGCAAAGCCGACTTTAAGGCTCGATTGTCCCCAAGAGATATTGGTTTTGTGAGTGTAGGGCAGGCAACTCGCATCAAGATCGATGCGTTTGATTACAGTCGTTTTGGTGCATTGAAAGGTGTGGTTGAGAGTATCTCTCCAACCACAAGCCAAAGTGAACGCGGTGAAATTTATTATGAGGTCGTCGTCTCGGTGGATGTTCCTTATTTCCGTGATAATCCGGAGAGCTTTTCTATTTTGCCGGGTATGACAGGCGAAGTGAATATTACAACCGGTGAGAAGTCTGTTTTCCAATACCTGTGGAAGCCAATTTACACGAACGTGAGTGTCGCGTTTGGTGAAAGGTAATTTCTATAGAGATTCGCAGAATAGTAAACACATAAGAAAATAGAAAGTAAAAGGGAGCACATCATGTGCTCCCTTTTTTGAACGTGCTTTCCCAGTTATGCCTGTTCTTTAGAGGAAATGACGGGAGCAGACAACACTCCCACTCTTACTTATTTACTTGATGCTGATGCTATGGGTTAGGGTCTATGTCTGGCAGCCCGTCTATGTCGTTGTGATGGTGATGCTCATCATCTTGGTTGTGGTTGACGTTCGCATCATGATGTTCAAGTGCATCCGACATATCTAAGTGCGCTTGGTCGTGTGTAGTCGCATCTTGTTGGTCGACTTGTGCTAGTACGATGTCCATATCAGCAGGTTGATCGTGAACCGTTGTCGATGTCGCATCGGGTTTAATGCCCAGAGCATCTAAATAAGCTGCTGCACCATGATGACTGGATTTCTGGTCTGGTTCTTGGTGAGCGTGCTGAGTCAAATCTAGATAACTGTCATCGCTTTGCGTAACGGTAAAGTCTGCTTGCGAAGCCATGTCTGGTTCGTCATGTTGCACAGGAGGCGGTGGTGGGGGAGCTGGGTGTGAGGAATGGGCGATAGGGGTTATTGTCATATCGACCACCTCGGTACCTATATTCAATTTACCGCTATGTCCCGGCCCGTGGCTGAGTATTTGAACGTTCACATGGGCAACCACTTCATCTTGATTTGTCCCTTGTAATGCAACTTCGAACTTGTCTTCATGTTGGCCAATACCAGAAGCGCTGCCATGTGGCCCTGTGTGTACATTTGCCTGTTCTTGATAGTGTAAATCACCAGTCTGAGGGTCAATGGTTAATGTTCCATATTGCCCTTGATGGCGGGTCACATATTGTCCATTAGGCAAATGGATTCGCCATCCGCTTTGTGTTGTTGGTACCGGAGTTAAAGAAGATACGAGTTGTGGTATACCAAGTGTTCCAGATATTTGATGCCTTCCTGGAGGTGCTTTGACAACGATGGGTTCAGGTATGGCACTGGCAGCAAAGCCTTGGCTACCCGCGGTATTACCGTGTTCGTCAGTCATGGTCACTTGTACATGAGAGCCTGGTGCAACTTCTATTTGCAACCCATTCCGTAGACTATGGGTATCGAGCACATGGTCAACACCATTGATTTTGATATGTTCGCCAATTTTTGCATCCGCTGCGGCATGTACCGTCGCGGTTATAGTGCCAGCATGTCCCTGGGCTATTTCCGCCTTGCTATAGGCATTATCACTACCTGGGTTTTCGAAGGTAATGGTGGGCATATCGACTTGGGTATCGACAGCGTAACTTAAGGTTTGGCTCGCATGAGCAGGGTTACCTGCATTATCGGTTGTGTCCACCGTTGCTGTTATCGCTGTTTGTGCTATTAATTCTGAGCCGGCGACATCAATACTAAATTGTCCATTTTGATCAACAATGCCTGTATGTGTCTGCTGCCCTACAAGAATATTGACAGTGTCTCCTTGCTGCACATCACCATTGACATGACCTGTAATACTGACATTGTGATTAGATTCAGCCGCATTAATCACATTGTCTGCGGTGACAGGATCAAGTTGGATATTGGCGGATGCGATCTTATCGATTGAGAATGCTTGGGTACCGGTTGTGGCACTACCAATATTACCGGCTTGATCTGTGGTGATAACAGTGGCCTCAATCGAATGAACGGGTTGCTGGCCAGAGGCATAAATACTATGAATATTCGCTTTTATGAGCGTTTGGGCTGGAACAGAAATACTGTAATTGCCTTGGCTATCGACGACACCTGTTAAGGCGCTTATAGTTGCGCCATTAACACTGAGACTGACAGCATCTCCTACATTAAAGTCACCGCTGACATGCCCTGTGATATCAATGTTCTGTCCTGACTCGGCAAGATTAATAATATTGTCGCGAGTCACGCTGTCGACACTAATATGCGGGATAGGTTTTTGGGTGTCCACGATTAAGTGAGTTGATATCTCAGGGGTCGCGTTTCCTGCAAGATCGACACTACCAATTTTAATGGGGTAGCTTCCATCGGCACTAAAGTACCTTTGATGATCGCTAGCGCTGACCGCTAAGCTCCAAGTCCCATCAGTATGCACACTCGCTTCACGAAAATGATTGTTGCCGAAATTGAGGTATACACGATCTCCTGCGGCAATATTGGAGGTGGTTCCTGTAATGACTAATGCTTGATTGTTTTCAACGGCATTAAGCGCATTATCTGTTGAAATTGGGTTTACCGAAACGGTGCCTGGCGTCGTGTCTAAAGTGAAGCTGAAATGGGTCGTTGCTGATTGGTTGCCAGCGATATCTGTTTGTCTAACCAGTAGATTATTTACGCCTTCTATTGGGTTGAACATACTACCCCAGCTCTGACCGCCGTCATTAGAATATTCGACTTGTGCACCCGCTTCTGTCTGAATAGACAAGCGAGCATCTTGGGTTATAAGGTCAGCTGTTGGATGAAATTGACCGCTGGTATCACTGCGTAAACTCACACTTGGGGCGGTAACTTGATTGTCTAATGTGAAACTCAATGAGCTGGATGGAGAAACATTACCAGCGCTATCGGTTTGTCTTACCGTAACGGTATTTGCCCCTTGAGCTGCAGTGAAACTCTGGCTCCAATGAGTGCCATTATCTGTTGAATACTCAACGATTGCGCCTGCTTCTTGGCCGCTAATCGTTAATGCGCCATCGTTAGTGGTTAAGTCGGAAGCGCTGTTCCCTGTGTCATGGGTTAAAGACAGAGTTAAACGGGCGGTGCTCAAGTCAGCTGTGGGAGCTATTTGGCTGGTGAGTGTGGATTGATTGCCCTCTGAATCAATAATACTCGCGCTGAGAGTTGAGCCAGGTAACACTTCGACATTAACTTTACCGGCAGACTCCTCACTATCTGTAATGATATGTGCCACACCGTCAACCATTAATGTATGGCCTGCTTCAGCATCGCTTGGTAGGTGAATACTTGCAGTAACCGTATTCGCAGCCCCACTAGCCACTTCAGCGGCATTATAAATGCTATCCGCTCCCGTAGACTCGAAAGTAATACTTGGCGCCTGCGCATGGGTATCAACACTAAATCGGTCAAACTTCCCATTGAGCATACTCGGTGTCGTATTGCCTGCTTTATCCGTTGCCTGAATATAGGCAATGTAATCACCATCAGGAATATTGGTTGCATCAACGCTATATCCGCCTTTTCCATCTAATGTAGCGTGTAGCGTTTCAATAGTTTGACCACCTTGTTGAATCACAATATCCACTTGTGTGGTATCAGGACTAACTGTGCCTTGGAATGTCGGCTGATGAGTCGTAACATTGGATAAATTCACGCTGTGAATAACTGGAGCAGTATAATCGGCCTCAACGGATAGAGTAGAGTGGTTTTTATTGCCTGCAAGATCGGTCGCTTCTATCACCAGATCGTGATGCCCTTCATTCAGTGAGCTAAGTTGAATATGGTACTCACCCAAACCATTTGCGCGTCCAAACCCAAGGGGTTGGCCATTATCATCCCGGATAACGATATGCGCATTTGCCTCGGCATGGCCGGTAATAATAGGTGAATGATCATTAGTAATTCGATCACTATCAGATACACCACTATCGGATTTTGGACTCAGCTTAGCGACAGGAGCTTGAATTTGGGTATCGATTTCAATCGACATTGGCTTCGATGAAGCTAATCCGCCATTATTAGGGGCAACAGCCTCTGCTGTAAGTTGATGGGGTCCATCAGATAAACTGGATACAAGAATAGTAAAGTCACCATTACTATCAGAAGTACCCGTTCCAATTGCATTTCCTTGCTCATTGAATATGGTCACTTTTGACATTGGCACGGTTGTAAAACCGTGCAATAACGGCGTTGAGTCAGAAGTTACATAGTCAGCTGCACCAGTGTCTGAATGACGATCAATAGATAAGTAAACCTCTTGATTAATAGGCTTACCAGCTGTCGGGCTCGAAGTAGACGAATCAAGATTATAATTGAGAGTGTGTGACGACCGTCCTACGTTACCTGCTGCGTCCGTAGATTCAACCGTTGCAACAATATGATGGCCTTGGTTAGCAACTAAATCACTGCCTGCGACAGGAATAGCGAATTGACCTGAAGCATCAACGGTTCCAGTATAAGCGGTTCCGTCAGGTCGCATTAGGTTGAGAGTGATGACATCTCCATTATGAAACTCACCTGAGACATGTCCTGAAATCTCTAATTGATGTGAAGCTTCAGTCAAATTTTGTTCACCAAGATCTAGAGAATTATCACCTGTTATATCGGTTAAGCCTATGGTCAAGTTTGGCTTATCAATATCGACATCATAGTGTTTTACTGTCGGCGTAGGTGTAACCGTATTTCCAGCTAAATCTGTGGTAGTAATTTCTACGCTGAGTTGTTGCGCTCCCTGTAACTCCGCTCCCGGAACCGGAATCGAGAAAGAACCATCCGCATTTACTTGTGCAGTATGCGTATGCCCGTCAACTTCTAAAGTCAGCGTATCGCCTGTGTTGTAGTCTCCGGTTACAGTGCCGGTAACATCAACCATAGAGCCAGACTCAGCTGCATTTATAATATTGTCGCTTGTCACGTTGTCAACGGAAATGATTGGGAATGGTGCTTCAGTATCAATGTAGTAAGTATGTTCACCAGTGACATCTTTTGAATGATCGGTACCATCGACTAAATGATGCAAGGTCACATGCATCACTTCGGTTCCTACCATATGATTATGATTACCGTTAACCATATCTGGACCCGGAAATGAAATCGTGAAATGACCGTTGGCTTCGACAGTGCCTGTTCTCTCAGTCCCGTTAATCAATACACTGACTTCATCTCCGGCAACAAACTGACCAAACACTCTACCCGTTATGTCTACTGGTCCTCCGGATTCTTGCGCATTAATGACATTATCTGAAGTAATTTGATCCACCGCGACAGTTGTTGTTTGAGGCCCGGCATCATCACCACCGTAGATTCGTACCGACAATTGCTGAACAGTGCTACCTCCGTGTTCATCAGTTATCTCCACAGAAAATGTATCCGTAAAACCATATTCGTTTTTGTTGAGTGCCACTACTGCAGGGTTATTTCTATCTAAGTGATACCATAGTTGACCACCACGAACTTCGACACTCCCATGGTCAACATGACTTTGATCTATAATCTTCCAATGCAGATGCTCACCAGGTAACAAGTCTATATCCGTTACATCACGTCCCATATACCAGCCTGGGTCAGGTCCTTTGCCTGAGCCTTGCGCAGAATCGATATCATAAGCTGCCCAGATTTCATGGCCAGAATTAATCGTAGGTGCATCATTTGTGCCCGTTATGGTCACGGTGATCTGATGCGTTGTTCCATCAACTGAGGTAACAGTAAATACTTCATTTCTAGTTTCACCCGCACCGAGCTGTTGAATATTTGAGTTGCCGTTGTCAACTTGATAGGTCCAATGACCACTTTCGGTTATCGATAATGTACCTATATTGCCTGTTTGACCAACCACAGAACTAGAAACAAACTTATCTTCTCCAACATTAGGATCTGTAATTAATAGCTGTCCATCTGTCTGTAAATCACCTCCAACCGGATGTACATCTTCAGTTACGTCACCCGTATCCTGACCTGAAATCGATGCACCAACAGGACTAATGACGCTAAATCGGTCAAATTTTCCATTTTGCATGCTTGGTGTCGTATTGCCTGCTTCATCCGTTGCCTGAATATAGGCAATGTAATCACCATCAGGAATATTGGTTGCATCAACGCTATATCCGCCTTTTCCATCTAATGTAGCGTGCAGCGTTTCAATAGTTTGACCACCTTGCTGAATCACAATGTCAACTTGAGTGGTGTCAAGGCTAACGGTGCCTTGGAATGTCGGCTGATGGGTAGCAACATTGGATAAATTAACGTTGTGAATAACCGGAGCAGTATAATCCACTTCAATAGGCAAGCTTGATTGGCTTTGGTTACCCGCTGTATCGGTAGATGTGACGGTTAGAGTATGATTGCCTTCGACCATATCTGATGTCGTTATTTGATAAACACCATTGCTGTTGGTTGTGCCTGTTCCAATGACTTTCCCAGTTTCATCGGTAATGGAAATAGCTGAATTTGCTTCAGCGCTGCCTGTAATAACGGGTGTGTGCACATTAGTGAGATCATCTGTATTGGATGCACCAGAATCTGTTGCTGATGTTAAGTCGACGGACGGCGCTGCAATCTGATCATCGAGAGTGAACGTTAATGAAGTCGTAGCAGAAATGTTGCCCGCAGTATCAGTTTGTCTCACACCAACGGTATTTGAGCCTGGTTGTGGTGTAAAACTTGACGTCCATGTTTGTCCGTTGTCTGATGAATACTCAATGATTGCGCCAGTTTCTTGTCCGCTAATAGTTAACGCACCATCACTAGTAATCAAGTCGGCAGCGTTGCTGCCTGTATCATTGGTCAGCGTGATGGTAAGTGGGGCAATGGCAGTATCGACATGAACTGGAAGTAGTGAGGACGTTGCAGGTAGCGATGATGAAGGAGCCAGCGCTTTGGCGGATAAATTATGGTCGCCATCTGTTAAGTTGCTTACTGCGGCACTGTATTGACCAGATGCGTCAGACACAGCATGACCAATCGGTGTTGAACCATCGTAAATCGTGACTTGCGAATAGGGAATATCAGTTTGACCGGTTATGGTTGGCGTATTGTTATTCGTCAGGTTGTCAGTATCTGATGTCCCACTATCACTTGACGTCGCTAAATCGACGGTAACCGCATTACTAGGTGGTGTATTAGTGCCTGCAGGGAGGCTTGGTTGTGCCGTAGTAATAATTGGATTTTTCGGCACGGTTGCGGAGATACTAGGTGGCTGCCCAGTAGTAGCTGTAACCTGCCCATTGGTATCAAAGGTGAGGAACCTTGATGATTCGCCGCCATGATTGTCTGCAACTTTAACTTCAAACACATCAGCACCATGGTAGGTGTGCGTTGCAGAGTTATAGCTCATGCCTGAAACAGAAGCGTTTGGCGTATAAACATACGCGCCAGAGGTTGGATCAACCGAAAGGTCACCAAACTGTCCGGTAGGGCTAACCACTGAGAAAGAATGCGTGTCTTTTACATCGACATCCGTTTCTGTCAGGGTACCTGTTGTTGGTGAGGTTTGTGTAACCGAAAGTACCGGATCATCGTTGGCGCCGTGGATATTTATAGTGATTGAATGCGCAGTACCATCTGCACTATGAATAGTAATTGTATCTTGCAACACTTCATTGGTTGCCAAGCTTTGAATTTTTGGATTCTGGTTATTCACGGTGTAATCCCAGTCACCATTAGCATGTATTCGGTAGCTGCCTAAGCCAGTATCACTAACGACTAAGCTCCCCCTTTCACGGATACCCTGCGCACCATTACCCGTCCCACTAACTTGAAAAATTGCCTCATCGGTATCACTGTCAGAAACAGTCAAATGCCCACTGGTTATCAAATTATTATTTGAGGTTGTTATATCTTCAGTGAGAGTACCAGTATCAACACCTGAAATAAGCGCGCTGTCATTAGTCCCGTTAACGGTAATCGTCACTTGATGTGTTGTGCCATCTGCCGAAGTGACAGTGATAGTATCAGTTACAGTCGCGCCTTTCCCCAAGGCTTGCACCGCTGGGTTGTTATTGTCTAAATCGTATACCCAAGCTCCAGATTTTATTAAGTGCAGTGTGCCGAAAGAACCTAGTATATCTGTGTTAGAGAAATGCGCTTCATCGGTGTCAACATCAGTAATAGAAAGGGTGCCTGCAACAGAGTGGGCTGAATTTAAATCCTCAGTAACCGCCCCAGAGTCAGTTCCTGAAATTACTGCTGCATCATTAGTACCATGTATCGTTATGGCAATTTCATGTGAAGTGCCATCAACTGAGCGTACCGTTATATGGTCGACAATAGATTCTCCGGCTTGTAATTCTTGAACCTTCGGATTTGCATTATCAATACGGTAGCTATAATCACCAGTATCAGGGTCAATGACTAAACTGCCCCCTAAGCTTGAACTGTAACCAACATGTGTGCCTGTTGCATCTTTAACCACGTTAGGGTCAAACTTTGACTCTCCTGTATCAGGATCAGTTATTCGCAACTGCCCATCAAATGCTAATACATGTTGCATACCATGAACATTGACATCTTCTGTAATATTGCCAGTATTTACCCCAGTGATGATAGGTATATCGTTGGTACCTGTTATCGTAATGACTAAATCTTTGGTATCCGTTGCCCCCGCTGAATCAGTCACAGTAACAGGAATAGTTAAGGTTTCAATCTCGCCCGCTTTAAGATGCTGAAAACTCGCATCGGTCGGATCTAACTTGTAACTACCATCGGTATTTAATGTAAAACCACCCTGTGTAAATGTGGTTTTAAACGAAGCAGTATCACCCGTATCGATATCCGTTGAAGCAATTTTCCCTGTAACTACTGAGCCATCTTCGGTTGCACTAATAGGTGGTATAGGAGTAATAACAGGGGCATCGTTTGCAGGTGTCACATCGACATTAATGGTTTGACTGGTGGTTGTATGCCCATCAGTAACGGAAAGAACAACCGTGGCAGGACCATTGTAATTAGCTTCTGGGGTAAAGACGATGTCACCTTGCGCATTCAGAGCAGCAGTACCATGTGTCGCAGAAACACTTGGAGTAAGCGTATCTGTAGTATCCACATCCGTTGCATGGAAGGTAATGGTTTTACTGCCATCTTCGGATACCGTTTGTGTTGCTACAGGCGTAATTACTGGCGCATCGTTGGTGCCATTTATGGTGATGACGATATCGTGAGTTGTACCATCTTTAGAAGTGACTTGAAGTGTATCGGTTAATTTTTCACCTTCCCCAAGGGATTGAATAGTAGGATTAGAGTTTTTTGTAAAATACGTCCAGTCGCCAGTTTTGTCGATAGTTAGATTTCCATAGAGACCATGTACAGCGGTTTGATTCCACCCATGAGATTCAAACTCACTCTCTCCAGTATCAGTATCTACTACAGTTAGCTGGCCTTGGGCATTTAGATACTGCTGCGCGTCTACACCGGCATCCTCTTTCAGGGTACCAATATCTCCACCACTGATAACTGCAGCATCATTAGTGCCATGAACGGTAATCGTCAAATTCTGTGTTGACGTTGCATTTGCCTCATCTTTTACTGTCACAGGAATGGTAATCGTTTGCTCCTGACCAGCGCCCAGATGTTGGTATGAAGCATGAGTTGGGTCAAAGGTATAACTACCATCGGCATTAAAGGTCAAACCATCCACAGGGTTTGCAATCTCATAAGAAAGAATCGGATTCGAATTGTAGTCGACATCAGTCGCCTGCATCTGCCCTTGAAGCGCGCTACCATCTTCAATAACGGACTGTGTTTGAGCCGCTAGTACAGGTGCATCATTAGTCCCAGTCACTGTGATTGTAATATCATGAGATGTGCCATCTGCTGAGTAAACGCGATACACCACATTTTCAACATCACCTTCATGCAGGTATTGAAGGGCACTGTTTTTAACCGAGTAGCCCCAATTGCCTTGTGGGGTTATGTGTAAGCTTCCGTGAAAAGGGTCATGAATTGCTTGTTCACCTAACGGGGAGTAGTCGATATGATCTTGTCTTGCGTCAGGGTCGGTAACCGTCAACGAACCAGACACGGCAATCGTTTGCGCCGAGCTATGCCCAACATGTTTATCTTCGGTGATATTTCCCGTGTCAACACCACTAAAGGTTGCCGCATCTTGCTGGCTTGCTAATGTCATATTTGCGCCAGTGTGTGTCACACCACCGTGCGTATCTTTTACATCATAATTAAAATGGACGTCGCCGTTATAGTCTTTAGCAGGGGTAAAGGTAAAGGTTCCATCCTTGTTATCGAGAATTGAACCATGGTCCGCATGTAAATTTGCTATGGTGAGTTGACCGGCATCATTAGCATCAACATCCACGGTATTTTGTAATAATTGATTTAACGTTAATACTTGAGCAGTATCTTCTTTACCTGAATTGAGCTGAACTTCTGATGAGCAATAAGGTTTATCGTTATCACCATGAATGGTAATCACTATGTCGTGTGTTGTGCCATCTTTAGATTGAATGGTGATTGTATCGGTGAGCGTTTGGCCTTCGCCGAGTTTATCTATGGTAGTGCCGATTGTTGTTTTACGATTATTAACCCAATCAACACTGCCTACGGGGACAATGTAATGCCAAGTACCATCAGTATTTAATAGTAAATGTCCATATTGCCCGTGATAGGAGTTATTCCAACCTCTGCCTTTAGGGTCAAACTCAGATTCACCCGTATCCGGGTCAACAATGTCTAACTTGCCATCAGCAGTTAATACATCTTGCCCTATTTTCGCCATGCCAGTTTGAGCATAATCTGGAGACCTATCTCCAAAAGTACCATAACCTTCATCTACATCACCGGTTGATTGGCCTGTAATTATTGCAGCATCATCGACGGCAGCTAAATCAAGACTTGCCCCCGTATGCGTCACACCGCCGTGTGCATCTTTTACATCGTAATTAAAATGTACGGGGCCGTTGTAGTTTGGCGTTGGCGTGAAGGTAAAACTGCCATCCGTATTTTGGCTAATTGAACCATGGTCTACTTGGAGATTACCAACGCTTAACTGGCCTAAATCGTTACTATCAATATCAGTTGCATTAGCGAGTAATTGCTGGACAGTAATGTTAATCGATTGGTCTTCATTACCCGAAGGCAATGAAACGGTATGACTAACGGTAGGGCCATCGTTAGTGCCATTAATCGTGATGACGATATCGTGGGTTGTGCCATCTTTTGAGGTAACTTGAATCGTGTCAGTTAAATGCTCATTTTTACCTAACGTTTGGATAGCGGTTTGCGAGTTATCAGCAAAATAACTCCAGCTACCATCGGGACTAATTTGTATATGACCATAATGACCTTGTAGGGCCGTTTTGTTAAATCCATGGCCGACAAAGCTACTTTCATCGGTATCTATATCAACAATGTCCAACTTGCCCGTCGCAGTCAGCTCATAGCTCTGAGGATTAACACCAACATCTTCTTTTAATGTGCCAGTATCGATTCCACTAATTGTGGGAGCATCATTCGTACCCGTTATCGTAATGACTAAATCTTTAGTATCTGTCGCGCCTCCTGAGTCTGTTACTGTCACGGGGATAGTTAAGGTTTCAATCTCGCCCGCTTTAAGATGCTGAAAACTCGCATCGGTCGGATCTAGCTTGTAACTACCATCGGTATTTAATGTAAAACCACCCTGTGTAAATGTGGTTTTAAACGAAGCCGTATCACCTGTATCGATATCCGTTGAAGCAATTTTCCCTATAACTACTGAGCCATCTTCGGTTGCACTAATCGGTGATATAGGAGTAATAACAGGGGCATCGTTTGTAGGTGTAACATCAACATTGATGGTTTGACTGGTGGTTGTATGCCCATCAGTAACGGAAAGAACAACCGTGGCAGGACCATTGTAATTAGCATCTGGGGTAAAGACGATTTGACCTTGCGCATTCAGTACAGCGGTACCATGTGTTGCAGACACACTTGGAGTTAGCGCATCTGTAGTATCCACATCCGTTGCATGGAAAGTAATGGTTTTACTGCCATCTTCCGTTACGGCTTGCGTTGCTACAGGGGTAATTATTGGTGCATCGTTAGTGCCATTAATCGTGATGACGATATCGTGGGTTGTGCCATCTTTTGAGGTAACTTGAATCGTGTCAGTTAAATGCTCGTCTTTACCTAGCGTTTGGATAGCGGTTTGCGAGTTATCAGCAAAATAACCCCAGCTACCATCGGGACTAATTTGTAAATGACCATACTGACCTTGTAGGGCCGTTTTGTTAAATCCATGGCTTACAAAGCTACTTTCACCTGTATCTAAATCGACAATATCCAACTTACCCGTCGCAGTCAGCTCATGACTTTGGGGATTAGCACTAACATCTTCTTTTAGAGCCCCTGTATCTGCACCACTAATTGTGGGGATATCATTAGTGCCGTTAATCGTCACCGTTACTGTCGATGGCGTACCATCAACTGAGGCGACATTGAAGGTTTCAGTGATCTTGTCGCCCACATTTAAACTGTTAAATGCACTGTTCGCAGTGAATGTCCATTGACCGCTCGCATCAATAGTGAAGTCACCGTTAGAACCTGTAACTGTACTTGGTGTGAATGCGTTATCCGTATTATCTACATCCGTACTGGTGAGTGTACCTGAGGTGGTAATTGCCGAATCCGTTTCATCAACGGCAACACTTGCAGAGCTGACCGTTGCACTGTCATTAGTACCATTAATTGTGACTGTCACTGCCGATGGTGTGCCATCAACCGAAATAACATTGAAGGTTTCAGTGACCTTGCCACCTACATTTAAACTGTTAAATGCATTGTTCGCCGTAAAGGTCCATTGACCACTCGCATCAATAGTGAAGTCACCGTTCGTGCCTGAAATTGTACTTGGCGTGAATGCATTATCGATATTATCAACATCGGTGCTGGTTAGCGTGCCTGACGTCGAGATAGCCGTATCGGTCTCATCAACCGCAACAATGGCAGCGCTAACCGTCGCCGCATCGTTGGTGCCATTGATCGTAACTTTGATGGTCGATGGTGTGCCATCAACGGACGCGACGGTGAAGGTTTCTTCTACCTTATCGCCGACATTTAACTGATTAAAGGCACTGTTGGCGGTGAAGTTCCAATGCCCATGAGCATCAATGGTTAAGTCGCCATTGATGCCAGTAATAGAATCTGGAATAAATGTATTATCCGGGTTATCAACATCGGTGCTGTTTAACGTGCCTGACGTCGAGATGGCCGTATCGGTTTCATCCACCGCAACGGTTGCTGTGCTGACCGTCGCTGCATCGTTAGTGCCATTGATCGTCACTTTGATGGTCGATGGGGTGCCATCAATCGACGTGACGGTGAAGGTTTCTTCAACTTTATCGCCGACATTTAAATGATTAAAGGCGTTGTTGGCGGTGAAGGTCCAATGCCCATGAGCATCGATGGTCAAGTCACCGTTGTTGCCCGTAAGAGAATCTGGCGTGAATGTATTGTCCGGGTTGTCGATATCGGTGCTGGTTAACGTGCCTGACGTCGAGATAGCCGCATCGGTTTCATCCACCGCCACGGTTACCGTGCTGACCGTCGCGTTGTCGTTAGTGCCGTTGATCGTCACTTTGATGGTTGATGGGGTGCCATCAACGGAAGCAACGGTGAAGGTTTCTTCGACTTTATCGCCGACGTTTAACTGATTAAAGGCATTGTTGGCGGTGAACGTCCAGTGCCCATGAGCATCGATGGTCAAGTCACCGTTGTTGCCTGTTATGGTGTCTGGGGTGAACGTGTTATCTGGGTTATCAACATCGGTGCTGGTTAGCGTACCTGACGTAGAGATGGCCGTATCGGTTTCATCGACCGCAACAGTTGCCGTGCTGACGGTCGCCGCATCATTGGTGCCATTGATCGTCACTTTGATGGTTGAAGGGGTGCCATCAACGGACGTGACGGTGAAGGTTTCTTCGACTTTATCGCCGACGTTTAACTGATTAAAGGCGTTGTTGGCGGTGAACGTCCAGTGCCCATGAGCATCGATGGTCAAGTCACCGTTGTTGCCTGTTATGGTGTCTGGGGTGAACGTGTTATCTGGGTTATCAATATCGGTGCTGGTTAGCGTACCTGACGTCGAGATGGCCGTATCGGTTTCGTCCACAGCAACGGTTGCGGAGCTGACGGTCGCCGCATCGTTGGTGCCATTAATGATGACTTTGATTGTTGAAGTTGTGCCATCAACGGACGAGACGGTGAAGGTTTCTTCGAGCTTATCGCCGACGTTTAACTGATTAAAGGCACTGTTGGTGGT
>NZ_JBHFOL010000006.1:0-262103 GCF_053544015.1 Vibrio sp. E150_011
GAGCCATTGCTCAATCGAACTACCAAATAGAAGAACTTTAGTTGCAGCTAAAGTCTGGGTCTCACCTTACCCGATTGGAATGCTTATTATCCATACAAGTTACTTAAGAGAAACTCGCAATGCGTGGCAGCTTTTGTATCTATTTGGGCTTATGTGTTTACGGTGCTCAAATCTGTTTCGGTGTAGCGTCACTACCACTTAATCAAGCGTTAGCTTTATGTCACACCTTATTGCAACATAATTACAAGGATGAAAAATGTTATATAAAAAAATTGGAGCAGTTATTGCTGTAGTCGTACTTTCCGGATGTTCTTCAGCGCCATTAACGCTTAATTACACCCCCAGCAGTACTATGTCTGTTGAAGGGAATTTGAATGTCGGAGATTTTAAATATTTACCAGGCGAAATTAATCCAGATGTTAAACCCAACCAGATCCGAAATACAGCGATTGGTGACATTGTTTTTGAGAAGAATGTCGATGAATATTTTGAGAGCGCTGTTTTTACTGAATCAAGGTTTGTAGGGATAAGTGTTGGGAAGTCAGAAAATGAACTCTCTGGTGAAATTCAAGAGTTTTTAATTGATGATCTTGGTTACAGCATTGATTGGACACTCGTCGTCAATTATCGAGTCAATTCAAAAGGGCACAGTACTTGTTACGAAAAAAAACACCGAATTGAAAAGAACACCGCAAAATTTGCGAACGCTTTCGGCACTTTAAACGAGATAATGAAACTAAACATTGAACAAGCATTTGCAGATCAAGCGTTTTTAGACTGCATCAAAAAGTAAAGGTAACAAATTGCTCAGCTGCACGCGTAACGCTTGGCGGTGTTGGTTTGAAGTTAAATGCACTGAGGGGAGCCAATACCGCCGCTTAGTAAGCGTTGTGCTCCTAGAACTTTGTCATTATATTCAAGTTTTTACATGTCTTTACATATCTTTACGCCACATGACATTCTTTAGCATGTGAATGGTAGTTATACTCATTCACATACTAATTGCATGGTTTTAACGTTATGAAGAATAAACTATCTATACCAACTATCGTATTTCACTGGGTTACAGGGCTTCTATTTATCGGCGTAATGGCTCTTGGTCTTTATGTCGAAGGTTTACCTAGAGCACCTGAAAAATTTGAACTATTGGGAATTCATAAATCTTTAGGCGTTATTGTTTTGGTTGTTGCTATTTTACGACTATTTTGGCGTCTGAAAGAAGGCTCAATATCTAGTGTTGCAAAATTAACTAATATTCAAAAAGTATTAGCAACAGGCGTCCATCATGTATTGCTATTGGGTACATTGTTGATGCCTATTTCAGGTGTGATGATGAGTATAGGCAGCGGTAGAGCAATAGATTTGTTCGGATTAGAGCTTATTAGTGCTGGTGCTAAGGTCGAATGGCTAAGTGGGTTAGGGGGTAATATTCACGGTATAGCTGCTAATGTACTTATTGCCGTATTAGCACTTCATATTGTAGGTGCTCTTAAACATCAAATTATAGATAAAGATGGTACAGTGAGCCGAATGTTAGGTCGTAAGATCGACGCACATCAAAGCGTTTAAGAGTGATCCCTTACGCTTGCCTGTTTCGCGTTGCTCACCGTATGGCAAGCGTACCTCACACCTTAATACATCACTATCAACGTAACCCATCATCGAACCTTATGAACTATAATTTTCTCAAATAAATAATTAACAGGGGAAAAATATGAAGCCATTCTTTATCTTAGCTGTGGCGTTTTTATCAACAACCTCCACGGTTGTTCAATCGGCTGAAACTGAAAATATTGCAGAGGTCATGTTGGCCGCGAGTTTGGATGAATCCCGAGGTTATTGTTTAGACATCGCTGGTGGTAAAGGCGCTCTAGCGCCAATTGAAAGGGGGTTGCAGGCCCATACTTGCTATAACTACACAGGTGAAATTCTAGAGGACCAAGGCTTCGATTTATCACTTATCTCGAAAGGCGTGTTTCGAATAAGTTACTTCGATGTATGTATGTCAGCATCATCACTAGAACAAAATGCTTCGCTTCAATTGGAAGAATGTAACTCTTCGGTAACTCAGCAGTTTGAACTAAAAGATAATGGTCAGCTTTCACTAAACGGGGCGCCAAATTTATGTGTTACCGTTGATGGTGAAAATAAAAAAGAAGGGCGTGGTGGCACACCTGTGCATGTAATGAGGCCCGTATCTTTACAACTGTGTGATGACAGTAAAAGTGATTACCAACAGTGGATAATTAAATCACTGTAGCCGATTAAATAGCTAACAAACGAGTATGGCGTCAATAACTAGCTTTTAGCGATGTGTTTATCCCGTATTGCGCCATCTCGTAGTATCGCATTTAGTATCATCACTATCTTCCTCATACAGGTATCTTCCTCACACACGCAATGGGGGCTTTTCCCCTCAATTAGTCGTGTGTAGGTCGCCTTGAGTACTGGATTACATTGCATGACGGACATCTCGCCATGTTCAAGACCACTCTCACTTGGGCACTTCTACTTTGGAATAGTATTATGAATATATCTTTAGCTGAACCATTACATATAAATGGACTGGCACATATAGTGAAATCGACATTTCATCTTGCATGTCCCGAAGATTCTAATCGTGACTTGCAGTCTGTTTATATCTCAAAGCACCTTTCGGCATATAATTTTGAGCAGCTTCTTAGTTCAAAGAATCACCAAGTTTGGGTGACGTTTGAAGAAAAAGAACCCATTGGTTTAGCGGTTATGGAAACGATGACAGAAAACTTAGCAATGCTTTCCAAACTTTATATTTTACCTAGTTTTCAAGGTAAAGGCGTTGCATTAGAGTTATATAAAACAGTGCTAAATTACGCAAGAGTCAGTGGATTCAAAGAATTAAAATTATCAGTCTATTCGGGCAATCTAAAAGCTAAATCATTTTATGAAAAACAAGGGTTTATATTGCAAAGCAAGTGTGACTTCATAATGGAAACTGAAATACATAACGATCATATTTATAAGTTATCAATTGTATAAAAGGCGCTCAAATGCTTGTGAAGCAGCTGGCATTCGTTCGTGCCTCACAAACTTTAACCTACTACTTTACGCTGCTTAGTTTCGTGTTAGATTCATTGGCGGAACATTATGCAGTTGTCCCTTTAAATGGGTAGGCAGGTGTTGTTATGGCCTTCACCAATTCATAGTTTGCTTTGTTGCGATCCGTAGAGTTTTCGTTTTGGGCACTGATGTTCCAGGCATGTAGGTGGTCGCCAATCTCCATGCAATTTGAGCCGCTGACACATTATTGGACAAAACAAAGTTTAAAGAATGCGAATGGATAGTCGTTAGAAGTTGGCCTAATCAAGGTATCAATTCACTTTCTTTTCTATAGTTAAAGCGGCTTTCTACCATTGTGAAGAGTTTTCTATAAATAAAACGGCATCATAAATTTGATGCCGAAAGTTATTGGCTGTAAGCGCTTATTCTAAAGGTACTAGTTGAATAGAGCCCCTTGATTACTTGTCATCTCTAACCAAGCGAACCCAGTTATCAATTGAGATATAGTCTGTTGCCATTTCAGAAGCGAGCTCATAGTCTGATGGTGAACCAACCTTTGGATCGCTGCGTTGCGCACCTGCTCCATGCCAATCAAAGTATTCGGTAGAGTCTGCGTTTTTCTTACTCCATGCCTGACCAAAAGCGATATATGCTGCAGTATGTTTAAAGTCGCCTTGGGTGGTACTCGTCCAGAAATAGTATGAGTCTTGTTGTGATTTAAATTGAGTTGGCGTCACCTCAAAATACGTTGTATTGATAGCAGGTAATGTCTTCTTCTCATAATCAACCAAGGATTGAAGTTCTTTCGCATTTGGTAGTCGCCAATCATTATATCCAGCAAGAGTAGAATTTTGGGCGAATTCCAAGGACTCAACCCAGTTCATACGCTTACCACTATCACTCTTCGCCCACATCAACCTTGTCGATTTATCTGTAATGGTTCCATCTTGATTATCAACATACTCCATCTCATATAGCGTCGTCGTATTGCGTACAGCTCGAACATAGTTTCCAGGTACAAACATATTATCTGACTTTTGAATGGCAGTGCCATCAAAGAAGTTACCTGTTTCGTATGATTTTATATGACCATCAGCAAAGTTAAATCCGAAGCCACCTTGTAGGCCACCGTGAGCAGTGAAGTTTTGTACCTTCCCTTTAATATAAAGCGTACTTGACCAGAATGCGCCTGCAAATGGAATACGTTCATCGTATTCAAAGTCAAAATACTCCGTATCAATGTATGGACTGCTATCTTTACCACTTTCTGGTTTCATTAATTCACCGTCAAAATGGGCTAGAGAATAGAGTTCTTTAATCGTAGGTAGTCGCCAATCCTCATACCCACCTAAGTTCATACCCTCAACAACAGCGGTTGAGTCTGCTAAGTTTCTTTTTGTCGTATCATGAGCTTTCTGCCACATCAAACCTGTATTTAAGTCTGTAACTGTTCCATCACCATTATCTTGATACCTCATTGGATTACTTTCTACGGAAGCGTCTTGACCAGTAAAGAGACTACTCTCAGACGCAGTTAAAGGCGCTCCTTCAGTATCATACTGAACTGTTTGACCAGTATCGGGTAATACTGGCGTTTCGTATTGAGCGTAAGAAGGATTAATCAATGAGAGAGTTATTCCAACTAATAGTGATGTTTTCAATACTTTTGGCATGTAAGGCACCTTTAATGGTTGAGAGGTGTGTATCAGTAACTATTATTTTAATCGTAGCAGGGTTAAGGCGGGGTTAAAACGTAGGTAAGATTTGCAGATAATCTGACACCTCAAATCTCCAGCCCATTTTGGGGTAAAGGTGCAGTCTTTATTGCGGTCGTCCCACTAAGTATTAGCGTATTGGGCGTGCTTTCTAGTTGGGTTCGATAACATTGATGCAATTGATTAATGGCATCGGTAAGCTCTGCTTCAAACTCGGTAAAACTCAATGCTTTAGCTTTATCAAAAAGCGTGTGAGGTAGTAGAACCTGGTCGATCTTTCTCAGGTAAGAAATCTTTCGTTCACGCGGCAGAAGCGAGGATTTGAATGGTTTGCGGTAGCCTATGTCACGCGGTGAAAGAGGGGTTACGATACGCGTGTAGTAAACGCTATTTGGAAGTCTCAATAAGTACATCTGTGCCACTTGTATGTGCAAGATGATTTTCGAGGCTATAGATACGAAAAAACCGCTGTAAAAACAGCGGTTTAATCTTTTAATATGGCGGAGAGATAGGGATTTGAACCCTAGAAGGGCTATTAACCCTTGCCGGTTTTCAAGACCGGTGCTTTCGACCACTCAGCCATCTCTCCGTTGTTGGCGCTTATAATATTCATATGATTAAGTACTGTAAAGCGTAAATGTGACCAGAACGAACTGTTTGCTTAAATCATAATCACTTTGTACTTTGAATAACCAAATCTGCCATTTTAAGAACTGAAACACACGATAGTGCTTTCAAATCGATGCTATATGAAATCGGTCACAAACTAATAAAATATTGTTTTTTTAGCTAACTTATTGAATTTTAAATATAAAACACTGTTCAGAATACGCGTGTTAGCTCAAAAGAGTTTGCACAGAGTTGTGAACTGGTTCAAAATATTACAGTTAGTTTTGAAAGACTGTAATCTGAGGTCAATATGAAAGTGGTAAAATTGTTTAAACAAAGCGCTGATTCTATCAAGCATCAGTCTGAGCTTATGCAATGGATGTCGCCTGCGCTTCGTGAGTATTGGTCAGAGTTCGTTGATAAAACACAAAACCGCAATTTTCTTGCTTGGGTTAGAGACTACCATAAGCCAGCGGTAAATGAACCTGATGCATCCGATCTTACTCCGGAAATAGTATTAAAGCCTGATGCACAAAAATTGTATTTAGAGCTACAAGACCAAATTGGAACGGTTATTCATGAAGGCGACTGGTTGAATGTAGGGCAAGAGCGCATTAATCAATTTGGCTTAGTCACTGAGGATAACCAATGGATTCATACGGATCCTGAGCGTGCAGCGGCTGAATCGCCATTCAAAACTACGATTGCTCACGGCTTTCTTACGCTTTCGCTATTACCAGCACTGACGGACAGTGTTGATGCGAATAAGCCAATGTTTCCAACAGCAAAAATGATGGTGAATATTGGTCTGAATCAAGTGAGATTCCCTTATCCCGTAAAAGCCGAGAGCAACCTACGTGCGAAGAGTACCTTGCTAAAGGTAACTCCAATCAGAAAAGGCTTGGAAATTGAGCGTGAAATTCGCGTTGAGATAGAAGGGGTTCGACGACCTGCTTGTATTGCCGTATCGGTTATACACCTCCACTTCTAATGTTCGATTTAGAGTTTTTAAAGCCAGTGATGTCACTGGCTTTTTTATTATCTAGTTCATTTCGTATGAGGTTTTCGTTAATCAATGCACGGCCTATTCCATGTGAGTGACGTAGCAAACTTGATAAGCGACGCCTAATTGTTCGTATTCCTGCATCCAACGTTTTTGGTTACCTTGTAACTTATCTCCCGGTCCTTTCACTTCACACCACATGAATTGCCCATCTTTAAATGCGATGAGATCGGGCATGCCAGTTCTGAATTTTTTAAGATCTTTCAGCATTACCGTGAACAGTTGACGAAGCAGTCGACCATCGATTGCTTGTTCGACAAGTTTAAGCCAACGCTCGTCTACGTAAGGCCAATAAACGAATGGGTTGCTTATCCCACGTTTAGAATCTGCAAGACACAGGAACGGAGTAACCCCTGAGCATTCGATAACGTTAAGTCTTTCATCAAGTAAGCGGCGACGACGTGATGAAAAGTCAGGCTGATAAAGATCGAGTGGTTGTTGTTGATAAGCGTTGATAAATACGCCATCGACTGGACTAAAAATGATGTCCCAAAAACACAGCCCAAACAAAGTGTTCAAAAAATGATTTTCGAGGTAAAACACCTCCCAGCCCTCTGACTCCATATATTGCTTTACCGCTAGCTCAACGCTTGCCTTTGTTAGGTCCATCTCGAGATGCCGAGTCGGTGGGCACATAATGACGCGTTTATCTTGTGGTAATGAAAGCGCCTTTTGAATCTTAGGCTTAAGCCTTAATGCAACCTCATACTCTTCAATATCAAGAGGTGAATTCAGCATAGACGTTATAATTGGCCAGCTCTTTTCTGGCGTGTTAAGTGCAAGGTGTAAACGTACTCTACGTTCGCGAGAAGGCGGTTGCGTTGTTTTGTCGTAGAGTGCTAGCGCATCGAAGGCGTGAGAGTGGCGTTCGAAATCACGAGCGATGAGGTTGATGAGCTTTTGTCTACGCCGTTCTAAATCATGATGAGTCTTAACATCCGGCAATAGAGCGATCAGCTGATGTAACGTCTCGACAGGATTCAGTTTAGATTGATAGTAATGATCGTAAAGTTTACTCAGTAGGAGGGCGGTATCAACGTCGTCGCGGCACTTAAAATACCGAATAGAGGAGGTAAGTACGTAATCTTCAAAGTTTTGTAGGCCGAGGTCAGCCAAAACAAATTGACTGAGGTCTTGACGCCCATTGCCGAAAAACAATTGGCACATTAGACGGTAGTGATTGGCATCCAAAAGCTGAATGACGTCAAAGTTAAGTGATGGCTTAGCACTAATATCATATTGAGAAAGGGCGAGTATTTGCTCTGACTTTTTTAACCGCGGGCTGATGAACGGGTAGGTTCGAATCAGTTCTGGCTTAGTCAGTAACTCTTGAGCTAGAATGTCGGCTTGCATCGTTTGGTTAATGGCTACAAAACCGCAGCCCGCCAACTCTTGCAGCCATTTACTTGGCTCACCAATCTCATCATAGTAAAGCTTGTCACTTCGAAACCATTCGCCTTTACGCGTTAACATGCGAACCAAAAGACATTGACTGTTTTTAGTTAAGCTTTTAAACCGCTGTAGCCAATGAACCTCATCACCGTTGAGTAAATCCATATAATAAGATTCGACATGTGTCAGCAACTTAAAAAAGTTGTCTACATAATACGTTGCTGGTAGTGAAGTACTTGGTAACATCGACACTTTATTTTCATTCATAGAGTGGGTTGAGCGTAACATGACACGATGAACTCACCATATGAAAAAATAGGTTAACACCGATATTATCGCCGCGAACAATTCATTGACAGTGAAGGTAAATTTGAAATTGGTCACGCAATAAGCACGTAAAATTGATTGAAGTAGACAACTTACCTTTATATGAATAAGGTAATGTATGCAGAATTAAAGTGAATGTTTTGTTTTAATTCATAAGGTTATGAGCTGTAATTTTTTGTTTACACTGCGTGTAAATTATTTAATATGCAGAAATATTGCCTTTAAAGATAATTAATGATTGCACAAAGCGTTTTAAGACGATAAGTTACATGGAAAGAGCATGAAGTCGGTCTGAAAAAGGAAAAATGACCGAATATATATGCAGTATAGATACTACGAATAGGAAGAAGTAAGCGATGTTTCAAACTGATGACGTAAGAATTAATAAAGTAAAAGAACTATTGCCACCAGTTGCAGTTTTTGAGAAGTTTCCTGCGAGTGATGTTGCTTCTTCAACAACGTTTAATGCACGCCAAGCTATTCATAATATTTTAACAGGCGAAGACGACCGATTATTGGTTATCGTGGGTCCATGCTCGATTCATGATACAGAGGCTGCTGTCGAATATGGCAAGCGTCTTAAGACACTGCGAGACGAACTGGGTGATCGCCTTGAAATTGTAATGAGAGTTTACTTTGAAAAACCGCGTACTACCGTTGGTTGGAAAGGGCTAATCAATGACCCTCATATGAATGACACATTTAAAATTAATGATGGTCTACGTATGGGTCGTAAACTTTTATTGGACCTGACTGATATGGGTATGCCAACCGCAAGTGAATTCCTAGATATGATTACACCGCAGTATGTCGCGGACCTTATCAGCTGGGGAGCGATTGGTGCTCGTACTACTGAATCTCAAGTACACAGGGAATTGGCTTCGGGACTTTCATGCCCAGTAGGATTTAAAAATGGTACAGACGGCAACATTAAGATTGCAACCGATGCAATTCGTTCTGCGGGTTCATCTCACCATTTCTTATCTGTGACGAAATACGGCCATTCAGCTATTGTTGAAACTGCGGGTAACCCAGATTGCCACATTATTTTACGTGGTGGTAAAGAGCCTAACTACAGTGCGCAGCACGTGTCTGCAATAAAAGAAGAGCTAAACGCATCTGGCTTGCCGACGAAAGTTATGATTGATTTCAGCCATGCTAACAGCTCAAAGCAATTCTCACGTCAAAAAGTCGTTTCCGAGGATATCTCCTCGCAGTTAGCAAACGGTGAAGACGCTATCTTTGGGGTTATGATTGAGTCACACCTGGTTGAGGGCCGTCAAGATTTAGTCGATGGTGTTGCTCCAACTTACGGTCAATCCATTACGGACGCTTGTATAGGTTGGGAAGATACTGAGGTTGTACTACGCCAGCTCGCGGACGCTGTTGTTGCCCGTCGCAATGCGTAATTAAAATAGAAAACATGAAGCCTTTGATTTCACGTCAAAGGCTTTTTTATTTGCAGTTAACCGTACGGCGTGTTTTAATTTCATGAGTTTATAACTAGGTAGGACGTAAAATGAACGTGTTAAAAACAATGACAACGCCAATAATTGTATTAATCGGGATAGTCTCAATATCCCAAGCGCAAGCCGCGGGTTTTTCCAACGAAGAACTGTGTAAAGCAGGACTGGCGCTAGCGCTCGACAAGAGCCCGCGCGTTATAAACAGCCAAGCAGGTAAGGGGACGCGTGTATTACTGTCTTTGAAGAAAGCCAATAGTGATTGGGATTATCGATGTGATTTAAACCGAGGATCTAAAACGGTTCAATTAGAAGCTCGTGAGATTAACCGCAGCGATAATCATCTAAGACACGTTATTCGTTACACTGTGACTAACGGCGGTCGTTCCGTTGAGGTGACAATGAAGCAACATAAAGGTCGCACTAAGTCTGAAAAATACCAAGCGATGCAACTCAAAGGATAATGCATACGAGACGGGGGATCGCGAGCACGGATGGTTGCTATGCTTATTATTAGTGTTGTGTAAGTCAGAGAATCTTTCAATTAATGGCGCTAAGTCTAGGCATTAATTGAAAGATTTAGTAATGGAAAAATAACCTAATAAATCAGGCTATTGGTGAGTGATATGCTGTGCTTCAATTGAGACAGGCTCTGTCATTAAAGGGCCTGAGTCTATCTTCAACGTTTGTGTTGGGTAGGCGATATCAGCATCGTGTTTTTGGATGATGGCCATGACTTGGAGTAGTACGTCTTGTTTTACTTCGTGAAATCTTGCCCAGTTAACTGTCTTGGTGAAGGCATAGATGAAAAAGTTCAGGGAAGACGGTCCAAAGGTGTCGAAGTTCACCATCAATGTTTGTTTACTGTCGATATCTTTGTGATTCTCTAGCATAGACTTAACGTCAGTCACGATAGCACTTACCTTATCGCTATCGTCATAACGTAGCCCCACTGTTTCATAAATGCGTCGGTTTAGCATTCGTGATGGGTTCTCTACTACAATGTTACTGAATACTGAGTTAGGAACATAAAGCGGGCGTTTGTCAAACGTACGAATGATGGTCATGCGCCACCCAATACGCTCAACCGTACCTTCGATGTTTCGATCTGGAGAACGGATCCAATCACCGACTTTGAACGGGCGGTCGAAGTAAATCATCATACCGCCAAAAAAGTTGGATAAGAGATCTTTTGCTGCCAAACCAACGATTAAACCACCAACGCCACCGAACGTAAGCAACCCAGAGAGACTTAACCCTAGCGATTGCATAACGGTGAGTACACCGAGCGTAATGAACAGCAACCGAGCAACTTTGGCAATGGCTTGTACCGTCGTTTCATCTCGTTTCTTTTGAGCTAAAACGTGTACTTCGACATTTTGAATTAAGCGGAGCGATACCCAAATAAAGGTTGCTATGACCAGCAGTAAATCGACCTTTCCGATCCATTTTGTATCGGCGTTGGAATAAGTTGCAATGATCAACCCTATCGATATGGTGGCAGGCCAAAGCCATATCAGAATGCTAATAGGGGTTTGGACTGCACGTATCAGAAGGTCGTCCCACTCTAAGTTCGTGCGCTGGGCGAGGGATTCTAAACGGCGATAAATGATACGCCATGCTACCCAGGCGATGAAACTTGCCGCCGTTATCAATAAAACATTACTCATCCAGTCGTATCCGAAAGATTGGATGTACTGCTGAAATGCGTCCATAGAACTGTTCATAAGTTATGTGGGTCCTTGAGCGAGATACCGTTAACGTCGCACTATTAGATAACGTTATAGATGTAATTATAAGAAATTACAGGACTTATACTATATGTGATAGACATTCGCATGGATTTTTTGTTAATTAAAACGTTGACCTGTTAAGCACGGAGTTCGTTGTAGATACATGGGTAATACTTACAACGTAGGTAAATGAATAAAAAAAGCGACACTCGATTGTTCAAGTATCGCTTAGGTTTTTGTTTATCTTATTCCTATCATAAGCAGGTAGTGATACAGAGGGCTTATTGTTCATTACCCTCACAGGTTACCCAGGCGCGACGGTTTACTTAAATAGTGGTAAGAATTCGTCGTAACCCATTTGCGCTAGTTTCGCTTTTGGAATGAACTTCATTGCTGCCGAGTTCATGCAATACCGTAATCCAGTCGGCTTTGGACCATCTTTAAAGACATGCCCTAGATGAGAATCACCAACACGGCTGCGTACTTCAGTCCTTGGGTAAATAAGTTTAAAGTCGGTGGTAGTCACCACGTATTTGTCGTTGATTGGTTTGGTAAAACTAGGCCAACCTGTACCCGATTTGTATTTGTCCGTCGAAGAAAATAGGGGTTCTCCTGTGACAACATCAACATAAATACCTTCCTGTTTGTTATCCCAGTATTCATTATCAAAAGGACGTTCGGTCCCATCTTCTTGGGTCACATCATACTGAATAGCGGTTAATGTTTTCTTAATCACGTCATCTGTTGGTTTTGTGTATTGCTTAGCGTTGCCATTGTTTTCGTCAATAAGCATACGAAGTGTCACTGGCATATCAGTACGGTCATCACCAAATATTTCGTCAAGGTATTGGTCACGTCCAGAGTTGTAGCGGTAGTACTTGTACTTCAGGCTACTCTTTTTGTAATAATCTTGGTGATACTCTTCTGCTGGCCAGAACTTAGTGTAAGCAATCAATTCGGTCGCAAGCGGTTTTTTATAAATGCCCAATGATTCGATGTCTGCCATGAAAGATTCGGCGATTTTAAGTTGTTCGTCATTGTGAAAGAAAATAGCAGGGCGATATTGTGGCCCTCTGTCAACAAAAGATCCCTTACTGTCGGTCGGATCGATGTGTCTAAAGAATTGGTCTAAGACTTCTTCATATGAAACAGCATCCGAATCGTAAGTCACTTGGATTACTTCAATGTGCCCCGATTTGCCACTAGACACTTGTCTATAGGTCGGGTTTGCTACATCGCCACCAGCATATCCGGAAACTACCGTTAACACTCCTGGGAGCTTTTCTAGATCGGATTCTGTACACCAAAAACAGCCTCCTGCAAGTGTCGCCACCTCTGTATTAGATGCGTTGCTTGGATTACTTGAATCTGCATTGCCAGGCTGACTGGTCATTAGAAATAGCAGAGGCGTTGCTAACAACGCAGCGAATAATATTTTGGGAAGTGTTTTCATAAGGACCTCAATCGCTTAAACATCGTGTGATTCATCTCATAAGACACGGTAGCGTGGATAAAAATTTCAAAAAATCTCACCACAGGTTATTATCTTGTCATTGTAAGCGCGCAGTAATGGCGTAGTGTTGTCAGATGCCTCCTTGCAATAAACGTTTAAATCAGTTGTATTGATAGGAACGTTTATCTTTGCATGGTCGGGCTTTTGGTCTCATCGTCGCTTAATTCAGGCAACAACGAATCAGATAGTATTTAGAGGTTTATATGCAAGCAGAAGTGAAATGGATCGACGGATTTAAATTTTTAGGTGAATCTCAATCCGGCCACTCGATTGTCATGGACGGAAGTGGAGGCAAAACCGCCCCAAGCCCGATGGAAATGGTTTTAATGGCTGCGGGTGGTTGTAGCTCTGTCGATGTCGTGGATGGGCTGCAAAGTGCTAACCAAGCGGCAACATCATGTGTCGCAAAACTGACAACGGAACGTCGTGATACAGCACCAAAAATTTTTACTAAGGTTAACATCCATTTTGAGGTCAGTGGCGAGGATCTAGACCCGGCTATTGTTGCTCAGGTAACAAAAGACTCGTTGGAGAAGTACTGCTCTGTGTGTCTCATGCTAGGGGCTGGCGTCGAAATGACACACAGTTGGGAAATTGTTTAGTGAAGTAACGAGCAGTGAATAAAATGGCATTTAAAGAGTTGGTGTTGGTTCTTGGCAAGCGCCTTAATCGAGACCAATTGACCGATGAGGGAATGTCGCGTGTAACAGCACTGGTGAACTATGTTTCGACGCATGATTGTTCTAGGACTATTGTTGCGTTCTGTGGTGGCGTAACTCGCAATCAATCAGTTTCTGAGGCCAGTGCTATGCATGCTGCTTTTGTTTCTTTAATGGCGGATACTCAGCCGGTTCGTGTTGGGGCCGTGTTGCTGGAAGAGAAGTCAACAAACACAGTTGAAAATATTGAACAGTTATCGCGCGTTCTTATTGAAAGTCAATTAATCGCACGTGGCGGGCACATTCCCGTGCGGTTGTTATCTAATGACTACCATCTCAGACGTTTAGTCGAAATACAGAAATATCTCGATGCTCAGGGCTTATTGCGCTTGTTAAAAATGCGCTGTGAATCGCAAGGCGTGTGTATTTCGCTTTCGTATGACATCAATGACCATATCGCGGTTCCATATCCTCACAAAACGCGACAAGGACAAATGTTCTTAGCATTAGATGAACTGACCACGTATCGAGTGTATTTAGAAGGCATTAAGTCACAGGTATTCTCGAAGCGAGAGTGGAGTATTAGGGAAAAGCCATTGTCGATTGCAAAGGCCGCGTTACAGCAGTTGAGGCTGTATTCAACACATCCTTACGATCAAGAATTACAGACGGCGATCCAAGTCTTAAATGAGATTGTTGATGCGACCACACCGGGTTGCGGACATGATGTGCTTGTTAAGTATTTATCAACGTTTGACAGACAGCTAAAAAGGCTGAATGCATATTTGGATCCTGAGAGTGAAATTTGCGGTCAAATCACAACATAGATTTTAATCTAAACACCTCTAAGCTCATATATATACAAAAAATTTGTCAATTGAGTAGAAGGTCACCAATCCTGTTCTAGACTTAGTATTAATTAAACTTTTGTTTGGCAATGGAATGGTGATGTTAAACTATTGGAATAGCTTATCGGTAAAGCATAAAATATCCGCCCTAGTAATTCTGCCAGTGTTGTTAATTCTTTATTTGGCTTCTAGGCAAGTTAACACCTTGAACCACCAACTCTCTGATTTAGAAAAAGTTGAAGGGTTGGTTCTTTTCTCTCAAGTGCTCTCAGATCTTCAATCTAATGCGAACGCAGCGCGCTTATCTAATGAACCTGCGGAAACGACTTTACAAGTCGAACAACTCAATTCGCTGTCTAAGTCATTATTTACAGGTGAAAACCTCGAACACCTACAAGGGTTAGTTTCAGACTATCAAGAAAGCATTTCGTCGTTAGTTGATGTCGTCGATGCCGAAGAAAAAAATGAAGTTGTGGAATGGCAGGTTGATACTTATAAGCAAATTTTACTGTTCCTTGAAAAAGCCCCTTATAGAGGCACTATTTCAGCCGTAGATGGACACATGACCGCGTTAGCACAGCTAGAATGGTTGATGTTCTGGGCGGATGAAGAAATATGGCAAATTTTGCAACTTATTAACGCAGAAGCCAATCAAGGTAACGTTGAAGCTATCAAAGAGGAAATTCGTAGCTTAACGCAAAGTCAGCAACTGTTTGTTGAGCGGTTTGTGGCTATTAACGCTGATGAAAAACAAGTCACCTTACTTCTCAATACATTTTCCAATAGTGCTTTTGAGCAAGGGAGTCAATTTCGCTCGTTGTTATTGGCCTCCGATCCTTCTGTAGCGTTGCCCCAAAACGAAGTGAGTACCGGTCTTAGTGCATTGGCATTAAGGCTTAACCTTTTACAATCAGTTGCTGACTCAATTGAAGTCCAGTTACGTGAAGAAATTCGTGGATTAGTCGCGACTTTTGAGCAGACGCGTGCCGCATTTTTCGCTGGCATTGGGTTATTAACCGCGCTCGTTATTGTAACGGGTATAAGTCTCGCTCATCGTGTGATTAAAAACTTAAATATGGTATTGAAGTATCTTGAGCGTGGTGATCAAGATGAGCAGGTGCCTCTTAGCGACCGTGTACGAGGAAATGATGAGTTAAGCCGTTTCGCTTTAGAAGTAGAGCGTTTAACCTTGGAACGACAAGAAAGCCAAAAACGATTACTTGAAGCCAAAGAAGATGCAGAACGAGCGAAAGAAGATGCAATTCAGGCAAGTAAAGCGAAAAGTAGCTTCTTGGCTAACATGTCTCATGAGATACGAACACCGCTGAATGGCGTCATCGGTATCTCAGAAGTACTGTCGGATACTGAACTGACTGCAACACAAAAAGACTACGTTGATACGATTGAAACGTCGTCACACCTATTATTAAGCTTGATTAACGACATACTGGATTTTTCGAAAATAGAATCGGGTATGTTGCAGATAAACCCTCACTCAACTTCCATACGAGAAACGATTTACGATATTGCATCGATAGTGGCCCCAAAAGTGAAAGAAAAGGGCATTAAACTCAATGTTGATATCGATTGCAGTGTGCCATTTCGAGTTCTTGCGGATGATCACCGCATGCGCCAAGTGTTAATGAATTTTATGTCTAACGCCGTTAAATTTACGAGCGAAGGTAGTGTGACTATCGGTGTTTATCACCTTGGCGAGAAAGACAATATAGCTTCATTGCGGTTTGATGTGAGAGATTCTGGGATTGGCATCGATGAAGAGCGCCAAGCCAATATATTTGAAGCATTTGCGCAAGAAGATGACTCAACGACAAGACAGTTCGGTGGGACGGGGTTAGGACTGGCAATCAGTACTCAATTGATTGAGCTCATGGGTGGACATATTGAACTGGATTCAGTCAAAGGAGAAGGCAGTTGTTTTTACTTTGAACTCGACCTACCTATCGACGAAAAACAGTATCAACACCGTCACGAGTTAGAATATGACGAGTTGATTATGGTGTGTCAGGATAGCGTATATGAGGAACGAATTAAGCGTGACCTGTCGTTCTACAATTTAGAGCTTGCCCATGTTTATCCCGATATTCAGAGTGCGAAACGCGGGATGTCTGACAAGAAGAATATCGTCATATATGTAGAAGGTGGCGGTGTGTCATCTGAACAGGATGAACGTTACTTCCCTGAGCTAAACTCTGGTAGCTCAGCACTTTGTATGATACGACAGTTCGAAGGTGTAAATAGAGATTTCGGAAGAAATATCAGCTCATTAATCACCTATCCGCTCCTTGGTAATCGTCTTTTAAAATCGATCGAATCTTGTTGTAAGGTATTGGAGCAGGGGCTGTCGATCATTACACCAATAAACCAAACAGAACAAAAAATATTTGTGCTGTTAGTCGAAGATAATTTGGTTAATCAAAAAGTGGCCAGTTTGCATCTGAAAAAGTTGGGTTATGAGTATGATGTGGCTAACAATGGACTTGAAGCGGTAGAGCATTACAAATCGGGTAAAAATTACAGCGCCGTTTTAATGGATTGTATGATGCCTGTGATGGATGGTTTTAATGCAACGAAAGTTATTAGAGATCATGAAAATAAAGGTAAGCTCCCCAAGACACCAATCATCGCGCTCACTGCCAGTGTGGTTGATGATGATATTCAAAAATGTTTTGATGCGGGCATGGATGATTACGTTCCTAAGCCCTTTAAAGCTGAGATCCTCAAGCAGAAACTGATAAGTGCTGTTGAAGTTAAGCAAGATAATATCGACAACTTAAAAGCCAACGCCTCTTTGGTTGATGATTCGATGGTGAAGAGCGAGCCTCTTAAGGCTGATGCCGTTGAGAGCGCAATTCGTGTTTTATTGGTTGAAGATAACATGGTTAACCAGAAAGTTGCGTCATTACACCTGCAAAAAGCTGGCTATGCTTATGTGATTGCAAACGATGGTCAACAAGCGCTTGAAGCCTATCAAAGTGACCCTCATTTTGATGTCATATTGATGGACTGCATGATGCCCGTCAAAGATGGGTTTACGGCCACAAAAGATATACGCAGCTTTGAAAAGCAACAGGGCATCAGACCTACGCCTATTATCGCCTTAACCGCAAGTGTCGTTGATGACGATATTCAGAAGTGTTTCGATGCTGGTATGGATGCTTATGTACCTAAACCCGTGCGTCGAGAAAAGCTGTTGCATGAGATGCAAAACCTCATGTAGAAAGAAAATAGTGACGATATATCGCTCATCATTTTGTCAAAAAACGCCTCTTCCTTGGGGCGTTTTTTAATTCCAGTGTTTTGAAGCGACGTTGTATTTCAATTGCCAATACATCCATCACCATTGTATTAGGGTACTCAAAAGAAGACACAACGCTCTAAGCTCGCCCACACATAAAAGTGTTTACACTATCGATGTTCAAGATTGAGGGTAATCGTAATGTGGGGAGTAGTGTGTTGAATAGTGACGTATTAATGTTGAGTGTAGGGTTGTTTGTTGTTGTAATTATTCTCTTACTGCCTTGGTTACGTAACAAAGAAAAGTCTCCTTTAAATGCTGTTAATAGGGTTCAAGCACCTGGACAGTTTATCGAGTTGAAGCATGGCTCGGTTCACTATCAACTAATCGGTGTCCCTGAAGGTCACGTCGTTGTGCTAGTACATGGCTTTTCTGCCCCATCTTATATGTGGGACAATAACGTAGAAGCCCTTGTTACTCGGGGTTATCGCGTTCTTACGTTTGACTTATATGGACGGGGTTATTCCTCTCGACCATCTGTTAAGTATGACAAAGTATTGTTCGTGGAACAAATTCGTGAGCTCACAAGTGAGCTGATTGGTAGCGCCTCGTTTCATATTGTAGGGCTCTCAATGGGCGGAGCCATTACATCCCATTATATAGCAACATACCCGAGCACTGTTTTAAGTGTTGCGTACATCGCACCGTTCAACCAACCCATTGATATTGGACCTTTGACTGTCCCATTTTTAGGGAAATGGCTAGGGTATTCGTTCTTCGTTCCTAATTTACCAAAAAATCAGCTTAACGATCTTACCGATCCCACTCGCTTTCCTAATTGGCAACGGACATTCTGTATCCAGATGCAATATAAAGGGTTTAGGCGAGCGATTATAAGCACCGGACGGTATTTGATTACTCAAGACCCTACGCCGGATTTTGAGGCCGTTGGTAAAACACCGATTGCAAAACTGTTAATTTGGGGTAGTAGCGATAAGGTAATTGGGATTGAAGATGCGCCTCGCGTTCAGAAATTGTTAGGACATAATACGACATTCATTAAAATGGATGGTGCCGGTCATGCGATGCAATACGAACGAGCCAATGAAGTGAATCGTGCACTCTTGAATCACTTGGGCAACGTTAATTAACACGTGGTGTCGTTACGACTCCGTTAATTACGGGCGGCGATATACCTCAACAGGCTAACGTTAATGAGTAATTGAAACGTTATTGAATTAATGTGCTAACAATATTAACCAAATCGAGATTAAACTTCATAACTTGGTGTGGTCATCATAGTTATGTGTTGAATATGCATGACTAATGCATATAATAATCCATAAGAACATAAAGCAGACGCTTCACTTCGGGGCGGCTGCTTTTTTTATTGAGAATTAAGAATGAAAAAGAACTCTGTGGGTTTGATTGGACTCATTGCCATCGTATTTGGGTCAATGATCGGAAGTGGAATATTCAGCATTCCTCAGAATATGGCAGAAAGTGCATCCTTGGGTGCGGTCGTATTGGCGTGGGTGATCACTGGTGTTGGTATGCTGCTGTTAGTCACAACGTTTAAGCAACTATCTGAACGTAGACCGGACCTCAACTCTGGGATTTTTTCTTACGCCAAAGCCGGGTTTGGAGAGTTTGTCGGATTCCAATCAGCGTGGGGTTATTGGATCATGAGTTGCATGGGGAACGTAGCGCTCTCTGTGATGATTAATGACTCATTGGGTTTATTTTTCCCAGTCTTGCTGGAGCATGGTGTTGAAACCGTTGTACTTTGCTCAAGTCTTTTGTTGTTAATGAATTTTATCGCATTGCGAGGCGTTCAAGCTTCTTCTCTTATTAATGTCATTTCCACAATCGGTAAGTTGATGGGATTGACACTCATCATTTGCATCCTGTTCGCGACGTTTGATTCTGATCGTATGGTAGTAGATGTTTGGGGTGAGGAAAACAATCTTGGCACGGTGTTTTCTCAAATACAAAGTACCATGATGGTCACCTTATGGTGTTTCGTTGGTATTGAGGGTGCGGTCGTGTTATCTGGCAAAGCAAAGAAAAAGTCGGATGTTGGTAAAGCAACACTCATTGGCTTTTTAGTTGCGATTACCATGTACACACTTATCTCTGTGCTAGCCTATGGAATACTGCCGCAAGCGGAACTAGCACAATTATCCAATCCGTCTGCTGCTTCATTGTTGGCGCACGCTGTTGGGCCATGGGGTAGGCTGTTAGTGAATATTTGTGTGTTGGTTTCCGTTTTTGGCGCTCTAGTGGCTTGGACGATGCTGGTGGCTGAGGTGCCATTTGAAGCCGGGAGAGTAGGCGAGTTCCCACGTTTTTTGAGCAAAACGAACGACAATGGAGCACCTTCGGCTTCGCTCAATATGTCGACGAGCTTCATGCAAGTACTGGTATTGATGGTAGTACTGTTTGAAAACGTTTATCTTGCCGCAATTAATATCGCTTCTGTGATGGTTCTACCGTGCTACCTGCTGAGTAGCTTATACTTACTTAAGATTGCTATAAATGATCACTCTGGTCGGCATAAAAACTCCAAGCGCGTGGCGATCATCGCGGCGTTGTCTGCGGCGTTTTGTGTTTGGTTGATCACGGCGGCGGGTGTAGAGTATTTGCTGATGGCGACGATTTTATACGCGATTGGCATCCCTTTTTTCCGTTATACCCATGCTGATAGAATTCAATCAGGAGAGCGGGTGTATGCCGTGCAGGACAAGGTTTTTGAGATCGCACTGGTCATAATGGCGGTGATATCAATTTACCTTATGGCGACAGGTTATCTTCACGCTTAAAACAATTGATTATCAACATAGCGAATGCAAACAAAAAAGGAGCCCAGTTGGACTCCTTTTTTACTTATAGCGACGAGTGCTTTGCGGACCACTGCCAGTCACAAAAGTACCAGTCACAAAGACGTTAATTAATTGTATTCTATGAGGCAGTTAAACACGTTCTGCTAAGTAAGCTTCATAATCTGGGATTTCGATATCCACTTCTTTGCCCAATAAATCAGACTCAAACAGAAAGTTGGCTGTTGCACGGTTGGTTGCGACAGGAATATTCCAAACACTGGCAATTCTTAGTAGTGCTTTCACATCTGGGTCATGAGGCACCGCATTGAGTGGATCCCAGAAGAAAATAAGCATGTCTAATTTACCTTCAGATATAAGCGCTCCAATTTGTTGGTCGCCGCCCATAGGGCCACTAATCATACTTTTAATCGCTAGACCAGTATCCTTGCTTAACATATTGCCTGTGGTTCCTGTTGCATACAGGAAGTGGCTTTGTAGCTTATCCTTATTTTCTAAAACCCAACGCAGTAGCTCTGGCTTGTGATGGTCATGAGCAACAAGCGCAATGTGTTTGTGAGCGGGCATAGTACGTATTTTTTTCTGCATGGATTATTTCCTGATTATTAGCATTCTATGAGAGACAATATCCGTTATTGCCTCGCTAGAATGCCAAGTCCTTAATAATGAAATCGATTAACAATTAACGTCGATGTTAAACGTCCTTGAATCTTCAATCAATTGTGTAGAATAACAAGTGTGATGATTAATGGGGTTGGACGTCAAAAATAGGTCGGTATCCTGTTGGAGACAGAGACTCACCGATAGCATTTGGGTTAAGGTGAGCGGGTGTGAGGGTTTCAATGTCTGGTGCCAGATCATAACCGTAAGGCTCACTTCTTAAATAAAACGTTGCTTGTTGCACTGACAAACGACCTTGTTCAACCATTTTATCAGTAGGTGCGAATTGAACTTTATCTCGTAACAACCCGCGATATACGCCATGGCTGAGGTAAATAGAAAGTAGGTCGATTTGATCTTGGAGATTCGCCGTGCGTACTTCACTTATAGCCGCTTCTATGGCAACGGCGCTGCCGACGAGATACTTCAAGTTAGGTCTGGTTTCAATAACTTGCTGTACAAGGTTACGTTGTAACTCCTTGTCATTATCTGCCCAGAGTGTATCTGTGACCAATATATCCGTATCCTTGATTGCTTCACGAAACCCTACAATCACTGGTTTAGTACCTCCGCTTGAGCGGGGGCCTGGTAAAAGTGCCAACTCAACGCGACCGCTGCCTTTAGGATGTTTCGATGCAAGAAATTTACCGGCTTTATAGCCCATCCAATACCAGTCTACTCCTACGACACCTTTCACGTATTGTGATTGATTTTCGTCAACAATGAGGTGGTTGACGGTCGCAAAAACAGGGATGCTACCAGTGTACTGTGATAGGTCGTGTTCGAATGCTGTCGGTGACACTGTGCCTAAAATAATGGCATCAGCCCCCCAATCTTTACATGATTTGAGTTGCTGACGTTGTTTGTCAATATTTGGATAACCACCGGACTCCAAGACCTTGAGCTCGATGTTCAACGCTTGCGCTTCGTTAACCATGCCATAATTGACGGATAACCAATATGAATCCTTTAAATGCGGGTAAATAGTGCAAATTTTCTCCTCTGCACTGTTCGCAGATACACTATATAAGAGTGGAATTGCACTCAATAAGAGCGGAATAACACGCAGGATGGCTAGGTTTTTCGCTTTTTTTGACATGGACTCATCGTTTGGTGGTAACTGAAGATCGAACCATGCAAAATATAGCGTATTATCACAGTGTAAAACAGCGGATTTTCACGGGGTTATAAATGCTACTTGCTAAAGCTAGTATCGGGCGTAAATTATTTTACTCATTCTTTGTCATGGCATTATTGGTGCTGTTTTCAACCGTAATTGGTGTGTCAGGTTTTTCGTTAGTGGCAAAAACGGAAAGAAATGTCGTTGATACGGCCATGCCGTCTATGCTGGAAGCTCGTGAAGTGTCGGAGCTCAGTACGAAAATTATTTCATCAGTGCAAACCCTATCTACGGCAAATACCAAAGCTCAACATCAACAAGCCGGTAAGAAGCTGTTTACACAACTTGAATCTCTTCTTACTCACATCAAAACACTTGGTTCAGATTCATTTGATGCGACCTTATTAGGGCAGTTAGAGCATGATGTACAAGCTATTTTAGATACACTTATTGAACTTGGTCTGTCTGTCGAACAAAGGATTGAGCTCAATCAAGCGATCAAACAAAAAGTTGATCAGCTGCGTATTCTCGCTCAAGAATTAGAACAACTAACTCGAACTCAAGTTTTAAATACGAGTACGATTGCTGTCGCTAACGTTACCCATATCTACGCACTGCTCGAAACGAATAAAAAGGCGCAAGCTTTGGATGCTTTGGATAGCCTCGTGGAGATTGATTTAGATCTTTCGGAGCGTTTACATGAGCTGCATTTGCTGGCATTTAAGACCTTAAACCAGATTGAGGAATCACGAACCGTTTCTGTGTTGGATAGAATTGAAGAGCTGCGAGTAAGCTATCAGCAGAATATCATGATCATGAAGCGACGGGTTCGTGGTGTAGAAGACCCCGCAAGATCACAGCAAATGATACAATTGCTTCAACAGCTTGACGATGGGAGTGACGTATTTTCGTTACTTAAACAAACCAACTTTCAGCAACAACGTTCAGTTGATCTGAACCAAGAGACATTAGATCAGTTGACGTCATTGAATAAAACCGTGGCCTTGCTCGTTGACCAATCTAATGCCGCGACCTCGTCGGCGGTTGCTCAGCTTTCTTCAACCTTAAATTATGCTCAATGGACACTGACACTGCTTTCCATCTTAAGCTTTGTGATTGTTGTTGTGATTGTATGGCGCGTGGTATACCTCTCTGTTGTGAAACGTTTAGCTGAGTATTCTTCAGCGCTGTTGGCTATTGCAAAAGGTCAGTTAGATGTGGATATCACGGTAAAAGGTAACGATGAACTTGCTCATATGGGACAAGCCATCGTTACGGCGAGAGATACGGCACAGTCGCTAAAAACCACCGCTGAAGCAGAGAGTAACGCCAAAAAAGCGTTACAAGAGCACAAGGCCCATCTGGAACAAACGATTGCCGATCGAACGCTAGAACTACAAACGACTAACTCGAGCTTAAATCGAGAAGTAAAGAACCATGCTCAGGCACGTAACGACGCAGAGCAAGCGAGCAGGGCGAAAACTGCATTTCTTGCTACGATGAGCCATGAGATTCGTACACCAATGAATGGTGTCTTAGGCACGGCGGCGTTAATGGAAGAAACGGCGTTAGATTCGAAACAACAGCACTATCTAGGTGTGATTAACAGAAGTGGCCAGAACCTGTTAGCAATACTCAATGATGTATTGGATTACTCCAAGATTGAAGCGGGGCACCTTGATATTCGAAATAACCCATTTGATCTCACTCGTATGATCAGTGATTGCTATCAGCTTATGCATGGTAAAGCGCTTGAGAAACAATTGGACTTTAGCTTTAGTATTGATACGGATGTTCAATCCGTTTATTGCGGTGATGTAACGCGCTTAAGCCAAGTCATCAATAACCTCGTTGGTAATGCCATCAAATTTACTCATGAGGGTGAGGTCAGTATCCATGTCACTAAAGATCCCGATGATGCGACTTGCTTGGTGTTCGAAGTCTCTGATACGGGGGTAGGCATTAGCCCAGATGATCAACTTTCACTATTCGATGCTTTCACACAAGCCAGTAATAGTCGCAACGTATCCGGGGGGACAGGGCTCGGCCTTGCGATTAGTCAAAAGCTGGTCCTCGCTATGGGCGGGAGCATGTATGTTGACTCTTATCTTGCCGAGGGAAGTCGGTTTTGGTTTGTCGTTCCTCTTGAGACCTGTGAGTTTGAAAAACAAGATGTATACGAACCAATTGATAGTACCGTCGCTGTGAGCGCTAGAGTACTTTTAGTGGAGGACAACCCAGTGAACTTGATGGTCGCTGAAGGCTTCTTGGTTAACATGGGGCATCATGTGCGTTGTGCGGAAAATGGTGCTGATGCGATTAAGTTATTTACAGACAATGACTTCGATATTGCGTTGCTAGACATCAACTTGCCCGATACTGATGGCGTCAGTTTGATGCAAGATTTAAAACAGTTAGAGCAAAGCCCTAAGATTCACCATTCAACACCAATGATCGCCGTGTCTGCTCATGTCTTTAGTGAAGAGGTGGATAGCTATTTGGACGCAGGGTTTGAAGGTTACCTTCCTAAGCCTATCGACCGAGAAGCGCTACAGACGATTATTCAAACTCATGTGCAAGGGCGCGATTTAAATGCAAACTCATCTAGATTGAGCTCGATGAACGGAGAGACAACCTTGACCGACTCGCATACAACGATAACCGATGCATCGATAACCATTGGCCACCCGCATACGGTTGTCGATGAACGTATTTTGGAACAAGATGTCGGTGTTTTAGGTGTAGCGAGAATGACTAAAATAGTCGATGCTTTCATGTCATCCAGCGAAGATACCTTATCAGCGTTGGAAAACGCGGCTCAGTTGGGGGATGCTAAAGCTGTTAAAGACCTGGCACATAAGCTAAAAGGGTCAGCGGGTGCACTCGGGTTGACGTCGTTGTTTGACCATTGCTTAGCGATTGAAAAGTCTGACGACCCCATTGGTGATTATATTCAGTTAGTGGAGCAAATCATGAGGGTCAGAGTTGAGTCCATGACCATTTTGAATGCAATACTGGCTCGATTGTGACGTGGTATGTTGCCAAGTCCTTCATAGCGTGACGTTATCGGGTTATTTGAACAGTAAAAAGGGCTCATATGAGCCCTTTTGATAACATCATTTTGTTTCGTCTTGCAAACGCGTACTTGGCGTTTCTTCGAGTCCCCGGTTTTGGAGACCCTGCAGATGTTCGAGTTGGTGTTCTAACTGATTCACGGCGTCGTAATCACCTTCAGAACAAGCAATATAAATCTGCTGTTCAATGGCATCAATGCTATCTCTAATGCTCATCATACACCTCCCAAGCGTTAAAAGAGCACACATTTAGTACCAAACAGTTCTATCTATTCTCAAACCGATTATAGTCCAAAAGCCCAAACTCGATAGGTTGAGTACGTTGATAAAACTCATGGACTCGATCACTGAAGCTCCAAAAATCAGGGGAGGTACGCCTAACCGCATAATTATCGAGTAGTTTTATGTAGTCGTTTTCGTCTGAGATTTTACTAAACTGGCCAACAAACTTTTCAACGTCATTCTCTGTAATTGAGAAATAGGCGGCAGGGTAGCTTCCAACCACACCGCGTACGATGGTTAAACTGTCGTTGGCGTAGTCTCGAGTGTCTTTTTCATCAAATAGACTCGATATATTAGTGTGAGCATTGTTATGAATGATGGTAAAGAGTTGGTCGGTACCCTCATTAGTTTTTATCATCAACATCATGATTTCAGGCACCGTTTCCAAGCCCACTCCTTTGATGTCGTCGATGGTTCGCAATAATGCTTCGTTATTTTCCGATAGGCCAGTTTGAACAATGTTATAGCGATCGTTCAGGTTGGGTGCCATTTCTTTTTTAATGAGATCAAACAATTCAGCCTTGTAATCGGTTGTTTTATAAAGCACTTGAGTTGGCTGACTAAATGGTTGTACGTTACGTTGTACAAATTCGCTAAACTGCGGGCTTTGATCCTTGTACCAGCTACTAAATTCTTTGTGTCTCATCGTGTTAGGTAACAATGCTAAGAAATTACTCTCACCTTCCATTCGTAAGAAATCCATAAACATCCGTGTGATCAGCTGGTGACCGAAGTTACCATAGACGTCAAAGCCGGCAACCAACAGGTAATGAATTCGCTCTAATAGCGCGTAGTCGAGTATCCACGCTGTTTTTGGTGGTGACCCAACCATACCTTGCACCACCGATGCACTATCAAAGTGGCGAAAAACGGTCAGTGCAACGTTGGGGTTTTCGCCATTTCCCTTCCATAACAGGTCCGTAGTGAGGTATTTACCGCCAGTAAACCAACGATTCATGAAGTCGGCTTTGCCTTCTAAGTAACGGGCTTGTTGTTTAGAGTACTTAACCCAGTTGGTGATAGGGACGGTATTGCTGTCCTTCTCACTAGGCAGTTTTAGGTTGGGTGTTTGTTCGTCATAGAATTGAACCACCTGAGGGATAGACGTTCCTTTTGGATCTAAGAAGAATACCCAAAATCGGTCATTGATAACATTGAGCGCTAACTGTCCGCGACACACTGGCCCCTTGATGTAAGCCATAATGGTATTTTGTGCGTTATCGAGCATGAAGTTAAATCGTGCATCAACAGGTAAACTTTTAAATGCCGTCATTGGATTCGCCGCGACGTGAATGTCATAACTCGGCATTTCATCAACCACGTAGTCTGGTTCAATAAACCATTCATACCATTGGTCTAACTTTTTGTCATTTAGCTTAAACGGCATATGCGTTTTATCAACGATGGTACCTTGCTCTGGTATGAGTCGGTAATAGACTCGTTCCCTTTTGGGGTTATCATAAGGTCGGCGGGTGACAATACGTTTAACATCAGTGCCTGGGGGCGTACTAGAGCGAACAATCGTGAAAAAACGTGGGTTGCCCTCAATTTCAGAAAAATAAAGATGAGATAGGAATAGATGCTCGTAAATGTATCTCGCCGTTAATTGGTTTTTGAGGGAAGACTCATTAAGCAGTGTTTCATACTTATTGACCATCGCTTGTTCAGCATTAGATAAAGGAATCGGGGCATTCATTAACGCACCGTTGCCCAGCCAAGCAATAAGGGTTTCGTATTCTTTGTAGTCGATATTAGGCAATCCAAACGGCATCCCCCATAGCGGGTTGTCTTGCTCATAAGCATCGTATTCTTCAATAGTTGGACAGACTTGAGTACGAGATATTGAGAAATCAAAACCTTCGAGTTGATCGGTTTGGGGTAAAGGATGGCGAGCCTTTTGAGTGATCATCCGTGATACAAGTCCTGCATCTAAGTTACCGCCCAATGTTTGTTCTCTTTCATTGAGAACTGGAAAAAAGCCGCGGTCGCGCCATTCTTGTGTGGTTTGAGCGTCTTCAAATAGGCGGCTCGGTTTAGCGGCGGTCAGTCGTGTGCCTTGATAAACCATTTCTTTGCTGGAGCCACGATCAATCCCCTCAACAGAGGACATTTTCAGCTGACATGGGGCGTCATAACACGCGTGACAGACGACACAACGGTTATCAATAATAGGTTTAACTTCGTTGCGGAAAAAATCTGCGTTTTTTGTGTCTAGCGCAACGGTTCTCTGTCTTACTTCTGGTTTCCCAAATAGATGGTCGTAGTTTAATCCAGCATATGCCGCACACCCTGCAAAAATGAGGATGCAAGAATAAACCATCAGTTGCTTAATTTTCATAATGATTACTCACTGCGCAAATAACACGCTTCAATTCTTTGATATTATGAAACTAATTTTTATTTATAATCGAGAAAATATCTAGTTTATTGTTCATTAAATAAAAAAAGCCTGACACTAGGTCAGGCTTTACGATTCAAACTCTTGAACGGAAGAAGTGTTGCTTACGCCGCTTTGAGTTCAGCTGCTTTTTCTTCAGTAATAGGTTTAGTGAAGAAAGAAAGTAGGATACAAACCCCCATCATGGCTGCAGAGATAGTATACGCGAGGTTATAACCACCACCGTGACTCATTGAATACCCAACAACCGCAACACCGATAGCACCACCGATACCCCAAGACGTATAAAGTACGCCATAATTAGTTCCGTAGTTCTTAAGGCCGTAGAACTCTGCTGTTAGAGAAGGGAACACAGCAAGCAACGTGCCGTAACCCAATGCAGCCAGTGCAGTACCGATAATCAACGTTAATTCGCTATCAAATGTAGCGAATAAGATCATGTTGATGCCCTGAAGAACAAACGCAAGCATCAATGTGCGAATGCCACCAATCTTATCAGACAGGATACCAGCACCAATTCGACCACCAGAGTTGAATATCGCTAAGATTGAAGCAAGATAAACGGCATTCGGTAGGTTCGCTTGTACACTGGCGATATTAGTAATGTTACCAATGATCATTAGACCCGTTGCTGATGCAAGAGCATACATGACCCATAATGCATAAAACTGAGGGGTTTTTAGCATCGCTTTCCAACTGATATCGACCGCTTGCTTAACCTTGATAGGCGCTTGACCTGGTTTAACTTTTGGTTCAGCAGGGACGTAGCCAGCTGGTGGATTGTTAATCGTTGCTGCTAATGGTACCGCAATAAGTAAAATGCCTACACCCAACACCATAAAGCTAGAGCTGATGCCCAGGTTAGTGATCAACGCTGAGGTAAGTGGTGCCAGGTAAACTGCAGCAAGGCCAAAACCTGCAGCGATTAGTCCGTTTACCATACCTTTCTTTGAAGGATGGAACCACTTCATTGCCGAAGGCGATAAACAAGCGTAGCCAAAGCCAATACCAGCACCAGTAACGACACCAAATGTAATGTTAAGAACAAGTACAGATTCGGCAAAGCTAGAGGCAATCATGCCAATGCCGGTTAGCGATGCTCCTAGGATCAGGATGTTTCTTGGACCCATACGATCTTGAAGAATGCCGGCAACCAGAAGACAAAGAGAAAACGTAATAGTCGCAATCGCATAAGGTGATGAAGCGTCAGCGGCACTCCAGCCCCATTCGCTAACTAGGGCTTTGTTAAAGACACTCCAAGCATACAGGATGCCAAGACAAAGGTTGATACAGAATCCGGCAATAAGGATTCGCATGGCTTTATCAATCTTGCTCATTTTTGCTCTCTGATAATTCGAACAATGTTCGGGGGTTAGACAAATTTTCAAATTTAGTTTGCATTTATCAATAGATATCGCAAAGAGCGCGGATTATAACCAATAAAAGTGTGATTGGTATCTATTTTTATTAATTAATTGAAAATAGAATCTCAATGTAAATTAAATGTAAACAAAAGGATCTTAACCGTTAAATCCATTACAGACTCTAGTGTGATCACAATTTTTCAAATGAATATGATTTTATTTTCATGTGTATAATTTGTTAAATAGCATGACGATAAGTGACGCATAATACGTAACGTACTGTAACTTAAGGAAAGAGTTATTTCGCAATGTTACGGTTATGTGAGCATCGATAATACATGGTTTTAAGAGGGTGGATTGGTTAATTAATGAGCTTGTATTCGACGTTAATACGTATGACAATATATACAAAATGAGATTTCAAAAATGAAAATGGATGTTTCGCTCCTATTTTTATGACTTTATGAGGTGATTTATGTTCATTGCAAAAATCGGTATGTTACTTGGATTTTCTTTTGGCGCAGGGTATATAGCAGCCGACCATATTCATTCTTACATGCTTGGATTTTCAATTGCAGCGCTTGCAGTAGGGGCATGTTACCTGATCGCGTTTGCTAGCACGAAATATCCACAATTTGCGATGGGTTTGTTACTTTTAGGTACAATGGCAAAGCTCACTGTCACGGTGGTCGGTGTCGGTATCGGGATATCTTTTGAATTGATCTCATCACCGCTTATATTTTCATTGTCGTATCTGTTTTATCTAATCGCAGTGACTTATCTTTGGTTTAGCTTTAAAGATAGCCGCATGCCGATCCCTGACGTTATGAAGCCAAAATTGGCATCGTAGGTAAGGCGTATATAAACATTGATATGATTGATATAGAAAAAAGGACTTCGGTCCTTTTTTTTGATCTTTACGTTTCTTTCTTTCTTTCTTTCTTTCGAGAGGCCACGTGGCGAGGAAGTACTACAGACTCTTCTTTTTGTTTATCGAATCAAAGAAAGCGAGAACAATAGACCCGACGAAGTGCTAAGTGAGGGATGCGCAGAAAATACCGACCTACTCACGAGTGTTATCATTAGAGATGATAATGATAGTCAATAAAAATCAGTATTCGCCAACAAATTGCACTTAAGGCAACAACTTAAAATTAAGCTGATAAAGATAATGATAGTAATTCTCATTTATGTTTGCAATAATGTATACACACAAGTTATTGGAACAAAAATAAAGAAGGAACTATGAAACTAAAATTGTCGATTTTGGCTAGCTCAGTGGTACTAGCACTCACGTCTAACGCTCAAGCAGAAGAGGTCACGCAACTTAATGAAGTGGTGGTTTCTGCGTCAAGGGCTGACAAAACTAATCAAGATAAAACTCGGTCGGTCGTGAAAGTCGATATGGAAAAGCTGGACGAAATTCAGCCTAACTCCGTAGCTGAAGCCATTAAATACGAACCAAACGTGTCTGTTGCTGGTGCAAATGTGCCGGGAAATCAGTCGGTTAATATTCGCGGTTTAAGTGGCAATAAAGTATTGCAGGTTATTGATGGCAATCGCCAAAATATGCAGTACGGACATCGACCGACTTACTTTCTTGACCCGTCACTCTTAGGAAGTGTCGAGGTAGTTAAAGGTCCAATTAGTTCTTTGTATGGCTCGGGCGCTATTGGTGGTGTTGTCGTGCAAAATACGTTAACCGCAGACGACATTCTTGAAGAAAATGGTTTGGGCGGCCGAGTAAAAGTAGGTTATCAAGATAACGGTGACGTTTGGACGAATACGGCCGCGCTAGCCAATAAAAATGATGATATTGATTGGATCATTGCAGGCAGTTACAAAGACAGTGGTTACATGAGTCAAGGTGACGGTAGTACGTTATATGGTACTGAAGCGACGAACAAAACAGGGTTGGCAAAATTTAATTGGCAGATAAATCAAGCTCATAAACTAGGGTTTAATTTACGGTATGCGGACTTGGATGGGCGACCACCTGTTGTTGGCGATTCAAGTGGACAACTCAATGACCCTGACTTGCTGATCAGTCGTCAAACTACCGATCAATCTTACGGCGTTAACTATAACTTTAACCCAGCGAATCCGTGGGTGAATTTAGAAGCGTCAATTTACCGTAATGACACTAAAATTACTGAAGTTGATCCATCGGTAGCAGGTGAGGACATCTCCCAGCTTAATACGACGGGCTTTAACATTACTAACCAGTCTGAATCTGGAAAATTGAAGTTATTTACTGGTGTAGATGGTTACTTAGATGAATTAGATGCGAGCCGAGCAACATCTGTATCTGGTCGACCTGAATTGCCTGAAGATGCACAAACCTCTGCCATCGGTGCGTTTGGCTATATTAACTACGCGCTATTTGAAACCCTGACGGCTGATGTAGGCGTACGTTACGATTCATTTACGTCAAAAGCGAAGGGCTACGATGATAACAACCAATCGTCATGGTCACCATCTGTAGGTCTTTTGTGGCAAGCTCAACAATGGATGGCATGGTCGATTCGTTACGACGAGGCGTTCCGAGCGCCAGATACGTCAGAGCTCTACATGAGTGGTACTCACTTTGCTTATTATCCAGGCGGCCCAAGTAACGTATTTGTGCCAAACCCAGAACTGAACCCTGAGAAGTCGCACAACGTGGAGCTAAAAGGGCAATTTGATTTTGAGAATGTCATTGGTGATGATGCGCTTTCTATTACCGCCGCAGCATTTCAAAATAAAGTAAAAGATTTCATTAACCTAGATGTAGATATGACGGCAGCAGATAGTTGTACTGGCGGCTCGATGGTAGGTTGTGCTGGTACTAGTAGCTCTAGTAATATCGACAATGCTGAGTTAACCGGCTACGAAGTAGCGGCGGACTATCGTTGGCAGCAAATGTTGTTAGGACTGTCTTACGGACAAACACGTGGCAAAGACACCGATACCGATGAATGGATCACGAACATCCCGGCAGATAAGTGGGTAGCACACCTACAATATGGGTTCTGGAACATCGATACGAAAATTGGTACACGGGCGACATTCGTCAATGGCCAAAACCGCGTTCCAGATGGTTACACAGAAGGTCCATATGATTCGTATCAATTGTTTGATTTCTATGCTTCATGGGAACCAACCAGTAATTTAGAAGGGTTAAAAGTGGACCTTTCTCTTATCAATGCCTTTGACGAAAACTACCAAACGGCGTGGTCCCAGGTTTATCAACCAGGTCGTTCCGTTCGACTAAACGCACAATACACGTTCTAGTCAGATTATTAGTCCTTAAGCGACTTCCATTGTGAAGTCGCTTTTTTGTTGTAATGCGTTTAGTATTAGTTACTTACCTGTACGAGTAATAAGGACGCTAGGTGCAAAATTCCATCACATTAGAAGCACTACATATTCTTGATGCGATTGATCGTAGAGGGTCATTTTCCGCAGCAGCTGTCGAATTGGATAGGGCAACGTCCTCCCTGAGCTATCAAATCCAAAAGCTTGAACAAGATTTGGATATTATGATTTTTGACCGCTCTGGGCATAAGGCTGTGCTCACTGAGGCTGGCAAACTGATTTTAGATAGAGGACGGGCCATACTACAGGTGACGGAATCCATGGTTCATGAAGCGCGTCTGATTGCTAACGGGTGGGAACTCGATTTGACTATCGCCTACGACAGCATCATCCCTGTGGCCAACTTTTTTGAATTGGTCGATAAGCTTGGCTCGGTTAGTAAAACCAGAATCAAGCTTGAAGAAGAAGTGCTTGCGGGTTGCTGGGAGTCCTTGAATGATGAGCGCAGTGACTTACTTGTTTGTCCACAGCCTGAGGTGACACCGCAGGGTGTAAAAACACAAGTGCTTGGCACCATGAGTATGGTATGGGTAGCGGCAGCGGAGCATTATGTCCATAAACGAAGTGGCACGTTTGACAGCAGCGCGCGAGAAAAGTATCGGGTGATCGCCATCGCCGACACGGCAAGAGAGCAGCCAGCATTAAGTGTCAACATTTTGGAAAAGCAGCCAAGACTGACGGTTTCAAATTTAGAAGCTAAAGTGGAGGCTTTGGTGTGTGGTTTAGGCATCGGCACCTTACCTAAGCAAGTGGCTGAACCGTTAATCAAAGCTGGCAAGCTTCTCCCGATTGAAGATACGGACCATGCCGAGATTAATATTGTGTTAGCGTGGAAACGCAATAAAATTGGAGAAGCTAAGTCATGGTGTATCAAACATTTAACGAAGAACTGGGTATTACGTTAATTCTTCGTAATTAGTTAGAACCCCATAAATTTGTCACGTTGTCACAAAATTATGGGGAACTTGATATGACCACAAGATTGCGCCTGCTTTTATGCCGCGATTCTTGGCTATATCACTGCAATCTCAACACCATATCCGCCACACCATCTTCAAATTGAACGTCGAGTTCAAACCCTAATTTTTGTGCCAGCGTTAACATCCCTCGATTGGTTGGCATTGTCATTCCCGAGATCTTTACTGTGCCTTTTGCTTGGCAGTAATCAATAATTTTCTGCATTAAAACACGTCCTAACCCTACACCTTTCAGGTCAGAGCGAATTAATATTGCGAACTCAGCATCTGAATTATCTGGGTTCACTAGCACCCTTGATACACCAATAATCCTTGCAGGAGCGTGTGCGATATCAACCGCGACAAACGCCATTTCTCGGTCATAATCTATTTGAGTTAAGTTCGCTAGAGCTTCATGGTTGAACTCGCCGACATCAGAAAAAAAACGCTTATAGAGGTCTTCTTTGGTAACGTTGTTGATGAAGTCGGCGTGAAGTGGTTCGTCTTCAGGTTTGATAGGGCGAATTAATATTTGAGATTGATCCTTGAGGGTGATCGATGTTTCCATCTCCGTTGGATAAGGGCGAATAGCTAAGCGCGCTTGAGGGTCACCGTCAAATGGTTTAATTGCAATGGAAGCATCAAGAATGGTCAGGTCATCACCGTTAAGTAGTAACGGGTGAATATCGAGTTCATAGATCTCAGGACAGGCCACAATTATTTGCGATACTTTAACGATAAATTCAGCTAACTTCGCCAAATTGACAGGGTTGGGCGACTTATGGAAACGCAAAGTACCATTATTGATAGCGCCGATGATTAAGTAGCGCGCTAATGCCGTGTTCAATGGTGGAAGTGCGGTTACGGCCTCTTTACTTAGGTTCCAATCGGAACCACCTTGTCCAATAAATATGACCGGGCCGAATGTTGGGTCGGTAATCGCTTTAATTCTTATTTCTTGCCCGCCGGTCACTCGTGCCATTTTCTGGACGGTGAGCCCTTCAATCCGCGCTTCTGGGTATGACAGCTTTGTTCTGTCCAATATAGACTGAGCGGCATTGGATACCTCATTTACGTCACGGAGATTGAGCATTACCCCGTGAATATCAGATTTATGTTGAATATCAGGAGAGCGGAGTTTTAATGCGACTGGATAGCCAATCTGTTCGGCTAAATGAATGGCTTCACTTGGGTCATGTGCAAGCCATGTTTTGAGAACTGGTAATTCAAATAACGTGAAAAGCTGTTCACACAAATGTGATTCCAGCCAAGTAATATTGTGTTCAGCTTGTTCAGCTTGTTCAGTTTGTTCGATTGTCGCATGTTTGGACAACCAGTCATGCGCTTGAGTGAGTTGCAATGATGTGTACGAGTCGGTTGTAGTGGGGGTTTCCATCAGTTGCCATTGGTTGCGCCTATAATCAACAAGGTGCATAAATGCAGTGACGGCACTTTCTGGCGTTCGATAGGTGGGAATACCATTGTCAGTAAATAACAGCCTCGCTTGTTTTGCGGTTGCTTCGCCAGACCAATTGGTCAAGATGTTAAAACGCTTTGCTTTCGTATGTTGTTTGATGGTGTCGATCACAATTTGTGCCGTTTCTTTGGAGTTGGAAACGGCAGAAGGGCTATGCATAATCAAAATAGCGTCAATATCGCTACTATCAAGCACTCGATTGATGGCTTCTTTATATCTCTGTGCAGTCGCGTCGCCAACAAGGTCTATCGGGTTGGATCGAGACCAGGTCGCAGGAAGGATTTCAGTCAGACTGTCGATAGTCTGACTAGACAGTTCGGCGAGTTTACCACCTCGGTCGGACAAGGTATCAAGTGCCATGAGCGCCGGTCCCATACCGTTGGTAATAATGGCTAATCGTTCTCCCCTTAACGGAACGGAGTGTGTTAGCGTTTCTACTGCTGCAAACAACTCGTGTGTATTGTTAACTCGTAACATGCCGGCACGTTGAATTGCTGAATCATAAACAATATCAAATGATAATTTAGTGGGGGGTTGATCGGCTTTTGTGACGGTTTTAGAACGTCCGGCTTTTAATACTAATATGCGTCGATTACGTGAGGTAGCACGTGCCGCAGACATAAAGCGCCTTGCATCTCGAATTGAATCCACATACAGCAGGATAGACTCTGTTTTACTATCGCGAGCTAAATAATCAAGTAAGTCGTCGAAATCAATATCAGCGCCATTGCCAAGCGAAATAAACGCAGAAAAGCCAATGTTCTTATCGTTAGCCCAATCCAAAATCGTGGTACAAACTGAGGAGGACTGAGAAATAAACGCAAGCTTGCCGCGTTTACAGTTGACCGGTGAGAACGACGCATTGAAGTTTTGCCAAGGTAATAACAGGCCGAGACTATTTGACCCCAGTACTCGCATGCCTGAATTCTTTGCAATATTAATGCATTGTTGCTCGATCGTGAGCGCATCTGGATTGGTGTGATCAACGAGGGTCATATCGGAAGCCATAACAATAACGGCTTTAACCCCGATAATAGATAGTTCGTTGAATAGCTCTATATTGCGAGAGCCTTGGGTGCAGAGAATCGCAATATCCGGAGCAAATGGCAACTCGCTGACGCTTCGATAGCAAAGAATACCGTTGACCGACTTATACTTTGGGTGAACAGGTAAAATCGTACCCTCAAAACTACCAAGTAATAGATTTTTAATGACCACACCGCCAGCACGCTGCGGCTTAATAGATGCTCCGATTACTGCAATTGATTTTGGTTTAAAGAGTACATCGAGTGACATAGTTCATCCTTGCATGTCAGTAACGGGAACAATGAAAGCATTCGCCTAAAAACAGCATCATCTAGTCGTCGATGTGTTACCTAAGTCGTGTGCTTACCTTTTATTGCTACATAGTAGCGTAGCACGAGCGTCGCCGGAATTTGATTGTTCAAATTTCGAGATAACATATTGCTGTGTCTCGAATAATGTGTAACATGTCACAGCAATGGACAGCTGACATGCGGAATCGTTGAATCAAATAATTTCAGTCGGCATGATTTAGAAAAATCGATATTTGGGCAGTAAAGCTATGAAAAAAACTATCATCGTCAGTATCACCGTATTATTAGCCGCCTGCTCATCAGGTGAGTATGTAAGTGAAGTGACATCCGAGAGCTATAAAGAAGACTATACGCCATCGGTAGAGGCCACAGCAGTTACGCCAGTTGCGGTTGCTTCAACATCAAATGCAACGAAAGAAACGACTAAAACTGAAATAGTTAAAAGCTCCCCACAACAGCAATCCGAGCCGCAAGCTGTTGTAACTAAAACACAAGCGCAACCGGCGAAAGCGACCGCTGCTGACAAAAATGTAGTTAAAATTGTACCGCCTTCCAAAAAGCAAGCCGATCAAGATTTCCGATATGGCTTCACGATTCAAGTGGCTGCGGTTGGAACAAAAGAAAAGGTGGCGCTGTTTTCCAACAAGCTACCTAAAAACGGCCAGCCTGTTTGGGAGAATTATAAGATTGTAAATGGCACCAAATGGTACTCTGTTCTCTACGGTGACTATGCAACTCGAAGTAAAGCACAGTCGGCAATTGCGACACTACCAAAAGAGTTCCAAGCACTAAAACCGTTTGTCAAAAGTATCGATAAGATTAAGAAGTCAGATTACCCAACATTGAGTAAGTTAAACTAACCATCTCGATTAAAAGAAAATGCATTCAGATACGCTCGCTAACGTGATGCTATATGGATGCATTTTTGTATGTAAAATACTCATACAGCAACCTATTCGGGTTATTTAACACTTTTAGAACAGATTATTAAGTTGCTATGGTTTATCATTCATGACAAACGAACCAAGGACAGATGTACGATGTCAAAAATGAATATTCTTCTATTATGTGGTGGCGGCTCAACCGAGCATGAAGTGTCACTCTTATCCGCTGATTTCCTTGAAATGCAGCTAAAGACCAATCCTCGTTTTGACGTTATACGTGTTGAAATTACTTCAGACGGATGGAAATGCAGTGATGGACATCTTGTTTCTTTAGATGTGAATAAGAAGGCACTTGTGAGTGACCAACACGATCTCACGATTGATTATGTTGTTCCGTGTATTCATGGCTTTCCTGGAGAAACTGGTGATATTCAATCTCTTTTAGAGATTGCGGGGATTCCTTATTTTGGTTGCAATCCTGAAGCTAGCGGCAATAGTTTCAATAAAATCACCTCTAAGCTTTGGTATGACACACTTTCTATTCCCAACACACCTTACTTATTTTTAACCACTAATGATAGTGCGGCACATCGCGAAGCTCATGATGCGTTTGAACAGTGGGGAAAAGTCTTCGTGAAAGCTGCGAAGCAGGGGTCCTCAGTTGGATGTTACAACGTCACAGAAAAAAGCGAGTTGTCATCCAGCTTAGACGCTGCGTTTGGTTATTCTGATCAAGTCGTGATTGAAAAAGCCGTCAAACCGCGTGAGCTTGAGGTGGCAGCCTATGAGTATCAAGGTGAATTACACATTACCTTGCCAGGCGAGGTGACTGCACCTGATGGTGCGTTTTACTCGTACGACGAAAAATATAGCGCTAAGAGTCACTCGACCACCTGCGTAGAAGCAAGTAATCTAACGGCCGAGCAACAAGTACTAATTAAACAGTATTCGGAGAAGGTATTTAAACAGATGAAACTACGTCATCTATCAAGAATCGACTTTTTCCTCACCGAAGATAACGAAATCTATCTAAATGAAGTGAATACTTTTCCAGGGATGACACCAATATCGATGTTTCCTAAAATGGTTGAGCATTCCGGTGTAAATTTCGCAGACTTCATCATTGATTGCATCGAGCGCTCATAACGTTAGTCGTAATCCTTAGACGGTTTAAACTTACTTTTTTCGACGTCAGATAGCTCAGTCTTGCCGGTGTATTGCAATGGCATCGCAGGACTGGCCCATCGACCAAATTCTTGTATTTCTCTAACTTTGTATCCTTCGCTCCACAGTTTTTTTACCGCACCGACACGTCCAGATTGTGATGAAAAACGCAGATTATCGGGAAGGTGAAGCAGTTCACTTGCGCGCCTAAGTATCCGATAAATGGATGAATCATCCAACAGGCCATTATTGATGTTTCCGTGTCGGTCTATCGAAGTAAAAAGCGTTGTGTAGGGATTATGTTTCATCCATTCGCCAAGTGCAGCACTGGCTTCACCGCTCAATACGTAACGTGTACTTTCGATTAAGATATTGATGGACTGATTTAAGAGTTCAATATGGTCAAGGTTGAGATTGCGCAAGTCCCTTCGTTTCATTGCACATTCAAACATAACGTAATAAATCGCTAAATCCCGTAAGTCTTTCGGTTCAGTCGAGTTCGCTAATAGCTTATCTAGTTGAGCTAGATGAATCTCTGTAAATGCGTTAGTCGTTTTTACTTTATCGGCACCAGCCGTTCGAATCGCTCCCAATAACAAACCGACTTCACGGTTTTTCGTAGGGTCTTTCAGTTGAAGTACAGTATGCACGACACCAATAGTGACAGTGTAGCGTTTTAAAGTTGAGTATTTTCGTGAGGTTCTTTCTTTGTCTAGGAATCGACGTACTGCTGTGACGGAAGCGGGGATGCTACTAACTCCGTTTAAGCGACAGAATTCGTTGAACAAACGCCAATCTTTTGAAAGAGCAAGTAGCGAACTTTTTGAGTAATAACCAGTGGTTAACTCATCAAATTGTGCCGCTGTTATAGAGTCGACCAAAAATGATTTAAATTTATTAACTTGATGCTTTTCTGTGATCAAGGGGATGTCTTTTTTCATCTTAATGCACTATAACTCAATTGATTGGTAAAAAATAACTGATACCATACGAAGGTAATATCAAGTGTAGCAATTATAAAAAAGAGATGCATCTTTATGGCTTTAGCAAGTTATCGGGGATTCACCCTTAAGTCAGTCGGTACAGAAAACCAAGTTTGGAAAGTATCAATTAAAAATCGAGAGTTGAAAGGTAGTCTTTCAGCAATAAAAAAGAGTGTCGATTGGTGGTGTGATACGGCTTCAATTATCGACCCGTCACAACTCGCCGCGTCATCACAACGAGCAGATAAGCCTGGCTCACAAGAAGTTTTCCAAGGGTACACCATCAAAAATGACACCGGCGAAATTAACGCATGGTACTGTATGTTTAATGGTAAACTCATCAAAGGGGGTAAGCTGGCAATTCAAAAACACATAGAAGCTTACCTAATCGCAAAGAAAAAAGCAGAGCAAATAAAGAAATAACATGACACTCGTATATTCAACAGAAACTGGCCGCATCAAAGAAGACAAACCGGAACCTCAACGCGAAAAAGGCGACGGCATTGTTAGGATTCAAAAACAAACCAAGGGGCGCAAAGGTAAAGGTGTTTCCGTTATTACCGGATTAGACTTAGACGATGCTCCTATGAAGCTGTTGGCGGCTGAGCTTAAAAAAGTATGCGGTTGCGGTGGTTCAGTAAAAGATGGAACCATTGAAATTCAAGGCGACGCCCGAGATAAAATCAAAGCGGCGCTAGAAAAGAAAGGATACACAGTAAAACTGTCTGGCGGGTAACAAAGCAACATCGAGTAGAATCGATCGTGGGTTACCAAGAACCGTATATGGTTCTTATGTAATAATCACTTTCTTAATATTATTAAGAAAGTGATTATTAGCTATTTTATGGTAAATAGCGTTATTGTTAAATAATCGACTCGCAACAGCGACAAAACTGAAAAGGGAGCGGAAACAAGGGATTTACAACGTTATACGAGTAGCTTATTTAACATAATATACATAATGCGTAGTATGGTATCCAAATTTAACATTTAGGCATTCACTCTTAAAACTGTCTCAGTTATTAATTTATTCTGCTGAGACATAATAACATCCGTTTTAACTCTTCATACAATCCGAACAGCTTGCTTTCATCATTACAGCGTTCGGCTTATTACACCTCTAACAGCAACAGCCGCGAATTAGACGAACAAATAATTTCGCCTCTCTGGCACTTCATGTTTTATGAGTCATTCAAAATGCTCTACTCACGTGACTTATATTCTGGTCGTCAAGACGATGAGTTTTTTCACGTTAACGGACTTCCGGTCGGCATTGATTTACGGCACAGTAGCGACCAATTCAAAAAAAGCTTCGTATAGTAAAAGCTTGGGATGTTTATCTAATGGCATGCGTTGGCGCGGTTCTGATTACACCGACTAGCCGTTAATTCAGTCCAAGGAATTGGAATCATCATAACCAGCCTGGTAATCGGTGTTTGTCTACTAGGCTTTTAGTGTTTAAGAGACTAATCATTTAATGGTGTCCGTTGTTTTGTTAGCGTGTAAATGAATGGATAAGAATTATTGTAATAAATACATAAGTTATAGTGCGTTAGTTTGTGAGTATATTCGGTTCGATAACTTTATTGAATGGTATCGTGTCCATACTTGTGGTCTATAGTCACAGATCCTGCCCGCATACCGTTTATGCTTTGCTGGATGTCCCTCAAATAAAATACGGGTGTCACACAATACTATGAGATTACAATCGGTCATATGACGGTGAACATACTCTTTTATTGGGTTCTTACGTGCCATTCAACACCCCTTCGATACTTTACGGTCATTGTTGAGTTGGTTGATACGCTCAAGATTAGCAAAGCTAAGACCTGATATGTTTTCGAATCGTTTTGTTTACACCCATTTAATGTGCATCTGGTTTTATATTCACTCTTATCTCATCATCATCACTGTTTATTTATACAGTCCACTCCTATTTTGTGATGAACCCGTACTTGGTAAGACCGATAACACCTTGTGCACGCGTATAGCACTGCTTTATCGGTCAATACATTTTTAGCGTTACGCCTTATGACAAACCGAGCCCTTTCGAGCCTTCGTCTCCAGCTCGTGATCTCGTTTTTAGCTCGTTTGTTACGCAGCAATTGAGAAGTTACTCGTAAGCGCCAACCTTATCTAACTTTAACCAAACTGGTTTAGGGTCGACTTCAAAAATACGCTATCCAAAACGGTTAGGGTTTTATGCATATTGTCGTCACTCTGCGATTGGCCAACATAAGTCTGGGAATCATATAAGTTTCATGCCGTCACTACTAAACGTTTGTCACCCTCCAAACGTGACACTATATCTTGCGTAGTAATCACAGAGAGTAAAGGCTTGATGAAAGTTACGCGGTTTAAAAAATGAGATTATTACCATAGGAAGACATGCTTTATTTGAATAAGTCGCTACGCTCGCCATCATTCACACCTTAAAGAAGAACCAGCGATCATTATCTTGCTTCATTTAGCTTAAGGATTTGGCTTGGTCTTGGAAAGCGGACGCAGCAAAATTTCAGGCATCAGGCGGTTAATGCGAGATACGTAATGAACTAGCACGTCGAACCCATCACCCGAATGAAAAAAACTAAACGCAGACCGGAAACAGACAACGGCGCTGTTACGTTAATTGAACGGCACCACAGCGAGTAAGTTTAGGTGACACTTTATGATGAATTCTATTGAAAGAAGCGCGTTAACCAGGTCAATAATCTAAGTTATAGTGCTTTAGATGCAAATTAAGTTACACGGTCACACACGATGTTCTCAGCTTGCTTCTAGTCTTCAGCGCTAATCACCGTAGTAATGTTGAAAAGTAATCGCGGTTTTTCTATCCCACTTCAGCTACCCATTTTATTGAGATTCTAATAACTTTTACGGCTTATTACATGGCCAATTTTTGCGATTGTTTCATCAAGCAAGTAAAGACTTACTACTGCTGTGACCCCGTCAAGAAATGGCGCAGCATATTATGCTACGCCATTTCTTGTTGATTTTGAATGTGTAATTTAATTACACATTCAAACATTCACTCTTGCACTGGCAGCATAAAACACTGCGCCGTACGTTGGGGGGAAAGTATGACGTAACGCTTATCTAAGGCAAAAAAAAAGCCCTCTAATGAGGGCGTTACGTGATTCGAGAATTAGACAAAGTTTAAGATTTGTTTTCTGATGACTCAGCTTTGTCTTTTCTAATTTGATCGGCAATGATTTTAATTGCCTGTCCAGTGCTCATGCCTTGCTGCATTAACTCTTGAATGCGCTCTACGGCAGCTTGTTGCTCTTGATGGGACAGTGTTGGTAAATCGTCAAACATAAAGTCCTCCCGACGATGAGGGTATCATTCGTAAAGGAGGACTATAAACGATAATTTTCTAGAGGCAAGCGCTATCGACGCTAGTAAGTCGTCAGAAAGTTAATAGAAGCCCCCATAGCTTGTGGCGATGTGTAACTTGCAGCTATATCGATTTCAAGTATGTTTAACGGACTCAAGCCTATACCTGCAGTCAGGGTACCCTCTGAATCGCGAGCCATATTTTTCATGTACCCTCCCCTCAGTTGAATTTGTCTGACGAGGTCAATCTCAATTCCCGCGCGCAACATTTGGACATTGTCATCGAACTGGGTGAACTTCTTTTCTTCATTTAAGTCATAGTCGACAGAGAATTGAAAGTAATCAGCCACAAAGCCAGCGCCGACCGTATATAAAGGCGATAATTGATATTCGTAACCATAATCAATATCTCGTCCTCCGACATTAACAGTGCCACTTTGCGTTTTAATATTTTTCGACAACATGTTCTTTGCCGATATACCAGCTCTAAATGGCCCATTGAACCATAGAGCACCGGCATCTAAGTTTAGAGAAGTCTCACCTTGTGAATTTTCACGAATATTGTTGAGTTGAAAATCATTCAGCGAACTAACGGAAGTATAGGTGTATACACGCTGAAGTTTCGGCGAAACGCCGAATGAAAAATGCTGACCGAAGAGTGTCTGGTATTTAGCAAGTGATATTCCAACCTCTGTTATTGCTACAGAAGCCGTTTTCACTGCCGATTTGTTTGCTCTGTCAGCATCACTCGACCCTGTTTGATCAATATCTGGTGTCGCGACATTTTCTACATACGCTTTACCAAAAATATTGGCAGCTAAGTATCTATTTGGGATGCCAAATGCAACCGCACCACCAAAATCGACTTTCGCCTGGGTCCCATTAAGCGCATCAAGAGATGCGGCTGACGGTGAGTTAATCACGTCGTCAATTTTGTCGAGCATTTGATCTTCATCGTTATAACTCACGCCTAAACTAGGGACGAGCATACCCGCATCATCATTTCTTCGATAAATCGCCACTAAGGCGGGGTTATAGAAGGGTGCGGTTAAATAGGATGCTGATACAACACCAACACCACCCATTGCATCACCTCGAGCATCAATCGCTAGTGATGATGCGACGACGCTAGAAGAAGACAATATAGTGAGTGCGGTAAGCGTTTTAATTCTGGTGTTCATTTGAAAAGTGCCGTTAATCCTTTATGGGTACATTAACGGCAACAATTGAATTAACTTTAGTAATTATGTGTCACTTTATGAGGTTAATCATCAGCCGACACATCAAACGTCTTACTAATAATTTGTGAGCGTTCAAACAAGATGGGGCCCTGCCAACGGCTCTGGGTCATAGATATGGCGAGGACATATCGATCGGGTACGACATTTTTTGCTTCAAGCGTGGATGGATAATCCGATTCGTATTCTTTGGCCCATACTTGCGTGTATTTGCCATCAATATAGTCGTAAAGCCCTACTTCGAGCTTAGGTAATGGGCAGTAAGGGTTAAGCAATGCCTTTTTTTCTATTTTCCATTCATCTTTTGCAGACCACCGCACCGTTTGTTTCAGAGCTTGATCGGTAAAGATTAACCACTGGCTCCATACTTCACCATCGGCTCTCTTTATTTCAAGCCGGTACAAACCCACTTCTATTGGCGACGCGAGGTTGTAGCGTTTTCCAAAATGCTTCGATTTAGTGACAGGGTCACCAATATTTTGATTGTAAAACTCGCTGTCACTCGACACATTACGGTCAACCCACTTTTTTAAAGTGATATTGGCGATTTCGGTATCTGACTCTATTTCGACGTCGGCTTGAAAAGTGTCACGGCCTGGGCTTTGTATCGACTGTTGCTTGACCACGACGGACTTTAACCATTCCGGCAACGGTTGGGATACATAGCCTTTCCCGCAGTCCACTTCTAAGGATTGCAAGAAAAGTCGATTGATATGACTTTTGATCGTTTTCGACGGCTGTTGTTGCCAGATTTCAACTAATGACTGAAACATCGACTCTTGATCATTCGTTAATAAGTGTCGGTGAGCCTGAGATATCGGGGTATTAGATTCAAACCACTCGGCACCAACCTGGGTTGATGCCGTGAGTAATGAAGCAATAAGGAGCAGTGATTGTTTTGACATTAGCCTTTCATTTTATAGCCAACACCACGCAGTGTTTCTATTTCCAGTCCTGGAAGTTTTTGGCGTAATTGCAATACGTGTGTATCCACAGTTCGTGTTGTAGGAAAATGATTGTATCCCCAAACATGGTCAAGTAGTTCATCTCGAGTGAAGACACGTCCGAGGTTACTTGCTAAAAACTGTAATAAGTCAAACTCTGTACGAGTTAAGGTAATTAGCTCGCCTTTGTAATCAACCTCGCGTGTTAGTTTGTCTATAATCAGACTCTCTGTAACGACTTTATTTGTCTCTTCAATATCAGATTCTGGCGCACGAAGCTGAGCACGAACGCGAGCAAACAGCTCCGCTTCAGCAAATGGCTTTGTCAGATAATCATTAGCACCGGCATCAAGGCCCGTCACCTTATCTTTAACGGTTACCAGCGCGGTAACTAGAATAACGGGAACGTCTTTTATTTGCTTCCAACCTGGCAAGTGTTGCACCGAGTCACCATCAGGCAATTGACGATCAAGTATCACTAAATCGGCTTCTGCCCAATATTGTTCAACTTGGGAGATAAGTTCTGCATGCAAGCAGTTATACCCGGCTAACTCTAAGCTTACTAAAAGGCCGTCAGCTAGATTCTTGTCATCTTCAACAAGTAGCAGTGTCTGTTTCACAGGGTATCTCCAATATAAATGTTGTTGGCGGTCCGGCGAGGGACATTTTCCCACCCATGCGTCCAACCATAGATTCTACAATCGTAAGCCCAAGTCCAAGCCCAGCCTTACTTACAAATGGTTTTCTCAGTTCGCGCCAATCGCTTGCCGACAAAGGACCATTATCGATTACTTCAATTCGTAACGAATTTGAGGAAGTAATTACATTTAACGTTACTGGTGCCACACCATATTTAATGGCATTGCGAAGTAGGTTATCAATACATGTACCTAACCAATATATATTGATCTTAGCAGCGATGTCTTCATTAATAGTCAGATTGACGTCAACTTCAAACTCTTCTTCAGCTTTGAAACTTAACCAATCTTTTACCGACGGTAACCACTCTGTTGCAAGTGGTTTATTATCAGACTGCAAATAATCTTTGCTCGCTTCTGCTAATTGTCTAAGGCGTCGTGTATCTTCGCATAAGCGCCTAAACTCATCATAGACAGTTTCTGGCAAGCGTTCAAACTCTCGACGAAAGCCTTCAACCGTAAGTGATAAACTGGCAATCGGCGTTCTTAATTCGTGAGTGAGTATTTGAAGCACCAACATGCGGCTTCGCATTTCTTCACGTTTCGTATTCCAACGATAGATTGCCCAGCCAAGTACTAACAGTATATTAGCAATGATCAAAACGATCATACTAATTCTTAATACATCAGAATGGTCTTCAACCTCCCAACATAGGTTACCTCGTTGAACAAAACACGTCGTCGTTTGTGATGCTAGCTTATAATTCAACCCGGCTTCTTTAATGTTCGCTTTCCACACACTGGGTTCGAATAGATAATAGACATCTCCCCTGCGTAACCAAAGCTCGTCATTTTCCACAAACATTGATGATCCGCGAATCAACGAAATAACCGTTTGCTCATCCATCACTTGCAAACGGCCAAGCAACGATTTAGGCGGCGACAGCTCACGCTCATTGATGTGCATGAACTTCTTTAACTCTTCTTTCTTTTCAGGATATTTCGTTAGGTATCTCGCCGCGTAAGTCCCTCCTCCTGGATGGATTAAACCACTTCGAGCAAACCATTTAGTCGATAGTTTTCTGCCACCACACATTGCTCGGGTAAAGACTAACGGTTCCGTAATCAAGGGGCTCAACGGTAGCTTTCCACTACATTGATCGGCTAAGCGATAAAGTTGTTGTATTGACTTTAATGGATACTTACTCGTTTGAGGGAGCATTGACAACGGCGTTAACAATTGTGTTGGGTAGTCTGCTTGGATCACTCGAATATCGTAAGACGCACTAGCTTGTTCATAATTGAAAAAGGTGACGAATTTATCGATGCGCTCAGGCAAGGATTCAGCGCTTGCAAAACCGCTTAGCGACAAAGTGATTGCTAGAAATAATGTATGACTTAGTTTATTCAAGGGCTGATCGTGTCTCTAAGTATTGAGATTGCAACAGAGTTGTACATATTATCGGTAAGAAGCAAGCCAAGTGCACGTAAATATTCTGTAAATACTGTCTTTTCCGGTAAATAGCGCAAAAAAAAGCCAGCTTAGCGCTGGCTTCTGAATCTAATTGACTAATTAGAGTGCTTTCGAAATAGCATCGACACTTTCTTTAGCATCACCAAATAACATTGATGTGTTTTCTTTAAAGAAGAGTGGATTTTGAACCCCAGCATAACCGGTATTCATTGAACGCTTAAATACAATCACATTCTTAGCATGCCAAACTTCTAGTACTGGCATTCCCGCAATTGGACTATTTGGATCTTCTAACGCGGCTGGGTTAACCGTATCATTAGCGCCTATAACCAAAACAGTATCAGTTTCAGCGAAGTCGTCATTGAGTTCGTCCATTTCGAGTACGATGTCGTATGGCACTTTGGCCTCAGCAAGCAACACGTTCATGTGCCCAGGTAAACGCCCCGCGACTGGGTGGATACCAAAGCGAACATTGATACCTTGAGCGCGAAGTTTCTCTGTGATTTCATGAACCGGATATTGTGCTTGCGCGACCGCCATACCGTACCCTGGAGTAATAATAACGGACTTGCTGTCTTTCAGCATTTCAGCCACATCTTCCGCGGTCGTTTCACGGTGTTCACCGTATTCCTGATCTTCAGAAATAACCACTGTTTGACCAAAGCCACCGGCAATAACACTAATAAACGAGCGATTCATTGCCTTACACATAATATAAGACAGAATTGCACCAGATGAGCCGACTAATGCACCAGTAACAATCAAGAGATCGTTCGCAAGCATGAAGCCAGCTGCCGCTGCCGCCCAACCTGAATATGAGTTAAGCATTGAAACAACGACTGGCATATCAGCACCGCCAATGGATGCCACAAGGTGGTAACCAAACGCAAATGCGATGAACGTCATCAAGATCAACGCAAACATGCTGCCATCTGCTTTCACAAAGTAAATCATGAGTAGTGTTGAAACCACGATCGCCGCAAGATTCCATTTATGCTTATGCGGAATACTCAATGGTGAAGAAGAAATCACACCACGTAGCTTACAGAACGCAACAATTGAGCCAGTAAACGTGACCGCACCAATGAACACACCTAAAAATACTTCAACTAAATGGATGACATGCTCAGCGTGAATTTCAGACGGGATAGCTGAAATGGCTTCCGGTGGTGCTAAATAGCTGTTGTAACCAACTAAAACCGCCGCAAGGCCTACGAAGCTATGAAGAATTGCAACCAGCTCAGGCATTTCTGTCATTTCTACCTTTTTAGCGTAGAAAACACCGATTGAACCACCAATCACCATCGCGATGATAACCCAAACAAAGCCTTGAGCGTCTGGGCTGAAAATCGTCGCGATAAGAGCGATTGCCATACCAGTAATGCCGTAATAGTTACCTGAACGAGCAGACTCCTGCTTAGACAGGCCAGCTAAACTCATGATAAAAAATAACGCCGCGACAATATAAGCGGCTTGTACTAATCCTGCAGACATGTCGCCTCCTATTTGTCTTTACGGAACATTTCAAGCATACGTTTGGTGACGGTAAAACCACCAAATATGTTGATGCTTGCAATCAATACTGCAATAAATGACAGTACGGTCACTGCACTATTACCCTGACCAATTTGAAGTAGAGCGCCAACAACGATAATGCCTGAGATCGCATTAGTGACGGACATAAGTGGCGTATGCAGTGCGTGTGACACATTCCAAACCACGTAGTAACCAACCACACATGCCAATACAAACACCGTAAAATGTGACAAAAATGCAGCAGGTGCGACGGAAGCAATCCAGGCAAACGCGCCTAAACCAGCCGCTAAACCTACCAACTTTTTAACCGGTGATGTCGGCTCTTCAATTTTCTCAGCGGGTTTTACCGGCGCCGCTTTTGCTGCTGCTGGTTGCGCTGAAACTTGAATCGGAGGCGCAGGCCAAGTAACTTCACCTTCCTTAACCACAGTGACGCCACGCAGCACTACGTCATCGAAGTCAATATTGATATTGCCATCTTTCTCTTTGCTCAATAGCTTGATTAAGTTGACAATGTTGGTTGCATAAAGCTGCGATGATTGAGTCGGAAGACGCCCCACCATGTCTGTGTAACCAATCACTTTCACACCATTAGGTGTCGTGATAACTTGGTCAGCAACACTGTATTCACAGTTACCGCCATTCGCGGCGGCAAGGTCAACTATCACGCTACCGGCTTTCATTGAATCGACCATTTCTTTGGTGATCAATGTCGGCGCTGGGCGCCCCGGGATTAATGCGGTAGTAATGATGATATCAACGTCTTTTGCTTGTTCAGCATAAAGCTCAGCGGCTTTAATGTTGAACTCGTCAGACATTTCTTTAGCGTAACCATCACCTGAGCCAGAGTTTTCTTTGAAATCGACTTCAAGAAATTCAGCCCCCATCGACTCAACTTGCTCTTTGACTTCAGGGCGAACATCAAAAGAACGCACAATAGCCCCAAGGCTTCCGGCAGCACCGATTGCAGCAAGACCAGCAACGCCAGCACCTGCAACTAAAACCTTAGCGGGCGGTACCTTGCCTGCTGCCGTAATCTGACCGGTAAAGAAACGACCAAATTCGTGCGCAGCTTCAACCACTGAGCGATAGCCCGCAATGTTAGCCATTGAACTTAGTGCGTCGAGTGCTTGCGCACGCGAGATACGAGGAACGGCATCCATCGCCATCACGTTAATGTTCTTGCTCGATAGCTTTTCCATTAACTCTGGGTTTTGAGCTGGCCATACAAAACTGATTAAGCTCGCACCATCATTTAAAAGAGTAATCTCTTCATCGGTTGGGGCATTGACCTTAAAAATAAGCTCTGAATTCCAAACTTCTTCTGTCGTTACGATCTTAGCGCCTGCGTCGATATACGCAGTGTCATCGAAACTTGCGAGGGAACCTGCTTGAGTTTCAACTGAGACTTCAAATCCCAATTTTAGTAGCTGCTCAACCGACTTCGGCGTTGCGGCGACTCGCGTTTCACCCGCGAGAATTTCTTTTGGCACACCAATTTGCATAGCTATTCCTTAACTATTGGCAGAATGATTCTTCTTTTTTAACTAACCAACTTTATAACATCAAGCCTTTTGTAAGAAAAAGACAATTATTCATTACATATAACGGAATGTAATCGAAATAAAACAAACTTTTTCAGTAAAAAAACCACATTTATGAAGTGTATCTAGAGGTCATACCTGTTGCATTTTAAGTATTTACAGCAAGAATTCAGGTAGACAAGTCATGTTATGACAATTTTCATTAAAATCGGATGACCAGCATCAATTTATACGAGAAACTATCACTGGTCTTTCCAGAACCAAACCACGACGATTTTGTGAGTGTTTAGTGTATTTTACAAAATACACTAAAAAATATTGTCACCCATCTGATCAATGAACATTTGAGCTTTCTTTAACATCAGTTCATTGGCGTCAGATTCATTACCTAAAACATCCGAGCGTATAAAGCGGTGTTCCTTAGTTTCCTCACCTATTAGTTTGGTGATTTTTCCGGCAATGCGATATTGTCCTCCCTCAGAGATTGCTTCTTGATATATTAAGAATCCTTTATACTCTACGGGCTCAACCTCTTTAACTGCCACGTCTTTTTTACCACCAAACAACTTTGAAAAAAATCCCATTCCTACGTTCCTTTGAGTTCACAAGCGATGACTCTATGTTGTCGATTATGAGCATGCGGGTCAACCTATTCCCTATAGAAATCGGATCGCTTTCGTCTCATCGCTTTGTTATCGTCAAAAACCCTATTGCCGCTCTCTTTTATCTGCTCGACAATTCGACGCCAAACATCATACTTTTGGATTTATCAGTAACAAAACACTTGGCAAATCATCAAATTACCGTATGCTAGAAGTCATATTCCTGTAAATTAATATGTTTCGAGCCGTAGTATTAATGTCGACATCCGTTGCTAGTTCCAACTTGTTCCGACTGTTCATTCCTGTCGTATTAATTATTTGCGTTCTATTTGGAATGAACCATATTATCGAAGCTGCTCAAGCTAATTTTGGTTTTTCTACCAACCTCCCTTATATCCTGTTTGCGACTGCATTTGCTTTGAGCCACAGCTTCAAACAATCGCGTATCGCCATGGTGTCAATGGCCATGCTCGTCGCCTACGCTATTATTCAAATACGATTACAAACCCCTATCTCGACAGGTACAACATTATTAGAGTTGTCGTTGGTCGCGTTTTTATTGCCCGTATCATGCTGCTTAACTTTTTTGTTTCCTGATACCGGTATTTTTAACAAGGGTATGTACCTTTTTACCGCGATTGTGCTTAGTTTTTTAATGTGGACCTGGTTAATATTAACGCACTTTTATACAGGCGGGTTTAACGGCTTTGCAGAGAACTTGTTATTTGCCTTTCCGCAGATCTCAAGATTACCTATCGTGTTAATTTTATATTGCATCGCTATTACCGGTACGACCGGTATTTCCGTTCTCAACTACAATCGTCCAATTGATGCCGTTGTCTACACCTGCATTTTATTGACTAGTACGACATTTATATTTTTCCACTTACCATTTGTTTCGAGCACTCTATTTTCACTTGCCGGTATTTTAGTCATTATCTATGTGATTTCCGCCAGTCATCAAATGGCATTCAATGATCGGTTGACGAATATTCCTGGCCGCCGCGCCTTAGAGATGGATATGAAACATTTAGGGCGAAAATTTACTATCGCGATGCTCGACGTTGACCACTTCAAAAAGTTTAACGATACATACGGCCATGATACTGGTGACGATGTACTTAAGCTTGTCGCTTCTAAAATGACCGCAACCGGTGGGAACGCGAAAGTGTATCGCTACGGTGGAGAAGAGTTCACTATTTTGTTTAAAGGCAAAACCGTCAAGGAAAGTAAGCCCTTTTTAGAAGAACTTCGTCACGACATTGAACATTATCAAATGGTGATTAGGGATAATAAGCAGCGCCCTAAAAACCATAAGACCGGAGCCCAACAAAGAGGCAAAGGAAGCGATGCGTCAAAAGTGAATATCACCGTTAGTATCGGCGCGTCTGATAGTAAAAACACGAAAAAACCTGGTGAGGCTTTGAAAAAAGCAGATAACGCACTCTATAAAGCCAAAGAATTAGGGCGAAACAGAGTTCATGTAATGTCTTAGCCCTAGATGTCACTGGTTTGTCATTTGACCACTAAAGGTGGCTTCATTTAATCCTGGTTAAAGAACAGCACCAAGCTTCCACCTTTTAGCGCACTACCATAGTTTAAACTTAAACCGATGCCGATATTATCAACGAATTGAATGTGAAATGGTGGTGTCATCAACCACCCAACAGTACCTTCGTAATAATGGTCCGCTCCAACTGGACCGACAGTGTCGCCACCTACATCGACGCGCCTAATACTCGAGTAGAGCGTTTGAATTGAACGCCCCCAATCCGCTACATCGTAAAAAAACTTAGCTTCGTTAGACCAATACCAACCTTCCGGAGAACCCACATCACCATCGTTTGCTTGTCCCCATCCAACACCTGAAAAGTAATTGAACGTTGAATTGTATTTAACATGCCCCCACTCCCGTGGCGCGGTATAGACAAAACCAACTTTGGGTTGGACTGTTGCTGCCCACGCACTGGTATTCACTAATTGACCATCAATAAGTGGTTTTAGTTTTTCCTGAGAGATCGTCGAGTTGAAGTCGTAATCACTAAAATAGTATTGTAAATGGACACCGATACCCGTTTCAAAACTCCAATGCTTTGCAAACGGTATTTCTTGTTCATAGCCACTGAACACACCAAGAATTGTTTCTTTATGAACATCAGGTGCTTCGTTGGGGATATCGACAACATCACCCTCAGCACGAAGAGCAGAAAACCGGAGTACCGCTCTTTGTTCAATGAGATTATTATTACCAATATCAAAAGTGAAAGGTAAAGACGAAACCCCAATACTTTTTCTAAGATCGAGCGCGTCCTGAGATCCAATATTATCGTTATCTAAATTAAGCCAATCATTAGGATCGAAGTCTTTAAAGCCCAACGTCAATGCGTCGCTGTCCGTCAGTATGATGGCAGCCGCAAAACTGTCTTCAAAAATACTCGCATATCGAGGGTCTGCATGAACCGGAGAAGAGGCAGCCAAAAGCGAAATCACTGGGAATAAATAGCGCACTCAAAACCTCATAGAGTGGTTGTATCACAATGCTTGGTACTTATATTATAGATACCGCTTTACAATGTCGATCAAGGTTAATGTTCAAGTTATCTCAAGAGTTTATGGGATAGAAACGTGTAAGTCTCGCTCCTCAGGTAAAACATATTGATTTCGACCTTTACGCTTTGCCTGATAAAGCAATTTATCGGCGCTTTCGTACAATTCATTGATAGGCTCGCCTCCTGATGGTATCACACTGATCACACCAAGTGACAGGGTCACTCTATCCGCTGTTATAGAATGTTCATGCTTAAGGTTGAGATCAAATACGCCGGTGTTAACACGCGCGGCATGTTTTTCCGCCTCAGCAATGTCACATTTACTAATAAATATGACGAACTCTTCACCGCCATATCGCCCGACATATTCTCCGCTTCGTATGAACATAACGTCCAAAAATTGTGCTAAATCGATAAGGCATTGATCACCTTGAGTATGACCATAATTATCGTTGTATGCTTTGAAGTGATCGACATCTAACAAAATTAATGCAAATGGCATTTGGTGCCGTCCATGCCATTGAATGAGATCCGAAAGCGTATCATCCATATAGCGACGATTAAATAATTTCGTTAACCCATCTTCATTCGCTTGATGTTGAAGCGCCTTGTTGGCTTCTTTTAATTGGGCACTAGCTTGCTTTAGCTCTCGACGCATGTGAGCGATTCTTTGCATCGCAATCAATTTGGACTGGAGGACAATTTTGTTCACTGGTTTGACCAAGTAATCATCCCCCCCCGCTTGAATCGCTTTCGCGATCATTTCCGGTTCATCATGACTACTCAAAAAGATGATGGGAATCCAATCCTCAAGGTAACGCTCACGAATTTTGGCCGCAACCTCAAATCCATCCATATCGGGCATAGAAATATCGAGAAGCACTAATTCAGGCTCAAAGTTCGGATAGCGATCGAGAGCTTCTTGGCCACTCGCTGCCGTTTCGACTTCGTGCCCCAACTGCTTAAGACGAATCTGAAGTTGCATCCTTTCAAGCTGCGCGTCATCAACGAGTAATATTCTCATTGAAGAATCCATCGGAATCATAGTCTTCCCTGCAAAAAATAAACTTTATACTTATCTTAGACGTATAACATATAATAGAACAATATTCATCTAAGCCCATAAATTGAAATCAAATAGACAACTTCTGAACAAAGTCTGCATTAAATTTAGGATTTTTATTAAAAGTCAGTTTATCATTGACTTTTATCCTACCTTTTTTAGGATAGGCGAACATTATTCAGAGAGATAGCCGTATGTCTGACACAGAAAACACCGAAGTAACAACCGTTGATCTAACCACCATCTCACCTGAATTGCGTAAAGTCATCGAATTTGATGACGTACCAGAAGCACTGCACAACATGATTGTCTCTATTCATGAAGTCACAGAAGAAGCAGTGCGCGAAGCGTGGGACTCACTACCAGGAAGCGCTCAAAATATTCTTGATAACTTCGAGCAATTTCACGCCCTTATCTCTGTAAGCCAAGGTTTTGCAGGCGTGAATACGATGGAAGAGTTTGCATCGATGGATCTTCCAAAAGATATGAGCGATGAAGAAAAAGAAGATTACCGAGCAAATCTAATCGATAAGGTTCTTCATAACTGTATTAAAGATATGGTTAAACAAATTAAGAAGGCACGTCGTGACCCAATCTTAAAACGTGAGTTCAAAGAAGTTTTTGAAAAATAACGTTTAAAATAATGAAGGCGCTGACATAGCGCCTTTTTTACACCCGCTCACCTGATTTTTTATCCAATGTGTCCCAGCTAATCACTTAAGCAGAGATCTCTGTCAGTTTGTGTTAATCACTAGACCTAGATACAACAACATTAACTTAGTAGTGTGGCTCTAGAGCGACGTCTCGCTGAGCGACGCTCACCCCTTTGATTTGTGCATACACACGTTGCCCGACACTTAAGCTTAATTCTTCTTTCGCCCACTGCGTCACAACAGCGATCAATTCTGCACCGTTGCCTAAGCTCAGCAAGACCTCGACACTTTGCGTTGAGGAGCCGTGAGAACCTTGGTTTATTGACTGAATTTGGCAAGCCAGAATATTTCTTATGGACGTTTTTGATGGGCGATCCAATGCAATAGAGACATCATTCGCTCTTACTCTTAAACGAACAGGTTCTCCGATTGCGCCTTCAGTATGCTGAACCCATAAGTAACATTGTTCATTGAGTGCAATTTTTGTTAGAGCGTAATTTCTGTTCTGCTCCAATATTTGACCTTTGAACAATACACTTTTGTCCGAAAAAGACTGCCAAGCCTGCATCGCTGACGAACGCCATACCTTCTCTATGGTGTCTGACTCAACAATGGTCCCTGAATCAATAATGATGAGATGCTGAGCGAGTCGTAAGATCTCATTTAAGCTATGTGTCACATAAATGATAGGAATATCGATTTTCGTCGACAAACGTTCGAGATAAGGCATTAACTCACGTTTACGTGGTAAATCTAGCGACGCAAGAGGTTCATCCATCAATAGCAAATCGGGTTTACTCAGCAGTGCTCTTCCGATGGCCACTCGCTGCTTTTCTCCACCGGATAATTCCGAAGGATACCGCTGTAATAACACTTCGATAGACAATAATGACACAACTTCGTCAAAATGGTTTTGATCAAAATAAGTGACACCGTAACATAAGTTACGTTGCACTCTCATGTGAGGAAACAAGCGTGCGTCTTGGAATACATACCCTATTTTTCGCTGTTCTACAGGGATATCAATACCACTTTCAGAGCAATACAAAACACGATTCTTGACGAGAATACGGCCAGTATCAGGCTTAGTTAAACCACACAGTAAGTTAATTAGCGTTGTTTTACCCGCACCTGAGCGACCAAAAACAGCCGAGATACCCTTAGGCGGCAATGTGGTTCTAAAGTCAAAAGTTTGTTCAGGTAGTCGCTTTTGAACGGATATATTAATCGCACTCACCTTAACACCCCCAAGCGCTTACTTGTCCACCGATTCAGTCCGTCAGAGAACCAAAGTGAGGCTAAAGAGATCACGACAGAAATGATACAAAGCCTCATTGCTGCCATTTCGGCTCCTGGTGTTTCTAAAAAGTTGTACATGGCGAGAGGAAGCGTTTGAGTTTCGCCTGGGATGTTTGATACAAAACTTATCGTTGCACCAAATTCACCAAGGCTACGCGCAAATGCCAGCATGGTTCCGCTTATCACCCCAGGGATAATTAACGGCAAAGTAATGGTATAGAAAACACGAAATGATGACGCACCAAGAGTACGAGCAGCTTGTTCAAGCTTGTAATCAATGTTATCTAACGACAACCGTATTGAGCGGACCATTAAGGGCAGTGCGACCACAATACAAGCCAATACCGCTCCTTTCCAACTAAAACTGAAACTGATGCCTGTCCATTGATAGAGAAATTGACCAATAAAACCCTGACGGCCCATTGATACCAATAACAAATATCCGACAACAACGGGTGGGAGTACTAAGGGTAAATGTATCAAACTATCAAGAAAGCTTTTACCAAAAAACGTTTTCTTACTTAACAGCCAAGCAAAAGCAATACCTAATGGTATCAACCAAATAATAGCCACCCCGGCTACTTTTAGACTCAACCATAATGCTTGTATTTCGTAATCGGTCAACATCATTTATTCGCTACTATCATTTATTCACGATCATCATTTGCACTATCAAAGCCATAAGACTGTAAGATAGTTTGACCACTACGAGACAAGATAAATTCTACAAAGGATTCAGCCTGCTTCGTTTTGGTAACGTTAACCAAAGGATAGACAATAGGATCATGGGTGTCGTCACCAAATCGAGCAACGACGTTCACGTCTGAGCTCAACAGTGCATCGGTTTTATACACAATACCAAGCGGTGTTTCCCCCCTTTCGACCATTGCCAGCACTTGTCTCACATTACTTAAAGGGGCCGTTTTAGTTTTTAGTTTTTGCCAAACTCCCTGTGAAGTCAATGCTTGTTGTGCGTAAGCACCGACAGGAACAGATTCCGGAATTCCAATAGCAAGTCGACCAGAACCCAGTGATTTTTGCCATGATTCAAAACTAGAGACCATAAGTGGCGATGACTTTTGTTGATCAGTGTTTGCCACAACGACCAATTGGTTTTTCGCAATCACGTGAGTGTCATCAGATGACGCGACGCCTTGTTCGAGTAGGTAATCGACCCATTTAGCATTAGCGGAAATATAAATATCAGCAGGCGCCCCACGGTATATTTGCCGAGCAATCGACGCTGAACCACCAAAAACCTTAATCACATCTACATCATGTACTTTTTCATATTCCACAGCCAGAGCATCGATTGCGTTCGTCATTGACGACGCGGCATAAATAGTGAGCTTTTCCGCGTGCACACTCTGTGACAGCGTCACTAAAAAAAGAATCGCTAATCGTTTCATTGACGTTCCAGCCTCATGTCAGGCCAAAGCTTGTTAAGGTCCATATGGGACTCCAACGCATCGGCTATTCGGTCGATCGCTTTCTCTTTTTCATCAACGATCGAAAAATGACTGAGCTGTTCTCCATTAACCCAACTCGTAAGTAACTCGACAAAATCCGGTGAGTCAAAGACTCCATGCCAATAAGTGCCTAATATCGAAGAATCTTGATTTAACGCCCCCTCACCGAAATGATCAGCGCGCGTAATCGGCTGATGTTCGTTGACATGCGTCACGCCAGCATGAATTTCATACCCTTGAACTGGCTGTAATTTCCCTGCTAGTTCAATTGTGCCAATTACATTTTTCAATTGTTTCGTTTCCGCAAGCACTGTTTCAACGTTAAGAAGACCGAGTCCAACAGTTTTTCCAGCGGCGCCTTCGATACCTAATGGGTCATCGATACTCTGCCCAAGCATTTGATACCCACCACAGATCCCCATGACCTTGCCGCCATAGCGCAGGTGGCGATATATTTCGTTATCCCAACCTTGTTCTCGAAGATACGCTAAGTCATCACGCACCGACTTGGAACCCGGCAAAATAATTAAGTCAGCACTGCCTAATGACTCTCCTTTCCCTACATACCTAAAGTCGACATCGGGGTGAAGTCGTAACGCATCGAAATCGGTATGGTTACTAATTCGAGTCAATACGGGTACGGCAATCGTGATCTTGGTTTGTTCGTTTTTAATCTGTTCGCCTGCGATCGCATCTTCGGCTTCGATATTGAGCCCATGTAAATATGGAATCACGCCAAGCACTGGCTTCCCTGTTTTTTCTTCTAACCAATCTAAACCCGACTCTAATAGTGAGATATCGCCGCGAAATCGATTAATAACAAAGCCTATCACGCGATTTTGCTCGGATTTAGACAACAATGCTAAGGTTCCATAAAGGTGAGCAAATACACCTCCTCGATCAATATCCGCCACAATAATCACTGGGATATCGGCTTTCTCAGCAAACCCCATGTTGGCAATATCGTTCTCTCTGAGGTTGATTTCAGCAGGGCTACCAGCCCCTTCTATGATAACCGTATCAAATTGCTCGCTGAGCCGGTCAAATGATTCCATAACATACGGCATAGCGATTTTTTTATACCCATGGAAGTCGACCGCATCCATATTTGCAAACGCTTTACCTTGAATAATAATCTGAGCACCAATGTCCGAGTTAGGTTTAATCAGAACAGGGTTCATATCAACCGTTGGTTGTACTCGAGCCGCTTGAGCTTGCACGACTTGCGCACGGCCAATTTCTCCGCCGTCGTCCGTTACCCCGCTATTAAGCGCCATATTTTGAGATTTAAATGGTGCCACCTTAACTGCACATCTTGCCAGCACCCGGCATAAACCTGCCACCAAAACACTTTTACCGGCATCTGAAGTTGTTCCTTGCACCATCAATGCTTGTGAAGTCCGACGCATACGCTACTAAATCTCTTTAAAAACCTTTGGTTAGTTTACCTTTTTTCAAAGAATATCCCAAACGCTCTCCCATTAGTTTTTAATTGCATTATGAGTGAATGGAAAATGAATAAGCCCCTCACGCGTGGTTAAGTTTAAGTGCGTTTAAATAGACTCCGAACTGAAGCACTTCCCTAATACAAAGGATATTTACGATGAAAAAAACAACGATTAGTCTTATTGCTGCTCTATCTTTAACGCCTGCGTTAGCACTAGCGAAAGGCGGCGATCACCACGCTCAAACCTCCGTTGTTTATAATGGTCCCGTCGATACAGTCTCGGTTTCTGAGCTTCTCAAAGATACGAGCATGTTTAGTGAAAAGGATGTGATTATTGATGGTTATTTAGTCCGCCAAATTAAAGGTGACAAATTTATTTTCAGTGATGGAAAAGCAGAAATTCAAATCGAGTTAGATGATGTTGTTCTATCTTCTCCTATCGACAATAAAACCAAAGTTCGCATATACGGTGAATATGAAAGCGGCTCAACACCAGAAATAGAGGTCGACCATATTCAAATAATGTAAATAAATTGGTGACATAAGATAAATTGGTCTGTATTTTGCAGACCTTTTTTATATATACTTGACGAATTGTTCACATTGACCTTATGTCGCCCAATTTTATTACGGAGTTCTCATGCTAGGTAAAGCAAGTCGTACTGCCCTTTTAGCGCTCGCAGTCGCCGCCCCTACGTTAGTTCAAGCTAACAACTTTAATTACAATGCTTTTCAAGTCCGCCTAGGCGCTAACCCAGGTACGATTGGCGCTGGATTTAGTACATTCTTTACTGAAAACACGCACTTTGTTTTAAAAGGTGACACTCGTTTTGAGGGCGATTGGGACGTAGCTGGAGGGATTGGGTTTAATGGACCAGCCGGTCAGTTTGCAGATATCTATGGTCAGCTTCTTGTTCATAATGTAAAGACTCGTGACGACGAAAAATTTGATAGCGAGTTTATGTCTGAGTTCAACATAGGCTCAAGAGTATGGTTGCTTGAAAATGTTGAAGGTGTGGGTCAAATTGGTATGTTAAATAGAAGAGATGACACCGTCTTCATTTGGAGCGCTGGTGCACGCTTTCATTCAACTGACCAACTTTCTCTTGGTGCTGACTTAAAAGACGGCGGTATTTATGGCACGCAAGTAGAAATGGCTGTTCGATTTGAGTTTTAGACCATTAGGTCAAATAATCATGACACATTGACTGCCCTGCTTAAGCTATATGTCAAACTCAAGTAACAAAAAAGGCTTTCATTTCGAAAGCCTTTTTTAATCAAAGCAACAACGTTTATTTGGTGCTTGGTTTTGGTTGAACGTATTTTCTACCGACATCTACTAATGCAACATCTCGGAAAAAACTTCTCCCTAACAACACTGGGTATTTCAAATGCGTACGATTCGCCAGCGTAAACTCAGTTTTACTTGTCATGTCGCCTATAGTAATCACCGATGTTACCACTGGGCGTTTATCGCTTTCATCTGAACTCGACTGTTTCACTTTCACCCAACGCTCAACAGGCATACTCATTTCTTTAGATTCAATGCCTTTATGCTTAACTTTAAATTTGACCCAATCTTTACCATCACGCTCAAAAGGAACGATATCGACTGCGCTTAACGATGAAGTTGTCGCGCCTGTATCAATACGGGCTTTGGTCGTTATTTTCATATCAACCAAACGAACATACTCTTGCTCGCCTAAGATAAGTTTACCTTCGTCTGTTTTAACAGGCGCAGGTTTCGCAACAGGTTTTACCGGCTTTTCAGCGGGCTTTGCTTCAACAGGTTTGGTTTCTGCAGGTTTCGTTACCTCACCTTCTTGTTTAACTTTGTCTGCATCAGCTTCCGACTTAGTGGCTTCAGAGTCAACCGAGGTCTCGTCCACTTTCGAATCTGTTGTAGGTTTCTCAACTTGCGGAGGGTTAACAGGTTCAATTGGAGTCGTAGTAGAACAAGCAACTAAGCCGCCACTCAACATCAGTGGTAAAATTACTTTCCACGGTTTCATTTATTCACCTTTATAGCTCTATTCAACATGGCACTACTGTGCACTTAATTATTATTTATAATTGGATAACATTCTGACAGAACACAATACTTTTCTTATTATGTTACTGATTCACTGATATCAACGCATCGGCAACATAAGGTAGCTGCGCTTCAGATAAACCTGCGATATTGATTCGGCCATCGTCAACACCATAAATACCAAAATCAACACGAAGGCGCTGCATCTGCTCTGCACTAAATCCTAGCACAGTAAACATACCTTTGTGATCCATGATAAAGTCAAATTCGTCACATGAATGGTTATTTTTAAGTTCTTTGCATAACCCATCACGCAGCGAAACCAATCTTTGCTGCATTTCCACCAATTCTGACTTCCATTGTCCCGTTAGATGTTCATCCGCTAGTATGGTTTTTACTAACGCCGCACCGTGATCAGGCGGCATCGTATACGTTGAGCGAGCTAATGTTAGTAGTTTACCTCTTGCATTCGCGGCCTCTTTGGCATTTTTACCAATCACAACCGCCGCACCGGTGCGTTCACGATACAAACCAAAGTTTTTGGAACAGGAGGTCGTTAATAACATCTCTTCAACGTTTTCTGCCATGTGTCGAAGTCCGAGTGCATCTTGCTCTAACCCATCGCCAAACCCTTGATAGGCAACATCAACAAATGGAACAAATCCATTCCGAACGCTGAGTTCAGTAATTTGTTTCCAATCGTCTAGCGATATATCAGCACCGGTTGGGTTATGGCAACAACCATGCAATAACACGACATCGCCCACACCCGCGGTGCTGATATCGGTCAGCATGGCGTCAGTGTCTACTTGTTTTGTAACGGCGTTGAAATAACGGTAATACTTAACATTCAAGCCTGCCGCTTCCATCACTGGTTTATGGTTAACATAGCTAGGATTCGATAACCAAACTGTTGTACCCGGCGCTGCGACGTTAAGTAAGTCACCTAACATTCTTAAGCCGCCACTGGCACCTGGTGTTTGAATAATTTCCATACGGTCGTAAATGGGTGTTTCACCGAATACAACCTTACCAAGGCTTTGATTAAACTCTTCGCAGCCAGCCAGTCCAACATAAGCTTTAGTTTGTTGCTCACTGGTCACGATTCGTTGCGCTTCTGCAACGGCTTTCATTATTGGTGTTTGGCCATCACTATTGCGATAAACACCAATGCCAAGATCAACTTTGTCTTGGCGAGGATCATTTCGGTACGCAACCGAAAGAGACAGAATAGGATCGAGCGTAGGCTCGGATAAATGAGAAAACATGAAAGTCACAACCCTTTGAAATTCAAGCGATGGCGTCAACGTTATCACTAGAAACAAATTTTTGAAATACTTTTGTGTTTTCTATAGATTCAGAAGGAAAGTTTGCGTAATAAACAACCCATAGCATTGCTTGTGCTATGGGGTCTTTAGTTTGCTTGTTATGAAAACAGGTGACAATACGGCCGGAGATCGAGGTGGCAGGGATTTTGTTTATTGACGAAGCATATGGTATTTCTGTGGCTATTAAATAGTATCGGTAAAGCGATGGATAATTTGATTCGCACTGCCTCGCCATTCCAACTCAGGGTCAAACAAGTTCTGTTCAAACTTCCCATCCACGAGTACATCAATAAGGTCTACGATTCGTTGTTGTTCAAGTGACAATGCCGATAGCGTATAGCCCGACCATAACCAGATGTCCTTACCTGGACACTCTTCTTTCACTCGCATGACCAACTTCAGCACTGACTCAACATTCGCTGGGTGCAACGGGTCTCCCCCGGATAACGAAAGGCCACGTTTTTTAATACGAGTACAATTAAGGTCAGCGATAATCTGATCTTCTAACTGTTGTGTGAATTCATGGCCTGAACGCAACGACCATGTTGTCTGATTATAACAGCCACGACATTGATGCTCACATCCAGAGACAAAGAGTGTACTCCTTGTTCCCGGGCCATTAACCACATCGATGGGATGATACTGGTGATAATTCATAGTACTTGTGTCTCTGATTCACCATATCATGGTGTATCGGCATAGGATAAAAGGGTAAACGACAGACCACCTACATCATAAATCATAAATCATGGATAGGTAGCCGATTAAATGCATAACGTAAGCATATAATCAAAAAACATAGTGCCACATTAGCGTGGCACTATGTTTCTCGTTCGCATGCTTTTCATAAGCACGCTTAGCACGGCTTATTATAAATGCTTAACTCGGCGCTTAACTTCTTCTTGTTTACCAAAGTTAAACGGACGAGCATCAGGACTGCCTAAATACCCACAAACACGACGCGTTACGGATACTTTAGATGAATCATGGTTGCCACACTTAGGACAAGTAAACCCTTTACTTGCGCAATCAAATTCACCGGTATAGCCACACTCGTAGCACTCATCAATTGGTGTGTTTGTTCCGTAGTAAGGGACTCGACTGTAGCTATAATCCCAAACATTCTCTAACGCTTCTACATTCCGCTGCATGTTCGGAAATTCGCCATAACAAATAAAGCCACCAGACGAAATTTCTGGGTAAGGCATCTCAAAGTCTATTTTGTCGTAGGGATTAACTGTCTTTTGCACATCTAAGTGGAAACTATTCGTGTAATAACCCTTGTCTGTAACCCCTTCAATCACACCAAATTCTTTCGCATCAATTTGGCAGAAGCGGCTGCACAAGTTTTCACTTGGTGTTCCGTATAGGCTGAATGCGTAACCCGTTTCTTCAGTCCAAGCATTCACGGTTTCTTTCATGTGCTTAATGATATCCAGCGCTTTATCACGGATGTCATTATCATCGTACATATGTACGTCCGCACCAAACAGCGCGGTCATGGTTTCATGCACACCGATATAGCCCAATGAAATAGAGGCACGACCATTTTTAAAGATGTGTGCAATAGAGTCATCAGCTTTAAGACGAACGCCACATGCCCCTTCCATATACAAGATAGGCGCTACACGAGCTTTCACTTTTTCCAGGCGACTGATACGAGTTTCAAGCGCACGGCGAGCAAGTGTCATTCGATCGTTCAATATTTCATAGAACTTATCGAGATCACCATTCGCTTTTATTGCAATACGTGGCAAGTTCAAACTTACAACACCAAGGTTATTTCGTCCTTCATGTTGCAATTCACCATTCTCCTCGTAGGTATTCAAAAAACTACGACAGCCCATTGGTGTTTTAAAAGAGCCGGTAATCTCTACGACTTTATCGTAGTTAAGAATATCTGGATACATACGCTTTGTTGCACATTCCAATGCCAATTGTTTGACATCGTAATGCGGATCTTGTGCTTGATGGTTCAATCCATCTTTGATCGCGAAGACTAATTTAGGGAACACCGCTGTTTTACGATTTTTACCCAAGCCAGCAATACGATTCTTTAAAATAGATTGTTGAATCAGCTTTGATTCCCAGCTTGTGCCAAGACCAAAACCAAACGTAACAAAAGGAGTTTGACCGTTTGCGGTGTGAAGAGTATTGACTTCGTATTCAAGTGATTGGAACGCGTCATAACACTCTTTTTCCGTTTGCTTAGTAGCAAACTCCTCAGGTGCGTGAATATCCCACTCTTTAGCAATTTCTAAGTGCTTATCAAAACTCGTTTTTACATAAGGTGCTAATACTTCATCAATACGATTGATCGTTGTACCGCCGTAAATGTGGCTTGCCACTTGAGCGATGATTTGCGCAGTAACTGCTGTAGCCGTTGAAATAGATTTAGGTGTATCTATTTCAGCGTTGCCCATTTTAAATCCGTGAGTCAACATGCCTTTAAGATCAATAAGCATACAGTTGAACATTGGGAAAAACGGCGCGTAGTCAAGATCATGATAGTGAATATCACCTTCATCATGGGCTTGAACAATATCACGAGGTAGAATACGTGTTTTTGCGTAATGCTTCGCGACAATACCAGCAAGCAAATCACGCTGAGTAGGGATTACTTTGCCGTCTTTATTTGCATTCTCATTCAGTAGGTCAGCATTACTTTCTTCAATCAACCCTTCGATTTCTTTGGTCAACGCGCTTTTTTTCTCGCGAGCCAAATCACGGTCATGACGATATTCGATGTAAGAACGCGCAAGACCTTTGTAAGGTCCCTGCATGAGCTCATTCTCGACTAACGTTTGGATCTCTTGGATGTCTACATGTTCGCAATCCTGCAACTTCAGCTCGACTGCTAACGCAACGTTGGTTGCATACAGCTCAAGCGCTTTGTCTGCATGTTCTGCTGCTCTTACTACGGCAGCTTCTATACGATCCTTTGTAAACGGAGCACGAGAGCCGTCTCTTTTGATTACGATTGTTTTCACCCTTTCTCCTATCCCCCAAATATTCACAGACTTATCCACAAATACACTATATAGGGTTGTTACGTTTAATTCTGACACAATATATTGTGGTGTATTTAACGAGAACCACCAACTCAAAGTATTGATTTAGATCAACAAAACGAAGGTACTGAGCAATAAGAATTCGATCTTGATGGACTTGGTCTCAGTTGATGAATTGCATAAAATTTTCACTCATTTTTGATAAGTTTATGTTGATTTTTTGCCAGCGCTTGCGGCACATTGGCTCAGAGATAATTTTAAAATGGCAAGGAAGATGATTAGAACAATCCGTTATGAAATGACAAAATTTACTTGCGTACTGGCTATAAGTATTTTTCCTACAATGTCGCAGGCGATCACATTGACGACTTGGAATATAGAATGGTTATCCACGACCGCCTCGTCAAAGTTCGAGCAAAGCGATCGTTCGCCTTCCGATTTTGAGGCATTGGCTCATCATTTTCAAAAAGTGAACCCAGACATTTTGGCGTTTCAAGAGGTCGACTCAATAGAGGCAATACGAAAAGTGGTTGGCAATGGGTACAGGGTTTATTTTTCGGAACGTGCACTTTCCCGCAACAGTAAGCATCAATTTAACGAGATCAACCAGTATACTGGAATTGCTGTGCGCAATACCCTTTCTTCATATGATGAACCGGATTTTCCGCTAACAAGTGGAAATAGATTGAGGTTTGCATCTGCAGTCCGACTTGACCACAATGGCCAAACTATTCACTTACTCTCTGTTCACTTAAAAGCCGGATGCTCGGGTAAGTATTCAAACTCTTCTTCATGTAAACAACTTAAACACCAAGGGCAAGCTATTAATAGTTGGCTTAAACAAGTAGAACAAACTGGTCACCAGTATGTGTTACTCGGTGACTTTAACCATAATCTTGCTTATCGCGGTGACTGGTTATGGAATGATATGACTAAGAATCTAAATCATAGCCCTCGCTTAACCACACAATCAACCAAGGCGATATGTAAGATAAGGTCAAACAAGAATCCCAAAAGAACTCATCAATTTCGTTCTATTATCGATCACATTATTGTTAGTCCAACCTTAAACGCTGCGCCTGCCGTTCAAAATAAAATGGATATCGATGACGTTCTTAACTTTAAAATGAGCGATCATTGTCCGGTTTCAACACAACTTTATTGAGAACAAATAAAAGGGTTTTGAAAGACTCCTTTCAAAACCCTTCCGTTTTCTCCAGCCACAATCCGTACATACATTGATAAAGGAATGTCGCGAGACTTATCGATAGTCTGGTTATCGTCCTGATAGCTTTCCGCCAATCGAAAGCCCAAGTAACATTGTCACAACAAAACCCACGATACCCCAGCTACCATTAGCAATAGACGCAATAGCTGGACCTGGGCATATTCCTGCAATTCCCCAACCGATGCCAAATAATGTTGCACCGATTATGAGCTTTTTATCAACTTTAGTGTTAGTCGGAACACAAAACTCATCTTGGCAAACCGGTTTTTGTTTGCGCTTGATAATAAACCAATAACTGGGTGCAAATACCAACAAAGCGCCCCCCATCACAAACGCCAGATCTGGCTTCCAATGACCAAAGACATCTAAAAATCCAATTACATTGAGGGGATCGCTCATGCCTGACACGATCATTCCAACGCCAAATAACACGCCACTAATTAACGCAATAACTAAATACATACGAATGCCCTACAGTACATGTAAGATAAAAAAGGTTGTCAACATGGCGATGCCCATAAAGACGATGGTGGCAACAATCGATCTAATCGACAAACGCCCCATCCCGCAGATCCCGTGGCCACTCGTACAACCATTACCTAAACTGGTACCAAGTCCCACAATGAGACCAGCGATAAGGACAAACGGCAACGACACAACCATTTCTACAGGCACTGTGTGAGTAAAGTAACCTGCCGCAAACCCACCAAGTACCATGCCGACCAGAAAGACCCACCGCCAGTCCACGTCGCCAGTTCTTCTGGTTAATACCCCAGAGACAATACCGCTGATACCTGCAATTTTGCCGTTAAATAACAATAACAACGTTGCAGATACACCTAACAGCATCCCACCAAACAACGATGCCCATGGAAATACAAAGTCCATTATTACTCCTCGCTCTGCGTCGTGATGCAGAACTAATTATGTGAAATGCTAATGACAGTACAGACGATGAAGCTGCTCTATTAGTGCCTTGATTCGCTCGTCTTTTAACGAGTAATACACGTGTTGTGACTCTTTTCTAACCTTAACCAAATCCGCTTTTTTCAATACCGTCAAATGCTGCGAAAACGCCGACTGGCTTAGATCGGAGTTCGCTTGTAACTCGCCTGCACCTTGCTCTCCGCCCACTAACTGGCAAAGTACAAACAAACGACTTGGATGGGACAATATTTTAAGCGTCTCCGCGACCGCGTCGACTTTGGGTTTCATATCCGCCAAATTCATCATTAAATTCTCAACACCTTATTCAATGAGTGAATTATTCACAATACCATTAAATTAGTCAATGCTTATTTAGCAATGGCAAATTTAGCCAAGTCAAATGTAGTAATTTCAAATTTAGTAACAGTTATATTAGACAAAGCTAATTTTAATGATATATTAAAAAACAGATGCGATGACTCGCAGAAAAAAACTGACACTTTTACGATTTAGAGACGAGGTAAGCATGACTAAGATATTAATTGTAGGCGGAGTTGCCGGTGGCGCATCGGCAGCAGCACGAGCACGTCGTTTAGATGAAAATGCCGAAATCATTATGTTCGAACGCGGTAGCTTCGTTTCGTTTGCTAATTGTGGACTGCCTTACCACATTGGTGGTGACATTACTGACCGCAGCAAATTACTTCTTCAAACGCCAGAAAGCTTTTTATCACGTTTCAATGTAGACGTTCGTGTCATGAATGAAGTTGTCTCAATCAACAAACAAGAACAAACAGTGACCGTAAAAAACTTACTCGACGGTTCCGAATACTCCGAGAATTATGACTTTCTGTTATTAAGCCCAGGCGCGAGTCCGATTGTTCCCCCTATCCCAGGAGCAATGAATCCTTTAACACATTCACTGCGCAACATTCCCGATATGGATCGCATCCTTAATACCATTGAAAGCAATAATGTTGAACATGCAACAGTGGTTGGAGGCGGTTTTATCGGTTTAGAAATGATGGAAGCGTTCCACCAGCGTGGGATTAAAACCACTCTATTAGAGCTTGCAGACCAAGTCATGACACCCGTTGATCGTGAAATGGCCGGGTTTGCGCACGCCGAGATCCTAGACCATGGTATCGATTTAAAATTAGGGGTCGCGTTAACAGCGGTTGAATATACACCAACCGATCATGTCCCAAGTATCGATACTGGTGAAAATACCGAACATACTCATATTAACGGTCATTTATCATTGTCACTGAGTAACAATGAAGTACTGCAAACTGATTTACTCATCATGGCAATTGGTGTTCGCCCTGAAACCTCTCTTGCTAAGCAAGCTGGCCTAAAAATTGGTGAACTGGGCGGGATCTGGACATCACCAACGATGCAAACAAGTGACCCATTTATTTATGCCGTTGGCGATGCTATTGAAGAAATGGACTTTGTGACAGGCGAACAAACTCTCGTCCCTCTTGCTGGCCCTGCGAACCGACAAGGTAGAATGGCAGCGGATAACATGTTCGGTCGAAATGAGTCTTATCAGGGTACTCAAGGCACCGCGATTTGTAAGATTTTCGATCTTGCTATTGCCTCAACAGGAAAAAATGAGAAACAGCTCCTCAAGGAAGGCATTCATTACGAAAAGGTGTATGTCCATACCGCAAGCCATGCGAGCTATTACCCTGGTGCAGAGCTCGTTTCATTCAAAATGCTGTTCGATCCTACCGATGGCAAAATTTTAGGTGCACAAGCGGCGGGGAAAGACGGAGTCGACAAACGCATCGATATTATGGCCGTCGCACAGCGTGCTGGAATGACGGTTCAACAACTGCAACATTTAGAACTCACCTATGCGCCTCCGTACGGCAGTGCAAAAGACGTGATTAACCAAGCGGCTTTTGTTGCTAACAACATCATTAATGGTGATGCGACTCCGATTCACTTTAATGAAATTAACAACCTCACTGGCGATCAACTATTACTAGATGTTCGTAACCCAGGAGAGCTGGAAAATGGAGGCTTTATCGAGGGCGCCGTCAACATTCCTGTTGATCAATTACGCCAACGTATGGATGAATTGCCTAAAGACAAAGAGATCATCATTTATTGCCAAGTTGGGTTACGCGGTAACGTAGCTTATCGTCAGCTTGTCAATTGTGGCTTTAAAGCTCGCAATCTTATTGGTGGGTACCGTACTTACCAATTTGCACGCAAGTAGTCGGGTAGACAGTAATCATTTGAGCTTGCTGTCTTCTAAAATCTGTCCTCTATAATTTAAACAAAAAAGGAAGCCAATCGGCTTCCTTTTTCCTTAAGAACAAAGGCTACTTAACAGGCTTGTTCTGACAATGTTTTATCGCGTCCGCCATTAATTCAAGCGCCGTCTTGTCACACTCAGGCAAGGCAGCATCACTAGAATTAATTGGTGTGACTCGTTCACCCCATTTTATATGACCCGCACCCCAAGTTAAGCCAGCTCCAAATGCAGCAAGAAGCAGATTGTCGTTTGGTTTTACTTTACCTTGCTCAACGGCTTCACATAATGCGATGGGAACCGTTGCAGCCGAAGTATTACCATACTGTTGAATATTAACGAACGCTTTCTCGCGCTCAATACCAGACAAATCGCACAAGGTTTGAATAATACGGATATTTGCTTGGTGTGGGATGACCACATCAATGTCTTCTTTCGTCAGGTTAGAACGAGACAAAACCGTGTTCGCCGCAGCGCCCATGCCCTTAACTGCTCGTTTAAAGATCTCTTTACCGACAAATTCAAATTCGAAGTAACCATTGTCCGCAGCAAAACGGTCCATTGCTGTTCCGAATTTAGGAACCGCTAGAATATCACGCCCTTTCGCATCGCAACCTATCTGAGCATCTTGCAAGCCAACTTTAGTTTCAGTGCGGCTAAGAACCGCAGCGCCTGCGCCATCACCAAAAAGAACCGCAGTATCACGCTCACTCCAATCAAGGAAGAAAGAAAGACGCTCTGCACCAATCACAATGGCGTTACGATAATTTCCCGATTGAATCAGTTTGGTCGCAGTTTCAAGACCGTAGACAAACCCTGTACATGCAGCATTAAGATCGAAAGCCGCTGCAGAAGGAACACCCAAATTTTGTTGAACGCGTGAAGCCGTATTCGGGATGAGGGAATCTGGAGAACAAGTGGCGACGATAATAAGGTCAACATCGTCTGCTGTAATGCCAGCACAGGCCATCGCATGCTGAGCCGCTACGGTTGCCATATCTGACGTATTTACATGACTAATGCGACGCGCTTCTATTCCGGTTCGAGAACGAATCCACTCATCAGAAGTTTCCATAACTGTACTTAGGTCATGGTTGGTCAGTGTCGCTGGTGGAAGGCACTTACCCCAACCAGTAATCTCCGCATAAAAAGTTGTCATTCTGTACCTATTTATAATGGATCATTAAGCAATTTTCCCATCATATCACAACATTTTGACTCGAATTGCAAATAGACATTCCGGAATAATTAACGCCCATCAACAATACATTCATCGAGCCCCGAAGCACTCACACCTAGCATTTACCAAATAAATAGAACGAGTTATTTAAACCTCTCCCCACAGTCGCAAAAGTGACCATAATTTGGGTAATACTGTTCGAGTCATATGTTTTACAAGGTTGACATACACGACGTTCGTTCGCTACTTTCAATCAACCATTAAGTTTGTATGTGTCTGTAGTGAAAAATCTAGCACGTTTGGATACAACTCATCGAAGCAATCACTAAACACGGAATAATTTCTTTCTAAGTCAGTACCACATTCAGCTAGAGGTCCCATCCTCAGGCTTCGCTGTGACATTCTTTCTAATGCATAGCAAACGTTATCAAAGTCCCGATACGATTCTAACCATCGCTCTCGCCACATATAGTCGCTCATGCGAATAAAACGTTCAGGTAATAGAACTGAATCAACCTCACAGGCAGTGTTTACCTCAATTTGTGCAAAATTGACGAAACTCGCCAGTGTCATGGCGTGGTGACTATCCCAACTTTTGGCTAAACAATGATCCCAAAACATATCCATAGCGATAGGAGCAAAACGGCGATTATCTACGGAGAACAGTGATTTACAATGCTTAACCATTTCATGGGTGTCGGTATATGAATCCACACTTCGATGTAAACGAATCCCTTTTGCAATAGCCGGAGAGAACTGCTTGTCCGGATCGCCTTTCACAAAGTCACCCAATAAATTGCCTAGCATATTGCTTTCACAATGATGGGCGATATGTAGGTGCGCTAAAAAATTCATACATTACCTTTCGAATTATATTTAGTATTGAGTGTGACCCTTATCGCGTAAAAGTCCAAAATACTGTTTTTCAATAGCTTGTTTTTTGAAATGGTTAAAGTAGCTGTAAACCTAACGACACAGCACTCACAAAACCAATCCTCGTGTGAACCTCGACTTACTCAATGTGACAGCGCTACTATCTTGCCAGCGTTTTAGGCGGGCAACGTAATGACGTCCTAAAACAAAATAATAAATACTCGCCAACGATGGCGGTTTTACGACAAACAAAGGAATGCAATTTCATGGACACGGATCATAGTTTACGAGAAAACCTGCTTGCGCTTTTACTTGGAAGTGCACTGGTCTCGCTTGGTGTTATTTTCTTCAATCAAGTTGGCCTATTGACAGGTGGCACAGCCGGACTTGCTATTTTTATAACCAAAGTCACCGCCCTGACATTTGGACAAGTGTTCTTTGCCATTAACCTGCCCTTTTACTTGCTTTCAGCCACTCGCATGGGTTGGCCGTTTACTGTCAATACCTTCATCGCCGTCAGTCTCGTATCATTTGCGGTCGATCATCTACACCATGTCATTGAACTTGCTCATCTCGATCCACTTTATGCAGCAATGATCGGTGGTGGATTAATTGGCATGGGCATGTTGGTGATCTTTCGACATAAGATGAGCCTAGGAGGCTTCAATATCCTAGCGTTATATCTTCAAGACCGTTTTGGCATTCGAGCAGGAAAGGTTCAAATGGCTTTGGATTGTTTAATCGTAATTTTATCTCTCTTCATCGTTGATTGGACATTAATTGTATTGTCGATTCTAGGGGCAATTACCACCAATCTTATCCTAGCTATGAATCACAAGCCCGGTCGCTATCAACCGGTTGTTACTGCTAAATAGACAGTTACTGTTAAATAGACAATAACGAGTTGTAACCAGTAGCAAACGTAGAATTGGCGGTAACAAACGTTATCCGCCAATCCTACTTATACCTCAGCCTCCAGTTTTCCCGTTACCTTGTCACAAATATATTCTCCAATGGGTAATGCTGACGTCGCTGCCGGAGACGGTGCGTTGCAAACGTGCAAGCTTCTCTTACTTTCCGCAAATAAAAAATCATGGACAAGCGTGCCATCGGATAACACAGCTTGCGCTCTAATGCCCGCAGGATATGGCTTAAGATCGTTAATAGTAATACTAGGACAATACTTATTCACCGCTTTCAGATATCCCGCTTTCCACCAAGAATTTTTAAACTCAGACAACCCAGTTTTTAAGTGTTTTCGTGTTACCTTCCAAAAGCCTGAATACGTCAGCATCTGCCAAGTGTCTTTCCAGCTCACATTGACGGTGCCATAACCTTCTCTCTTCCAACCTTGTACCGCATTTGGGCCCACCGTCACTGAGCCATCTATCATTCGCGTTAAGTGCACACCAAGAAAAGGTAAGTCTGGATCTGGGATGGGATAAATCAGATGGTTAACCACGTTATTATGTCGGCTATCTAAGCGATAATATTCACCTCGATACGGAATGATTTGGAAGTCTGTTTGTAAACCAAGTAATTGGGTCATTCTATCGGCCATTAGCCCACTGCATGTAATCAAAAACTGGCTTTGGATCGTTACCTTTTTACCTTCTGAGATGCAGCCGAGCACAATATGTTCATCATTTTCGGTGAGTTGAGTGACCTCGGTTTGCAATTTAATGCTGCCGCCCTTTGACTCAAACTCACTCGCCAGACGCTCTGTGACTAAGCGATAGTCAACAATACTGGTGCTCGCCACGTAAATCGCACCTAAGCCAGTGATATTGGGTTCTGCGAGTTTGAGCTGAGCTTGGTCAAGTAACGTGACGTCAATACCATTCACATGGCATCTTTTATACAGCTCCATCATGCGCTGCTGTTCAATCGCGTTGGTTGCCACCAGCAACTTACCGCAGTTTTCTACTGGTATATCATGCTCACGACAAAAGGCGATGGTTCGCTCAACGCCACGCTTACAAAAATCCGCCTTCATGCTCCCCGGCGCATAATAGACACCCGCATGAATCACGCCGCTATTGTGGCCAGTTTGATGCCGTGCAAAGCCCAACTCTTTTTCCAACAATAAAATGGTACGATTGGGGTATCTTTGCTGCAACTGCCAAGCTGTGGAGACGCCAACAATGCCACCGCCCACCACCACATAGTCATAGTCTATTTCCATGTTGTTCCTCAAGATGCTGAAGCCGAAGGTAGCGTCGATTTTGCTTGCTGAGCTTTCACTTTCTGCTCATTAAAGACTCGGTTACTGTGCATAAAAATCAGCACAAATACGCCACTGGCGAGCAAGCGCACCATAAGAGGCAGATCATGCCAAACTAGGCATACACCGACTCCAACCAGTACCAGTCTTAAAAGAATGGTTAACGGCCCCTCTAAGTACCCTTCAATGGCGCCAATCAACGCATAGGTACCAATAATGGCAAAGAATCCGACGCTCACCACCGACATGACATCCCAGCTAACCAGCCCGGTATAAGCAATCAGCAAGGGCACCAGATACAGCCCTTTCGCGATTTTCCATGCCATTAACCCGGTTCGCATTGGAGGCGTTTTCGCAATGGTCGCGGCTGCAAACGCCGTTAAGCACACAGGTGGGGTGACGTTACTGTCCTGAGACAGCCAAAATATGATTAAATGCGCCGCGAGTAACGCCAAACCCACCGCTTCCATTCCAATACTTTGTTCAAGTAACGTTTCGACAAAATCTGCTGGGACAAGCGCGACCAATTCTTTTGCTGTTTCTAACGACATAGGTGCATTGAGTAGATCAAGACGCTCAGGCGCAGCCAACATAAATATGGCCTTGGCTTGTTCCGGCAATTGACCCGACATCATCAGTTCAAACAGTTGATTTTCTGCAATAAGCTTATACAAAGCAGGGGCCGACAAAGTCCCTAATACGATATAAGCAGCCGTCACAGGTAATCCCATACCAAGCACGAGAGACGCTAAGGCGATCAACAGCAGCATGACTAATAAATTGCCACTTGCCCAGCCGTCAATCATAAGAGAGAACGTGTTACCAATGCCGGTTGTACTGATCACATTAATCACTAAGCCAATACCAACGAGCAATATCGCCGTGGTCGCCATATTCTTCGCGCCTTGCGAAAGCGCTTCAATGATGGCTTTCGGTCCCATTTTATGATCTTTCGAGAACCAAGACGCCACCACGACTGACAAAATTGATATACCCGCCGCGTACGTTGGGGTAAAACCTTGCACCAATAACGTCACGAGAACCGCAAGTGGGATAAGGTTATGCCAACCTGAAATAAGTACTTTCCACAATGGCACCTCACTCGTGGTCACTTTTTGTACGCCGCTGCGTTTGGCTTCGATACGAACAAAGAAAGCAACAGATAAAAAGTAAATCAATGCGGGGACAAATGAGACCGCGATAATATCCACATAAGGAATTTGGGTGTAAGACGCCATGATAAACGCGCCGGCTCCCATAACGGGCGGCATGAGCTGCCCACCTGTCGATGCTGCAGCTTCTACGCCCGCAGCAAACCGAGAAGGAAAGCCCGCCTTTTGCATTAATGGGATGCTGATGACACCTGTTGACACCGTGTTGGCGACGCTCGACCCCGAGACCGATCCCATCAACCCTGATCCAATCACCGCAATAAACCCGGGGCCACCGATTATTTTCCCGGCCGCGGCGCGAGCTACATTAATAATGTAGTCACCCACTCCTGAACGAACCAAAAATGCCCCAAACAAAATAAACATGAACACAAAGGTCCAGCTAATACGAGAAATCGCCCCGAACATACCTTCAGAAGAATAAAAACTGCGATACAGCAAGGTTTCCATGCTTAAACCGGGAAAATGAAAAATCCCACTGGCCCACTTACCCCAAAACACGACATAACTTAAACAAATTAAAATAAGAATGGGAATGAACCAGCCCATTGTGCGGCGAATGAGCTCAATAACAATGACAATCGCAAGGATCGCGAAGACCCAATCACTCGTCACAAACTTCACGCCTCGTTCGTACAGCGCATCTTCTGCGTACGGGATATAGAGCAAACAGGCCATCGCCCCCAGTGCGATAAACACATCCACAACGAGCGCAATTTTGCTCGACTTCAATGAGACATGAGCGGGATACCACAAGCTGCATATCACAGCAAACCCAGCAAAGTGCGTCGCAGAAATCCACAATTCTGGTAACGTCGATAATGTATTAAACCATATATGCAATAAAGACAGCACCACACCAAAAACGGTAATGGTTGTCGTCACCCACGGGAAATCACTTCGGGTAGGTAACTCGAACTTCTGCAATTCCTTCTGTACGTTGTCACTCATGACATACTCCAAGCCTTTTGGCTTCTTCTCCTAACCATTTGGGTATGCCCCCTGCTTAGCAAGAGGCAATGTCGAGTGTGTAAAAGGACGTGGTTTCAAGAAGACCTACGCCCTATGACTCATCACTCTTATGACTCATTAGCCTTTGCAATTAAACTATTGAGCAATCAGGTGGGAAGGGATATCAAGCCCTACTTCTTTATAGTAGCGGGCGGCACCCGGATGGAGTGGTACAGGTAGGCCAGCAATGGCTTTTTCTAGTGCCATCGCTTTGGTTGCTTTGTGAATACCTTGCAAAAATGACAAGTTCTCATAGATAGCTTTTGTGAGTTCATATACGTCGTCTTCAGAAATATCGTCTCGTACCGCTAAAAAGTTAGGTTGCGCAATCGTGGTGATCGGTTTATCTAACCCTGGGTAGGTATTCGCTGGAATCTCGTATTTCGTCCAAAGCGTAAAGCCACCGTTCGCTTCTTTGATTTGCTCGTCGGTGAAGGACAGAATAGAAATATCATCACCTAGCGCTGCGAAAGCTTGCGTCACCGCACCCACAGGCACACCAGCTGGCGTATTCATGCCATCGATGGTGCCATTTTGCAATGCACTGGCACTGCCGCCGTATCCCATATAGGCGAGATTGAATGAGTTAGGGTCAACGTTCAAACCTTTCATAATTTGGCGACCTGAGTTTTCTGTCCCCGAGTTCTTCTTACCTATTGAGAACTTCTTATCTACAAGGTTATTTAAGTCGGAAACCGTTCCTGTTTTCGCTAACTCTGTACGTACAATAAAGTGCTCTACATTTTGCCAAAGCATAGAGACCGAACGCAATTGCTCTTGACGACCTGTCTTCGCATAAGGGCCTTCACCAGACCATGCCCAAGCGCCATATAGACCTTGTAGAATCGCAAACTGTGCTTCATTTTCATTCAGCAACTTTACATTTTCGCCCGATCCTGCAGAACTAATTGCAGATAAAGAGAAATGATACTTTGGCGCCAACTTCACTTTACTTAATGTTGCCAAGGCGACGCCTACAGGATAATACGTACCCCCTGTCGAGGCCGTGGACAAAATATAGCTTCGCTCTTCCGCGGCAGCGACATTCGCAGCCAGTCCAAAAGAAGTGAGGGCGATGACCAACGCTTTAGCTACTCTATTTCTGTTCATTGTTACACTCCGTGTTATTTAGTGTTGCGAACTCGTTACTTGTAAACTCTTAATTGCAAGCACAATGCCAAAACACTAACCAACTAATTTAACGATATTAAATTTAAATTTAGCAACAAAACAAGCAAGATATTGCTCAAATAAATCCGTTTCGATAAGCAAAATATTGCTCATAGATACCAGTGACAAATCACCTGACTGCGTGAAAATGTTAACAATGTGTGATCAAGTAAGCAGTTTAAAATAAATAACACTAAGCAAGTTATTGCCGATCACACCGTACATTTTTAGGGACTCAATGCTTGTTTAGCCACTCAATACGTTTCCGGGTACTCAGGTAAACCGAAAACGAGTGTCAGGTGAAATCTGCCCTGTTTAACCCTAATTTTTGCATTTTTTGATTGAGTGTTCGTCGCGGTATATCCAACTCTAATAGCACATCACTGATACAGCCGCGGTGACGAGCCAGCGCTTCACTCAACACCTTCCTTTCAAAATTATGCAGCTGGATCGCTAAAGGTACGCCACTTTGGCTGGGCTCTGTGGTCGAACTGGGTCTCGTGGTGATAATCTCCATTACGGAAGTCGTATCATCTAACGCAAAACGAACCGCAACGTTTCTAAGTTCACGTACATTACCCGGCCAGGCATAACTGAGCACAGCCTGTCTATCTGCATCACTGAGTGTTCGGGTTTCAGTCCGGGTCTGAGAAGCGAAGTGTTCAAATAGAATCAGCGTATCTTTATCTCGTTCACGTAACGGGGGAATATGAATTTGTGCAACATTGAGGCGATAATATAAGTCTTGTCGAAACGCTCGGTTCTCACTGAGATCCTCTTTAGCCGCGGCGATGACTCTAAGATCCGTTTTGATCGTTCGGTTACCACCAATTCGTTCCACGGTATTTTCTTGGATGCTTCGTAGCACCTTAACCTGCATGGCTAATGGCATACTTTCTATTTCATCAAAAAATAATGTACCTTTATCGGCATATTCCAACTTACCAATTCGTTTACCGCTTGCTCCGGTAAACGCCCCTGCTTCGTGACCAAACAGCTCACTTTCAAATAAGTTTTCTGGAATAGCACCACAATTAATCGGTACAAAGGCTTGGCCATGACGAGGACTTTCATTATGCAAACTCGTGGCGACTAATTCCTTACCACTCCCCGTTTCGCCATAAATAATGACATGAGTATCTATCCTCGCTAACCTCACCAACTGCTCTCTCAGCTGCACCATTGCGTCACTTTTCCCAATAAGTACTTGCTCTAAGCCACTAATACTCGCTAAGTAGTCTTGACGATCTTGGACAGACATTTGAGACCGGTAGGAATCAACGGCATCTTGGACTCTTTGTGACAGACGCTCTGGTTGGAAAGGCTTTTCGATAAAATCAAAGACACCGTTTTGCAGCGCCTTTACCGCCATATCAACATCACCATGCCCGGTAATGAGAATCAAAGGGGTCGTAATATTGTTTGCGACTAACTCAGAAAATATGGTTAAACCATCGATATCCGGTAAACGTACGTCACTGACTATCGCATCATAGTCATCGGTGAGCACCGCCGACTTCCCCTCCACGCCATTACTGAACGCATTAACGTGGAATCCTGCTAACTGTAACCATTGGCTTGTTGCTTGGCGAACAATGTCATCATCTTCGATGAGTGCCACACGTGGTGCTTCGGAGAAAACCATAATCTATTACCAAAATGAATACGCCTCACCTACGGTATGGAAATTTTCAATGAGATAAAAGGAGCTAGCTCTCAATTTATGATCACAACTCTTTTACAACCCGTTAAAACAGCGCAGTCTTTTAATGAGGAAAATTAACCGATCGCAGGATGGATAATGAGGAAGAAATGGACAGCTGCTGTGGTTATCATCACGTTGATCGCCTCTTTTTATTGGACGAGTCGAGAGATCGCTCGACAATGGCTTATCAGTCAGGCTCAAGAGCAGGTCCAGCAGCGGTTGTTAGATTATATTGGCGAAGTACGTCGCACCCTTAAACGCTTCTACCACCTCCCCTATCTTGTCACTAACAACCCTAAAGCGATCGCCTTAGTTCAAGGTGACATCCGTCAAATTGATGCGATTCAAGAAGAGCTATTGCAGCTTGATAAAGCGGCTAATACCGAAGGTTGGTTGATTTTATCCGTTACCGGCGAAGCATTAGTGTCTAGCCTAATAGGAGAACGCTTTAGCCTCTCGGATAGACAAGCCATCGCTCGACAAATTCACTCTCAAGGGGAAGGCGTTTCATTGGTGAGTAAGACAAAAGGCTCAAGCCCGTTTTATTATCTTACCGCGCCTATTTTTGACGGATTAACAATTGCTGGCATCGCCGTAGTACAAATTGATCTGAGCCTTTTAACTGATCAGATCATTACCAGTAGCGATGTCATTGCTTTGCAAAACCGCCAAGATCTATTTTTCTTATCAAGTAGCGCTCGATACAACGCAGACTGGTTAAACGACTCGAACCATCAGGTCCTACGAAATAGCCATTGGCTTTATAACAACACTCGTATACAGGCTTGGCAACTTGCCGACGCTCTTCATGTAAACGATGAACGTTATTTGGGCCATACGGTGACCTTAGATGATTTGAACTGGAAAATTAGCTATCTCACACCAATGAAACCGATACAACAACGTATTAACGACATCGGTTGGAGCTCGATCACCTTATTATTATTCATCCTCTTACTTGGCATTATCATCTTTCAACGTCACCAAAAACAATTAAGCAAACAGCAGATTCAAACTATTTTGGAAGAGTCTCAACAACGACTCACACAGATGATCAACAAAACACATGTTGGATTAATGGTGATTGATGATAAGGGGCTTTTGTTTGATGTTAACCCCATGGCTCGACGTCAGTTTTGTTTACCTGACCGCCACAGCAAGTCGATAAAAGCATGGGAGTTGTTTGATGCGGGAAACCCCAACTCTACGACGCTCAAGCTGCTAAAAAACTTATCGACTCACAAAGAGCATACCGAATTAAGCGCCGTTGATACGATGGCAAAACGAAGTGATGGTAGCCTTTTCCCCGTCTTATTTTCATTAACCTTGTTTCCTTGGCATGGACAGGCTTTTTTTCTTGCCACGGTCATCGACATCAGCAAAAGAAAAACGGCAGAACAAGCGCTTCAGCAAGCGAACCAAGATCTCGCGAGGCGTGTAGAGGAGCGTACTCAAGCACTGAAGCATGCGCAAGATGAGCTCATTCAAGCCAGTAAAATGGCGGCCTTAGGCCGTATGTCTAGCGCTATTACGCATGAGTTAAATCAACCGCTCACTGGGCTTCGCACGCTCCTAACCACCAATGAGCTATTAATGGAGCGCAATGAGCACGATATGATGCGTGCCAACAATACCCTCATTCAGACATTAATCGACCGTATGGCGAATATGACTCGTCAGCTAAAGAGTTTCGCCTACAACAAACCAGAATTACTGAGCGCAATATCATTACCTGATATTTTGGAAGAAACGCTGCGTATTTACCAATCTGCATTATCTAGCATTAACGTCCGAGTCCGAGCGCCATCAGAGTTGCCCCACATTCTTGGTGAAGAACAGCGCCTTAGGCAAGTACTCGGTAACCTTATTTCGAACGCTATTGACGCACTCAATCATGTTGAGCGCCCGACTCTCATCATCACAATGAACTGCGTTGGCTCAATGGTCGAAGTACACATTATAGACAATGGCTGTGGCATAGAACCGTTATCGTTAGACGCGATATTTGAACCCTTTCAAACCAGTAAAAAAATCGGGGATGGGCTTGGTTTGGGCTTATCGATCACGGCGAATAATATGCGAGACATGAATGGCACTATAACGGCGCGCAATAACCGAAAGCAAGGAATGACGTTTACGTTATCTCTACAAATAGCGTCATGATAAGACTCCCTATCGTCATATTCTTTATGGCCTATTTCTACGCCCCTGCTTTTGTAAAATGTGAACAACAACAAAGTTTAAGGCGTAGGCCGCGAGAATGATGTGGATTGACTGATGGCTGCGTACAGTAAGGGTGAAAAATAATAACAATGGAATGACCATGAATTACAAGACTCTATTCACCTGTATGCTAGCTGCTGCGCCGTCAATGATGGTAACGACTGCTCTGCATGCCTCGCCTTACCTTACTATTTCGACAACCACCACCAGCCGAGATTACCCGATAGAAGATGGCCAAGCGGTCGTTATACCGTTAACCAAAGATGACTATCAGCTTAAAGTGTCTGGAATTAACGCGCAGTGCGATAATCACTTACCTGATAAAATCAAATTTAATACCCCTATTCCTTTATTATGTGGCCAAGATTCTGACTTGCCCCTAAAGATCAGGTTCACCGGTGACTATGCGTTCACTTACGATCAAGAAACTCACTCATTAGTTTTTAAGCGACAGCCTAAAAAGGTGGCTAAAACAGAATTTAAGCGCCCATTGCCCAACGTGACGTGCGAAGTATTTAGCGAAGGCGAAAGATCCATTGATCTTGCCGAAAGTTATCCTGACGGAACCGTCTTACAAGATGCTTTATCTGGGCAAAAAGTGATTGTTAAAAATGGGCGAGTGAACGTGACGCCCTCGATGGACAATGGCGGCTTAATGCTTCTAGAACCTGTCGCGACGCCGACTCGAACGAAACCCGTACTGAATTATCGAAATGCCAATATCTATTTCGTCATGGTTGACCGCTTCAACAACACAAGTTCAACACAGCCCCAACCTTATCAACGACAAAACGACAATAAACAAGAGATTGGTACGTTTCATGGCGGCGATCTAAATGGCGTAACTGAAAAACTCGATTATATAAAGAGCCTCGGCACTAACGTAATTTGGCTTTCTCCGATTGTCGAACAGGTTCATGGTTTTGTCGGTGGCGGGGACAGCGGTTCCTTTCCGTTTTATGGCTATCATGGATACTGGGCACGTGATTTTACCAAAGTCGATGAAAGCTTTGGTAACGATGCTGATTTAAAACGATTGGTCGAGGAAGCACATAAACGAGATATAAAAGTCCTTCTTGATGCTGTTATTAATCATCCCGGATACGCGACATTAGCGGATATCCAATTTGACCAATTGAAAGTGATTACAACTCCCGAACATTTCCCTGCATTGTGGGCTGAATGGGCGCCCAAAAATGGCGAAAATTGGCATAGCTTCCACAGCAGTATTGATTATACTTCAACACACTGGAAAGATTGGTGGGGAGCGGATTGGGTGCGCACTGGACTTCCCGGTTATGATAAACCTGGTTCAAGTGATACCACCTTATCTTTGGCCGGTTTACCCGACTTTAAAACCGAATCATCGGATCATGTTACCCCTCCTCAATGGCTACTCGATAACCCTGGAACACGCGTCACAGCGCGTGAAGATTATACCGTAGCCGATTACCTGATTGAGTGGCAAACAGACTGGGTGAAACGTTTTGGCATCGATGGCTACCGCGTTGATACGGTCAAACATGTCGAGGCTGATGTTTGGTTAAAACTGAAATCAGAAGCGACATCCAGTTTGCAACAATGGCGAGAATCAAATAACACCTCAGGCCAACCATTTTGGATGATGGGCGAAGTATGGGGTCACAGCGCTTATCGAAGCCCATACTTTGATGATGGATTTGATGCATTAATCAATTTCGATATGCAGAAGAAGCTTGATAAAGGTGCCGCTTGTTTCAGCCAAATGGCCGACACTTATCAGCATTACTCCGACTCAATCACCAATTCTGACGACTTTAACCCCGTCAGTTATATGTCATCCCACGATACAGAATTGTTCTTTAGTCGTTTTAAAGATTATGACATGCAAAAAAATGCCGCGAATGCCCTTCTTCTCAGTCCGGGTGCCATACAAGTTTACTATGGTGATGAAGTCGCGAGAAACATTGGTCCTTTCGCTGATGATTTTCATCAAGGTACTCGCTCTGACATGATTTGGACGTTAACCGAGGATAAACAAAAACTACTGGATCATTGGAAAGTGGTTGGACAATTTAGAGATCGCCATCCTGCGGTGGGTGCTGGACAGCACCAAGTACTTGCCAATGAAAATGCGTATGTGTTCTCGCGTTCACTAGGAGACGACCGCGTTGTCGTCGCCTACTTCGGTAAATAGTTTGATGTGGGAAGTCTTTATCTGACAGGGCAATGAAGCCGAGTTTCTTTCTTTAAAGGTACTCGGTTTCTACGCCTTACCTATTCACATCCTTCTACTTGCGTTGTAAAGTGCCTCCATTATCAACCAACCGTGTTGTGTCGATGAAAGACCACGTACAACATGAATAAGGGATACCATGAATAGTGAAAACGAAGTAATTGAAAATCTTGATGATTTAGAAGCATTTTTATTATCTGTAGAAAACGGCGGACTCGGGTTAGAAGGCGTTGCCGGTGTAGGTATAGCTACGAACAATTCAGATGGACGTCATTTTGTTGCGGTATTTAATGAGAAGCAACAATTGCTTTTAGCCCGATGGATCACTGACAACGTGTTTGAAACTGGCAAAGATTTAGTCCGAAACGGACCAAAACGCCGTTAATGCCCGTTCTACGCTAGCGTTTCAGCCTTACTAAATATGCCTCAGCCATTTAAAGATATCTCCTATTATTAAATGGCTGATTCCAACCTACACACCATCCTCTAAATAACAGCCAAACCCGTTCATTTAGCTGGCACTTTACGACAAAATTATTCAATTGATACCATAACAATTTCCATCACAAATAAGCACACCAGCCCCAGAAGCCACTCCCTTATATTGATTTAAATCAATAAACTAGCCGCACAACATCACACTTCAATGATACAGTTTCGCCGTTTGTAAAGCTGTGTAAATAACGTTGAGCCGTCATACCAAGCTAGACTACAAAATTACTATTCGATATTAGTTTTTGATTCATTAAAACCATCGAATTACAGAATTTAAGTCATTGTTTTACTACATACGCTATTAGCAGAAAAGGATTCTCTATGAGTAAAAAGCTCACCACAGCTGCAGGCTGCCCTGTTGCACATAACCAAAATGTACAGACGGCAGGTAAACGCGGTCCCCAACTCCTGCAAGATGTTTGGTTTTTGGAAAAACTCGCACACTTCGATAGAGAAGTCATTCCCGAGCGTCGTATGCATGCCAAAGGTTCCGGTGCGTATGGTACTTTTACGGTTACACACGATATCACCCAATATACCAAGGCTAAGCTGTTCTCTGAAATAGGCAAAAAGACCGACCTATTTGCACGATTCACTACCGTTGCCGGTGAACGCGGTGCCGCTGATGCAGAACGAGATATCCGTGGTTTTGCTTTAAAATTTTACACAGAAGAAGGCAACTGGGATCTAGTTGGAAACAACACACCAGTATTCTTCTTGAGAGATCCATTAAAATTTCCAGATCTAAATCATGCCGTTAAACGTGACCCAAGAACGAACATGCGTAGCGCAAAAAACAATTGGGATTTTTGGACTTCACTACCGGAAGCATTACATCAAGTAACGATCGTAATGAGTGACCGTGGGATCCCTGCCAGTTATCGTCACATGCACGGATTTGGTAGCCATACATTCAGTTTTATTAACAGTGATAACGAACGATTCTGGGTTAAATTCCACTTCAAATCACAGCAAGGCATTCAAAACTTATCCGATGCAGAAGCAGAAACAGTCGTCGGTAAGGATCGTGAAAGCCACCAACGTGATCTATTGGACAGCATCGATAATAAAGATTTTCCGAAATGGACATTAAAAGTTCAAATCATGCCTGAAGACGATGCGGGGAAAGTACCGTACAACCCATTCGATCTCACTAAAGTATGGCCGCATCGTGATTATCCACTAATCGAAGTGGGTGAATTTGAACTCAACCGTAATCCTGAGAACTTCTTTGCAGAAGTTGAGCAATCGGCATTCAACCCTGCTGCTGTTGTACCAGGTATCAGCTTCTCTCCAGATAAGATGTTACAAGGTCGTCTGTTCTCGTATGGGGATGCTCAACGATACCGTTTAGGTGTTAACCATCATAGTATTCCAGTAAATGCGCCACGTTGCCCAGTACACAGCTACCATCGTGACGGCGCAATGCGTGTCGACGGTAACCATGGTGGCACTTTAGGTTATGAACCTAACGATCAAGGTGAATGGGCTGAGCAACCTGATTTTTCAGAGCCACCATTGAGTCTTGATGGTGCCGCCGATCACTGGAATCATAGAGAAGATGAAGATTACTTTAGCCAACCGGGTGATTTATTCCGCTTAATGACACCAGAAAAGCAAGCCATATTATTTGATAATACAGCTCGAAATTTAGAGGGTGTCCCTAAAGAGATTCAGGTTCGACATTTAAAACACTGTTACCAAGCTGATCCTAACTATGGTAAAGGTATCGGTTCCTTGTTAGGTATTGACGTAAGCGAGTTTAATACACTGTAACTTTAAGTCTCACACGGTGGTGCTGGAACGACATTACCACCGTGTGTTATTCATTTCACTGACATTTCATCATGTAATTCATCCTCGCGTTTTTCTATTTTCTCTCCCGCTTTAACGGTCGCAGTCCATAGTTGCCCGCTCTTCGCTTTGTCATAGCCATAGTCATATAACGCCTTCATATAATTTTCGTCAAAAAACTTTGACTCATCCGTCTTAACATCAAAGTCTTTCTCTATGTTTGTCAAATTCGCATTGGCATTGGCCGTACCACTCCCACCATAAGCTTCTGATGCGGATTTTAAATCAAAGCCATAAGTATTAAAGAATAGTTGATGAGACAACCCACCATCGACATGCATTTCCTCGTAAGCTTTACCATGGTCATACACAGTAAAGTACTGAGGAGGAAAAATCTGGGAATAGAGTAAGAAGAATGCCTATCTCAACTTTAATCAAGAAGATGACCTCGCAACATTCTATGAGTTAATCAAAGATGCTGATGTCTATGTCAATGGTTATGCGCCAGGTCGGTTACAACATAAATTTGGTATCACTACCGATAAATTATTATCTATCAATCCAAACTTAATCATTGTTTCGAGCTCTGCTTTTGGCGAAGTTGGTCCTTGGAAAAACCGTCACGGCTGGGAAAACATTGCACAAGCTGCCGTTGGCTCTTCATTTGATCATGGTTTAACAAACCAGCCAATCCTCTGCCCTTACGGTTTCATAACGGACTACGGCACTGGCTTGATGGGTTCGATGGGAATTCTAAAAGCACTCCATAACAGAGCGTCAATCGGTGGCCCGCAGCAGGTCAGTGTTTCACTTGCCTCAACATGTATGTGGTATCAAGACCAGCAAACCCAACCTGTACTCAAAGACAGTGAGGCGATGTTAAAAACAATACAAAAAGTGGTGTCAGGTGGGAACATCAGTCAATTTTCAACAGATACCATGACGCCATTTGGGCGAATTACCCACCTAAAACCGGTGTTGGTTTATTCGCAAACACCCGCTTACTGGGCGCGACCAACCTCTCCGTTGGGAAGTGATTTGCCTAAATGGGACTAGGCTTACATGGTTGTGGAAGCAAGAGCGCATTTTCTTGCTTCCCCATCCATTCCATATCCGGCATCAACACATTGGTGCCGGATACTTTGATGCGTTAGTACATTGATAAGTTCGTATTTTTACACGTTACTAGTTTTACGCATTGATAGCTTTATGCATTGGGACTAAGAACACGCCTTTGGCTATTAACCCGTTCTTAATCCGAGGATCTGATCAATGTCAGAAAGATCCGAGTATAAGACAAACCCTTCCTCAGCTGAATCTATAGCGACAATAGACATACGGTCAGCCAATTCATTACCTTCAATACCAACGTGACCATTAACATGGTAAATGTCGATATTCTCTTTAATTTCTAGATACAGGGAATACATTGGTTGAATTAAATCCAGATTTTTTATTTCTCCTCCTGATTTTTTCCAACCTTTTGCCGACCAACTTTTCGCCCATGTAGTGATGCACTGGATGGCATACATTGAATCGCAATAAATGCTGACTGTCTGGCCTTGAGCAAGTTTTTGTTTGGCTAATAACATCGCCTCATATAACCCATTCAACTCGGCAGTATTATTGGTACCAAATGACTGGTACTTGCCATACCACAGTTCACTTAAGACGTTAGCACTGTATACCGCAATACCAGTTCCGGCTTTACCCGGATTCGGCTCACAACCACCATCGGTGAATATTTTAATATCGAACGGCATCATGTCGATTGTTTGTTGCGTCAACTTTTCTTTGGTGGTGTTGGATGCGTTTGCTTTGGATACGTTAGCTTTGGGCGACTTTTTAGACGCAATTGAATTGGATTTAGCCGGAGTTGAATTAGGAGTTGGCGTGCCAGTTGATCCAAACGCAGTCTCTGCTTCGGCTAGTGTCGGAAATGATTTATATCTCGCGCCATTGAAGCGGTCTACCTGCGCTTTACACTCTGCCCACGTCAAAAAGATACCCGTTTCACGTCCTTTCCAAACCACATAATACTTCTTTGCCAATGTTGTACCCTTAAATGCTGTGCCTTAATTTTCATCACAGGTTAGACCGTCAAACGAATCCTCGTAAAGCCTGTAACCAATGATGTTGTACATTCCGACTACCTTAACCAAGTCAAACGTCAATTTCCATTGCCAACACTGCTTTCCTGCAACTGCAGACGAGCACGCTTGGATATGGGTAAACGATGAGGTGAAGTAAGCATATCTTGTAGCCGCGATTGCCAATACCTATTTGTTACTAGCTATTTGCTACTAGCCATTCACTAATGCCCGTAGCGGAATATCGACATAAACGGAAAACATGAAAAAAGCCAGCACTAAGTGCTGGCTCTAAAGTTGTTCGTTGTACCTTATTACACAAGTTTCATTTCTTGAATGATATCCGATGCAATTTCAGGTTTCGTACTCGTTGGTTTCTCATGGAGATCAGATTTTAGCTGTCCTTTACGATTTCGCAAACCTGCTTCAAGTTTTTTCAGTGCGGCTGCGATAGCTGGATACATAACATCGTCGGTTGATTTTGCTACAACTCGAACACCTTCGTAGTTGGTAAAGACTTCCACATTATGCTGCCCATGTTCCTTTGTGATAATAATGTCGCAGCTGATCAGTTGTGGAAAGTGAGCGGAAACCTTCTCAAATTTGCTTTCAATTTCTTTGCGAGAGTCATCGTTGATTGATACATGATGTGTTTGAACATTTACTTTCATATAATTCTACCTTTCCAATCACTGTGTGATTTAAACGTAGCAAACTCCGCGTAGTTTCACCAAGTGAATTTGTGCTCTTGTGTGATTAACTTCCGTGTTCTCAAATAATTTTCACGCCACCCCTTGAATACGTCACCATTCGACAGAATATGTTAGGGGCAAGTGATTCACTCTTGTCATTTTTCACTGCAAAACAAGAAAATTGCTTCCTATTCTGGTGGTGTCCCGATTCTACTGCAAGCCTCAGCGAATCGATGACATCGAGCATACGCGAGAGCGATAATCCTTCTGAATGACACTCACAATTAGTGACAGCGTCACGCATCACTACTTATTCTCATCGGTTTTTATTGTCGAGCAATTCGTCGCGGCTGTCTCATTATTCTTAAAGCGAGTATTTTTCCTTTCTTCCTTATGTTAAGTACAATTAAAGCATTGCCGTACACCGCGATATTTCTAATGAAAAGAACGGTATGAAAGGAACAGACCATGAAATCAATCTCTTCAACGACAACCCTCATTTTAGCTACAATGCTGATTAATACAGGTTTAATTTCAAGTGCCATTGCCGGTGCACCTGCAGATACTATTTTAACCAACGCGACGATTTATGGACATCACAATGCCGATTCAATCGCTGTGCAAAACGGGCGTATTGTCTATGTAGGTCCCGTATCAAAGATTAATGGCTATCGTTCTGCAAATACGAAGGTCCTTGACTTAGAAGGTGCCATGATACTGCCTGGGTTTATTGATAACCATAATCATGTATTTGAGGCAGCCTCAGAAGCTGGCGGGAACTGCGAGCTTAGTATGAGCGCGTCTCTTCTAGAACATATTCCTGCTTTAGAAGCCTGTCGTCGCCAATCTAAGGGCGATGGTTGGGTTATGGGTTATGGTTTCTCATTAGACGCCGTTTTGGACAGTAGCAGCTCACTCACGCCGCTTCAGGTCATTGACCGTATTTTTCCAGATCGACCCGTTATCTTGATGGAGCAGACTTCTCATTCTATGTGGGTTAATTCTGTGGCATTGCAACTCGCGGGCATCAATAAAGCCTCTCCAGCCCCACAAGGCGGCGCTATCCTCAAAGACGAAGTGACAGGCGAGCTTAATGGCATATTGTTTGATAATGCCGGTGATATCGTGATGGAATTGGCTTGGAATAACCTCGATGACCAATTCAACCAAAGCTATGATGGCCTAATAATGGGATTAAACGAAGCGGCAGCACATGGTATCACGACCATTGGTGACGGGCGACTATATTGGAAGCGTGGGTGGTATGAGGTATGGCAACAAGCACTAAAAGACAATGTCTTGACGGCTCGCATTTCTTTGCGCCCTTGGATCTACCCTGCTGACCCAATGAATAAACAGCTCGCTTTTCTAAAGTCTGTTTATTCTAATAACCCATCCCGCTTACTAATCGTCAATCAAGTCAAAATGTACAGTGATGGCATATTTATTAATGGCACAGCGAAAACGCTTACGCCTTATCGAGATACCTATCTACCCGACTTCCCTTACGGGATAAATTACATCCCACCCACGCAAATGAAATCATGGCTGACGGCTCTTGATAAAATGGGGTTCAGTGCGCATATCCATGCGATCGGAGATGGTGCCGTTCACGAATCACTCAATGCGATTGAGTCAGTAAGAAAGGCCGGATCAGACAAACCCTATACACTGACTCACGTTGAACTCGTCAATAAAAGTGATATTCCTCGCTTTAACGAACTCAATGTTACAGCCGATTTTCAAGTCGGCTCAGAGTACATTGTGCAGCATGAACACCAATGGGCTGAACCCTTTTTAAGTCAATCTCGAGCCAATGCTATGATGAACCCACGAGCAATACTTGATACAGGGGCTAACCTCACTTTAAGTAGTGATTGGAACGTGCACGACATTAATCCACTCGTTGGTATATCTAACAGCTTACGGATGGGCAAGACTGGCTTTCACTCCATTGAACAAGCGGTCGATGCATACACGATCAACGCAGCCCATAGTTTAGGAATAAGCGATGTGACAGGGTCAATTGGTGTTGGGAAATTCGCTGATTTCGTCGTACTAAATAAGGACATCACTAAAATTCCAGTGTCTGAGATTTCGAACACAACCATTTTGATGACGTGGTTAAACGGAGTTATGGTTTACAACTATGGTATGCAACAAAGATGAGGACTAACGACAAGTACGAGATTATCGCCTTCTAAAGTAGCCGTTGAAACCGTCAGGCTAACAGTTACAGCAACAGAGCAACCGTTAACGCAAGTTTATTGAATTGAAATGTTGGTGATTTAAATATTGGCTCATCAATGCCGTGATATAACTCGCAGCGTACAATGCAAGAGGCTAATTTTTCAACATAAAATTAGTGACCCGTATTATGCTTAAGCTGATGAGAGACCACTCAATTAAAAAAGTGAAAAGGTTTAGTACATGAAAAAGAACACCATTGATACCCAGTTAAGCCAATGCTGTCCAAAATGTAACGCCGATGAATATTTACTGTCCGATAGCGGCGAAACCTTCTTATGTGCAAATTGCGGGTTTTACACAAAAGAGTACTCAAAAGAGTGGACCTCGATGTACATCAAAAAGATGATGGTGCAGACAAGGATTAGATTACGAACTAACTGCGTGATGCACTGACCCATTCAAGTCACTGATATAATCCACCACTTGATCCATTGCCGTTAAGCACACTACGTTGGATTGTTTGATATGGCATACTTTAGCAAAATGAATCGTATTAATATCCGTCGCCACCCCCATCGTCACCCCTTTAATGGTATCGTCGATATAGACACACTCATTGGGTAAAAAGCCCATCATCGTTACGGCATATCTCAACAAATCGGGCTCAGGTTTCCAGCTGTTTGCATCAAAAGCAGAAATAACTCGCCCTTTAAATCTATCTGCCAAACCGACAATCGTTAACATATGAATGGCTTTGTGTGTCGGACTGTTTGTCACAACGCAGTATTCAACGCCTTCGCTATCCAAATAGTCCAATAGAAGTTCGACGCCATCGATAGGCGTCAACTTAGATTCAAACAGTTCGGTGGTAATTCGACGATAAATTGGCTCGAGAATATCCAGTGACACACGTGAACCCGCAGCCTGCTGCGCCGACATTAACACGTCTGCTATCTTCCCACCGGTGAAGTCTTCGCTGACGACCGTTAAAGGTAACGTAACCCCCACCTCTTTAAAGGTGGCAACAAGTGCATCACAACACAGCATTTCGCTATCGACTAGCGTGCCATCACAATCGAACAAAACGCACTTAACTACCGTCATATCTCTCTAAGTCCATACTACTTAATTCGTCGTAAATATTAACCGACTATGAGTACGCAAAACGGTATCTACGCGAGGGTTTACAACATTTATTTAAGTAATAGTCGAAACTTCCAAGCCGATCACCGTTTTTCAATCCAAACTTCAGATAAGTTTGAACTTTCTAAACTCTGTATTAAAGACAACGCGATTCGGTCATAATCGACCGCAGTATCTGAACTAATAACGTCAGAAACCAGCATAACGTTATCGTCTTGACTTAATAATGCGGCGCACGTTGGCTGACCATCCTCAAAACCAACATACAACCCATAGTCAGGTTCAAGAATAATTTGAGTTAAGAACTCCACGATAAGGTTTTGCCCTTCTTCGGTTCCCCATTGCTTAGATTGCATTAAGGCAAACATAACAGTAAGTCGATGAAAGTCGACAAGGTGCCACTCAATATTCACCTTCTGCATTTCTGAGTTTGGAACAGACTCTAAATATCGACTCGTGAGTGAATCAAGATACAACGCTCGCCCTTTTAGGCTTTCTGGGGTAGGAAATTCCACATCAACTTGGCTCGCTAACCATTCATTCTTTTTGTTATATAGAGCAATTGCCGCGTCTTTCATTGTAAATCCTATTTGATTTTTTGCTGACCGTGGTTATGGTATACGTAAGCTCTTATATTAAAGGATTACACCAATATGTTGAAAAAGCTCTTGATCGTTCCAGCTATCGCCCTCGCCCTAACAGGTTGTGGAGATAAGGAGGTCGGTGATGTTTCACTTGGCATGTTTACATTAAAAGACATTAAACTCAACACATTAACGGACCCCGAGGTCCCTGGTGTAACGTGCCACATCGCGAGTATCGAGGCCAACTTGAGCTTTTCAGATCCAAGTGACAGTTCAATATCTTGCCGTCAAACTGGCGAAATTACGCCTGAAATGATAGCACAGATAGACAGATCTAAATCTGGAGAAATTGTCTTTCGAAAATCAAAAAGTATTCTATTTAAAACCATGAAAGTACGACGTATTTTTGATGCTGACAACCAAACTATTATGTATTTATCTTACTCAACGAAAGAGACATCGGGTAGCTTTAAACATAGCTTGTCAACGGTACCGCTTTGGGGAACTAAAGCTTATGTAGAGACCGTAGAGACCGCACAGTAGTCCAATCATTGGGTAGTCCAACACCCGTTGACTACCCATAAAATTTAGCAGACTTCAAATTCGTTACTCTCAAATAAAACGAATGTATTACCTTAAACGCCATCCTTATCTCTTTTCCCGCGACTATTTTTGTCGCCCATTTCATCCATCCTAGCGACATTGGATCGCCCTCCCTTGTGAAACGAGACGCTTTTAAACCGTGTGACTCACTTTAGATAAAAACCAAAGGGTAAGAATCAACTCACAACGTGCTGATAAAGATTCTTTTCTTTAAAGGCTTGACGGTTATTTTTTATTTGTGGCTACGGTGACATCGCAGCGTGATGCGCAGATGAAATCATTTTTGTGCAGGCCTTTGATCGAATGGCTCCACCATGTCACCGTGACTTGGCCCCACTCCAATAAGATAGAAGGGTGATGAAATTCTTCTTCCGCCAACGCTGCCACTTTATTACTAAATGCCCACGCCTGCTTAAAATTGTTAAACTTATACACTTTTTCAAGCTGTGGGATACCGTCTCTTTCGATAATCTGCCAGCCAGACAGCTCCAACAGTAAAATTTGTTGATCATCTTTATTAAGCGCAATGGCATCGATACCGCAGGCTTCACATTTTTGTTCATTCAACATGTACTGGTTCCTTGGGTTCATAAAGTGGTGGTAGTAATCCCGCTTCTATCGCGCGATCAACGTGCTGTAAAAGGTTTGTCTGACTAATTTTAAAGAGTTCAGACAAACCCTCGATGACGTAATATTTAGGCTGCATGATATCGATGCGATAAGGGGTTCTTAGGACAGTATGTATATCAAACTCATCACGGATCGCCACGTTCCCTTCTAACGCATAAAGCGTTTCTGCTGGAGACGAAAGAATGCCACCCCCATAGATTTTCAGTTTCTGCCCCTCTCGGACTAAGCCGAACTCAACCGTAAACCAATACAAACGAGCAAGATAAGCGCGCTGCTTGGGTGTTGCCACCTGTCCTAGTTTTCCATAATGTTCCGTAAAAGCAGCGAAATCGGTATTAGTCAACATGGCACAGTGGCCAAAAATTTCATGGAAGAAATCAGGTTCTTGTAAATAATCAAACTCATCTCGTGTTCTAAGAAAAGTCGCGACAGGAAATCGCTTGTTGGCGAGTAAATCAAAGAAATGGTCAAAATCGATCAATGCCGCAACAGGCTGCACCTGCCAGCCCGTAGTTTCCTTTAGCACCTTGTTTATCTCAGGGAGCTGAGGAACCCTGTCTGAGGGTAGATCAAGCAGGGTCAAACCATGCAAATACGCATCGCAAGCGCGATCGTTGACGACGTTCAATTGCCTTTTCACTAAGTCGTGCCAAATGGCGTCGTCTTCGAGGCTCCACTCAACCCACCCCTCTTGGCTCACGGGCTTAGAATGATATCGAGTCATTATCCACCTCCTAACGAATGTCTCCCTTTAAGCCTACCTCCACTCTTACTAAGCGCCAATTTGTACCATTTATTGAAACCAGCTTTTCTGTAACATTTTGTTTACACAGTTCTGTTGGGTGCTTATTTTACTGATCTTTTGACTTTGTAAAACCTGAATACCAGACTGAAAACGTTAACCTTTTGTTAAAGGCGAAGGAATGCATCAGAGCAATAAGCCAATTTGGCGACCAAGCAAACAACGTATCACACAAGCCAACGTAACCCGATTTATAGATAGCCTCGTTCTACCAGAATCGAAACCATCAAGCTTGGGTCTCGATAGGGAAATAACCCGCTACGCCGACCTCCACCAATGGTCGGTGGATCAGCCCAAGTTATTTTGGCAACACGTATGGCAGTTTTGTGGCATGGTGGGTTCGCAAGGAGACAGCGTATTAAAACAAGGCAACAGCCGTTGGCAGCAAGCAAAATCTGAGCGTGATGCCATTTGGTTCCCTGACGCGCAAGTCAATTATGCAGAAAACTTGCTGCATAGTGAGAATACATTGCCAAACGAGCTCGCAATTTGGTTTGAGAATGAACGCGGTGATCAACAGACCTACACTTGGCAAACGCTATGTGAGGAAATATCCAGTGTTCAACAATGGCTCATTGCTTGCGGCGTGCAACAAGGCGATGTGGTCGCAGCCTACACCCCTTACCTGCCGCAAACCATCGTCGCAATGCTAGCCACCACCAGCTTAGGCGCGATTTGGACATCGACTTCGCCTGACTTTGGCGTAGAGAGTGTGATTGAACGATTTGGCCAAGTAAAACCCAAGGTACTGTTCACCTGCGATGGCTACACCTTCAATGGCAAGGCGTTCGATATGACGGACAAAAATCACGACATCAGCGAACACTTAAACGAGCTAAAGCAGGTGTGTTCCATCGGCTATTTAAATCAGAGCGGTCACTTTCAAAAAAACAGCGTTGAGCCTGATGTATTGAGCCAAAGCTGGCAAACCATCATTAATCATTATCAGCCGCAACCTTTGCGCTTTACGCGTGTAGATTTCAATTGCCCATTGTTTGTTCTGTATTCTTCTGGCACAACGGGCAAACCGAAATGCATTGTGCACTCGGTGGGTGGCACCATCATCAACCATCTGAAAGAGCATCAACTTCATTGCGATATTAAACCAAGCGATCGCGTTTTCTACTACACTACTTGTGGTTGGATGATGTGGAACTGGCACGTTTCTGCGCTCGCCAGTGGCGCTTGTTTGGTGATATTTGATGGCAGCCCAGTTTATCCGCAGCCCGATGTACTCTGGGATTTAGCGCAACGTACCAATGTGTCGCTGTTTGGCACCTCAGCTAAATACTTAGAAACGATTGAAAAAGCGCCGCTTTCTCCCGCTAAGAGCCACTCCCTTCCTCACTTAAGAACCCTCTGCTCGACAGGTTCGGTGCTCTACCCTGAGCAGTTCGATTACGTCTACAAGCACATCAAGCAAGACCTGCATTTAGCGTCAATTTCTGGCGGCACAGATATTTGTGGCTGCTTTGTATTGGGTAACCCTATCTCCCCTGTTTATCGCGGCGAGTGCCAATTCGCGGGGCTGGGAATTGATGTACGAGTATTTAATTCAGAAGGACAAAGTCTCACGCAGCGGCGAGGTGAATTGGTGTGCACCAATTCCCTTCCCAACTTCCCTGCAGGCTTTTGGAATGACACTGGTGAGCGCTACCACAGCACTTACTGGGACAAGTTCGACAATGTATGGCATCACGGTGACGAAGTTGAACAAACTATCCATGGTGGCTACCGGTTCTATGGACGAGGCGACACCACGCTCAATCCTGGCGGCGTCAGAATTGGTACCGCCGAGATCTACCAGCAAGTGAATACCATTGAGAGCATCGTTGACTCCATCGCTGTCGGGAAAAATATCGACCGCAATGAACAGATATGGCTGTTTGTTCAATTGCAGCAAGATATGACTTTGAGTGACGAATTGCTGGCAACCATCAAGAGCAAACTCAAATCCTCATGCTCGCCGAGGCACGTTCCAAGCCAAATATTTGCTATCAGCGACATTCCAAAAACACGCTCAGGCAAACTCGTGGAGCTGGCGGTTAAACAGGTGGTCAATGGCAAGCCAGTTGAGAACATGGGCGCGATAGCCAACGCCGATGTGCTGGACGAGATAAAGCGCGTAGCTTCACTTTAATATAAAAATAGAGAGGCTCATTTCTAGAAGAACGTAACTTAGAAAACCCTCCATGGATTGAACGGTATGGCAGTTTTTCCGGTCTTTGAGATGTAACTGATGATCGACAAAATTGTAAGCTGCAGTTCATCTTGCGGGTGATAATACTGATCAGGTGCAAGGCTTTTCAATGCAGCCAGAAAATTCTCCATATCACGGCAGATGTCACGATCATTACTTTGCAAATAACTCAAAGCGGTAATGCCTCTGCAAACATCATTGCGATCATCATTGCGATCATTAATGAGCGCATTAGGTTCACATTGCCCTGCTTCAAGTGGTATCCCACATCGCATCACAAATTGTCTTGTACTTATAAAAATCCTCGACCAAGTAAAAGTAACTGGTCTCAATAGCGTCAGCAACAGGGTTCTAGCGTCCTTGCCAATCCATATCCTTTATTTTGGTACTTTGTTAAATGGCGTAGACTTCCATTCATCATTTACCACAGTTTGTCCTGGGGTATACATTCTCAGAATCGAATACCACTTATGATTGGGTATAGGCAGGAAATTGGGATTATTTTCTTGCCCTTCAACGTTCGAACTCATAGTTATTGTGTATGTGCCATCGGGATTTTGCTGTAATGTCCGGTCCCCCCGAGAGTGGCGATTAAGTGCGTTGTTTTCCATAAGCCTACTGGCCGCACTGTACGCAGTATAAGACCAAAAACCACCTGAATTAATCTCGGGGGCGGTAAATGTCACCGTGTAGTCGAACTTACTGCCATCAAGTGCGTCACCGTCAGAATCAAAGAAGTCTCCTCCGTACATGGTGTGCTGAGCAGGTAAACCCCATTGCCCCATTAACGTTCCGTAGGCGTGTTGGAAGCTTGGAACCTGCGTCATTTGCTGACGTGTACCCAACACATCTCTGGAATCGTCAAAGCAGGCGTTTACAATGCGTTCAGTTCCATTTTTCTGCGCTAGAGCAATCGAATCTAATTCGGACTCTGTCCATTCGTTTGTCGGATTGTCACCTAATTTAACCAGACCGAAAAAGCTCAGAAGCATTGAATCGTGTTGTCGCATAGACCCTTCAGAGAGAATAAAGTTCGTTCTCTCTACCCAATGAGATTGGTCTGGGTCAGGGTAATGTCTGGCAATAGGCTCGGGGCCTTTTTGACCTAAAAAAGCAGACAACGTTCTGATGTTCCAATGATCCATCAATGATTGCGCAGTTTTCGAGTCCTCTCCGCCTAAATCCATAATACGCCCCATCATTTTGACTAAAGGGTGTTCGACGTAAATGACCTCATCGACACTGGCAGGAACGACCCCTTGCCATCCTTCCAATGCATACATAAACATGCCTCCTTTGGAGCCTCTATCCGGTGAACCAAAAGCCGAATCGGTAAAGTGTTGCATGTTCATGGTATGAAATAACCAGTAGCGCCCTTCATCATGGTCAGGAATGGTCACGATTACCGGTTCAGCCCCCACATCCATCCAGCCCATAAGGTGCAAGGTGTCGTTGTTAATGGACGGGTGCGCGGTATATGTGTCATCCGCCAAAGTTCGAATGTTTTGAAACTGATTTAATGGGTAGTCAGCAACAACAACGGTGTCATAAAAATACTTGTACGCCTCATCGATGCTGTACGCGTATTCATAGGCAAGCTGGGCCAACTGCTGGTTATCTTGTTGCGACTGCGCATCGGTTGCCATTTCGATCGGTTTTGTCAGCGAACGTTGCTGGCTTGCAAAGGAGGCGTGGCAACTGACGAAGCTAATAAGTAACGCTACTAATAGTCTTGAAATCATTGAATTCACCAGTGGTGTCATAAGGTAATCATTGTCAGGTTGAGTTAAAAGGAGATAGAAAAATCGGTGGACTTGCGCCAACGCAGGCTTTGCTAAGGCGCATGGTTTGCAAAATCAACTGGTTTGTAAAAACAACTAGTTTGCAAAAGCGCATGACTTACACCAGGGCCTTTTCTACACAAGGGCATTTTTTACACAAGAGAATAGTATTGCGGTGAATACCCACTGTTCATGGCATCCACCATTTTGAGCATTCGTGGCAGTGCATAACGGAAAAACTGCTGATATCCGGCACAAAGTACATTGTGTTGCTGTTCGTTCTCCCCCTTTTCATCCGTTACTTTCTCAATGCGATACTTAGGGCATCCACCCTGGCACAATTGCAAAAAGTCGCACTCGCGACAGTGTGTGCTTAGTGTCGCTTGTTTTTGCTCAGCAAACTCTCTTTGCTGTGTATCCGTCACTAGAAATTGCAGAGGCGTATTGAATCCATCCCCAATTCGGTGCTTTGTATAGCCATAATGGTCGCAGCTATAGACGTCTGCGTTGGCTTCCATCATTAATTGCTGTCCACATTGAGCACTGTGATGGCACATCTGGCTGGGTTGCCCCATTAAAATCATCAGGCAGTTTTCAAAAAACTGCACATAGACCTTTCCAATATCGTCTTTGCACCACTCATCAAACACATCGCAAAGAAACTGCCCCCACTGCTCCCCTGTCAGCGACCAATCAACGCTAGAGCGGCGATCAAGTTCATGATCCAAACAAGGTTGGAATTGAAGATATCGACTGCCTGCTTGTTTAAGAAAATGATAGATTTTCTGACCATGCTGATAGGTTCGGCGGTTTATCACGGTGAGAGTATTAAACTCAATATCATACTCTTTGAGACGCGATATGCCGGCCATTGTACGCTCAAAGCTCGACTGTCCAGTCTTGTCGATGCGAGCCATATCATTGAGCAAGTTAGGCCCATCAATGCTGACCCCTACCATCACATTATGATCTCGAAAAAACAGCGCCCACTGTCGATTGATTAACGTACCGTTGGTCTGGATGGTGTTCACAATTGTTTTGTCGCCTGCCCACCGTTGTTGCTGTTCAAAGGCGTGCTGATAGAACGCCCTTCCACGCAGCATCGGCTCTCCACCGTGCCAGATAAAATCGACGCTAGTGTGTTTTTTTGGTTGAGACTCGATGTGATTTTTTACGACGACATCAACCATTTCACTAGGCATTTCGGAGGGACGACAACCCTCATTGGATAAATAGTAGCAATAGCTGCAATCGAGGTTACACGTTGCCCCAACGGGTTTTATGGTTAAGCTATAGGGTAGTTTTTGCATCGTATTCTCTGGTTAATGTGCAACAGGGCAATGCGCCTTAAGATCGGCTAACAAAGTAGGGAAAAGGGACGTTGAAGAGACGCAATCACCTTGCACATAAGCGTTGTGATTACGTCAGCGTCATCAGTTAATGGTGTCGTTCCCCATACCCACACCCGTTCCTCTTTGGACGGGAGGGTATTCCACTAACGATTGCTGGTATTCACCAATTGCCTGATAGAAGTAAGGCAACACCCAAGACTTTTGCTTCATCCAGTGATACCAACCATGAGTATCCGGCGAGCGTTCATAAGGGTCAGCTTTTATGTCCACTAGGACACCAAAAGGCCATGCTTTAGCAGGCTCTGTCCAAGTGGATTTGGTTTTTAGATGGACCTTCCACTGATTAACTCGAACCGCATTAAGATCGCCCTCGTTGTAGAAGAAAAACTCTTCTCGCTGACTTTCTTTACCGTTAGCCAGCATGTCGAGTTGATTGTAACCATCGATATGTGCGACGCGATTTACGCCTTCAATCTCTTTACCTTCAAGCAGTTGCTGCTTGATATTTGGCTCTCCAGCAGCCGCCATTAAGGTTGGCACCCAATCTTCCGCCGACATTAAACCGTCAACGTACTCACCTTTTGGTAGTTTACCAGGCCAGCTGATAAGCATAGGTACTCGAAAGCCCCCATCCCAGGTGGTGCCTTTTTGCCCTCGAAAAGACGCGGCGCCAGCATCGGGCCAGTGATCAGTGTTCACCCCGTTGTCTGAAGTAAACATGATGATGGTATCTTCGAGCTCTCCCATCGCTTCTAATTTGTCCAGAAGAACACCAATCTGAGCATCCACCTCTTTCATGGCGTCATAATAAGTGTTGGTTTGACTCGAACCTTGATATTCCTCGCTCACATGCGTAATGGTGTGCATACGTGAAGGGTTGAACCACATAAAATAGGGTTGTTCATCTTGGCTCGCTTGATGAGAATCGAGCCAGTTAAGCGCAAAATTCAGGAACTCTTGATCGATTTGCTTCATGCGCTCTTTTCCTAGCGCACCTTTATCGGTGATCTCCTGCTTCCCTACCACACCAAATCTTGGATCAACATTCTCATCAAAGGTTGTCGTCGCCGTTGAGTGGATGACGTTTCGAGGGACACCAACAAAGTTAGGGTCGTTTGGAAATTCAGGCTGCTCAGGCATTTCCATTACATTGAGGTGGTATAAGAATCCGTAATACTCATCAAAGCCATGCACCGTCGGAAGATGGTTATTATTATCGCCTAGATGTGACTTACCCACGTGAACGGTCGCATAGCCCTTTTGCTTAAGTAGCTCTGCCAGCGTTGGCGTTTCTTTTTTCAAACCCAGCTTTGAACCGGGTTGCCCAACGGATGTCAGTCCTGTTCTAAACGGGTATTGGCCAGTGATGAAGGCCGCTCGGCCTGCAGTAGAACTGCTTTGCGCGTAATAATCACTGATCATCAACCCTTCATTAGCAATTCGGTCGATATTAGGCGTTTTGATCGCACCAAGTCCGCGGTGATAGGCTGAAATATCCATAGGAGCAACATCGTCCAACATAATGGCGACAATGTTTGGGCTCTTAGCCATTGCGCTGGTCGCGAGCAATGTAGAGGAAGCGGCGACAGACAACGCGATCGCACTTTTCATGAATGTCTTCTTCGGTGATTTCATGGCAATTCTCTGTTAATTGAATAGCCAAATAGTACCCAAAGCCGCTAAAAATGAGCCTATAGCAACTATTAATATTTTTAATACAGCGTTTAATTATTGAGCGTATACTAGTGTGCGATAACTCTGCACCCTGCTGGCAATAACCAAGAAGACGGTCTCACGCAGAAAATGAAAGAGAACAATGATTATGAATAGAGATTTAAACTTATTGCGCTTACTGGTGGTACTCAGTGAAGAAAAACAGACCATACGCGCAGCCAAAAGATTACGCGTGAGTCAACCAACCATCAGCGTGATGCTGCAAAAGCTCAGAGAGCAGTTTCAAGACCCACTTTTTGTGCGCAATAAGAACGTGTTTGAGCCCACAACAAGATGCAACGAACTGTTAGTGCAGCTGCCTATGATGCTGGAAGAACTGGATGCACTGTATGTGAATCGTAGCGAGTGGCAAATAGACAATCTGACGGGAGAGATATCACTGATTTTCTCGCCCCCTCTTATGAATACGTTGGCCATTCCTATGGTCAGTAAAATAAGCCTTCTTGCGCCAGACGTTACCGTGAACTGCTACCAGTGGGGATTTGATGCACTGAGGGATTTGGAGCTTAAAGCAAACTGCTGGGGCTTTAATTATCTCCCTATGGAAACCAGTAAATATCTTATGCAAAAAGACATCGGTGAGGATGAGTTTGTATTGGTTATGCGTGCCAAGCACCCTGTCTCAGGCAATACTGTTGAGGACTATATACATTACCCAATTTGCATCAACTTAATCCAAGGTGAAACCGAGTTTTCAAGAAGTGAAAAGCTCATAAAAGCGCTTAATATTAACAAGCATATTAATATTAGAACCAGCGACCTTGGGGTGATGTTAGGAATTGTGAAACAGAGTGATTATTTGGGTATTGTGCCCCAAAATACGGCTCTAAATTTATCGGAAGATTTTCGCTTTGAACCCTTGCCTAAATCACTGACTCAAGAGGCTCAGTTTCGACCGTTTTCATTGTTTAGCCACCAGCGGAATCGAATGGATCCGTTTACGGAATGGCTGTTTCAAGAATCCAAAGCCATTATTGAAGCCAATCGTGAATAAAATAATCGATGTCTCTGTTTCTATCTTTATTTCTAAAGGCTCAAGTCCCAATCCCAAGTTTCAAATGACAGAGAAATGCTATTAATATTTTTAATAAACTTTATAGCCAGTCTTCGATATTAGCCTGGTCGCTCCTTTGATAGCCTCGTAAGACATTAGACCGCCTTTCTTTAAGGAACGCCCCATGAAAAAAACACTGTTTTGGCTGAGTATCCTACTGTCATTTACAGCCAACGCAACCGCCTCAGACTCGGTGTCTGCCGAAGAAGAACTCGCCTACCAACTTGGCGTACAAGCCTTCATTTACGGTGCAGGGCCATTAACCGTTGCTGCCGTAAGAGAAACCTCAACCTCGGTGGATATCCCAATGGACAATGCCATGGCACCGATGAATCAGATGGGTAAAACACGAGCATTATCCGGCCCCGACACTCGCATTGTACCCACAGTGAACAACGACACTCTTTACTCGCAAGCCCATTACGATCTCGACGTCACCGGTCCTATGGTGTTGGAGTTGCCGCGTACAGATGAGCGCTACTACATTGTTCAACTGTTGGATGCGTATTCTGAATCGATCGACGACCTTTACGCCGCGAATACCGGTAACCAAGGTGCAAAGGTACTGCTTGTCACTAAAGATTGGCAAGGAGCCCTCCCTAAAGGGATTGATAAAGTAGTGAGATCTCGAACCCCGAATGTCTGGCTTATCCATCGCACCGGGGTTGCGGGTGAGAGTGACCTAAATGACGCTCTTGCCATCCATGATTACTTTCTTAGCTACCCGTTGAGTGAGCTAGGGCAATCTCATCACTCAATCACACTCGGTGAATCTTCAGGTGGCATTCCACCAATGGCCAAACCGAAAGGCTTGGAATGGTATGCTTTGATCGATAAAGAGTTGCGCAAAAACCCTCTACCGGAAGATGCGGCCATTGTGGAACAGTTTCAGATAATAGGCATTGGGGGAAACACTCCTTTTAACGCCAACGCATTAACTGAAGCTCAGAAGAAAGGTCTGCTGCGCGCTCTGGAATCATCGTCTGCCATAATTCAGTTTGCAGGACGCAGCCTAGGCACCACGAATAATGGTTGGTCTATGATGTTTGAAGGAGGACGCTATGGCCACGACTATTTAAGTCGCGCAAGCATTAACATGAGAGCTGCAGGTCTGAATGTCCCTGAACGCGCTATTTACCCAAATCGCTATACAGACTCCAATGGTAAGCAGCTGTCTGGTGAACATCGCTACAAAATGGTTATGCCGGCTGATACCCCAGCGAATGCATTTTGGTCTCTGACCCTGTACGACGCTAAAGATTTGTTCATGGTTGAAAATGAAATCAATCGATACTCACTGTCCACCAATCGTAAAAGCGAATTGAAATTTGCTAGTGATGGCACCCTGCCGATTTGTATCCAGCATCAACGCCCCGCTGACGATCAGTGTAATTGGTTGCCTGCCCCAGAAGATGAGTTCTATCTCCATATTCGCCTGTACGAGCCAACCCAAGCAGTATTAGACAATGACTATCCGATGCCACAAGTAATAAAAATTGAACATCACCAATAGGCCACGCGATTTTGCTGTTTGTCTTCAATAACAACGATAACTGAATGGCATCGAAGAGAAAGACGTTAGCATTATAAATCTTTGAGTACTTATTAGAGTGAAGACAGTGTTTTCGCTCTCAATAACAGTGTTTAGGATTGAATATACTTCTTCGGCAACGGGCCTTCAAACTTGACGTTCCAAGAGTTGACGCTGATTTACGCTAGTTGAGCAGCGTCTTCTTGCCGAGTTTTTCTGAATCTGAAAAGGGTTTACTGAGTCGAGATCGGCACAAGCAATACTGGTCACTAAGCCAAGCGACTTGGACTTGCCATACCTATAGTTATCTATGAATCGCTCATATTCAATTTTTAGAAACTCATTTCTGCCCCATTTCGTGTTTAGATAGCAGTAAACCTTCATAAGAATAGTTTGGTCACCAGATTATTGACCAAACTCAGCCTTAGAGAGTGCAATATGGTTCAAGACTGCGAAAAAGTACTTATCTTGAACATTTTGGTTGTAATGTGCAGAGACAGCCTATCAAGCAATCCATCAGACCTTAGGGCAACACTGCGCACCACAACCAATGTAGAATGATACGTAGCGAAACAACAAAAATAGTCGTTCAGTTCAGTGCTTGCTATTCAGAAACCACAGTCCATTTCATTAGGCTTGGATCAGCTTCGTCACACTGAATCAGTTCAAGTGGTCGCTTTACCCACGGGCCTGCTTCTTGTGTTTCCGATGTCACTGCTAAACAGTAGCTTGTATCTGCTTTAAGTCTGAATGTTTGATCTTCTTTATAAATAAAGCCTTGGTGCTTCGCATCACTACATTCTAGTAGTGCTAACTCGCTCTTTCCTTTCGCCAAAAGTCCCTGCATACACAATCCTTCAAACGCATAAGATTGAATCCTATTTGCTTCGCTGTCGTATTCAAATCTCACATCATGCCCTGAATAGTTACGAGGAGAACCTTCTGGAGCCTTAGGTTTACAAGTGTGCGTTTGCATTAATTCAGATTGGCCTGGGCCATATGTATCAATACAGAATCCATAGCCGTTTGGTTCATCTAAGTTCTCATTCAACACAATATAAGGAGGCTCTGTAGGTACATTGGGTTCTGCTGCAAAGAGGATTGAAGGTGCAAAAATAAAGGCAGAAGCCACGAGTAGTTTGGTCATTCTTTTGTGTTTCATATCAATATCTTCCTTTTGGTGATATTCGTGTACGCTTAGTACTCTGTCATTTTCGTATAGGCGATGACAACTTTTATATAGATCAGTTAATTATATGCTTAATGATTGAAGCTTTCGGTGAAGTCGACGATTCGGGCTGCATTAACGCCCTTGTCACTTCGACCGATTCTGGATACGCTTCTTATATCGATATGGCTTCCTGTGTTCAATGGAGTGATCTGAACAACGACATCATCCATAAAGCCAAAAAATGTCGTTATATCTGTCGCTTCAAAACGAAATGTCTCGGGCTCTTTAGCAACAATTTCCCAACCTTTATCCTTCGCAACACCTAAGGCTTTTTCATACGCATCTACTGCAGAAAGGTTCGATTGTATTGACTTGATGTGCGGGTATGCCTTTTTCTGTATTGCTGCGACGGCTTCTCCTTTGTAAATCAAAGAGTTTTTCGCCCCCTCGCGTGTATCATCCAGCACTATGAATTCAGGCGGATTGTCGGTGTTTGTTGTAATATCATGAATCGCTGGGGCGCGTTTTGAAGGCTTAATGATACCTTGAATCATCGGTGCGATTAGCGCTAATCCAACAATAGTTGCTATCAAAGATTTAAATAGACCAACACGATTAGTTGAAACCGCATGATAGATGAGACTAATACAGCTTAAGCCAAGTAAAGATAAACCAATTGGGTTGAGATAACTTCGAATATAGCCAAAGCCAACAATGGGATCCCACAAGTCCAAATGAGCGCCAAAAATCATCACGGCAACGGCTAAGAGTGCGGAGAAGGCGATGATTAACAATAATGTTCCAATATGAGATGTACGGGCGTTTGTCATTTTCTATCCTTGAAAGTTATCTGAAATTTGGCTAGAGAAATAATGAAACTCTATCTTAGAATCATAATTTCAGAGATAGTGATAAGATTAGCAGTTAGGTGGTTAACGTGGGGTTAAGGCCGTTGTTGGGAATGAAAAATAAACGGATTAATAATGCAACTTAGCCATACTTGAAATAATCCGTCACTTACTAATTTAGCAAATGCACTGACTCGTTTCTGTCCAGTTCCGAGTTTGCGCAACAAAACCGTTAATACTTATCTCTGAAACTTGCCTTACTATTATTAATAACCTTTCAAGGTATTCTTTAATAGCGAGCATTTTTGCATTAGATGGTGGGACTCCATGTGCTTTGAGAACAGCAATATAGAATGCTTTCACGTTTTTGAGAACAATCTGGCGCGGATCTCATCGTAGAGCGAAACTAATGAAAGTCTCTAATAGACTCTGAATATATTAGCACAAACCAGCGCCTTTACTTTGGATTTATCATTTACAAAAACGGGGTGTACCATACAATTTGTCCAAAAAATGTGCTTAGCCACCACTAGCACATTTTTAAGCTGGCTTTGTGCTAGTGATTGGCTGAGGGTCATCACTTTGAAATTCACTAGGGCGGTTACTATGCTTCAATTAGCCTTGGAATTAGGTCAGCTAACACGCCAGAAAATTTTGCGTGCTGATCTTTCTGCCAATGTATCCCTTCAATTTCGCACGGTTTAATGAACGTAGCCGCATCTAAGAAGTGGCAGCCTAGCTCATTTGCACGAAGTTTATAGTAGTGACCAAGTTGTTTAGACTTCTCTTCTGCGTCTTCAAACCCTTCTTTCAGTGGATTGACTTCGAGTACATGGGTTGGTGAAACTAACAAGACATCAATAGGTTTATCTTGAGTAGAGTGCTGAAAATTCTGTGCCACTTGAACGAGTCGCGCAGCACCTTTAGATATATCACTAGCAGTAACATTGAATCGAGATTTAAGGTCATTGGTTCCGAGAAGTATGACTACTAAATCTGGATGGTGACTTTCTAAACATGGGAGAAAGTAATCGAGACCTTTTTTACCTGGCTCATAGGGGTCTTCAAGTACAGTGGTACGGCTATTTTGACCTTCTTCGATAACACGAAATTGCGATGGAAGCTGCGACTGAAGCAACATCGTCCAGCGTTCATTGTCGTTATATCTACGCGGCGAATCTGGTGAACAACCCCAAGTGTTGGAGTCACCAAAACACAATATTGTTTTCATGAACTAAAATTCCTATGTATTACAAAAGTATCAATAATTATATGGTGAATATTTTTACTATTGTCATGATAATGTTTGTGTAGTTGATGATTGAATTTGGTCAGCTATATATCGGCTGGCCGTTTGATTTCGATACTAAAAGTTATGCGAATAGCCAGAACATTATTTTAATCCTAACGCGGAATTGTCCAAGAATGTGCCCGTTCGGTTTTCATGAACGAAGAATAAATTCTGGCATGTTACTGCCCGACAAATAAAACTAACCGTCATCCCCTTGAACAAGGGGATCTTCGTAAGCGCGTTGTGAACCTATTCGTGTGTTATTCATTTCTATTTAAGTGAGTCACATGCTGATGAAGATCCTCGTTTGCACGAGGATGACGGCCTAATTGGGATGGGTAGAAGAGCCTGAGAGCTTCTGTCCAAAAGCTTCATAAATCCAGTATATGTAGCTACATTTCCGCAGCTCCAAGAAAAAAGCCCTCATTGCAACGCGACGAGGGCTTAAATCAAATCCCAATAATCTAACCGCAGTTTAATTCACAGCGTAGTGTTTTCTTGCTGCATCGAGGATCTTGTTGGCTTCCACGTCGTCACCCCAGCCTTGCAGTTCCATGCCACCACCTGGGCCTTTGTAGTTTTCAAACCATAGGCCAACGATGTCTTGAACACCTGGATAGGTAGTGTTTAGATCGTTTAGAGAAGTAACATCTTTAAATGGTGAATCGTTAGTGAGAACGCCAACGAGTTTGTCGTCTTGCTCGCCATCATCTAGCATTTTCATCACACCGATCAGACGTACAGGAACAACTTCACCACGTGGTACAGACTGACCAAGAACAATCACATCTAACGGGTCGCCATCACCACCAAACTCTTTTGGTAGTGCAGTACGTGGGATAGAGCCGTAGTTACCTGGATAGCCAAGGTAGTTAACCACGCGTGGTGCGCCTTTTTTGTGCTCCCAGATAACTTGCTTGTCATCGTCTTTACTTAGTTCCCACTTAGCGGAAGTACCTGTTGGGATCTCTACAATTGCATTGACGATGCCATCAGCAGAAGCTGCTGGGTAATCATTAAAGCTTGAGTTTGCTTCAAGGGTAAATTGGTCTAACTGTTTTAGTGTGGGAGCTGACGCTGCTGCTAAGTCATAGCTTAAACCATTGGCGGTAGATGTGGTTTTGTAACGCAGCATGTAGTCAACCTTACCGCGCTCTTTGAACAGTTTATCGAAGCCTTTTTGGTGGTATGCGCTAAACTGCCCCATCTGCTTAACCGAGAGCTTTGAACCACCAACGTTGTTGGTATCCATAGATAGGATATAGTTGCTAACCGCATTGACTGCCTTTGCGTAACCTTCGGTAGAGTTTAGATCAAAGTCGGCTGCATCAATCGCTTTGCGTACCTCTTTTGACCAGTAGAACTCTAAGAACGGGACTGGTTGATTTGGCTTGTTCCAGCCCACATCACGAGAAAAGTACATCAGTGAACGGTATTGATCGTTAGCGAAGTTGGTTAACCCAAGAGAGGTTGGAAGTTGTTGATAGCTAATCGCTTCGCCGTTGTTATCAAACAGCCATGTATTACCGTCTTTTGCCATTTGGTTCCAGAACGCATCCATGTTTTTGAGGTTGCGGTAATCTTTATCAATCACCACATTCACATTGAACGATGCGCCACCTTGCGACATGCGGTAGAACACATTGAACGTATGATGACCGTCAGTCAGGTAGTATTCACCGTTGGGTGCGATAACCACTGTCTTCATGTCTTGTTTACGTGCACCTGTTTCCATTTCACAGGTGAAAGTCGAAGGAATATTCGGGTGTGCTTGCTCTTTTATGCTCGCTACACCTTTTTGACCGTTGGCTTCACAGATTTCATCAAACATCTTTTCTTGGTCAAATTGGTAACGACCCAACTTGTACATAATTTGGTCATAACCCACAGATGGTTGAGTTGGTTTTAACTCATGGAGACCAAGGTTAATAACATTGCCTTCAGAGACATTGCTTGCGTGAGTCGGTAAGGCGAAGATAGCCAGAGCGCCAATCGTGGCAAAAATCCCAGTCTTATTCATAAGTCTCTCTATATATGGAATAAAAATTCATTCGTTAAATTAATATGCAATCGTGACATTAATATTTCACTTTGATAAAGAAGATGTTGCAGCCGTTCTGTGGTGGGTGATTGATTTCGGCCTACCGATTTTAGGCTTTGCTATACCTCAGGTAATCCGTTGAGTGCTAATTTAGTAAGGCCTTGTCCAGGAACGTGTCCGCTCAGTAAAGAATAGACTGTGTCATTTTACTGCTCCCACAAATAAAGACTAACCGTCATCCGCTTGAAAAAGGGGATCTTCATCAGCGCGTAGTGGACCTATTTTGATTTCATTCATTTCTAATTAAGTGAGTCACACGCTGATGAAGAGCCTCGTTTGCACGAGGATGACGGCCTAATAGAGATGGTTTGAAGAGCGATAAGCTAAGAGGGATCTATCCAAGAATGTGCCCGTTCTGTTTTCATGAACGCAGAATAAATTCTGGCATGTTACTCCCCAACAAATAAAACTAACCGTCATCCCCTTAAAAAAGGTATTTCATTCAGCGCGTTGCGAACTCGATGTACTTAACTTAATCGAATTTTTTCAATTGTCTACGCGCTTTGTGAGATCCTCACTTTCGTGAAGATGACGGATATTGTTAGTTGGAGGAAAAAGGAAAGTAAACCGTTTATCTCCAAAAACGATTTTGGTGGCGCAAGAGATGAGTATTTACGTTTACAGCGGTGCATCCGCATCCGCTTGGTTTTCAGGCATTGCATCAATAAAGGCAGGCAGCTGGTTACACGCACCCACAATCGAGTTAATCAACGGATAAGGCGACATATCAACCGCAAAGCGCATCGCGTTATAGACTTGCGGCACCAAGCAGAGATCGACAATGCATGGCGAATCTGTGAGGCTATAAATCGAATCACCGTGTGTTTTTCGGTGCTTCGCTAACTTCTCCTCTAGCGCACTGAATCCTTGGTGAACCCAATGATGAATCCAATCCATTTTCGCCTCTTGTTCGCAAGACAAACCCCTCTCTAAATACTGCAGCACACGCAAGTTGTTAAGAGGGTGAATTTCTATCGCGATATCCTGAGCCATTGCTAGTGCTTGATAGCGCAGCGGTGTGTGCTCAGGAATGAACGAGGTTTTTGGGTAGGTTTCGTCCAAATATTGCAAAATCGTCAGCGACTGATTGAGCTGAACCTCACCATCCACCAGCACGGGCACGAGTTCACTTGCATTGAGTTCTCGATATTGTGGGTCATGCTGCTCGCCGCCATTACGCACTAAATGCACCGAAGCAGACTCATAGTTGAGCTGCTTTAGGTTCAGCCCAATACGCACTCGATAGGCTGCCGACGAACGCCAATAGTCATAGAGTGTGATGTGCTCATTCATAAAATGCGCTCGCTCATACAAAACCCCTCATTATGTGGATCATAGCGCTCGATATTGGCTCACTTTTTGGTCAATCGCGCCAAAAATAGACTCTCCTGCCGCATCAAACATCTCTAGGCGAATTGAGTCACCAAACGACATAAATTGCGTCGCTGGTTTGCCATCTCGGATGGTCTCAATCATGCGTACTTCCGCTATGCATGAATACCCCACGCCTCCTTCAGCAATTGAGGTGCCGTGATCCATGCCTTGCTTATTCGATACCGTGCCAGATCCAATGATTGCACCCGCCGATAGTGGGCGAGTTTTCGCGGCATGCACAACTAACTGTGCGAAATTGAAGGTCATATCAACGCCCGCATTTGGGCAGCCAAAAGGCTGGTCGTTGTAGGTTGAGATCAGCGGTAAATGTACCTTGCTGCCTTTCCATTGTTCGCCAAGCTCGTCGGGTGTGACCGCGACCGGAGAGAACGCCGAAGACGGTTTAGATTGGAAAAAGCCAAAGCCCTTAGCAAGCTCCGCGGGAATCAAGCCGCGTAGCGACACATCGTTCACCAACATCAGTAAACGAATGGAATCGTGCGCCTGTTTAGCATCTGCACCCATCGGCACATCGCCTGTCACAATGGCGACTTCACCCTCAAAATCGATACCCCATTCGTCGCTGGCAAATTCAATATTGTCACGAGGACCGATAAACGCGTCTGAGCCGCCTTGATACATTAAGGGGTCAACCCAGAAGCTTTCTGGCATTTCAGCGCCACGCGCTTTACGCACCAACTCAACGTGGTTGACATACGCACTGCCGTCTGCCCATTGATACGCACGCGGCAGAGGTGATTCACAATACTGGGAGTCAAAAACTTCACTGCCTGACACCTGCCCGTGGTTTAACGCGAGGTATAACGCTTGCAACTGTGAAGCCACGTTATCCCAGTTATCCAATGCCACCTGCATGGTTGGCGCAAGATGCATGGCGTGGAAGATTTCAGTGGCAGCGACACACTGTTTGAGATCTTTGCTCACGACCATCAACAGCCCATCACGAGTGCCATTTTTCTTGGTTGCTAATTTCATCCTTGTTGTCCCTTACTTCTTATCGTCAGCCGACTCTTGCCAGCTATAGACATATTCTTTGTTCTCAACGCTATCGAGTTCATCAGAGAACTGCAGTGCATGGCGAGTATCGATCATCACGGCCACTTCATCGGTGAATTTTTTCTTGTGCGCTTGCCCTGCTTTGAAGGCTTTAGGATGAGGCCCGTGGGTAAATCCAGCTGGATGGAAGGTCACCATGCCCGCTTCAATATTGTCGCGGCTGAAGAAATCTCCCGCATGATAAAACAGCACCTCGTCGTAGTCGTCGTTGTTGTGATAGAACGGCACTTTCAATGCACCGGGGTCGCTCTCAATCGGACGCGGCACAAAGGTACACACCACAAACCCAGCGCCCACAAATGTGGTATGTGCGGAAGGAGGTAAGTGATAGCGATGTGACATCAGCGGCCTAATATCTCGCCAATTCACTTTCACTACCGCTAAGTCGCCATGCCAACCAATCGCATCCAATGGGTTGAACGGATAGGTGATCACACTCACTTTATCGTGGCGTTTTACCTGAACCTGAGTCTGGCTTTCTGCATACTGAGTGCGGAACTTGTCATTGATCGACGGGATATCGAGCACGGCTGGATCAAACACCGCGTGATTACCGACCATGCCCTTTTCTGGCAAGGAATACGCGGCATCGGTATTTTCGATCATCAAGATGAACATCGGCTCGCTTGGCTCTAAGCGCCAATTGGTCGAGCGTGGGATCATCACGTAATCCCCTTCGCTCAAGGCTAAATGGCCATAATCACAATAGAGATCGGCGCTGCCTTGGTGAATGAACAGCAGCTCATCCCCATCAGAGTTACGCACCAAGAACTCCATCTTCTCATCCATTCGCCACACGCGGATTTTGCAGTCAGCATTGTGCAAGAGATGAGGCACCGCCCAAGGGGTTATCTGGCTGGCTTTTTCCACTAGCGTAAAATCAAACGCACGCGGGCGTAAATCACCCTCCCACTCAGACCACCCTGTTGGGGCATGTTGGTGATGAAAGTGAGCTGCAGGACCGAAGAAACCACTCCGCCCCGCCTCCCTTTCATAAATAGCCTCTTTGGGAAAGTCGGCATGCGCTTGTTTGGAGCACACGCCCTCCCGATGAGGAAACGAGATCCATTTATGCATCGTCTAATACTCCCCGACGAATCTGGTCCTCTTCAATCGATTCAAACAACGCCTTGAAGTTGCCTTCGCCAAAGCCTTCGTTGCCTTTACGCTGAATAATTTCAAAGAACACTGGGCCGATGACCGTCTGCGTGAAAATTTGGAGTAAGATGCCGTCTTTGGTAGGCGCACCATCAATCAACACACGTAATTCGCGCAGCAAATCGGTGTCTTCCCCGTGGCCTTTCACACGCTGATCGACTTTGTCGTAGTAAGTATCTGGGGTTGGCATGAAGTCCATGCCGTGATCACGTAAGGTTTTCACGGTTTTGTAGATGTCATCGGTGGTGAGCGCGATGTGTTGAATGCCTTCGCCGTTGTATTCACGGATGAATTCTTCAATTTGTGATTTGTCGTCGGAAGACTCATTGATTGGTATTCGTATTTTGCCACATGGCGAGGTCATGGCGCGGCTCACAAGGCCTGTGAGCTTACCTTCAATGTCGAAGTAGCGAATCTCGCGGAAGTTTCCAAGACGCTCATAGAACCCAGACCACACGTCCATGTTGCCTTGCTTAACGTTGTGCGTGAGGTGATCGATTTCATACAATCCAACATTGGCTTCGGCCATGCGTTCTTCAGCATCATCGTAAAATCGGAAATCCACATCATAGATGCTCTGCTTACCATAACGATCGACAAAATAGAGCAAGCTTTCACCGATGCCGTAAATGGCAGGAATGCTCAATTCCATCGGCCCTATTTCTGTTTTGTACTCTTCACCGCCGCCCTTGAGCGCTTGCTCCATTGCAGCCGTAGCTTCGTTAACCCGAAAAGCCATGCCACAGACCGATGGTCCATGTACCTTGGCGAACGCTTCCGCTTGACTGTGTGGCTGTTCATTAACGATAAAGTTGATGTCACCTTGTCGATACAGCCAAGCCTCTTTTGAACGGTGCTTGGCGATTTCAGCAAAACCAAGTGACACAAACAGCGCTTTAAGTTGCTCAATTCCCTTGTAGTCAACGGCGGTATATTCAACAAACTCGAATCCGTCCGTGCCAAGCGGGTTGTATGTATCCACCATGAACTATCTCCTTGTACCTGTTGGTGTCGTGTTGTGTTTTTTTGTCCTTTATTAAATTTGGCTCACAGGCCGAGATAAGGAAATTCATGGATGAAAATAGCCCATCATGGTTAAACCCCATCAGGTTGTAAAATAATTATTACACGCAGATAGCTAAATCAGGAAAGTGAATAACACCAATGGATTGAATGGCGGTGGTTTGATTTACAGTCAAGCGCCAGATGTGAATGAATTGTTACAAGGCGGCCTTTTCATCGCGAAGGTATCACTTACACAAACGCTTCTAAGACATAAAACGCTATAGTCAGTGGCTTAATAAGTTTTAAAATGTTCATGAATCGAAACAACACGCGGATGAAAACGTGCTTTTTCAAGGGGATGAAGAGAATTTGGACTTGCGGGTGCAATGACGGGACATAGTCGATTCCGTGTTAGCGTAGAGCAACACGGACACACCTTTGTCCAAAGCTTTGGACAAAGCTTCTTAGCGTCATTCGAAAAACATGAATAACGTTAAGTACTGTCAATTCGAATCACAGGATGTCCAGCTTGGCTGGTGCCGCACACTTCAGCTCTGTTTTCGCTTTGAACTTTGGTAGGCCACCCTTTAAAGGTTTTTGCGAAAACTAACTTTAGCGAGACGCTTTGTACTTTTTAAGGTATTTCACTACCGTCCAAATGAGATATACCGCAACGCCGACAATGATTGCCGAGCGAATGAGAATAGGTGCATCATGCTCAAGTTGGGTAATATGCGGTCCGATACTGGCAAATAATCGACTGGTAAAAAGCAGCCCCATAACTAACATAACAATTTTATTCATGTGTCCTACCAATCAGATGGATGTGTCGCACAGAACAAACTATTGTTCGATCGCTCCATTAATTAAAGCAAACGCCGTCCTGCTCGGATATAAAAGAATGCGCTTCTCAAACGTGGTCGTCAATGCTACATCAATCTAAAACGGGTAAGCTAACATTGCATTTTTGAAAGTAATTCATACCGTTAATACAGAGCTTATTGAGAAGGAGTATCTAAGGAAATCGCAGCTTACACGCGTTGATGTCGTATCGTATAGTCGGATTTTCGACATCTTCTTATTCGGAAAAGTAGTTCGTTCAGTTCTCGTTGGATCTAAGTCGGACAGCGCTCTCTTAGAGCGTCACTCTTTACACTAACCAAATGATGTCGTCAATTTCGTGAAAGCTGGGTTGTCCAAAAGCGATTGTCCCAATTAAATTAACAATCCAGCATTTGTTACTAATAACCCAGCAATTATCTTTTTTCTGTCTATCGCTTCGTTTTTTAATGCGGATCTTTCTCTAATAAGTAAATTTTGCATGATTAACAAAATACATAACCTCATCCGCCAAGAACTATTTTTCCTTATGCGCTGTCATCACATTGCGGTGCAGCGGTTCGATTCATATTCATAAAGGCAATCAGTTCTGAGTCTTATTTTTGTATATAGAAGATGTTTAGTTATTGATACGTAAATTTGAGTAAAGGTTATATTGTTTGTTTGCCGTGATCTTTAAAGTGTAATGAGTTTATTATCCTGAAATTGGAGTTTCCCTTGACTCACCTCAAGCGACAGATAATTATCATTGCTGCATGCAGTCTGGCAAACCTTGTGTATGCGCAAGCCCCACAAATGAATACTACTATCATAGGCTCTGGCTCTCCGGATTATAATCCTGACCGAGTCAGTGCAGGCGTACTAATCACATTAGCTGATACTCAAATTTTGATTGATATGGGTGATGGTGTAAAACGTAATTTAGAGAAGTTGGGGGTTGATGGACGTCAGATAGATGCACTTCTTTTCACCCACCACCATTTGGATCACAATGCCGACTTTTCTTCCGTATTCACTACGGCTTTACTCGGTCGTCACGATTTTCTTGTTGCGGGTCCAAAACAAACTGAAGACTTTGTTGGCGCTAACATTAGTTTGTATGAAGAAGATTTAAATTACCGCCTTGGTAAGACTCAACGTTCTTTAAAAGACAGAATGGAAAGCGTAGCTGTCCGTAAGCTAAAAGGCGGTGATCGTTTTGAAATTAATCAGATAAAAGTCTCGACTCTTTCAGTACCACACACCATCGAATCCATTGCATACCGCTTTGATTATCAAGATCAATCTGTCGTCGTAACGGGAGACTTGAGCTCTGGTCCTGGTGTCGCGCAATTCGCTAAAGATGCCAACTGCTTAATCATTGATTCAGGTGGAATGATCATGAATAACAGTGGTAAGGCTCAACGAAATAAAAAAAACAAATCGGGTCAAAAAAGTAAAACTAAGAAAAAGAATGGTCAACATGCTCATTTAAATATTAAGGAATCTAGTCAAATAGCCAAAGACGCTAAAGTAAGTAAACTTGTTTATACCCATTTTGTGCGTGGCGAAATTAATGAAACTGCAAGTCTTAACGTTATCGAAAAACAATATAAAGGCCAAGTTATCTTTGGTGCTGATTTTATGTCGTTAGATTGTGGCAACACAACAACGGCGCAATAAATACCACTACCCTCTATCCCCTTACTGTTAAGGATATTTATGGTTACTTTCATTCGAACAGTTTTTATCACAGCGGCTTGTTGTACGGTTAGTGCGCCTTTTGCTCAAACGGCACCAATAACACCCTCAGTCGACGTTGCAAGTTATCCCGTCGTCTCGATAGAGACCGGTCAATATCAGAATAACAACGACAATACTATCACCGATAATGTCACTGGTTTAATGTGGCAGCAAGACTATCAAGTCCTGAGTTTTAATGAGGCCACTGAATACGCTAAATCTGCCACTATTGGTGGTTACAACGATTGGCGAGTCCCGACCATTAAAGAGCTGTACTCGCTTATATTGTTCACTGGAGTCGATGCCAGCAATCGAGATATGTCTACCGTACCTAAAGGTGCTAAGCCGTTCATTGATATAGAGGCTTTTGATTTTGCTTATGGCACTAATGGTACACGGGTGATTGATTCACAGTACCTCACAACCTCTATTTATACGGGTAAAGTGATGGGCAAAGACAAAGCACTCTTTGGCGTTAACTTTGCTGATGGACGTATTAAGGGTTACCCACTTGTCCATCCACGTTCCAAACTAGATAACAAATTTACGGTTCGCTTGGTTCGCGGGAATTCCGATTATGGTAAAAACCACTTTCAAGATAACAATGACCAAACCGTCAGTGACTTTGCGACTCAATTGATGTGGGCAAAACAGGACAGCCAAACAGGAATGAATTGGTCAGAGGCGAAAGAGTGGATTGTTCAACTGAATAAGGAGCAGTACTTAGGATATAGCAATTGGCGCTTACCTACGATTAAGGAGCTGCAAACGATCGTCGATTACTCTCGCTCGCCTCAAGCAACGAACTCTGCTGCAATCGATCCTGTATTTTCCATATCTTCGATAAAAGATGAACAAGGGAATTTGAATTACCCTGCATTTTGGAGCAGCACCACGCATCTGCGTGTTGGTCCGAAGTCTCAATCACAAGCCGCTTATTTCTGTTTCGGCGAATGCCTGGGCTTTATGAAGAGACCAAAGTCTGGGACTCGCACCCTACTTGATGTACATGGCGCTGGAGCTCAACGAGCGGAGCCCAAAGAAGGCAATGCAAAAGATTACCCTAATGGTCACGGCCCCCAGGGTGATGTCATTCGCATTGAAAATTATGCTCGTGCAGTTCGAGATCTATCTTAATCAAAGTTAAAAAGATAAAACTTTATCAAGGTGGCTTGTTCAATTACGTGTCAATAGAGCGGTTGCCTGTAAACCGAATGGGGGGTTACAAACAATACAGGCAATCAACTTAAGCGGCTTTTCATTCTGGTCTCTATTCATACATTATAATAACGGGGCGGGCAAACGAGTGTCCAATAGCGATTATCTCCTCAAGTAAGCCAGGATGATTATCCAGCCGTACTTTGGGTAGAATCAATTTTGTCGCTTTCCCCCTTGCCACTCCGGTGGTTATAGCGAGCAATAACGTCAAAACTGGGCTATCTAGGAAGGAAATAACGAGTGCTGCGCCCTGCTCCCGATTTCACCAAGCACCCCTGCTCAACTAGCGCGGTCAGATGACGAGTGGCCGTTGGTTTACTCACCTTAGCAACCTTATGATATTGGGAGGTATTAATACCGTCGATAAAGTCCCCATTCAACATACGATTTAGCACTTTTACTTGTTTTTCCGTCAATATGGTCTGGTCTACATTCCGCCAAAAGTTGGTTTTGAATGCAGTCTGATCAATCTCATTCAGCACACCATCAAACGTTTCGTTTAATATTTCAAAAAACCAAACTAACCAGCCGGTTATATCCACACCCCCTTTCTGAGTTTGCTCAAGGATCTCGTAGTAGCTTTTTCGATTAGCAAGTATCCCTACTGACATTGCGTAGAAGCGCACTGATTTCTGTTCAGCTTGAGCCAAAGCTAAGTCGGTTAGTAAGCGAGTAATACGCCCGTTACCGTCGTCAAGCGGATGCAATGTAACAAACCACAGATGAGTAATGGCTGCTCTTAACAATGGATCCAATGCCATGTTACTTTTAGAGTCATTAAACCAACTGATGAACGCTTCTAATTCTCTATCAAGAATTTCGCGTCCGGGTGCTTCAAAATGAATAACCGGTCTATCAATACGCCCAGAAACCACTTGCATTGGCTCATTACCTCGCAGTTGACCGCCAGTGACTGGGCTAAACATCGTGTAACCTTTTGGAAAGAGCTGTTCATGCCAATGCAATATTCTTTCAAGTGTGAGGGGTGTGTCTAGATTATCAACAGCGTCTACCATGATTTCCGCTAGGCCATCGGTTTGCTCTGTTGTAGGGAAAGGTCTTGCTTCAGACAGACCCAATTTATTTGCCAACGACGAACGTACAGAGAAGGCATTTAACTTCTCACCTTCGATGGCACTGGAATGGACGATATTCGCCAACAATGTATCCAGCATGTTCTCTTCTTCATTTTGAGAGTGGCTGAATATTTTTCCCAATAGAATGCCCTGATTTAAACGGGTCACTCTAAGGGTCGGCTCTATAACGGTTTTATCCCAGATAAAGTTAGGCCAATCAGTCTCCTGCCAGATCCACATAAAGAGTCCTTGATTCGATAATGCACATTATTCAAATCACATTATGATGTGAATAGTGCAAATAATCAAATCACATAATGAGCTGATTAAAGTAATTAATTGCATCACTCTGACTTAAACAAAGTACGACAAGGCCGGAGTAAAAGCTAAACTTTATACTCACACTCAGCGGAAAGGTTGCTTAAATATAACAACCAATGGTTCAGTTACACCCCGAACAATCCGAGCACGTTGAGATTGCTTGTTTCTGCTCACAAGAAACAAAGGTAATATTCTTTTGATTTCGCTTGGCTTGCATCAAAGCAACATCGGCAAAATTGGTCATCATTTTAATGTCTTGCATGCTGCTAAGGTTCGCACACCCTAAGCTTATCGAGACAACTAATTTTTCATCACTGTCTGTATCAAACCGCTTGTCAACCACGCGTGCCCGCAGTCGCTCTGCAAGAAAATAGGCCTCTCGCAAACGTGTATTAGGAAGTAATATTGCAAATTCATCACCGCCATACCGACAACAGTAGTCCTCAATTCGTAGCGCTTCTAACATTAATCGACCAAGCCCTTCTAAAACATAGTCACCCATGCTGTGACCAAATTGATCATTAATTGATTTGAAGTTATCTATATCAAGCATAAGTAACGACAAAGGTTGCTTATGACGTTGGAAGGCGGCATGTTCTCTGATTAGCTGCATCTCAAAGAATCGGCGATTGTATAAGCCCGTTAGTACATCTCGGATCACCATCGTTTCAAGTTCATTGCGCTTCTCAACAGTGTCAGTCACATCAATAGCAATACCAAACACGCCGATGACCTTGCCTTCCCCATCAAGCAAGGGAGACTTCATGACTTGATAAAATCGAGTACGCTCCCCTTTTAAAACACTTTGTTCAATTTTTGATATGGTTTGACCCGCTAAAACACGCTGATCGTTGTAAGCGATATCATTACACTCATCTAGATCAAAAAAGTCGTGATCGCGTTTGCCTAGGATCTGTTCGTTGTTCACACGGAACAACTTACAAATTGCGTCATTAACGAACACATAGCATCCCTCGACATCTTTAATAAAGAAGTAGCTATCGAGTCGATTGAATGCTTGCTTAAAGTCGACCTTATTAATATCGAAAGGATTCAATATCTCACCTATATCGCTGTTTTAAATTAGATTAGTATCCTTATTAAGGTTGTCAATAGCACGACCGACATATGCACATGCATTTATAGTAATAATTAGAAAGCTGCTACAAAACAAATGATTCGTCCTATAAATCCTGCAATATATTGCAACGAAATGACAGTAAACGTGATATTATGCGGAAAATTTTGTTCCCTTAGCGTTTACTATGAGATTCCCCGGACAACGTAAATCAAAGCATTACTTTCCAACAAGTAAAAAGAACTTGTCAGTTAGCCAAGCCCAAGCGGCACCAAAGTACTTTCGTCCCACCATTATTGGTGTGGGCCAAACGATCGTGGATATCGAAGCTCGCGTCGACGATTCGTTTTTAGAGAAATATGAGTTGAGTAAGGGACACTCACTTGTTCTTGAAGAAAGTAAAGCCGATGCCTTATATCAGGAGCTTGTTGAACAAGGGTTAATTACGCACCAATTCCCTGGCGATACCATCGGTAATACGCTACACAACTATTCGGTTCTCGCAGACAGCAAATCCGTTTTGCTTGGCGTAATGTCGAAGAATATCGAAGTTGGTTCATATGGATATCGTTACCTTTGTCGCACATCGTCTAGAATGAACCTCAATCATCTACAGACCGTAGATGGTCCGATTGGTCGCTGCTATACCCTTATCACAGACGATGGTGAACGTACCTTTGCTATTAACGAAGGTGAGATGAATCAGCTACTGCCTGAAAGCATACCAGAGCAGATTTTCGATAAAGCTTCCGCGCTTGTCGTTTCATCTTACCTTATGCGTGGTAAACCAGACGATCCAATGCCTCTAGCCGTCGCACGTGCTGTTGAGTTAGCGAAACAGAAATCAGTGCCTGTTGTCCTGACTCTTGGCACAAAGTGGGTAATCGAAGGCAATGAAAAATTTTGGCAAGACTACATAAAAGATAATGTCACCATTGTGGCGATGAATGAAGAAGAAGGTGAAGCGCTTACTGGTTTCTCCGACCCGCTACTTGCCGCTGACAAAGCGTTAGATTGGGTAGATTTGGTATTATGTACCGCCGGTCCACATGGTTTGTACATGGCAGGATATTGTGACAATGTCGCGCTAAGAGACACAACTCACGAACTCATTGAAGGCCCTATCGAGAACTTTAACCAGTTTGAATTTAGCCGAGCAATGCGTAAGTCAGACTGTACCGACCCACAGAAAGTATATTCGCATATCGGCCCTTACCTTGGTGGTCCGTTAGAGATCAAGAACACCAATGGGGCTGGAGATGGCGCATTATCGGCGTTATTGCATGACATGACGGCGAATGCCTTTCATCATAACAATGTACCAAAATCAGACAAACACATCGTCCCTTGTTTGACGTACTCCTCATTGTCGCAGGTTTGCAAATACGCGAACCGAGTCAGTTACGAGGTGTTGATGCAGCACTCTCCGAGGCTGACTCGCGCACTGCCTGAGCGAGAAGATAGCTTGGAAGAAGCATACTGGGACCGATAACAAAAAGAGGCTAATTAGCCTCTTTTTTTGTTAAAACAAAAGATTAAAACTTAGCTGCTCAATATTAGTACAGCATTCTAAATTTTTATCTTTACAAAGAATTATTACCCAGTATTATCTCGACGCAAACGTTTCCCTCATTAATTTTGTGGCTTTAAAGGACCGTTAATGCTATCCGACATTGAAATTTGCAGAAGTGCTCCACTTTCCCCTATTACCACCATCGCAAAAGATGCAGGCTTGCTTGATCACGAGGTCTTTCCTCAAGGCATGCATAAAGCAAAAGTGTCTTTAAAAGCGATTGAGCGGTTGAAACCAAACCTTGATGGTAAACTGATTGTTGTGACTGCGATTACCCCTACGCCACTCGGTGAAGGGAAAACGGTGACAACTATTGGTCTGGCTCAAGGCTTAAAAAAACTTGGACAGTCTGTATTCTCTTGTATTCGCCAGCCTTCAATGGGGCCGGTATTCGGCGTTAAAGGTGGTGCAGCGGGTGGCGGATACGCACAAGTCGCACCAATGGAAGAACTTAACCTGCACCTTACTGGCGACATACACGCTGTGACTGCGGCACATAATCTTGCTGCGGCAGCCATCGATGCTCGGATTTACCATGAGCAGCGTCAAGGCTACGAAAAGTTCGAGTCCAGAACGGGGCTAACTGCGTTAAAAATTGATATCAAGAACGTCGTTTGGAAGCGTGTCATCGATCATAATGATCGCTCACTTCGAATGGTTACGGTCGGAAAAAATGAAGTCAATAAAACCATCAACGGCATCGAGCGCGACGATGGTTTTGACATCTCGGCTGCGTCAGAATTAATGGCAATATTGGCATTGTCTGAAAACCTAAAAGACCTCCGCGCCCGTATTGGTCGCATTGTTGTCGCTTACAATTTAGATGGCGACCCGGTTACGACTGAAGACCTTCAAGTTGCAGGCGCAATGGCCGTAAGCATGAAAGACGCCGTTGAGCCGACGCTTATGCAAACGTTAGAGGGCGTACCTACGCTTATCCACGCAGGCCCATTCGCGAATATTGCCCATGGCAATTCCTCAATTATCGCGGATAAAATTGCGACCAAGCTGGCAAGTTACACGGTAACGGAAGGTGGGTTTGGTTCAGATATGGGCTTTGAAAAAGCGTGCAATATCAAAGCAGCCGCGACCGACAAAAAGCCGGACTGTGCAGTAATCGTGGCAACGTTACGTGGCTTGAAAGCCAATTCGGGTTTATATGATTTAAAACCTGGAATGCCAATCCCCGACGCTCTATTTGAAAGTGACAACAAAGCCTTACTCGCTGGCTTCGATAATCTAAAATGGCACATTAACAACGTGGCAAAATATGGTGTGCCAGCGGTAGTTGCGATAAACCAATTTCCACAAGATTGCCAACAAGAATTAGACCTACTGACTCATTGGATAAACGAACTTGCTGCAGACTGCCGTGTTTCTGTCAGTCAAGGATTTTCACATGGCGGCGCAGGCACCGTAGAGTTAGCCAAACAAGTGATGTCAGCTTGTGAAACTCACGTCAATTTCAAACCTTTATACTCACCAGAACAAACGATTAAAGAGAAATTGATGGCCGTTTGTGAGGCTGGGTATGGTGCCGCTACGGTTTCGTTGTCATACCAAGCCCAAAAGCAACTTGCCTTATATGAAGCACAAGGATTCAATCGACTGGCCGTCTGTCTTGCCAAAACACCGTTGTCGATTACCACTGATGGCAGTATTAAAGGTGCGCCCTCTGGATTTGAAGTCGTGATTAGAGAGCTTAAACTTTGTGCCGGTGCTGGGTTTATTTATGCATTGTGTGGCAACGTAATGACAATGCCAGGCTTACCTGACAAGCCTGCATTTATGGCTCTCGACCTTGACGATGAAGGCAATATTATCGGTTTGAGTTAATGGTTGGCTTAAGATAGGTACAATAAAAAAGCGACGATTAACGTCGCTTTTTTTATCTCATGTTGTTTAACTATTTGGCCACGATTAACGTCAACTCTACTCGCCGATTACACGCCTTACCAAACGATGTAGCGTTAGTACAAGCTGGTACGTATTCACCGTAACCACGGGTATATATCATCTGACGAGAGACTTGGTTTTGAATCAGCGTATTCTTCACGGTTTCCGCACGTCTATCGGATAAGATATCGTTCTTGGCTGTTATACCCGTACTGTCCGTATGCCCACCGATAACGACATCTATTCCCTGCTGCTTTGACAAAAAGCTGGCCAGTTGGAACAACCATTGCGCAGAATTGTTCGATACGCTCGCTGAGCCGGAGGTAAAATGGATTTGCTCTTTTAGACGAATCATCACGTAATCGCCTGGAACGAGCTCGTAATCTAACCCGTGATTAACTAAATACGTTTCTAATGAATCCCATGCTTGCGTTCGATACTGACCATCCGGTCCACCCACTCTTGCCGCATTTGTGGAAGAGGTATTCATCACAGGGGCATTCGCCCAATCGGGATATTTCACATCATGTTCTGAGCGTGGCGCGGTATCAAGCATTCCAGAAAACATGCTGTCAGTAATCGACGACGTACTACTGCAACCTGTCAGTAAACCCGCCATAATTAAATACGCAATTTTTTTCATCGCTCACTCCACATGCTTGTAACCTCATCCGATAATTTATGTATCGGCCCTCAAAACAGAAACTTTAAGGCTCTAGAATAAAATAATCTTCACATACCTGTTTCAGTTTATTACTAATTGCTTGTCTGAACTAATTACTAGCAGTTACACTCAGTGCATTATTATCAAACCGATGTATTCCAATGATTAAATCTCTCACAAAAATACTCACAGTCCTTTCTTTAGCGGCCGTTATTACTGCTTGCGGCGAATCAGATACCCCTACTGAAGGTAAGCAGTACAGCGTACTTCCTAATGACTTAAGTCAACTCAACCTTCCACAAGTGACAGAAGTTTTTTCGCTAGGCTGTGGCCACTGTCGCAATCTTGAGCCAATGCTACCTGAACTAGAAGAGCTGACTGATTCGAAGTTGGGGAAAATTCACGTCATGTTTAATGACAGTGCTCAGATAGCCGCCATGATTTTTTATAGTGCAGTAATGCAATCAGAAGACCAACGCGTTCCAGAAGATATGAAGTTGGAGTTATTTTCACTTGTACAAAATCAAGATCTCGACGGCCAACAAAAACAAATTGAACTGGATCGAATTTTCGCTTCTCGTACGATGGTAAGCCCTTATGCGTTAGATGAGGCTCAGCAAAAAGAACTATTTGAATATGTTGAGCTCGCCAACAAAGTCTCTACCGAAGCTCAAATTAACGCCGTACCGACATTCATCGTGAATGGTAAATATGAAGTGATGCTTGCAGGTCATGAAGACATCAAGCAAATCGCGGCAACAATTAACTACCTAAAAAACAAATAGTGTTATAACTGACGTTAGACATTACATTTTATTACTGAAATTTATCAAGGAATTACTGTGTCGAAGATACTTATCCCCATTATCGTATTCATCCTCGCGGGTTTTATGATTTACCGTACATGGACAAATAACAAAGCAGGTGAAGTGAACCTCCAGCAAGGGCAAGCTTTTCTGCAAGAAAATGCAATGAAGGAAGGCATACAAACGACTGAAAGTGGCCTTCAATATGAAGTATTGCATAAGGGTGAAGGCACGGTACATCCGTCAGCGAAAGACAAGGTCAAAGTACACTATCATGGCACGTTGATCGATGGCACAGTATTCGACAGTTCGGTCGAACGTGGTACACCAATCAGCTTTGGTCTTAATCAGGTCATTAAGGGTTGGACTGAAGGGCTTCAACTGATGTCTGAAGGCGATAAATATCGCTTGTTCATTCCAAGTAACCTTGCTTATGGCAAAGGTGGTTCGGGTCCTATCCCGCCGGCATCCGTGCTCATCTTTGATGTCGAGTTGATTCAAATTCAATAAGCAATCAGCAATCAGCAATCAGCAATCAGCAATCAGCAATCAAGTGTGTGATAAGGTGACAAGGCAAGGTTTGCCTTGTGGCCCAAAAACAAACTAAAGCATTGATTTAAAATAAAAAAAGCCCATTTTTGGGCTTTTTTTTATTTTAAAACTGAACGGCTAACAATGGCACTGTTCACTCAAAACCAATCTACTCAGCTGACAGGGTGAAATTCAAACCCCTGAGAAGTGACAAGGTAACAATCCATTCCTCCTGCATGCGCCGCTTGCAATCCTAATTGAGTATCCTCAAACACAATACAGTTGTTTGGCTCTGTCGACATGAGCTTGGATGCCAGTAAGAATGTATCTGGATTAGGCTTGTGTTGTTCAACGTCATTGGATGAAACCACATAGTCAAACTCTTCATAAAGGTTCGCATGCCTGAGCAAACGTTCAGCCGTGTCACGCATACTCCCCGTCCCAATAGCCATCGGTTTAATACCCGCGTACTTTTTCATCACCTTTAAGGTGTGCGCTATGGGGTCGGCACTCGTTGGATTGTCATTAAATGTTTTCATTTTAAATGCGGCAATCTCGGTCGGTATGCCTTCAATGTTTGCGGCCTCTAACATAACGGCGGCAATTTTTGCGCTGGGCATTCCACCCATCGAGTGTATCCAAGCCTGGTCAAATGGCAGATTAAAATGAGCAGTCGTCTTTGACCACGCTTCAAGGTGGCTTGGCATCGTGTCAAGTAACGTGCCGTCCATGTCAAATATGATCGCTTGATAATGGTCTAGATCTAGCACTTTGAGTCCTCTGTATTAGGGTAAATGGTGACATTCTACTCCTAGAGTATTGCAACAATGATGTTGCCACTTATTTTTTTACAATAACTTGATCGTATTCAGCAATTTCTTTGACGAACACAGAAGGTGTAGACTGGTAAGTCACCCACACTTTTTTCTTCGCACGACTCAAGGCAACATAAAACAACCGTCTTTCTTCTGCGTGGGGATACGTATCGGTGGTCGCTGTAAGTGCGTTATCAAGATGGATGAATTTTCGCTTTGCTGGAAACTGCCCTTCATCCACGTTCACTATGATGACATAGTCGGCTTCCTTACCTTTACTACCGTGGCACGTCATGAACTCGAGCGTCAATTGCTTAAACTGATTTTTCCAATCCTTGAGTAACTCTGGGCAATGGTAATGATTACGCCCTAACAAGAGAACCGATGCTGGTACTCGCGCTTTCGAATTTAAATCTTCTAGAATTTTTTCAACTCGATTACCGTTCTCAATCACCACGGACTTTTGTTTGACGTTTTTATGGCTCTTCAGGTCTTTTTCAATCTGATTTGGATTGGTCTGAATAAAACGATTCGCAACATCACCCAACATATTGTTGAATCGATAGGTTGTATCTAGTTGATGCACCGACGCATTAGGAAATCGTTCAGAAAATCCAGTGGTCAGATCCACATCAGCACCGGTAAATTGATAGATAGATTGCCAATCGTCACCCACCGCAAATAAAGTAGCGTTATCTTCACTCTTAGGATTTTGCTCACATAACCCTTGAATTAAAGCCAGACGATCTGGAGAGATATCTTGATATTCGTCCACCATAATAAATTTCCATGGCGACGAGTAGTGCTTACTTTCAATAAACTTAGTCGCATTCGTTATCATTGACGTGAAATCAATTTGATCGTTCTCTTTTAGCATTTTTTGCCAAGCTTGATAACACGACCAGCACAGCATGAGTTCACTGTTAAGACGAGCATAATCCTCGTTTTCGACAATTTGTTCTTGAATTGCTTTTTTTGTTAAGCCCGAAGAGACAAGCTGATCTAGCTGCTGTTCCAACCACGCGATCAGTTTTGGGTTCTCAGATTGGCTACCCAGTTCATCATCACCTTTCAAATACGCAATGGGCCAGCGTGAAAGGTGTTTCTGCCACCGCTTATAGTTTGTCGGTGTCATCCAGTGCTTTTTAAGCCAATCAACACACCATGCATTTTTTTGCGCTTTTTCAGTCGCCAATGGCGTCAGCGTCGTCGGCACTTTGTTAGACTGTTTCAGGATCTTTAGTCCGAGCTGATGAAAAGTAAGGACCGATATATCATCCGCAGTTTGTCCAAGTTTAGACACCAAACGTTGTTTCATTTCATTCGCGGCGTCACGGCCAAACGCAACCAACAATATTTGCTCTGGCTGTGCTAAATGACTCTGTAAGAGATAAGAGACTCTCGCCATTAGAACGCTGGTTTTCCCTGAGCCCGCCCCCGCTAAAACAAGGTTATGGTCATTATTGTGTAAGACGGCTAACTGTTGAGAATGATTGAGTGGCGATGATTCCGATTGTGCAAATAACACTTGCCAGTTTTCACATTCATTCTCCAGCCAAGACTGATTACGGGAGTGTAATGTATGGCTTGTTTCATCTAGCCAAGGCATTAGAGCGTCAATTCGATTAGGCATACGCCGAATGGCTTCACTCAAAGACATGTTCATGTCTAGGAATTGGCGATTCACTTCCAACTTCCATTCTGCAATCGAAGAATGAGGTAGAAATCGCGGTAGCGTTGTAAGGCGCCGAAGTTCATCCTCCCATTTTGGCAGATGCTCGTTAAGCAACTGACATTGCGTCTCATGCCAATGCTGGTAACAAGAAACGGCAAATTTAGCGAACTCTTGTGCTTTTACCCATGACAATCCTTGTACAACCCAACACAGTTGTGACTTGTCCGCTTCATGGCCAAACACGGAGATCGACGACCAAAAAACACCACGCTTTACAGTGAGCTTTCCTGACCACTCGCTAAAAGGTATCCTGACTTCTGCCCGTGCTGAGTGTAACGTAAGGCTATGTTCATCGAGTTCGATGGTTCTGAATTCGTGCTGGGTAAAAATCTCAGCGGTTGGTGACGCGGTTAGATGCATTTCGCTCATCAATCTTTAACAAATAAAACTACCAACAGTCTACTCCATCAGTTACTGATTTCCATCTAAGTTTCTGTTAGAAATGTGAAAAAACGACGATAATTCATGTTATTCAAACGGGTAAAACACTCGCTTTGTTCCATAATTTATCCGGATAGTATTTGCTCCAAACAACATTAATTGTAACGTGACGCTTATTTCCTCGAGACAGAGATACACCTGTTCAAGTGGTTTCTGCTAGAATGTTGTTTTGATTCAATATAGCTGCAAATCGTGAGCATTTTTCGCCAACTTCGTCTTCAATGGGCAAATAAAACCTTTAACTACAGCATCCTAATACTCATTACGTTATTAGGCGTTGTCATTCCTGCTTGGTATTTAGACCAGCATACTTGGGTGACACCGCTAATTTTAGGTGTTATCGCCGCTGCACTCGCAGAAAGCGACGACAGTTTTGTCGGGCGCTTGAAAGCCATCACGCTGACTTTCATTTGTTTTGCGATTGCTGCTTTTTCAATAGAGATCTTATTTAATACACCTTGGGCGTTCGCACTCGGTCTGTTTTGCTCGACGTTTCTTTTTATCATGCTTGGCGCGTTAGGCGCTCGCTATGCAAGCATCGCCTTTGGTTCATTATTGATTGCGATCTATACCATGCTGGGCGCGCACGAAAGCACCAATTTATGGTTCCAACCTTTATTGTTGCTTGCAGGGTCAGCATGGTATTACTTAGTCTCGATGGTTTGGAATATTTTCTGGCCAATGCAACCTGTTCAACAAAGCTTATCGAATGTATTTAAAGATTTATCTTTGTATCTTGATGCCAAGCGCGGTTTGTTCCACCCCACTTTTGATTTAGTACCACAACCTTATCGACTTGATGAGGCCAAATTTAATGCTCGAACCGTAAACGCACTGAACGCCTGCAAAGCGACCTTACTAAACCGCTCTCGAAAAGGTCATGTTGATGGGCCAAGTGACCGATTTTTAAAAGTCTACCTAATCGCTCAGGACATTCATGAGCGCGTCAGTTCAAGCCATTCTCGTTACCAAGAGTTATCGGCACAATTTGGGCGTACCGACGTATTATTTCGATTCAAGCATGTTTTAGAGACTCAGGCTCATGCATGTCGAGATATAGCGTTAGCAATCAAGTTAGGTAACGAATACGACCACAACGATCGCTCTATAAAAGCACTGGTCGAACTGCAAGACTCTATCGAATACTTAAACGAGCACAAACAACCTGAACATCTCGCATCACTTGCTCAGCTCAATTACCTCCTAAACAATCTAGCAACGGTCGAAAAACTGTTGAGTAATGTCAGCAACCCCGATAGTGGTATCAGTGATGACACAATTCTAGATGACACAAATCCACATACCTTATCGGCAATGTGGGCAAGAATTAAAGGTAACTTCAATACCGAGTCAATCTTGTTTCGCCACGCTGTACGCCTATCTGTTACGCTTACGCTCGGATACGGCATTATCCAAGTATTTGACATTGAACGTGGCTACTGGATCTTGCTCACCACACTATTTGTCTGCCAACCAAACTACAGCGCGACTCGTAAAAAACTATCCGCTCGTGTTGCCGGTACCTTAGTTGGACTGTTTGTTGGTGTCCCCCTATTAACACTCTTCCCTTCACCCGAAAGTCAGTTATTACTGATCGTCCTTTCTGGCGTTATGTTCTTTGCATTTCGCATTAATAATTATGGCTATGCGACAGGCTTTATTACCGTACTAGTGCTACTTTGCTTTAACCAGTTAGGTGAAGGTTATGCCGTCGTCCTCCCGCGGTTAATGGATACTCTCATTGGCTGCGGACTTGCCGTTGCCGCGGTTCATTTTATTTTACCTGATTGGGAGTCTCGCAAGCTGCATAAAGTGATGGCTGACGCCGTGTATTCCAATCGCCATTATCTAATGCAAATCATTGGGCAATATCGTATCGGGAAGAAAGACGACCTTAACTATCGAATTGCAAGGCGCCGAGCACACAACGCCGATGCGCATTTAACCAACGCAATTTCGAATATGCTCGCAGAGCCTGGGCGTTATCAATTGGCGACCGATGAAAGCTTTCGGTTTTTAACACTAAACCATGCGCTACTCAGTTACACTTCAGCACTAGGTGCCCATCGTCAGCGACTAGAAGATGAGTCGATCCACCTCTTGGTGCTAGAAGCGCACAGAACCATTAATGCGCACCTTGAACAGCTAGAGCATCAATTGGCCACGTATTCAGAGGACTGCGAGTTTTCTACCGTTGAGCAATTTGATATTCATCGTCGATTAACTGAATGGCGAGAAGAAGACGAGCGCTCAGCCCGAATGGTCCTTCAGCAACTTCATTTGATCTACCGGATGCTGCCAGAGCTCCACACTCTAGCCAATACATTTTCAACATTAGAAAATTCTGCGCAAAAAGACGAAAGAAATATCAAAATCACTTAATGCTATGATTTTAAATAATTATTTACAATAACCGTCAGAAAACCCTTGTGAGCCTTGGGTTTTCGACCACTTTTTCTCACCTTTCCTTAAAGATACCCTTACATTTCTCGGACAAGTCTTAATCAATCATTCTATAAATTAGATGCTAAATGATTAATACAAAATACAGATGAACGGACCTCATCCAAACTTGCTCAAGACATTAGTAAAAGGTGATAACATGTCCCATCAACAGTTCGAGAAACTTAGAGAACAGCTTAAGTTACTATCTAATCAACAACTTAAGGCGTTAAAAGGCGAAATTTCAAGTCAGTTAGAGCCAACCGCTCAGTCGCTATTAAATGATGACGAGATGCAAGCACTGTCACAATTATTTAAGTAAGTTAATCTTAAGTAGATTTACGCAGAAGTGTTAGGTTGAAAATTGTATACAAGTATTTCCTTTTAGCACTGAAATTACTTTAAAATCAAACTCTCAGCGACATTACTTAATAAAACTGACTGAATTACGCTTGTATCTGTCCGTGACCTAAGTAGAATTCCCCCAAACTGTTCTACTGCGACTGAAATGCCCAAAATTAATCTACACAAACGAGATTATCTCGATAACATTACACAAGACGCTGCTCTTTCCGAGTTACAAGACAAACTCGCACCAAAGACGCACTCCCCCAGCCAACGTGTCAATCGTAGCCCCAACCTGACTCAACGACATGTGGATTATCGCTGGAAACAACTCGATAATGACGAGGCCAAGCAACAGCTACTCGATCCTCACACCATGAGTCAAATGCTCTCGTACAATAAAAATATTGAGTTTTTTATTGGAACGCTAAAGATGCCAATTGGCACTGCCGGACCACTCAGAGTCAACGGTTTGTTCGCGAATGGCGATTATCAGGTACCACTCGCGACGACAGAAGCCGCATTGGTCGCATCGTATAACCGCGGAGCGAACCTCATTACGGCAAGCGGTGGCGCTAGTGCTATGTTACTCAATGAAGGCGTGACTCGAACACCAGGCTTTGCATTTCAATCGCTTATTGAAGCAGGACAGTTTGTTGCATGGGTCGTAACGCAATTTGATGATTTCAAAATACTCGCAGAATCCACTACCTCGCACGGCAAACTGATTGATATTAACGTCAATATCGAAGGTAATCATGTTTACCTGGTCTTTGAATACTTAACTGGCGACGCATCAGGACAGAACATGGTCACAATTGCGACCAATTGTGTGTTTGAATTTATCTTAGCGCATTCACCAATCCAACCTGAATATGCATTCTTAGATGCAAACCTTTCTGGTGACAAAAAAGCGAATTCACAAACGTTAAGAAGTGTACGAGGTAAAAAGGTAACGGCAGAGGTCACAATAGCGGCAGAGCTCATTGAAAAGTACCTGCATACAACACCTAAGAAAATGTCAGAATTTGCACAAATGACCACTGTCGGTGGAGCATTGAGCGGCACCATTGGCATCAATGCCCATTATGCGAATGCACTTGCTGCACTTTATATTGCGTGTGGTCAAGATGCTGCGTGTGTCGCAGAGTCAGCTATAGGTATGACACGCATGGAACTAACCGCCAATGGTGATCTTTATGCCAGTGTTACGATGCCTAATATCATGGTTGGAACCGTGGGTGGAGGAACAGGTTTGCCGAGTCAGCGCGCATGTTTAGAGCTTCTTGGGCTACATGGTTCAGGAAAATCTCAAGCATTTGCAGAAGTGACAGCGGTACTATGTTTAGCAGGTGAACTTTCTATTGTTGGTGCGTTCTGTGCCGGCCATTTTTCTCAAGCTCACCATAAGCTGGCGCGGTAAACGTACTCTTTTTTGGATATATAACCGAGACTAGCAACAAGCGCCACCTAGTAATCGACGAGCGCCCCTGCCATAAACGAATTAAGGGTGAGGTAAAGTAACCTCACCCTTCACAATACTTTATTCTCTTTGCTATTTTTAAACTAACTACGAACCTATCTACCTGCAGCGTTCCGAATCATTCTTTCATGATTTGTAGTGATATTGTCTGAAATGCTTAAGTGCAAGATTTAATGACTTCTCTTTAATCGGTTTTACAATAACGTAATCAGCGCCTGCTTGTAAAAATGCGTCCCTAGTCGTTTCTAGGTTGTCGGCTGTGCACGCGTAAATAGGCGTATCTATTTCGCTATTCTTTTTTACCTCTCGCGTAATCTCAATCCCTGAAATGGATGGCAGTTGGTTATCCATCAATATCAGGTCAAAGGACATACTATTTAACAGTTCGAACGCTTCGTGTCCTTCCCTCGCCCACATCACATTCATCCCGTACTTCTCGCAAAATGCTTTAGCGATAAAAGCGTTAGTATGATTATCTTCCACCAACAAAATACTAAGCGAACGGTCAAATAAATGATAATCGAGTTCGGGTTCAGCCAACGGCGTTTTGATACTTGATTCAATGACGAATTCAATTGGGATCTCGATTGTGAACCGAGTCCCTCCACCTAACTTACTTTCCAGTAAAACGTCGCCATCGAGTAAGTGCACTAAATGCTTGACAATAGCAAGGCCTAAACCGCTCCCCCCATACTCACGAGTTGAGGTTGCTTCAGATTGAACAAAGGGATCAAAAATCAGAGACATTTGGTCAGCAGAAATTCCAATTCCCGTATCTTCGACAATAATGCGCAATGTGTCCAACTCATGAGCATTGGTTTTACCTAAAATAAATGATGCCTGCACTGAACCTTGATGTGTGAATTTAATCGCATTACTAACCAAGTTAAATAAGATTTGATTCAGTCTCACTTGGTCTGAATTAAGCATCGTATTTAAAGGCAATTGATCATCAATAACAAAATCCACACCTTTACTTTTGCATAATGGTCCATAAATACCATTTAATGCACTCGTAATCTCGCTAAACTTAAATATATGCTTCTCTATATTAAAGCTGCCATTTTCTATTTTCGAAAAATCAAGAATATCATTTAGAACTGCAAGTAAGTGCTCTCCACTTTGGCAAAGGACTTTAATTTGTTCTTGATAATTTACATCAGCACTGCCTTGTTTAAGAAGCTGTGAGATCCCTAATATGCCGTTTAGAGGCGTGCGTATTTCATGGCTCATCTTGGCTAAGAAATCGGTTCTTGCTTTGGCGGCTGATTCTGCTTCTTTTCTTGCTTTTTTACTTTGTCGCTCAGCATCAATTAAAACCGTAATATCCAGTCCTTGTGCAAGAACAAATGTTTTATTACCTTGAGGCTGAATGGCTGAGAGATTCCAACGAAATACTTTATTTCCGATAGGTACATTGATCCCGGTTAGCGTTGCGCCTAGGTTAGCCTTCTGAACATGGACTTTCATTTGTTCAACAAACTCTGTATAAGGCTTGGTGTCGGCGCCTTCAATTTCATTAGTTAACCCCAGTACTTTCCTACCTGCAGGGTTAATCTGGGTAATGGTTGCTGTATCGGACCAAACGATAATCGGTGATAACGAAAAATTGAATAAGTCCTGGAACAATTTTTTCTGTTCCGACAACCTTTCAAATGTATCGTTCAAGGTCATACCTATATGGTGGAACTCATAGATCGGTGACCCTGAAAAATTAAATAAGTCGCCCTCATTGCTGGAAATTTTAGTGTAAGACATGAGGTTTTCAAGCTCGATGCTCACCTTCCTGTTTAACCACCTTCGTGTCACGAATGATACTGATATAATGATGACTAGCGATAAAGCAATCCCGATCAGATAATTGTTTCTTAAAACATCGCCCCTAGCATTACGCTGAATTGAATATATTTTAAGTGTGTGTTGATTGAGCCCAACCGCCAAATGAGTTTCTGATATTAATAGTGGACCTAAATCCCGTTTACCATTTTTTATCATAGTCAATATTGAATGGTGCGTATAATTATCATCATCTGATATAGTTGAAGCTACAAAATGCTCATCAAACATTAATAATACATCGTCACTATTACTGCCACTCATTAAGCTAGACAATAACCCAGCGTTATCATTTAATACAATGCCCGCCAGTAAATAACCTAAAACTTCTCCTGATTCGCTATGGATAATGGGAGTCCTACGGACCAAAATAAATAACTCCCCCAATTGAGAGTCCACTCTAACCACATTCCAATTACTATGAGCACCGATTTGCTGCAAAACATCAATAAGGCTATGATCTTCTAAACCGTAAAATAGTGCATTACCATCATCCCAAATGATGTCGGTAAGATGAGTAATAAAACGAAAGTCTGGGGAGTGTATCGGCTCCAAATTATCTTCGCGTAAGAAATAATAATCAAGAGACCGAGTATCATAGTTTTCAAAATACTGCTCAACCGTATCACTCTTTGCATTACTATCTTGTAATATTTTGAGTGACGCTAACCGGTAGTCAAAATAGTTGACCATTAAACTGCTTGTCTGACGGGACGTACGCTGTGTTTCTTCTTTTACGAGATCTCGGCTTAAATGCCAGCTTTGCAACAGCATTCCAATAGTGAAAACACCTACCACCCAGACAACTATCCGGGTGATAAGTGTAACCAGCGTTTTACGACTATTAAAATGAGTCAACGGCATAATTATTTATCGGAATAACGAAAGGCTTGTGCTTTCAGCGTTTCAATTTTCTGCTCTGAATCTAAGCTTGTGACCAGCTCGAAATCACCAGAATATACCGTTGGAACCGGTTTGTTTTCCAGATCCCTCTTGATCGCTTCTGCCATTGCTATACCTGTATCGTCATTCATGCGCATAACAGTAACATCAAGGTCGCCTTTTCTAATTGCATCTAGCTCGGCGGATCCCCCACCCCAACCATTTATGATGACATCATTTCGATCCAATTCTTTGATGGCCTCAACCGCACCTAGAGCAATATCTGTCGCACAAGCATAAATAAAATCTATTTCAGGATGCGCCTTCAACATATCTTTTGCCGCTTGGTAACCGCTCAACTTATCTGCTTTTGTATAATAAGACGAAGCGAGTCGATAACGGTTTTCCTTGGACATATCTTCAATAAAGGTTCCACCACGTGCATCACTCACATAACCTTCAGAGAAATATAAAACGGAATATGAGCTGTTTCCCGTCACGGTTTCCTTAAAGTAATCCGCTAATACGTGACTACCTTTAACGTGATCAAATCCAACGTACATGAAGGGTTGATTATCAGCCCACGCTTTTACTGGGGTGGTTATATTCTGAAGAATTAGCTTTGTGTCTGTCGAATTCAGTACATGTTCGATAAACTTTCGATGACGAGTCGTATCTAACGTGAAGATTAAATACCCTGTTTTATTTTTAATTGCCTCCATTAACGAAACACTTTGTTGTCGGAGGTCAACATTAGGGCGAGTGAAGACTTGATTAATCTCATAATCAATCCCCAGTTCATCCATTCTCGATTCAAAAGCTTTAATATTCCGAATCCAGTAATCCGAAACCTGTTGACCAGGGTAGACAACCGATATTGTAACGGGATCTTCTTGTTTCACCGACAAACGAACTGCCGAAGCTCTCACGCTTTTCGTTAACTCATCGGTTAATTCATTTTGGGTTGGGAACTCATTAAGGTATTCATGATACTCCCAATATCCAGGAAGTGAATCCCCTGCCAGCACAGGCGCTGACAACGAAATGAGCAATGCTTTAGTTAATATTGAAAACGTCTTTTTCATTAGTAATTATCGTTTTGGCGTTTTAATTAATTGTATACAACATAACGTATTTCAGCCAGTAAACTCGTTATTCGTTTCGTATAAAAACAGAAGCGTTGACAACCAGATTCTCTTTAGTGGCTTTGGACAGCTTTTTTATCGCTATTTCTGTCTTTAATGCCTCACTTTTATTCGCGACTTCTTGCGTCCAGACAAGATGCAAAGGGCCTCGACCGCGTAACGATTTGGCCCCTTTCCCTGTTTCGTGTTGTTGAAAACGCCTTGCCATATTGTTAGTTATGCCACAGTACAGTTTGTTTTCATTCGTTCGAAGCAAATACACCGTCCATGGCGCGGTATCGATGGTCATTATTCTCATTCCTGCTTAAAGTCGATCTATGAGCACCGAGCAAGGCATTTTATATTGTTCAGCCGATCAATTAGTCGATTAACGAGTTAACCAGCGCCTTGAGTTCGGCCAACTCAGATTCCAGGGTTTGAACTTTGAGTTCAAGAGAATCAATACGACCGTCGTTTTGGTTACTCGACGTGAATGATTGAGAAGACGCTTGTGACAATGCCTCGATGTCCACCTCACCGCTAAACAGATGTGCGTAGCGAGAATCACGCTTACCAGGTTCACGAGGCAGTTTAACCACTAACGGGCCTTGCTCTCTGGATGCCATCGCATCGAGCGTGACTTCCACTTCTTTAACATCTGTAAAATTGCATAAACGGTTAGTACGAGTTCGTAATTCACCTGGGGTTTGCGCACCTCTAAGCAACATACAACATACAATCCCTTTCTCTTGCTTAGACAAACGTAGATCACCAAACTCGGTGTTACAAAAGCGATGTTGATACTTCGACACTCTGCTGTTGAATGCACTTTCGTCATTCACTAAGCGACGTGTAATTAATCCCTCTAGGGTATCTTGTACTTCAGCTTCGGATAACGACAAGACAGGCTCGCGGTTACTTTTTTGATTACAGGCAGACGTAAGACTGTTCAAAGTTAATGGGTAATGATCTGGAGTTGTTACCTCCTTTTCAATTAAACAGCCGATAACTCTTGCTTCAAGGGGGGAAAGTTCAATGCTCATATTTATCCTTCTTGCTCTCGTCTTTTTGTTTAAATGCGTGCGTTTAATGCTCTATCAAAAATGGCATTTTAATAAATCGACCATGTTGATCGACCATCACCACTCGAGAACGATTCAATTCAACTTCGGTACGCTCTTGCTTAAGACGCTCACGGACGTAAGCCTCTTTCAGTTTAGGCGAGATATCATGATCAGGAGAAGCCATGTCAGCGAGCATATCACTACTTACCTTTATCTCACTCGCGTACTTGGGCGGTCGATTTGAATTGGACAACATTATTTGGCACACACTATAAACTTCAATACCCCCAAATATAGCGCTAACCGCCCTCTCAACTCAATCGGTTATTCTTCTAAGTGTCTAGATTATAAGCAACAATGCGACAGCATTGATCTAAGGACTGTTCTACAGGCAATTGTTGTGTTTTAATCAAGTTAGATTTTGACGAATAATTTAGGAAAGGATTTTATGAGTAGTGTATTCGAAATCGTGTCTCAAGCACGTCGTAAGAACAAACTAAAACGTGAACTACTAGACAACGAAAAAAAGGTTCGTGATAACCGCAAACGTGTCGATCTTCTTGAAAACCTTCTGGACTACGTCAAGCCAGACATGACACAAGATGAAATCTTGGCGATTATCAAAAACATGAAAGCAGATTATGAAGACCGCGTTGATGATCATATCATCAAGAGTGCTGAAATTTCTAAAGCCCGTCGCGATATCAGCCGTCGCATTCGCGAGCTGACAGAAGAAGACAAGCAACAAGTGCAAGGCAAGAAGTAATACTGCTGATTCATTTGGTTGTTATCAACGCTCGCTATCTTAGCGAGCGTTTTAATTTGATTCTCTCCCCTTAAACCTTACTGTTCCACACGAGTAAGCACCAGCATGCACAGGTACTCTCCACGCAAGAAATCCTTCAACAGATCTTGTCATTAACACACCGTCAATTCGAAAAAACGTTTGCGTAATCGCTAACCCTCTCCAATAGACAACCTTTGGGTTTCCTCGACACATTGGGCTTGTTATATTAATTCCATCAACCCAACGAACCATTCGAGGCACGGAGCTTCCTCGTTAATCTCATGATGAGAAGAACTGGTACCAGTTAAACTGGCAAGATTTAGAGGAAAACAAATGGACGTTAATACAGTGGAAATTCTTGGCTATGCCGCTTCAATCATGGTGGCTATTTCACTAACAATGAAAGACATCGTAAAATTAAGAGTACTGAATTTTATCGGCTGCGCGCTGTTTACAGCCTATGGACTGGCAATTGACTCTATGCCAGTAGTGGTCACTAATGGATTTATTGCTTGTGTGAACGTATATTTTCTAGCGAAGATGCTAAAAGAAAAGAAGTCAGTTAAGTCAATGGCTTAACTTAAATTTAAGCCCATAGATAGTTATTTTTCATGGGCTTTAATTTAAGATATACACTCTTCAATAGGCGCAACTATATCCCTAGTAAACGGCTATACCAAGTGACTTCTCCATAAGAGATGAGATCAAAAATGGTCAAAAAAACTGCGGTTATTAACGCCAATTTTATTAGTTTGTATACAATAAACATACTTGCTCCCTTTCATTTGAACACGAGTTTATCTATCCCGTTTCATACGCGCAAGATGAAAAGTGTTTCTGATCTCCCCCAGCTCTTCGCTCACGATCCCGCGAGCTACTCATCTCGATATTTTCTGTCCACAATACGCTAACGCCTGCAACTTAAGCGCATTCAAAGGCTTACTACTAAAACTCCTATCAGCTGCCTTACCCATTCATCATCCACACACTTAACCACTGAGAAAAACATCTCATTTACGCTGTGTTTTCGTTACCGATCAAATTATCAACATGTATTCACCATTTTGGTGAGTGACTTGCACGCATGAACCAAAATGCGGCGCACTTCATTTTTTATCTCGCACCTACAATAACAACTAGCAAAAATTAAACATTTAAAATCAATGCGTTAAGCTTTTATTTTCTCTAGTGTCGATTTTGGCAACAATCTTGCTCCAAGAATAGTTATTCATTACAAGGAGATAAAAATGAAGACTACCAAAAAGCTCACACTGGCCACTCTTGGCGCTATTGCCGCATTGTCCGCTTCCGCCTACGCAGAAGAAACGATCAAAGTTGGCGTATTGCATTCTTTGTCGGGAACAATGGCGATCAGTGAAACCACACTAAAAGACACAGTGTTGATGCTGGTCGAAGAACAAAACAAAAAAGGCGGTTTGCTTGGTAAAAAACTAGAGGCGGTTGTCGTCGACCCTGCGTCAAACTGGCCACTATTTGCAGAAAAAGCACGTGAACTGATCGAAAAGGAAAAAGTCGATGTTGTGTTTGGTGGGTGGACGTCGGTCTCGCGTAAATCCATGCTTCCTGTCTTCGAAGAACTCAACAGTATCTTGTTTTATCCCGTGCAATATGAAGGTGAAGAATCTTCTAAAAATGTCTTTTATACAGGCGCGGCGCCTAACCAACAAGCGATCCCTGCCGTTGATTACCTAATGAATGACTTAGAGATTGAACGTTGGGTGTTAGCTGGGACAGACTACGTTTACCCACGTACCACCAATAAAATTCTCGAGGCTTATCTCAAGAGCAAAGGGGTTAGCGACAGTGACATCATGATCAACTACACGCCATTCGGTCACTCTGATTGGCAATCTATTGTTTCAGATATCAAGAAATTTGGTTCTGAAGGCAAAGCAACCGCTGTCGTCTCTACGGTCAATGGTGATGCCAACGTCCCCTTCTATAAAGAACTTGGCGCACAAGGCGTATCATCTGAAGATATTCCAGTCATCGCGTTCTCTGTCGGCGAAGAAGAATTGTCTGGCATGGACACCTCTTCACTCGTTGGTCATCTTGCGGCATGGAACTATTTCATGAGCGTTGATACCGATGAAAACAGTGAATTCATCGAGACATGGCAAAAATTCATCAAAGACGATAAACGTGTGACCAACGATCCAATGGAGGCACACTACATCGGTTTCAATATGTGGGTTCAAGCGGTCACCAATGCCGGCACCACCGATGCAGAAGCTGTGCAAGACGCTTTGATTGGTGTTGCCGTTCCGAACTTAAGCGGTGGTTACTCAACTATGCTGCCTAACCATCACATCACCAAACCAGTGCTGATTGGTGAAATTCAAGACGATGGTCAATTTGATACCGTTTGGGAAACAACGGGACTTATTGCTGGAGATGCTTGGTCTGACTTTCTTCCGGGCTCAAAGGATCTGTTCTCAAGTTGGAGCAAGCCTTTTTCATGTGGCAGCTTTAATGTCAAAACAGCGAAATGTTCTGGTTCTAACTAACCAAGCCTGATCTATCGCCAGAAATCTTCTTAGCCGGGATGTCATGTAAATATTGAGGTCATCACTCGTATTTAAATCGTCACCATGGTGAGTAGATATTGTTGCTCGGTGTTTTGGCAACACATTAACACCGAGCATCGCTGACTTTTGGATACGTTTTTCGAAAAGTCAGCTCATAACTATAAAACACAGGACGTCAGAATATGAAAGCATTGAGAATACCCATTACTTTCTCTCTCTTTTTCACATTACTTTTTTCTTCGCTTGTCCATGCAGAAACCATCACATCTTATGAACAAATCGCCCCAATACTTACGGGAAAGAGCACAAAAAACAAGCAACTCGCCATCAACTGGCTCACAGAACAACCTGAGAAATCGCAGAATCAACGCCTATTGAATGGCTGGTTGAACGGTGATCTTTATTTTCACCCAGAAACGAATCAGCTTTACGTTATTGATAATCTTGCTGTCAACCAACAAGCTGAAACCGTATATTCTCAATCCACCCTCGTCATCACAAATACTCGTGACTTCAAAAAAGTACGAGTCAACAATAAGCTGCGTAAGGAAATTCGGTCAGAGCTCGCCAAAATGGGACTCTTCGCTGAAGACAGCACCACTCGCTTGAATGCTGTCCTTTCTCTGGTTGGCAATACCGAACCCGCTCTCAATGCCGACATCGCACTCGCACTTGCGACAGAAGAGGATTCGGCAGTTATCAACGCGATGACACTGGCGACGGCTGCTTTTGGTGCATTATCTGACAATAAGTCGATACAACTTGCATCAATCGTCACACTATCAAGTTACAAAAACTCGATTGTATTCAGCCGACTGACTGACGTGATGAATAAATCAACTGATGCAGAGGTTCTTGCTGCTGCACAAAAAGGTTTGGACCAGTACCAACAAAGTCAACGCTTGTACTCCGGAGTGGAAACCGCATTCTTCGGCCTTAGCATGGGGTCCATCTTAGTACTTGCGGCCATTGGACTTGCGATCACCTTCGGCGTAATGGGCGTGATAAACATGGCTCATGGTGAACTAATCATGATCGGTGCTTATACCACTTACGTCATGCAACTCTTAATGCCAAACCACCTCGGGCTGTCACTTATCTTGTCCGTCCCTATGGCGTTTCTTGTTTCCGGTGCCGTTGGGATAGCCATCGAACGGGGTGTAATCCGTCATTTATACGGTCGCCCCCTTGAAACATTACTGGCAACATTTGGTTTGAGCCTTATTTTACAACAAGCCGTTCGCTCCATTTTCTCGCCACTAAATCGCTCCGTTAGTACCCCTGACTTCATGTCAGGTGCATTACAAATTAACCCTATGTTGTCGATCACTTACAACCGTTTGTACATTGTGCTTTTTTGTTTTGCCGTCTTCATGGCATTACTTACGCTACTCAAGCGAACGCCTCTCGGGTTGCAAGTTAGAGCGGTCTCACAAAACCGTTCAATGGCAAAGGCAATGGGTATCCGGTCAGAGCGTGTTGATGCATTGACCTTTGGGCTAGGTTCGGGCGTTGCGGGTGTCGCTGGTGTTGCATTGTCTCAACTGACTAACGTTGGTCCAAACATGGGTCAGGCATACATTATTGATTCATTCATGGTTGTCGTGTTTGGCGGCGTCGGGAACTTATGGGGAACGCTTGTTGCGGGGCTGGGGCTTGGCATATTTAACAAGATTCTTGAGCCATGGGCTGGCGCAGTACTCGCAAAAATTTTGGTGCTTGTCTTTATTATCTTATTCATCCAAAAACGTCCACGAGGCTTATTCCCTCAACGCGGCCGCGCAGCAGAGAGTTAAGGAACAACGATGCTAATGTCTATTTTAAAAAATGACCGCGGTGGCCAGTTTACCATCGCGATACTATTTGCTATGGCGGTATTCATACCCATGGCTAACTTGTTGCTGCCAACAGGACATCCTCTCCATATCGAGACGTTCACGATTTCCTTATTAGGTAAGTATCTCAGCTACGCCATGTTGGCACTTGCTGTGGATTTAGTGTGGGGATATTTAGGTATTTTGAGTCTTGGTCACGGCGCATTCTTCGCGCTTGGTGGCTATGCCATGGGTATGTACCTTATGCGCCAAATCGGTGACAGAGGCGTCTATGGCAATGCAGAGCTACCTGATTTTATGGTCTTCTTAAACTGGAGCGAAGTGCCTTGGTTCTGGCAAGGTTTCGACCAATTCTGGTTTGCGTGCCTTATGGTCGTGCTTGTTCCTGGCATATTGGCGTGGGTTTTTGGTTATTTAACGTTTCGCTCTAGAGTGTCCGGTGTGTACTTATCCATCATGACGCAAGCGTTGACGTTTGCACTTATGCTAGCGTTTTTTAGAAATGAAATGGGATTTGGGGGAAATAACGGTCTTACCGACTTCAAAGACATCATCGGTTACAGTTTGCAAGCCGACGGAACCAAAATCGCCCTCTTTGTTTGCACCGCCATCGCGTTGATTCTTTCATACCTCGTCTGCCGTATGGTGATCAATAGCCGCTTAGGGCGAGTGTCACTCGCGATTCGTGATGCCGAGTCACGCACACGCTTCATGGGCTACGATGTCGACAACATGAAGTTATGGATTTTCATCCTCTCTGCCGTGATAGCTGGTGTCGCGGGTGCGTTATATGTTCCGCAAGTTGGCATCATCAATCCAGGTGAATTTTCGCCTCTTAATTCTATCGAAATTGTTGTTTGGGTGGCACTTGGAGGTCGAGCCACGCTATTTGGTGCCATCGTTGGTGCCTTACTGGTTAACTATGCAAAAAGCTGGTTCACCGTTGAATTTCCAGAAATCTGGCTGTTCGCACTCGGCGGATTATTTGTGTTGTCTACGATGTACCTACCAAAAGGCGTCATAGGTTTTGTGGCCGATCAGGGTTCAAAATTAAGACGTGCTTCGCCTCATCCCAAAACTAAGGAGGCGACACAATGAACGCCCTGAGCCGCTTAAGTGAAACAACTCAAGTTTTAAAGTCTTTTACCAAACGAGATGAAGTCTTTGATTTCATCAAGCCTCAACATCATCCATTGATCGATACCTCACACAACATCTTGTTGTATTTAGAAGGGGTCAATAAATCCTTTGATGGGTTTAAAGCAATTAATGACCTTAATTTATACATCAAGGAAGGCGAACTTCGTTGCATTATCGGTCCAAACGGTGCAGGCAAAACCACCATGATGGATATTATTACTGGCAAAACAACACCCGATACAGGTTCAGTTTGGCTTGGTTCGAATATTAATCTTTTGGATATGAATGAAGCGGAGATTGCCAATGCTGGGGTCGGCAGAAAGTTTCAAAAGCCAACGGTCATTGAATGTTTAACTGTATGGCAAAACCTTGAGCTCGCGATGGCTGGCCAACGCTCAGTTTGGGCAACATTCCGTGCAACATTATCTGGTGAGCAACGCGATAAGTTACGTTCAGTGCTAGAGCTGATCCACCTTCAACCTGCCGCGACTAATCTCGCCGGTAACCTTTCTCATGGCCAAAAACAATGGCTTGAGATTGGCATGTTACTCATGCAAAACCCAAAACTATTGCTCGTCGACGAGCCTGTTGCGGGCATGACACACCAAGAAATGGACAGAACGTCAGAGCTCCTTAATTCTCTTGCTGGGAAGCACTCAGTCGTTGTCGTCGAACATGACATGGATTTTGTACGCTCCATTGCAAGCCATGTCACCGTACTCCATCAAGGACATGTTCTAGCGGAAGGCACAATGGATCAGGTGCAAAACCACGCGCAAGTCAAACAAGTATATTTAGGAGAATAGCGATGCTCAGTATTCAAGGAGTCAACCAGTTCTATGGTGAAAGTCATACGCTTTGGGATCTGAACGTCGAGATTCCAAAAGGTAAATGCACGGTGTTAATGGGAAGAAACGGCGTTGGAAAAACAACGCTCCTCCAATCGATTATGGGGCTCGTAAAAATTAAAGAAGGCCAAATTCAGTTGAATGGCGAGAGCATTCAACAAAAAGCCCCAGAAGAACGCCCTCGCCTCGGGATTGGCTATGTCCCGCAAGGAAGACAAATATTTCCGACACTTACGGTCGAAGAAAATCTTCAAGTTGGTCTTCCGATTCGTCAACGCGGCGACCGAAAAATACCGGCATTTATCTACGATATTTTCCCTGTGTTAAAAGAGATGCGTCACCGCCGTGGCGGCGACTTGTCCGGTGGTCAACAGCAACAGCTAGCGATCGGACGCGCGCTCGTTGTTGATCCGCAGCTGCTTATATTAGATGAGCCGACGGAAGGCATTCAACCCAACATAGTTCAAGAAATTGGCGACATCATTCTTATGCTCAATCAAAAATATGGGCTTACTGTTTTGCTGGTCGAGCAAAAACTGCCATTTGCACGAAAAGTCGGTGACCAATTTTGTATCCTAGACCGCGGACGAGCGGTTGCGACGGGGGAAATGCCTGCGCTTAATGAACAACTTATCTCGGAGTACCTGACCGTATGACGACTCCCCAGCACGCTTCTTCTCTGACGCCCCCCTCGCCAATAATGCCACCAAGTGCTTCAGTGCACTCGACACCATGCAACGATGTCAACGCAGGTTGGATAGCAGAGCTCAAGCTAGGTTTTATTGATCGAGGGGACAAAACGGTCTTAAAACATCGCTCTCAAAAAGGCCCTTTGTCTATACAGCGCCCACTCTATCCAGAAAAAAACATATGCCATGTCTATTTATTACACCCTCCAGGCGGTGTGGTGGGTGGCGATTCATTGACTATCGATGTGCAGGTAGAGTCAGGGGCCCATACCCTGATCACGACACCAGGAGCAACTAAGTTCTACCGTTCTGATAATAAGCTGGCGAAGCAGACTCAAACTCTCGTGGTCGAAGATGGTGCGACATTGGAATGGTTGCCACAGGAAAATATATTTTTTCCAGACAGCCATGCAAAGGTAAACACACATATCTATCTCACTGATAAATCTAGATTTATGGGTTGGGAGATGCACTGTTTTGGACGCCCTGCACTAAATGAGGGATTCGATATTGGTGCAATCACAGGTAAGACAGCGGTTTTCATCAATCAGCAACGCGTTCTCACCGAACAAATTAAACGAATAGGTGAAGATAAACTCTTTAGTATCAATGGACTAAGAGACTGTTCCATGACTGCATCATTCTTTATTACCAATACTGATGATGAGTTATTTGAGTTGGTACAGAGCTTGCTGAATGCAATACAGGGCAGAGAAAAATACGCCAGTCTTATCCTTGGTATCACCCAAATTGAAGGGTTAATTATTATTCGGGCTTTAGGGGAATGGAGCGAAACTATCCTAGCGGCATTCAGTGAAATTTGGCAGCAGGTTCGTCAAGTATGGCTCGGTAGCGCCGCTGAATTACCAAGGATTTGGGCAACGTAATTAACAGCAAGCCGTTAAGAAAAAAATTAAATAGCAAAACACCGTAACCGGTGCGATCCGACACGAGATGTCATCGCGCCAGATCAATCCACCACGACATGGACAGCAAGATGGAATTAACACCAAGAGAAAAAGATAAGCTACTTATTTTTTGTGCCGGCATGCTAGCGAAGCAACGCAAAGAAAGGGGAATTAAACTCAATTACCCTGAATCGATCGCCTTGATAAGTAGTGAGATTCTCGAAGGCGCTAGAGAAGGAAAAAGTGTCTCGGACTTGATGGGTTACGGACGAACCATTCTAAGCGCTAATGACGTAATGGATGGTATTCCCTCTATGATCCCAGATATACAAGTTGAAGCCACCTTCCCGGATGGCACCAAACTCGTCACCGTCCACGAACCCATTGTTTAGGGCTTAATTCATGACAAATATTGCGAAACAAACCAGTGCTTTTATTCCCGGTGAATTACAAGCCGCGAGCGGCAGCATTGAATTGAACCCTGGTAAACAAACGCTGACGGTTTCTGTAAAAAACCTCGGTGATAGACCCATTCAAATCGGTTCTCACTATCACTTCTACGAGGTCAATGAAGCGCTAGAATTCGACCGCATTTCGAGTAAAGGTTTTCGCCTAAACATACCTGCAGGCACGGCGACTCGTTTTGAGCCTGGACAGTCTCGTACGATAGAACTTGTCGAGTTTGGTGGCAAACGTGAGGTATACGGTTTTCAAGGTAAGGTCATGGGTTTGCTTTAGTCGACAGCACTTTACTTTGAACACCCAGGTTTTATACAAACACATAATTAGCAAAATAATAATGAAAACAATAACAAGGACAGGTTATGGCGAGTATTTCTAGACAAGCGTACGCGGAGATGTTTGGCCCAACAGTTGGCGACCGTTTACGACTCGCTGATACAGAGTTGTGGTTAGAAATAGAAAAAGATTTCACGACCTACGGCGATGAAGTGAAGTTCGGTGGTGGAAAAGTAATACGGGACGGCATGGGACAGAGCCAGCGACCTAGCGCAGAAACCCCGGATTTAGTGATTACCAACGCCGTCGTATTGGATTACTGGGGTATCGTAAAAGCAGATGTTGGCATCAAAGATGGCCGCATTGCCGCCATTGGTAAAGCTGGTAACCCTGACATACAGACGGGTGTCGATATCATTATCGGCCCGGGAACTGAAATAATCGCAGGTGAAGGATCGATATTAACCGCAGGTGGCGTTGATTCTCATATTCATTTTATCTGCCCACAACAAATTGAAGAAGCCTTGGCGTCTGGCGTGACCACCATGATAGGCGGCGGCACCGGACCAGCCACTGGAACCAACGCGACCACATGCACGCCCGGTCCTTGGAACATCCATCGTATGCTGGAATCTCTTGATCAATTTCCAATGAACTTTGGATTACTTGGAAAAGGAAATGCAAGTCAACCCGAAGCACTTCGCGAGCAAGTGGCAGCTGGTGCCATTGGACTTAAACTCCATGAAGATTGGGGGACCACACCCGCTTCTATCGACACCTGCTTAACCGTTGCTGATGAGATGGATGTTCAAGTCGCGATTCACACCGATACCCTTAACGAGTCTGGCTTTGTAGAGTCGACACTTGGGGCCATTGGCGACCGTGTTATACACACTTACCATACCGAAGGCGCTGGTGGTGGACACGCTCCTGATATCATTCGCGCTTGTGGGGAAGCCAATATACTCCCCTCTTCAACGAATCCAACCAGACCTTATACCGTCAACACCGTTGATGAACACCTGGATATGCTAATGGTCTGTCATCATCTTTCACCATCAATTGCTGAAGATGTTGCCTTTGCGGAATCACGTATCCGTAGAGAAACCATCGCTGCTGAGGATATCCTTCATGATCTCGGCGCATTCTCAATGATTGCCTCTGACTCACAAGCGATGGGCCGAGTCGGTGAAGTCATCACTCGTACATGGCAAACCGCTCACAAAATGAAGGTTCAACGTGGTCATTTAAAGGAAGACACTGACTTTAGTGACAACTTCAGATTAAAACGATACGTCGCCAAATACACCATTAACCCAGCAATTACTCATGGTATGAGTCACGAGATTGGATCCATTGAGGTTGGAAAGCTTGCTGACCTCGTGCTGTGGAAGCCCGCGTTTTTTGGTGTTAAGCCGAGTTCAATTATCAAAGGCGGAATGATTGCAATGGCACCAATGGGCGACCCTAACGCGTCAATCCCTACCCCACAGCCCGTGCATTACCGATCCATGTTTGGTAGCTACGGTAAGGCATCTCAAAAAACGTCCATGCTATTCATCTCTGAGCAGGCGAAAAAAGATGGTGTCGACAAGCAGCTTGGGTTAGGCAGTCTTATTGGTGTGAGTAAACATTGTCGAAACATTTCTAAAAAAGATATGAAGCTGAACGACTGGCAACCAAAAATTGAGGTCGATTCACAAACCTATCAAGTCAAGGCGAACGGTGAATTACTGACTTGTGAGCCAGCCGTTGAGCTACCAATGGCACAACGATATTTTTTATTCTAAATCAGGAGTTTTCATGATCGAACTAATGGAGCTTGCCTCTCGAAGCTCACACACTCAAACCGATGGTAGCCTTAGCTTACCGATAGACAGCCGGATTAAAAGTAGACTTAAAGTCACATTAGATGATGGGCGTGCTGCTGGTCTATTTCTTCCTCGTGGCCACATTCTTCGTCATGGGGAAGTACTGCGCAGTAAGTGTGGCTTAACGATTGAAGTTAAAGCGGCGTCAGAAAGCGTTTCTACGGTGTACTGCGACGATGCTTTGCTCCTCACTCGCGTCGCTTACCATTTAGGTAATAGACACGTCCCACTTCAAGTTCACACGGGTTGGGTACGCTATCAGCATGATCACGTACTTGATGAAATGGTGGTCGGCCTCGGAGCGGAAGTTACAAGTGAAATCGAGCCTTTTGAACCTGAAGGTGGTGCTTATGGAGGGAGCTCTGGTGGCGGACATCACCACCATTAAGTTTCTAGCGCGTTATACCGCCCTAACAATCAGCAATCAACAATCAACAATCAACAATCACTCTAAACTTAATCGCAACTCATTGACGCACCGATAAATATAATCAACAAGGAATCGTTTTATGTCATCATTTCGCTTACCGTCAGTTCAGGTTTCCAAAGCCTCCGTTAGAACACTATCACTTTCAACCTTGTCTCTTTCCGCACTATTTAGCGCACCAAGTTTTGCACACGTGGGACACCACCATGATTCAGCAATGAATGCTTTCCTTTCGGGCGTAACGCACCCAGTGACCGGTCTTGACCATCTGGTGGTTCTGATTGGTTTTGGGTTATTAGTCGGGTTTGTGCAATCTAAACAGCCATCAAAACCTCTTCACCTCAAGCTTATCATGGCGGCACTTGGCAGCTTATTAATCGGGCTCGTGGGTGGGCGCTTGATGGGTGAAATAGCCGGTGTCGAAACTCTGATTATTGGGTCGCTCTTTGTCGTAGCCTTTGGTCTTTGGAATGTCTTTTCCGCCAGAGAGACCCTAACAAAATGCCTCACTCTCGCATCCATTGCTTTGATTTTTTTCCATGGTTTTGCGCATGGTGTTGAAGCGTCTGGTTCCATTACGCAATTTTCAATTGGCATGCTTATCTCAGCGTTTATTTTGATGCAGCTAGGGCGAAAAACCAGTTTACTACTGACGCACAAATGGGCTGCGATTGGCGTTGCGTCAACCTCCGTTGCTATTTCTCTGCTTTAAGCAATAAGGTAACGATTGTGAACAATGCCTTAAAACACCATGACCAATTGGCACGTCACGGATCCCAAAGTGATCAATCAAACCATACGGGTGATTCAGTTTCGAGCTTTCGTCTGTTCCAGCTTATTAGCCCTTCTCTTCCCATAGGGGGTTTTACCTACTCTCAAGGACTTGAATGGGCGGTAGAGGCTGAATGGGTGAACAACCAATCTTCAATGGTGGACTGGCTCACTATGATGCTCAATTACAGCATAGTGACACTTGAGCTTCCCATAATGAAGCGTCTGTATGCCGCCGTTGCTGACAACGATATGTCAGCTATCGCGCATTGGTCAGAGTATTTATATTCATGTCGCGAAACCAAAGAGCTGCGCGCAGAAGAGCTTCAACGTGGTAAGGCATTGTACACACTATTAAAGCAACTTAATTTCAAATCAATATCGCTACTAGATGAGGCCAGACAAGACACCAATCATCGATCTAATTCGCTATTGGGATTTTGTTTGGCCGCTCATGAGTGGGGCATTCCTCTCCATGAGTTAGAACGAGGGTATGTATGGAGTTGGGCGGAAAATATGGTGATGGCTGGGGTCAAACTTATCCCATTAGGGCAAACCGCTGGTCAACTATCGCTGATCGAATTATCCAACCAGTTTCCGCAAGCTTTATTGGCAGCACTCGATGTTCAAGACGATGAGATTGGCAGCTTTACGCCCTCCATCGCAATCGCTAGTAGTCGACACGAAACCCAATATACCCGACTGTTTAGGTCGTAAAGAGAATATTATGGAAGATTATAAACAACCACTTCGCATTGGAATTGGCGGTCCAGTAGGATCAGGTAAGACAGCCCTGTTAGAAGTTCTATGTAAAGCGATTCGTGACAAACTGAACATTGCAGTCGTCACTAACGACATTTACACGCAAGAAGATGCAAAAATTCTTACTCGTGCTGAAGCATTAGCGCCAGATCGAATTATCGGTGTGGAGACTGGTGGATGCCCACATACTGCAATTCGTGAGGATGCTTCAATGAACCTTGCTGCCGTTGAAGAGTTAGCACAAAAACACAAAAACCTCGATGTCGTTTTTGTCGAAAGTGGTGGTGACAACCTAAGTGCTACTTTCAGTCCTGAGCTGGCAGATTTGACCATCTATGTTATCGATGTCGCTGAAGGAGAGAAAATCCCAAGAAAAGGCGGCCCAGGTATTACACGGTCAGATCTCCTCGTGATTAACAAGATCGATTTGGCGCCTTACGTAGGGGCCTCGTTGGAGGTGATGGAAAGCGACACACAAAGAATGCGGCCAACAAAACCCTATATTTTTACGAACCTTAAAGAAAGTATTGGCCTAGATTTTATTATCGATTTCATTCTTACCGAAGGAATGCTTGAGTTTAAGTCCGTATAAGCGTTTTACTATAAACCCTCACTACAAGATGTGGCCTACTAGCCGCATCTTTTTTCGTCTATCCCACATTAGAATCAAAGCAAACAAATATCGATGCCTTTGCGTCAATACCTATAAAAATGGTCTGTACGAAGGTGTTCAAAAACATAGACTCAAGTGATCGTTTTTCACAGTAGACTGATTATGGGGATACGTATAGATCATCACTAGGAGCGAGAGCTGTTGCTGGAAATTCTAAGCGGGATTAGTAGGAAGATATAGAGTGAGAGAAAATTGAATGGAGGCGCCTCCCGGAGTCGAACCGAGGTCCACGGATTTGCAATCCGCTGCATAGCCACTCTGCCAAGGCGCCTTCAGTAGTGTTTAAAGAGAACAACTCTTTTGATGTCATTCTAGCGATAGAATGTCTATCAAAATAGATGGTGCCCCGGGCCGGACTTGAACCGGCACAACGCGAACGTCGAGGGATTTTAAATCCCTTGTGTCTACCAATTCCACCACCAGGGCACGCAATGTCTTGCGATGCGCCAACCAATGTACTCTTTCAATAAAGAGTGGTTAAACACCATCTGTGTCTCATCGCTTTCGCCATAAGATTTTAATTTGGAGCGATACATCGGGTTCGAACCGATGACCTCAACCTTGGCAAGGTTGCGCTCTACCAACTGAGCTAGTATCGCATTTGCATTCTTCTGACTCATAAACTGAGAAAGAGAATGGAGGCGCCTCCCGGAGTCGAACCGAGGTCCACGGATTTGCAATCCGCTGCATAGCCACTCTGCCAAGGCGCCTTTAGTTTAAACATAATTGTCTTCAATATGTTTAATTTCAACACGTTAATGAGAGAGTGTCTCCGTGTGAGATGCATACTTTACGGATTGAGCGGTATTAGTCAAACAAAAAAATGAAATAAGTTGTCCACTTGCTGACTTTCCGTACAAAGCGATTATCTAACCCTCAGTTCGTGCAAAAACCACTCTACGAGAATCGCTCATTGAAGCGGTAGATTCTGATCTCAGCACGGACTGTGAGTATAAAAAAGTACACATAAATCGGTTCATACGTTTAAAAAGAAACGGTATTTAACCCACCAGTGATGCAAATAGGAGCCTGCTAACTTTCAAAAATCGTCCCCTCACCATTTTTTCATCAGTCGCCCTACGAGGTTAGGATGATAAGACCAGCAGTGGTCAAACATACCCATCAAGGAAGGGTTGCCGTATTTAGACAGGCTAATAGCATGGAAACGATTCTTTTTGTTCTTGAGTTCGGTTATCTTTCCCACCAGGTCTGGTGATTGTTCTGGAGCAATGAAATCAGAGATCACAACGAGGTCAGCATTCTTGTAGGTATCAGACAACATCAGATCAATGGACTGGGTTAATACCGGCTCTAAGTCGGTACCACCATGGAATGAATAACTGAGGAAGTCGGCCGCTTCCCGTAAACCGTCTTGTTTCGTCAGTTCATAAGTAATATGTTGCGTTGAAAAAAGAATGACATAGCATTCTCTTGATTCAGCCAAGGCGATTTGCATCAATGCATACGCCATCGCTTTCGCGCATTGCTCAGGGAAACCACTCATTGAGCCTGACGCATCCACACAGACGATAAATGGGCCTTTATCAATCTCTATTTCGCTGTTATCAGGCTGCGTGGCTCGTACTTTCTTTAATGTCCTCGATTTCCCCTGCATTTTATAATTCATTAACCGCTTATCGGCTAAGTGTTTATAAAACACCACTTCCAATTCAGGATAAGCTAGGAACATGGTTTCGTTCGGTAGTAGTTTATTCAGGTCGTCTGATTCGTGGATCCCGACAATGTCATCAGTCGCTTCATCACTTTCTTCTTCCACCATCTCTAAAGATTCAGTTGGTGATTTATTGAGTTCAGGATCATCTTGTTCGTTAGCCATTCGACCTAACTGCTCAGCAATGTCTTGCAGACCTTTATTCTTTTTAAGGAACTCAGCATGGTTATGCATAACCTTGAGATCGGTTTTGGTTAGCTTAGCGGCCGCCATATCCCATAGACGTCCCAACGCGGCTTCGTCACCCTGCTCCGCAACGGTATCCATGTTTTTCATGGTTTCCATGCGTTGGTAAAGGTCGGTGAGAAACTTTTCTTTACTGGCTTCGAGCTCGGTCATTTCTGCCTGTTTGATCGCATCTGATAAGCTCTTGTACCAAAGGTCACAAAAGTAACGGGGAAACATGGGGTTATGATGCTGGTTGTTTTTATCTAGCAAGCGTTTCGCTTGTAAATAAAAAGCAGAGTGCCATTCGAGTTTTTTGGTCACATCGTGAATTTGAGCGAAAAACGTCGCTTCATCCCAATGGATCACTTCTTGGTATAACGCTAATTCATGCTGAAACCGTTCGGTTTCACAAACACGAGTCATGCGCTTTTTCACCGAGCCTCGCCATTTCAATAAATGACCTTTAACAGAACGTCGGACGCCTCGATTCTCCGTTAGCGCCGTGACCTGTGAGCGAGCCATAAGGTCGTTAACCGCACTATCAACGATCCCTGAATCAGCAATCATCAAGGCTAAATTTAAGCCATCTGCTCCTAACATCCTGTCTCCCGATGGTTACGGTTTTACTCAAAAAATGATCGTAGACTTTTTACCCTAGCAATCGCTTTGGCACTTTCTGCGCTGGTTGTCTCTAACGTCTTAGTCACCGTTTGTATGCTGACTTCCATTTCCGTTGGAACCATTTGGTCAATAAAATTATGAGGTAGCGCGCCATGAAACTTAGAACGTACCGATCGCAAGTGATGTTCCGTGTGATTTAATTGCGCCAATACTCGTGCAGCTTGTGTTTCCCATTCGATATGTAATGTTTCATCAACGCCTTGTTTCGTCACTAGTGTCAGTGGTACAGAGCGGTTGGCGATATCTTTAATCACGAGGTTATTCGCCGCATCGAGGTCGAGTTTTAATCGACATAGGTGAGTATTTTGATTCACGTAACCATAAACATCCCCTCCCCCTTCTTTAATGGTGCGGTTGAGTTCGTCACGTGGAATATAAACCCAACGGCTATCGCCCTTTTCACTTTCGGATACTGAAAGGTTGCTTCGTAATAACACCAATTTCACTAAGTCTGTCGCGGGTCCTACTTTGTATGACTTGGCATTCGACGTATCATATTGGTAAACATCCTTGCGTCGTAAACCAGTGCTACTTTCTAGTGACAATGGCATCGCGTATTCCGCTTCAATCTCTTCTTGAAGATCGGTAAGCGTCTCTTTGCCGTCTTCAATTTGTTGGAAGACCTCTTGCTGATCAAACGCATAATTGAGTGCAAAGTCATGTACGACACTGTTAACGATTTCTCTTGATTCAGGGCTGTTCCAAAGACAATCTTGAAGCAGTAACAAATCTAACGGATTCACGCTGTCTCTTCCGTTAAAAAACGCACTCGCTTTAAGCAGTTTCACCGCTTTTTTCCAACGACGGTCTGAGACATAGAGATCGGATTCAGACAAGCGCGAACGGTTATCGTTAGAGGCAGATTCTAGTAACTCTTTTAGCTGGTAGAGTTTTTCAAAAACGTCATCGCTGAGTTCAACTGTTTCCAAATCGCTTTGCCATTGATGGTATTCATCATCAGTGATCGCTAATCCTTCAGGAATTTTCGCTTCTTGCGAGGTACCCACAGTTAACATTGATTTGAAATTTTGTTTGTTCTGAATACGGTTAACAAAAACCCGCACTAGCATTCGATCGTAAAGAGCATCTAAGCCACTATCTTCATCAGGCAGTTCATTCGACGCCGACACGAGCAGGCGCATAGGGACCCGCTCAATATCACTACCATTTTTAAAGGTTTTTTCATTCACTACAGTAAGGAGCGTATTGAGAATTGCCGGACCTGCTTTCCAGATTTCATCTAAGAACACGACTTGGGCAGTAGGAAGGTAACCTTTTGTCAGTCGAACATAGCGACCATTATCTTTAAGTTCTTGAATACTAAGTGGCCCGAAGACTTCTTCTGGCGTTGAGAATCGAGTCATTAGATATTCAAAATAACTACTGTTATCGAAAGCTTGAATAAGGCGTTTGGCAATCAAGCTTTTTGCAATCCCCGGAGGACCAAGAAGGAAGACACTTTCACCTGCTAATGCAGCAAGCAGGCACAGTTTTATGGTCTCTTCTCGTTCATAAACACCATCAGAGAGTGCAGCAGCAAGCTTGGTAATTCTTTCTGACCTTAACGCTCTGTCAGCATGGGAAACAACGGTGGGTTTGATCATGCCTTTACCTCTGAGCACAAATTAGGACGCATTATTAAATTTATACATTTGTTATTATTATGTTACAAGACATTTCATCAACGTCCCATGATAAGCATGAACGCTCTCAGAAATTTATCAAGCTGATTTTATTGATGTTTACACAAAAACTTGTGCGTTCGACTTTCCTGCTTATTAGCCGAAAGTATGAGACAACACTTGTTTCGCTTTATTTAACTTCAGTGAAGGGTGTTTGACAAACTGCCCCATTAAACTTGGATGATATCGCCACTGGCTATCGAATAAGTCGAGTACATCGGGGTTGCCGTATTTCGATAGACATAAGGAGTGAAAACGATTGTATTGCCCTTTTAGGGACGACACTTTGTCGACCGTATTTTCATCCTGTCTTGGCGTAATAAAGTCAGAAATAACTAAAAGGTCGGCGTTTTTGTAACGCTCACCCTGCATAATATCAACGGCGTGATTTAGAACCTGAGATAAATCAGTTCCACCTTTAAAGGTATACGACAAAAAATCACACGCTTCTTTTAAACCACTCACTCCCGTGAGATCGTATGTGATAAAGGTTGATGAAAAAAGAATAACATGACATTCCCGCTGTTGTTGCGCTGCCATTTTCATTAATGAGTACGCAATAGCCTTAGCCGACTTCTCTGGAGCACCTTGCATAGAACCAGAGGCATCTATCGCAATCACCATTGGGCCTTTCTCTTTATCTACCTTGCCATTCGCATTCGTTGGCACTTGCAGTTCACGAATCGTCCTATGTTTGCCTTCGGCTTTATACGTTAATAATCGTTGCTCAACTAAGTGCTGATAAAATATTGTTTCCAACTCTGGATCGGCTAAGTACATTGTTTCGTTAGGGAGCAAACGGTTTATGTCATTGCTTTCGTGGATACCCACTATATCGTCGGTTGCGAATTCACTTTTCTCCTCTACCACGATATTTTCTTTGCAACGCACCTTGGTTAACTCAGGCGCATCTACCTCTTCTGCCATTCGACCAAGCTTATCGGCAATGGCCTTGAGATCTGAATGCTTTGCTAGGTAATCGGCGGTGCGTTCAATGTGTTTCCAATCTTGCTTAGTCAACTCAGAACCAGCAAGATCCCACAGTCGCCCCAGTTTGCCCTCATCCCCGTCGCGCTGTAGATGTTCCATATCTTTAAGCGTGTCGATTTTTTGATAAAGCTGCTTAAGGAATTTAGACTTTTGTTCATCAAGGGTGGCTTGTTGTTTCTCTTCAACGCTATTTTTTAGACTGTCGTACCACAACTTACAGAACTGGCGAGAGAAAAGAGAAGCAGGATATTCATTGCTATTAGCGGCGAGCGAATGTGCTTGATCAAAAAAAGCGGAATCGACGGGAAAATTTTGAATCAGAACGCCGAACTCTTGATGGAACTCTTGGTCTGTGAGATAAACCACTCGCTGATAAAGATTGAGCTCGTCTTGCAATGAATCAGCGGCCTGTTTTGTGACAAGCTTTCGTCTGACGGTTTTGGTCCATTTGGTCATTGTCGCGGTGACACTTTGTTTAATTCCCTCGTCACTTCCTAGTGCCAACAAATCCGTTTGATGCATGATATCTCTTACCGCTGAATCGACTATTCCTGATTCCGCAACCATCATGGCAAGATTAAGACCGTCCGCTCCAAGCATTACTCACCTGCAATAAAACATTAATAAATACACAGATTTACTGATATACCTAAATTTCGAGCACTATAATAGATCAGAAATCCTAGATTCCATTTTCGATCATAAGCTGACGTGAGCCTGACACAACACTCCATCGACTTTTGCGCCACATTATGGTTTATTGCATTGATATCATCCGTCTCTAACTCCTAAGCTATTAGCTTATACATCAACGGGCCCCAATTATGGCGAATCGGACTATTCATCAATGGAAATCAATCTCGCTAATTGAAGAAGATATCGAGTTACCCAATCAAAAAATCATCACTCACACGACCATTAAACACCCTGGCGCCGCAGTAATTCTGCCCATCACCGCTAGCGGGGATGTCTTACTGATCAATCAATACAGGCCGTCGTTGAAGAAATGGTTACTTGAACTCCCCGCCGGTACACTCGAAGAAAATGAAACGTCCTATGAATGCGCCCATCGAGAGCTGATTGAAGAAACGGGTTTTCAAGCAAGCGAGTTGTATTCACTAGGCCAAGTCACGCCATTGGCTGGTTTTTGTGACGAGATACAACACCTATATGTCGCAAAGGGCTTGTTTTCAAACACCGACCTTCCGTGTGATGACGATGAAGTTATTGAAGTTATGACAATGTCACGCTTAGAACTACAACAAAAAATAATTGATGGTTGCATCACTGATGCCAAAACGATAGCTTGTTTAAGTAAAGCTATATTATGTGGATACCTTTAGGAGAGTTTCAATGGATTTTCGCTCGGACACCGTGACCCAGCCTACTCAAGCTATGCGTGCTGCCATGGCTAACGCCCCTGTTGGCGACGACGTCTATGGAGATGACCCCACCGTCAATGACCTCGAGTTGTGGGCCGCAGAGCGACATGGCTTTGAAGCCGCTATGTTTACTACGTCCGGTACCCAAGCAAACCTACTGGGTTTAATGGCACACTGCCAACGTGGCGATGAATACTTATGTGGTCAGCAAGCCCATAATTATAAATATGAGGCTGGTGGCGCTGCAGTATTAGGATCTATTCAGCCTCAACCTATCGAGAACAATCCAGACGGCACTCTCGATTTTGCCAAGCTGAAAGCGGCCATTAAACCGGACGACAATCATTTCGCACGTACCACGTTACTGAGCTTAGAAAATACGATCAATGGCAAGGTTCTACCACTTTCTTATTTGGCCGATGCCCGTCGGTTTGTTGATGAGCACAAACTCAATCTCCACCTCGACGGTGCTCGTGTCTATAACGCGGCGGTGGCGCTTAACGTTGATGTTAAAGAAATTGCACAACATTTTGACTCAATGACTATTTGTCTTTCAAAAGGGTTGGCTGCTCCTATTGGTTCGTTACTCCTTGGAGATAAAGCATTCATTCAACGCGCAAGAAGGCTGCGTAAGATGGTTGGCGGCGGTATGCGTCAGGCTGGAATTTTAGCGGCGGCGGGTAAACTGGCGCTGACGGAACAGGTTGAACAATTACGCGTTGATCATGCCAACGCTAAAAAGCTCGCTTATGGCCTCAATGATATAAATGGTTTTAGTGTCAACGCGGACTTCGTAGAAACCAATATTGTATTTGCTAAACTATGCGATACCGTTGATATTGACGCTATTGCAGATACGCTGGCAAAAGACGGCATCACTATCACGCCAAGTAATCCAATTCGGTTTGTCACGCACAAAGATATCTCATCCAATGATATCGATGTATTGCTCAGCAAATTAACCACGCTTGTCTAGCCATATTTCAATCTAAAATGAAGCGTTAAGCATCGTTAACTTTTTTGTCTTAACGCTTCAATTATCAACAAGATAAATCAGGCCTCAAGGGGTGCCCTGCTGCCTTTCTTAACGAAGATTATGCCTTCTATGAGCCAATATTTATAATGCTTATTGTAACTACAGCATTTATTACAACTATGGTTACTACAGCTATAACGCTTATCGCGACCACCGTTCATGTGTAGAACGATCAATTGGTCCTCGGTACATATTCGCGTCATTCACCGCTCAGTGAACTCAGCTCCAACCCTTTAGCTTAGACAAGGTTTCGTTATTACGTTCGCACATTGTTTAGCATGAGTTGCAACGAGGCCATGACTTGCCCCTTTTATCTCATGCAACGATGAGCAAGGGAGTAACTCATACAGGTGCACTGCAATGGCTTTAGCGATCGCGTTAGACTGAGAGCCAAACACGATCGTGGTAGGAACCGTCATTGTTTTCAAATCAGATTTAACAAAGTCTACGCTAGTACATATTTTCCAGTGGCGTACATTGTTGTCTTGCAGTTGTGCCATCATCGCCTTAACCGATTCCGGAAAATTACCAAAATGATACCCTCCGCCCCAAAAATCTATAACAAGCCCGCAAGCATTCGTAACGTTAGATTCGATTGCACGGCGGTAAGTATTCAAAAACTCATCCACAATAGTTAACGCTGATAGATCTTGTTGGAGATCTAATACCCACGTTGCAACAGGTTCGAACAAGCTCAACTGAGATAATTTCACCCGCCTTTTTAGGGCAAGCGCTAAAGCAACAACACCGCCATAAGAGTGCCCAACAAGGTGCACAGGTTCGGCACATTCCTTGTCAATGATAGCCTCTATAATACTTAACTCTGTTTCTACGCTAACAGTGTCAAAATCTGTTGGATCAGGAGTACCACAATGTCCAGGAAGTTTTATTAAAATACAACGGTACTCACCTGAAACCAGAGAAAGCATTTGTTTCCAAGTAGATGTCGTCGCATATGACCCATGAATCATCACCATGGGCTTGCCACTCCCATGGCAATCATAATATTGCGTTAGTGACTGCGCGTTATTTTCAGTATGTGTTGGCATATCTTACGGCTACTTTCATTAAAAGATAAGTAAGACGCTATTACAGATTTTTTAATTTTCCTATCCCCCAAAAAGGCATGGACATAAAATCAGTAGGTTATGCCCACCAGCCTTGATATCTTTCCCCGCAGGAAGGGTGTGTGCTTTCATAATAAAAAATACATCCTATAGTTACACCTTAGCTAATAACAAATCAATCATTAGAGAAAGTTCCTCATGGAAGAGTCCGTGCCCAGCAATTCTGTTAAGATCGACCACGATAATAACAATGTCGAGATCGACAACAGTTCGAAGAAAATCATCGTCGATTTTAGCGAACTTCTCGAACTACTCTATGCCTCAAGCTTATCCCCTACAGGTTTTCAACCGTTTCTCGATAAAATGGTATCTCAATTTGAGCTTGCCGACATCATTATGTATTTTGCTAAAACGGCGACATCGGAAGTCTATTCGGCATGGATGTCAGGCCCTAAAGTCCCTGCTTTACTCGAACACGTTGATAAAAACCTCGGCTCAGTCGATTATGTTCTCGACTATATTCAGAGTAGCCCAATGAGCCGCTTTTATTCATTACAAACCGATATTGGTCGTACGCCACTAGCGCAACGTCATGGGGCCATTTCTGAAGCCGAAAAATGGTTTGACTCACATAATTTTAGTGATGCGTGCGGCGCTCTTATCCATCGAGATGCCGATAGTATCGCCTGTATTCTCGCTCATAGACAAACGCGTCACGGGACGTTCAGCCAGCACGATGTTTTGATCCTCGACAATTTAATGCCGCACATTAAACAAGCCTACCTTCTTTATAAAAAACATACTGAATCCGAGAATAATAATAACTGGGAAAATGCCCTCGAACTCCTCCCTCAAGCGAGCTTAATATTTGGCTCTCGTGGGGAGCTTATTCACCATAACACTCAGGCAAGAAAACAAATCGCACGACTCGATGGCATCCATTTGTCCGATGATCGAATGACTTTTGATAACCCCGAGCATTCTCGCCAATTTACGATTAATTTATTACGAGCCGTAACCATGAACTATACCGAACATCATGGTTTCCAGATAATGACACTTCATGATCAATCCGGAGCTGACAATGGCGTTTTAGTGTTTACTCCTGTGTTAGCTAACCTATCAACTCAGGGAGCGATGGTATTTCTCATAGAAAAAAACCAACCAGTTCAACTAAATCCAGCTTTACTCAACCAACTCTACCAACTGAATGAGATGGAAATTAAAGTATGCGAATACACCGTTCGCGGATACACCCGACAGGAAATGGCTCGCCAACTCAACCGTTCTCCTCATACGATCAAAGACTATTTGAAATCAATCTATTCTAAAACTGGCACGAGAAAACAAGCCGAGCTTATTGTGATGATCATCACAACATCTAACCTTACCTCCCCCCCCAACTGGGGGTAAAGCGCCCCTTCAATTTGCTTCCTTTTCCATTTCTACGTTTATTAGTACAAGCACGTCACAAATCAAACAACATAGTTCGATTGTGACTACGAATAAACAAACAACGACGTCAACAGGGTACGAATCGCTATCAATGGCGACCTGCCGAAATTGATAACGACGCATAACAACGTCAGATTGGACTAGGTATCAACAACAATGGAAGTGAGGCTTACATATGAAACATATACATTCTGCACTGGCACTCTCAATCGTGTCAGTGCTCTCCGCGTGTGGCGGTAGTGATGACGATGGAACCACGAGTAACGCATCAAATTATAATGTTAAAGCAATCGATGGCTACCTCAACGGAGCGTTCGTCTGGTTGGACTTAAACGCAGATGGCCAATTCAACACCGGAGAGCCAAGCGCAGAAACATCAGGCCTTGGTGATGCTATATTGAGCCTTGAAGGGGTAACAGATCACAATGGTAGCCCCATCATTGACGCAAGCCGATACCCCGTAATCGTCAGGGCCATTCGCGGTAAAACCGTCGATATCGGAGACGGTAATGGCAGTAGCAGCACTCCTGTAACTGAAGATTACATCATGTCGGCGCCCGCTGGCCAAACTGCAGTCACTCCCTTTTCCACCCTTGTTCATGTCAAAGTTAATAATGGCGACACCCTAGAGTCCGCTAAACAGCAAGTGGCAACAAGTCTTGGTATTGATGAAGACAAGCTATTAGGCGATTTCTATGAAGACGGTTCCGAAACCACACAACAAATGGCACGGATCATCGTTTCCGCTAAAGTTCTTCCAACAACCACTGAGCAATTGAGCCAAAATTTAATGCAAGAAGCATCGGATCATAGTGTGGAAGATAGGCTGTCTCAACTCAGCACCATCGTAGCGTCCACTGAATTTGATTCTGCAAGAAACCTTGTCATTGTTGGCGGCGATGGGTCACTTGAAATAGCAGACAGCCATGTCGATGACGATTCTGACAGTGACGGGATTCCAGACGCAATTGACCATTTTGTCGATGCGGATGCCAGGCCTGAAGGTTATGTCACCTCTTGGGATGATATTGATGGAGACGGTATTGGCGATAACATGGACCCTGACATTGATGGCGATGGGATCAGTAATGACGAAGATGTCATGCCATATGACCCTCTTGAAAGCAAAGACAACGATGGTGATGGCATCGGTGACTATGCCGATAAAGACGATGACAATGACGGCGTACTTGATATCGCCGACGCCGCGCCGTTCGACCCGACAGTTAGTACTAATGAAAACACGAAATTACGCGCTTTTTTCGAGTCTAATAGTGTCGCGTACTCGCTTTGGGGAAACCATGACTTTGATGACCCTGAATTGGATCGTGAAGCGTTTGATCTAGATGTGGTGGATGGCAGCCCGACCGCCAGCTTCAGTCAATCTGAATACTTCGATTACAGCGACGACGGTGTAGGAACTTGGCAGGTTTTATCCGATAGTCAATCCGATATCCTATTGGTTGAAAGCGGCTGGGTTGAAGTTGGAGTCGATGCTTCGCTCATTTTTGACGGTATTAACTGGGTTGTAACGGTAGGGTCAGATCACGATTCTCACGCAAGCTATACGGCTTTTGGTTCGGTAGTGTCACTTAGTGGAAAACCAATATCGACCATTGATACTTACTGGCCTCACGGAAATACTAACCTTCTCTTTTCTGAAGGTGCAGAAGCCATAAACTTTTCAATGGTAACTCAAGCCGTCAACTATTGGCTCACTGACCAAGCGACCTCACAAATAGGAAGCTTTCATGCTTCTACGGCTGATGTCATCAGTTCACAAAGCGTGTCTACTTCAATCTCTTCTGATACATCATTATTTTTGCCGTCGATTAAAGGGGTGTTCATCTCCGATGATACGTTCATGGAGTTCGTCGAAACCGACACCGAAAACTTAGCCTTTTACTATGAGATTAACGCTCCGACCACAGCGCGTCTTCTCGTCAATAATGCGTCCCAACCGATTACATCCACATGGAAGAAAGTCACGGTCCACGGCGCGGACATTATCGAGTTCACACTCCCTAAAATAATCCTTAATCATATGGGGGACAATCAACCTGAACAACCTACGCTCATTCTTTCGGATTACAATAATAGCGTTCATATTGGTTGGAAAGATAACCACATTGACGACGGTGTGATCGCATCGAATGTGACTTTTGTTAATGAAACAGCACTTGACGACTACCAAGCCAGCTTACGGCCCGAATTTGAATGTACTCTTCAAAACACAGACTCCGCGACTTACGCAAACTATCTGTCTGCTGTTGAAAGCTGTGGCGGTATGTTACCAATCACAACCAGCTTCTTAGTCGACAATAGCTTTTACCGAACTAGAAGTAACGGAAGCAGTCGAGAATACTTCTTCAACGATGATGGCAGCGCTACTGTAGTTAAAGATGAGGATCTCGCCGATACCTATCAAGTGACTTGGGTGCTTAATAACAACTTGGTCACTATAACTTACGACGACGGCGCTGAGTGGACCTGGGCGCTTGTTGATCAACATGAAGTACTAGGCTCTTTCAAATTTTACGACACATGGTCTGAAAATGGCGTCGTCATCCAAGAAATTTGGTCCAAAGAAATGCAACTCAAAGCGAACAATGAATTGTGTATATTCAGCGATGAATCCATTAGTGATTACGAGCAATTTGAGTCTTCTGTCGAAGCTTATCGAGAGTGCCGAGCGAGCGCCAAACTTGATCTGTTGGCTAGTGACATCAACACGCTTATTCTTGCTGACAGTTGGGACGACGGCAACGCGAGTAGTGTCTTCGTCATGTCCGATGACGGCACACTTAACGCCATTTATGATGGCGTGTGGGACGGCCAATTCAATTGGGCTTTAAGCGAAGATTCCATTTTGGATGTCTCATCCCAGTCTGATGGGTTCGTCGAATTTAAAATGGCATTCTTGGCAGAAAGTGATGATGGTTATTTGGTGGCGGATTATTGGGATGGCGATGATCGGGCTTGGCTCTATAAGATTGATCAAATTGACGCTTCTAGTGAATGTACTATCAATTCTGACGATACATGGGGCGACAATGGCCCTACATCAACGTCGTCGTACTCACAATTTGACGATCAGATTAGTGCCTGTATCAACACACAGAACTTTGACAGTCGAGTTTACACGCCAAGAGTTGCAGAACATTTGACTAACAATGAACGCGTACTTGTTCTGGAACGTCGCGATGGTGAAGACGATACGATCGTATTTAAGATGGCCGATGCATCTGGTCAATCGGGTGACGCCCTAGTAAATGATGATGGCACTTGGCTTCGTGGTTCATGGCAACTCCTTGAAGATAATAACGACATACGCTACAGGGTCACTATTATGAATGATACTGAAACCTATCGAATAACCTTTGCATCTGTTGATGTAGTATCTGAGTCGTTGCTGATAAAAACATTCGAACAATATACTGGCTGGTCAAGCGCTAATGTGATTGATGCAAGTACCGGTGCCATCGCTACTTGGACCGTAAGATACAAAGAAGCGAATGTGAGTGACTATCCTTTTGATGACTAATACCCAATCAACATAAAAAAGCCCCAATATGAACTGCCCCCCAATAGTTGGACACCAATTATTGGGGGCTTTTTCTTATCTGCTACTATCATGAGTCAATCGTCCGGGGAGTCATGCTCTCGCTTTATTGGGTATGCACACATTGTTGCCATACTTGATGAACCTCTCATTTTCAGCAAGTCGTTAACAAATATGGATTATTTCCTACATTTATCCAGTTTTATTTAAATCATAATATAAACTTTAATAATCAATTTGTCATTTTCACTAAACAAGGATTGTTTATGCTTTACTTTCCAAAAGCCAAACGCATTGTAGCCGGGTTTGCCGTTACTCTCATTCCCCTCACTTTTTTAATGGGCTGCGACACTCAGCCTTCAGCTGAAAACACAGTCATTCCAAAGGTTAAAGTTCTCGAGGTCGTTGTTAAAGAAATTACGCCTAGTGAGGAATTTGTTGGCCGTACCGAAGCAAGTCAAGATATTCAAATTAAATCAAAGGTTCGTGGTAATTTACTGCACACTTTCTTTGAAGAAGGCAGTAATGTCGAGAAAGGCGATGTCCTATTTGAAATCGACCCTGAACAATACGAAGCGGCTCTCAAAGCATCTAAAGCATTGGTAGCACAATCCAAAGCGGCTTATAACACCTCGGTGCGCAACTTCAAGCGTGGTGAAGGATTGATTAAAGACAAATATATCAGCCAATCTGATTATGACAATCTACTCTCTACTAAGCTTCAAAATGCAGCGGCATTACAAAGCGCCAATGCCGAATTAGATAATGCAAAACTTGAATTAGGTTACACCAAAATATACGCCCCTTTCAGTGGTCGTATCGGACGCGCTGAAGTCTTCATGGGTGACTTAATCATTCCTGATCAAACCGAGCTAGTGAATCTTGTTCAAGTGGAACCAATCTGGGTGAATTTCCAGCTTCCAGAAAAAGTCATTATCAACGCACAACGCGCGCACAAATCGTCAACTTCTGACTACAAAATAGAAGACCTACCGATCAAAATTCGCTTCCCAGATGGTTCCGTCTTTGGTGAAGAAGGTATTATCGACTTCATTGATAATCGAGTAGATGGCGGTACAGGAACGCTAGCAGTGCGTGCTGAATTCCCGAACACAGAGCACGTTATTGTCCCTGGGCTGTATGTGACGGCCATTATCCAAGCCCCTGCCATCGAGAAAGTCGTATTGATTCCTCAACGTGCCGTTCAGGAAGACCAACAAGGACGTTACGTATTAACCGTCAATAACGAAAGTATCGTCAAACGGAAAAACGTGGTTTTAGGTAAACGTTACGGCATCGACTGGGAGGTAGAAAGCGGTATTGAAAAAGGCGAACTCCTCATCACAGAAGGTTTACAGAAAGCGCGTATCGGATCTGAAGTCGAGCATGATATGGATACTATTCAGCCATTTTCAGAAGATAAATAAGGAATCGCTATGATTAGTAAGTTTTTTATTCATCGGCCCAAATTCGCGTTCGTCATTTCTATCGTATTAACGCTAGCAGGTTTGTTATCCATTCCCGTTTTGCCCGTCGCTGAGTTTCCAAACATCTCACCCCCGATGGTCTCTGTCACCACCTCATATCCAGGTGCGAGCGCTGAGGTCGTTGCCGATACCGTTGCCAAAGTCATTGAGGCTGAGGTTAACGGCGTTGAAAACATGATTTATATGGAATCAAAGGGGGCAAATGACGGTAGTTACAATTTAAGTGTTACATTTGAAGTTGGCAGTAACGTGGACATGGCTCAGGTCAACGTTCAGAACCGGGTCCAGCAAGCCATGCCCCGGTTACCTTCTGAAGTTCAACGAAATGGTGTAAAAGTAGAAAAACAAGATCCTAACATCTTGATGATGCTTAACCTTGTTTCTCCTAATGAGTCTTTAGATAATCTCTTTCTTAACAACTATATGGGCATCAATATTAAGGACAACCTTGCCCGTGTAAATGGCGTGTCCAAAGTTAGCATTATCGGTGGCATGGATTATTCAATGCGTATTTGGTTAAACCCAGATCGCATGGCAAGCCTTGGTGTGACGGTCGAGGATGCGATTGGATCCATCCAAGAGCAAAATATCCAAGTCGCTGCCGGCCGTATCGGTGCTGCCCCAGTGCCGCGAGACCAACAATTTCAATATACGCTTTCCACCAAAGGTCGACTGAGCCATCCAGAGGAATTTGAAGAGATCATCATTCGTTCAAATGAAGACGGAAGCGCTGTTTATCTCAAGGATATTTCGCGTATTGAACTTGGTGCTGCAAGTTATGACGCGGAAGCTATGCTGGACAACAAAGCCTCTGCGCTATTGTTTATCTACCAAGCCAGTGGTGCAAACGCCTTAGAAGTCGCTAAAGGTGTGCATGAAGAGTTGTCTCGCCTCGAGAACCAATTTCCAGAAGACATGGAATATAAAATCCTCTATGACACCACTCAGTTCGTAGAGACCTCCATTGATGAAATGATCGAAACCCTGCTAATAGCAGTCACATTGGTTATTTTAGTGGTGTATATATTCCTTCAAGACTTCCGGCAAACCCTCGTTCCCGCCATTGCAATTCCCGTTTCACTCATCGGTACTTTTGCCTTTTTGTTAGCCACAGGAATGAGCATAAACACCGTGTCTCTGTTCGCACTGATCTTGGCAATCGGTATTGTGGTTGATGATGCCATTGTCGTGGTCGAAAACACCACCCGATTAATGGAAGATGAAGGGCTAAATGCCGTTGATGCCACGACCAAATCAATGCAGGAAGTAACAGGTCCGGTTGTTGCAACCACACTTGTACTGCTTGCTGTATTCGCACCGACAGCGGTCATGCCTGGCATTACTGGGCAAATGTATGCGCAGTTTTCCATTACCATTTGTATCGCCGTTCTTATTTCCTCAATCAATGCATTAACATTGAGCCCTGCCCTTTGTGCGTCGCTGCTTAAACCACCTAAAGTTCATGAAAAAGGCTTTCACGCTAAATTCAACAAGGTGTTTGATCGTGCAACCACTAAGTACACAGGCTTCGTGTCCGGTATGGTTCGTAAACTGATGCTGGTTGGGGTCGTCTATGCCCTACTTATCGGTGCCACCGGCATGCTAGCCACTTCATTGCCGTCAGGCTTCGTACCGACAGAAGACAAAAAAGCATTCTTCGTTGACGTACAATTGCCAAATGGTGCGTCCATTAACCGGACCAAAGAAGTCATCACGAAAATGGTCGACGACCTCAATAAAATTGAGGGTGTCACTAACGTTATTTCGGCCAGTGGTTACTCCATCATTTCGGGCGCAGTGTCATCGAATGCTGGTTTGATGGTGGTCATTCTATCTCATTGGGACGAGCGTCAAGATCCGTCTCTGGTCGAATCTCAAATTGTACAACGAGCCAATGGCGTATTAGCTCGATACAGTGAGGCTCAAGCCGTCGGTTTCTCCTTACCAGCACTTCCCGGTGTGGGAACCGTATCCGGTGTGGAGTTCTACATTCAAGATACTCTGGGTCGTTCTCCGGCAGACCTCGCGGGTGTCATGCGGGCAACGTCGATCCAAGCAACGACTGAACCTGAACTGACCGCGGCATTTAGTACTTACCAAGCAGACGTACCACAATTATTTGTGGATGTTGATAGGCAAAAAGCAAAGGTACAAGGCGTACAACTTAGTAGTATTTTCACTACGCTACAAACCATGCTCGGTTCCATGTACGTTAATGACTTCAATCGCTTTGGTAAGGTGTTTAGGGTCAATATGCAAGCCGAAACAGAATACCGAGATTCTGAACTCGACATCGCGCGTTTTTACATTCGAAATAAAGATGATGTCATGGTGCCCCTCAACACACTCGTGACCATTGAGCCTAAACTTGGTCCTGAGTACATTAACCAATTTAACCTATATGGTGCGGTTAAGGTTAACGCCTTCCCTGCCCCAGGTTACAGCTCAGGGCAGGCTATCGATGCCGTAAAACGCATTGCAGACAATACTTTCCCGAATGGTTATACGTATGAATGGTCAGGGCAAACTTATCAAGAATTGAAAGCGGGAAATCTAGCGCCGTTCATTTTCAGTTTGGCACTTATTTTTACCTATTTGTTCTTAGTGGCTCAATATGAAAGCTGGACGGTCCCTATTTCGGTCATGCTTGCGGTTCCTGTTGCCATCTTAGGTGCCTTTGTCTATATCTGGATTATGGGCTCCGATATTAACTTGTATACCCAGATCGGCTTGGTACTACTAATAGGCCTCGCTTGTAAAAACGCCATATTGATTGTCGAATTTGCTAAGCAGCTTCGTGAAGGTGGCATGAGCATCACCGATGCCGCTGTCAAAGCCGCTCGATTGAGGTTTAGGGCAGTACTGATGACAGCATTCTCCTTTATTTTAGGGGTTATTCCGTTAGTTATTGCTACCGGAGCTGGCGCGGCAAGCCGAGTCTCATTAGGCTACGCGGTGATGGGTGGCATGATCGCGGCGACTATTGTCGGAACCTGTTTGGTGCCCGTCTTTTACGTCATGCTTCAATCCATGCGAGAGAAATTTAAAGCGAAAAAAACTGACGCTGTGTAGACATAACATAGTTAAAAACACATCGCTGTCCCGAACAATCGGGTGATAAAAAGCCCTCCAATAATTGGTTTCCAACTATTGGGGGGCTTTTTTATGACTCGTCGAATCAATGCTTGTCGCCGTTGTTCGTTAGGTTAACCGTCGTATATTATTTTCTTAATTTGGTATTCAGCGTCTCAATCACACCCGTTGCAATAGAATCGAGTAACAGTATTTAACATCAAATAAACGGTACGCCTTTTTAATTGGGCGCATTGTTATACTTGTTTGAAACAATCTCACGCAAAGGAGAGGCAATAGCATTTGAGCGTTATACGTCTATGTAATTAGAAGAAAGGCAGGATAAGTCAAAACCAAGGTTCGCTGAAATGGGGACTGGAACAGGATTAAAGATGGATGAACGCACTATTGATAATGAATACCGGAATAATGGCCCATTACCAGTCATGTATCGCCTAGATAGAAACCCTAGGCACAAAAAAAGCGATAGTTTTACCTATCGCTTTTTATCAATTTAACCTTGTTTGTTACTATTCCCAATCAAGAATAACCTTGCCAGAAAGTCCGCTGCGCATAGCATCGAAGCCGGCTTGGAAGTCATCGACTTTAAAGTGATGAGTGATGATTGGTGATAGATCTAGGCCAGATTGAATCAAAGACGCCATCTTGTACCACGTTTCAAACATTTCGCGACCGTAGATACCTTTAATAACTAAACCTTTAAAGATAACTTGGTTCCAGTCTACTGCCATGTCTGACGGTGGAATACCTAGAAGCGAGATCTTACCGCCATGGTTCATGTTGGTCAGCATGCTGTTAAACGCGGAAGGATTACCCGACATTTCTAAACCAACATCGAAGCCTTCCGTCATACCAAGTTCAGACATGACATCTTCTAGCTTCTCTTCCATCACGTTAACAGCGCGCGTTACGCCCATCTTCTTAGCAAGATCTAAGCGGTATTCATTGACGTCAGTAATCACAACATGACGAGCGCCAACGTGTTTTGCTACCGCCGCAGCCATGATACCTATCGGGCCTGCACCTGTAATAAGTACGTCTTCGCCAACTAGATCAAACGATAGTGCTGTGTGCACTGCGTTTCCAAACGGGTCAAAAATCGAAGCCAAATCATCAGAGATTTCAGCTGGAATTTTAAATGCGTTAAACGCTGGGATCACTAGGAATTCAGAGAACGCACCGGTACGGTTAACACCAACACCTGTCGTATTGCGACAAAGGTGCGTACGTCCGCCACGACAGTTACGACAGTGACCACAGGTAATGTGACCTTCGCCAGAAACACGGTCACCGATCTCAAATCCGCGCACTTCTTGGCCAATGCCAACCACTTCACCAACGTATTCATGACCCACAACCATAGGAACAGGAATCGTATTTTGAGACCATTCATCCCAGTTGTAAATGTGAACATCAGTACCACAAATCGCTGTTTTCTTGATGCGAATAAGAAGATCATTATGACCCATTTCAGGTTTTTCAACCTCGGTCATCCAAATGCCTTCTTCAGGTTTGAGTTTTGATAGCGCTTTAATTTTCATCGGTTTACCTATGATTCCTACGGCTAATCAGCACGTAAAAATATCAATTCTTAATATCAAATGAGCATCATTTTGATGCTCATTCATTGACGCTTATTGCTTATACAGCGTCTAAATAATGGACATGTCTTTGCCGACTTCGATAAAGACATCAATCGCGCGATCAAGTTGCTCACGTGAGTGTCCCGCAGACATTTGTGTACGAATACGTGCTTGCCCTTTTGGTACAACAGGGAAAGAGAAACCAACCACGTAGATACCTTTTTCTAGAGCGCGCTCTGCAAATTCTGCTGCCACTTTTGCATCACCCAACATAATTGGGATGATAGCGTGATCAGCGCCGCCCATAGTGAACCCTGCCCCTTCCATACGTGTACGGAAATGCGCAGCATTCGCCCATAAATGGTCACGCAAATCACCACTTTCTTCTAGTAAGTCTAGAACGCGAATGGATGCATTAACAATGGCTGGCGCAACCGAGTTTGAGAACAAGTATGGACGTGAGCGTTGACGCAACCAGTCAATGACTTCTTTTTTACCTGAAGTATAACCGCCTGATGCACCACCCATTGCTTTACCCAATGTACCTGTGATGATATCGATGCGGTCAACCACATCATGATATTCATGAGTGCCCGCGCCAGATTTGCCCATAAAGCCAACCGCGTGAGAGTCATCAACCATGACCAATGCGCCATACTTATCGGCTAAATCGCATATAGCAGGAAGGTTGGCAACCACACCATCCATCGAGAACACACCGTCTGTTACGATAAGAGTATGACGAGCGCCCGCTTCTTTGGCCGCAATTAATTGCTGCTCAAGCTCAGCCATATTGTTGTTTGAGTAGCGGAAACGCATTGCTTTACACAAACGTACGCCATCAATAATTGAGGCATGGTTCAAAGCATCAGAGATGATTGCATCTTCTTTACTTAAAATGGTTTCAAACAAACCCGTGTTGGCGTCAAAACATGACGTATAAAGAATCGTGTCTTCTTTGCCCAAGAACGTAGAGAGCTTTTGTTCTAGTTCTTTATGAATATCTTGAGTACCACAAATAAAACGTACAGATGCCATACCAAAACCATGCTCATCCATACCGACCTGACCGGCTTTGATAAGTTCAGGGTGATTAGCAAGACCTAAATAGTTGTTTGCACAAAAGTTAAGGACTTCTTCACCGCTAGAGATCTTAACCGCTGCTTTTTGTTGAGAAGTAATAATACGCTCTGACTTGTACAGCCCTTCGTTTTTTACTTCTTCAATTTGATCTTGGATTTGCTGGTAGAATGCAGAAGACATCTTAGATTCCTTTTTATGTTCCTATATACATAGGTTGTGTAGGGAAAGACGAGTCACCATAGGCGCTTATCTTTAATGAAACCATTCTAGTTCATTGTGAAGGAAACGATTATCCCTTAACATGGAAAACCATTAGTGAATTTGAGGCAACAATAATGTTTAATCACAAGCTCATCAGTTTACTCCCTGACCTTGCCTCTTATATTATGGTGGTCAATGAGGGTAGCTTCACCGCAGCGGCAAAAAACCTTGGGGTGACCCCTTCAGCCCTTTCTAAAACCATCACCCGTTTAGAAAGCGCGCTATCTGTTAAATTATTTGAGCGCACAACGCGTAAGCTTGTCATTACTCAGGCCGGGGAAAAGGTCTATGACCAGAGCGTATTGATGGTAAATGCAGCGCAACAAGCCGTAGAAGTGTCCCAGTCGGATCATACTGTACCAAGCGGGGCCTTAACGGTCGCCGCGCCTGAAGCTTTCCTTAATTCCGTGTTGCAGCCCTTTATCACCCCGTTTTTAAAACAGTATCCAGAGATTCAACTCAAGGTTCGTGCGCTCGACGGTAATATTGATTTAATGAAAATGGGCGTAGATGTCGCCTTTAAACTCACTGATAAGCCTGACGAAAATCTCGTCATGAAAGACGTAGGACCCACTAACTTGGTGTTGTGTGCTAGTCCAGATTACATTGCCAAGCATGGCATGCCAAAGACCCCTGAAGACTTACTCGAGCACGACTGTTTATATTTAGCTGAGACTACACGAGATCATGTTTGGAATTTTTTAAAAGACGATGCGTTCCTCACCGTGAAGGTCTCTGGTCGATATGCCGTCAATCAATCACAACTGCGTTTAAGTGGTGTGAAAGAAGGGCTAGGCATCGGTATTTTTCACGATTTTGTGATCAAAGAATCATTGAAAGACGGCAGTACCGTGCAGGTGTTGGCAGATTGGACGATAAAAAGTAATTATCATGGCACGATTGCGCTTCAATACGCGCAAACCAAATATTTGCCAGCCAGGATGCGGGTGTTTATCGATTATGTCATGTCAGTGTTACCGGAACGTTTGTCGCTGTGATTCGTTATCGCGTCGCTGACTTTCCCCCACCCTTTTTTTAATGACACATTTAGGTACTTCTGTTTGCTTTATTGTGTAAAAAAAAGCTAATCATGACTCTTCACAATTGTAGGAATCTTCATGTTAAAAGCCACACACCACGTTGCCATTATTTGTTCCGATTATGCGGCTTCGCGTCATTTTTATACTGAGGTATTAAAACTCAGCATCCTTGATGAAAATTACCGAACTGATCGAGACTCCTACAAGCTTGACCTTGCCCTTCCCGATGGCACTCAATTGGAGTTATTTTCATTTCCTGATGCACCCAAAAGACCGAGTTTTCCCGAAGCACAAGGGCTTAGACATCTAGCGTTTACTGTCGACAATATGGCTAACGCCGTGGAGTGGCTTGTTGAACAAGGCATTGCAGTCGAGCCCATACGTATTGATGAGTACACTGGAAAACGTTATACCTTTTTCCAAGACCCCGATGGCCTACCATTAGAATTATGCGAGGTTCAATAACCAAGGCGTCGATGTTTCTTTCTGCAGCGTTAAGGATCCACCAAGCGAAAATCGCGTCACTCAATACCTTTTAACGAAACAGAGACTGCATGGCTCGGCTCACAGGTAATGTCGTGCCGGCAATGTGCACCATCCATTTGCCTGAGAGATCTTTTTTGACCTTATCTAAACGACGAACATTTATGAGTGTCGCACGATGAATTTGCCAAAAATAATCAGGGTCAAGCTGTGTGGTCAGTTCTTTAATCGAACTACGTAAAACGTATTCCTGATAACTTGACTCTACCCAAGCTACAACCGTAACGTACTTGTCTTCAGCTTTAACATACGCAATATCATCAACGGCAAGTAAATGGATCTCATCATGCTTGCTCGCCTTCAACCACTTGGTATATTTTGGCGTCCCGCCTGCCGAAAGGTGTTCAATCTTTGACATCAGCGTTTGCAAGGTGCCACTGTTCTCAGATGGAAGTAAACGTTGTTGTATTCGATGACAAGTGGCGAGCAGGCGGTCTTCTTGTATGGGTTTCAACACATAATCAATCGCATTGGCCTCAAAGGCCGCAATCGCATATTGATCAAACGCGGTGACAAAAACGATAATCGGAGCCGATCGTTCCGTTGCTTTCTCGAGTGCGGCAAGCTGATTGGCAACATCAATTCCTGATAAACCGGGCATTTGAATATCAAGAAATACTACATCAGGTTGATGCTCCTCGACTGCCTCTATGGCTTGTTCACCGTTCTCACAACGGCTCACAATCTCCAATTCTGGCCATGTCTCTGCCAACATTTTATCTAAATGGAATCGTAATAGAGGTTCATCGTCGGCAATAACTGCCGTATATGTTGTCATTTTAGGCTTCCTGTTTATTTTGCATGGGCAAGACTGTAGACGTCGGTAATACAATGGTAGACATCACACCCCCTTCCTTTTTCTCGTTTACCGACAACGACGATTTTTCTCCATACTTTGCTAACAACCGCTCTTTGACATTGGACAAGCCAATACCATGATTCGAATTTTCGGAGTTTTTATTCCCATACTGAAGGCCAACGCCAGTGTCTGAAATTTCTAAAATACAGAATTCGCCTTCCTGACGCGCATTTATCTCAATACTCCCCCCTGCTACGCTTGGTTCTATTCCATGCATGACGGCATTCTCGACCAACGGCTGTAACAAATAAGGCGGGATTTTTATGGTTGACAGCTCATCTGGAATATCGATATCAAAACGTAATCTCGAACCTAACCGCACTTGCTGAATGCCCAAGTAAGCTCGAATCAGCGTTACCTCTGACGCCACATCAATTTGGGTTTGTCGATGTCGAGACATTGACCCACGAAGCAGTATCGTCAGTTTATCTAACACCTCTTTTGCTTGATTCGCGTCGTAATCAATGAGGACGTTAATATTGGCAAGGGTATTAAAAAGAAAGTGTGGTTCAATTTGGCTTTGCAGTTGTTTAAGCTCAGATTCAATTAAGACCTTGTCTTGCTTAGCTTTATCCAGCTTAGCTTGGTCTATTTGTTGCTGCAAAGAAAACTGCTTTTCCTGTGCATGGAAGAAGTAAAAGGATATCGCGGTAAAAATAATCCCAAGTAACAACACCGGTTTTAACCCTTGCCACGCATCAAACCCCGGGTATTGCCGTAGCCAAAAGTAGGCATTTATCGTACCCAAACAAACTGCGCCAGATATGGACATCACTAATGAGGTGATGCGCATAGCGGCAATCTTGGGTAACCATCGCTCAATCAGCCATGAAAAAAACAACGCACTGTATCCATAACCAAGGCTGATAAAAGCATTTTCATAATACGGGGCCGTCCAGATTGACGAGGTGATAACCGCAATCGCAAGACAAAACAAAGACGTAAAAATGGTGGATCGCACCCAGTTTGAACGTTTGCCTGTGCATTCCATAATTAGAACCTCCCTTTTATATTAATCAACATGTTATAGCGTTCAGGCAGGTTTGCATATACAGAACTGTCCGCGCCAGTAACATAACGCGCAGCCAGTTCAAGGTGCAGGTTCGAGCTCCCGTTGTCCAACATCATAAAATCGAGCCATTGTGTCGCAATGACACCACCATCTTCAGGTGAGATCATAACGTCTATTTTTGGTGTTAAACGATCGGCTAGCCCGAGTTCTCGACTCCATTGCCAATTTGCCCATGCAGATGGATCGAGCGCCCAATGTAACATTACACTATGCTGAACCAAATTCTGTTGGGTATACCCCAGCCCGTATGAGTTGGCGACTATTGGGTAAACGTTCGCCGCGGCGTCATAAGCATGTTGCCATTGACTCTGACTCCATGCTCTCTCGTCATACCAATATTCGGCGATGACACTATTACCCGACTCATGCGCCCATGTTATGCCGACTAGGTATTGAACGGCATTTTTGCCTTCAGACAACGTCGCAGGCTTTTGATCGGCAAATGTATACGTGAGGTAACGGCGCTGGATCGAAGCAGATGAATGCATCTCCCAGGCGTTGCCAAAGACCGTAACCAAGCTACCAGCGATCATCCCTTCTCTCACATTGTCGTAGTAGGTTATCGCTTGTAATTCAGAATCACCTAGTAATGTGTAATAACGCATACCGAGTCCCTGCTGTTCATTGGCTTTTTCAAACTCAGTGCTAGTGAGCTGAGTCCAGCTCGAATCAGTGGTGATAAACGTCAATTCAGATTGACCACCATAATGAGACACCGCCAGTGTTCCAGCCCCCTCTTCAATCTGAATTCCGACGGGATTGCGGCGATAAGGATTAAACAAATCTAACACTCGATAGCCATAACCCACACCCCAGTCAATGCGAGCCTTTCCAGCTAGCATATCCCACTCCCTATCACCTATCATGAATGACGATTCAATGACGGCTTCGCGAACCACCAAGTCTGTGCTGCGCTCTTGATAATCCCTAGAGTGAGTATCAGCACTGTTGTATAAATCGCTGCTGAGCAATGCAACGCTTCCAGAAAAAACGTCAAATTGAACACCAACGTCAATCACTCCGTTTACCTTAGAAACTTGGCTGACCTCTTGTTGCGAAAAAAAACGCGAGGTTTGAGCGCCAATGCTTTGCGCATTGACTTGATAGTCCACGCTAAAGGACAGCGCATCAAAATAGCGTCGCACATCATTTTTATTCCCTTCATTGGAATCCTCATTCACGTTATTTGAATCAACAGCTGTACTGGACTCACTGGACGTCAAAAGCTCATTTAAATGATGACTGTCAGTTCGAGGCTTGTACGTACTCGAATGGTCATATTCAGTCGCGATGACATTAGTGGAGACAACAAGGCTGATAACCAATCCAGCAACACTCGATAATCCATCACGCTGGTTCCACCTTATGAAGCGACGACCAGGGTCACTTTTCATTATTCAATCCCTAGCTGCTTATTCTTAGATAAGAACGCAGGGTTGTAATACTTGTTCGGCAGCGAGTAAGGTTCGATGGACTGATAATCAATGACTGTTTTTTTATTCATTTGGATCTGGTCACGTAAGATCATGGCGGTAACACGTCGCTCACCATTTCTGACACCTTGTTCAAATTGCGCTTTCTTTGCCAACTTTCCAGAGCGTAAGTAAAGGTCAGCCTGAATGGGAAATGCGGTTTTGTTATCCAACCATAGATCTATTTGTTGGTAACTTGCGCCTGCGGTTTTCGCTACCAGTTTCAGCCTCTTGGTTTTTGTCATCGAGCCATCTGAGGCTAAGATGTCTTCATTTTCTATCACCTGCCCTTGATAATCTTGGCTCCACGTCAATGTCGATATGTCACCGACCGAGGCCTCTCCAAGTAGTTTTTGCATAGGTGTAATACGAATCGGTCGGCGACTTTTCGGCATTAATAACCAATAATTATCTCCGAGCATCAACATTTTTTGTCCTTTCTCGACATTGGCCTTAAACACGACCAAGGATTCACGATTAGGCTTTAGATACACATCATAAAGACGCGTTTTATCCAGCTTATCATCTTGATAAAGCCTAACCTCAGACACGACACGAGATGCGCCGGCATCCAATCGATAGCTATCAGCTTGCTTAATTAATGATTCTGCCTCTGAAGCAAAGGCGGAGACAGAGGCCACGGAGACAAGCATCGCTACAATACCGCGCAGTTTTTTCGTAATCAGCCATGATTTATACATAAGATAACGCCTCTGTTATGGGTTTTTGAGCGCCTTTACGTGCTGACACATAGGCGGCGAACATGCAAATTATCAATATTGCCAGCGAGGAATACATTGCAACTTGGGGGGAAAAAACAATCTCTAACGGGTACCCTTCGGAGCGTCCTGGCGGGGGTGGCATTTGTATATCTGCCACCTTAAGAAGTAATGTCGTGGTAAGTGCTAGCCCTGCCCCTACTACGCTACCAATGAGTGCGATGAGGATCGATTCTCGTACAAAACCGCCTATGATTTCTCTAGGATAACTGCCAAGTGCAGACAGCGTGCCGATTTCTCGTGTACGTTCTGTCACGGTCATTGTCATGGTATTAAACAAGGCAACAAATACCACCAGCCCCATCACCACACCAAGCACCCCAAAAATACCGTTATAAAGCCCACGAACCTTGTGATAAAAAAATGCCCGTTCTTGCCAAGGTGTCGTCTCTAAGTTTTGAGCGTCACCCTGCAAGCTAAATTCCTTATTTGTCTGATACTCACTGAGGCGTTGATTGACGTCGAGTAATCCTTGTGACGTATATTTGGTATCGCTCAAGTAGAGCGATAACGTACTAATGCGCTCTGAATTGAGTAAATCTTGTGCCGCACCTATCCCAATGTAAACCTGACGCTTATCCATTTCCGGCACACCTGTGGAATACACGCCGGTCACCTCAAAATCAATCGCATTTAGTGCGCCATCGCTTGTCGTGGCCAACAGTGTGACCCAATCGCCTTCTGAAACCTGTAAATTATGCGCGAGATCTTTCGCAATCATAATGCCAGCATCCATTTCATTGCCAAACTCGCTGTCTTTAAGACTCACCTCGCCATCAAATAGCGGTTCCCCCGCAGATCGGTAATCTTGCAACGTATTTCCCGACTCCATCTGAACAAAACCATCTCGCATCTGAAACTCATTAGGCTCGACCCCATTACCAATGAAGATTGCTGATTTTCTACCATTCGAGATTAACCCTGAGAAGTACACGCGAGGTTGAACACTTCTAGCGTGCTCCACATCGCCGAGTAAGGCGATAAGCGATTGCGGGTCACGCACTCCATTTTCCAGCGGCATCTCTTCTTCAGAAGTGAAGTAACCCGCTTGGGTCACGGTAATGTGCCCAACATCATTGGCCGTTGATTTCTCTAACGCTTGATAAGTAAACAAGCCAAAACCGGCCGCCGCGGTCAGTGCAAAAATAGCAATCGCTACGATCGACAATGAGAGCATGGTGCGCCTACGATTACGTAATAAGTATAAAAACGGCATTTTGAACGAATAGAGTATGTGTGTGATCATGTTGCTTCCTTTTTCTGGTGGCTGTCGTCAATACAATCTGTCATCCCGACCTTTAAAAACGTCTTCAATGAACGCCGTGCTCATTCGTGACATTCCTTAATGACTAACTGGCCCACTCGTGCGGCTGATGGCTTATTTCTCCATCGACCAGATCAATCATCCGATCACATCGCGTTGCCATCCTTCTATCATGGGTCGCAACAATAAACGTCGTTGCTTGCTCATGCCCTAAGGTTTTCATTAGTTCAATGACCTGGCTAGCAGATGCACTATCAAGGCTTGCTGTCGGTTCATCTGCAATAACGAGGCAGGGTTTATGGACCAATGCTCTAGCAATGGCCACACGCTGTTGCTGCCCCCCAGACAGTTGCTCCGGTCGGTGATGAACCCAATCACCTAACCCGACCTTTTCAAGCATTTCCAGCGACAAGCGTTTCTGGTTTTTCTGGCTATAACCATTCAACGCTAGCGGGTAGCTGACGTTTTCTAACGCGCTCATCACAGGAACCAAATTGAAACGCTGAAAAATAAACCCCAGATTTTCGCGGCGATACTGAGTCAATTCCTGTGGTGTTTTTGACAATATTCCATCGCCAAAAGTAATGTCTCCATCGTACTGAGTGTCCAGCATGCCTAAAATATTGAGTAGTGTGCTTTTCCCCGAACCTGACGGACCACATAATGCAACTAACTCCCCCTGTGCAATGTGTCCAGACACGCCACCTAATGCCTGTACTTGATTTTGGCCGAGTGAATAATGCTTTGAGATACCATCAAATTTCATCATGTTGTCGCTCTCCTGTAGATTGATCATTAGCCTACCGCCTTTGAAGAGCCTCGACATGTGGATGCGACAAACGGTCAGCATCGAAGATTAACGGTTGTTATAGAGGACAAACGGGAGCAGGTATTTTGAGGTGTTCCGTAACATTGGTTGCCAAACGACACTAGTGCTAACGGAATTCGCGTGGCTGAAAGATCGAAAGCTATGTTGGAGGTTATATAGGACTTGGTATGAGAGGCGTTTTCATCACAAACCGTAATTTGACGTCCACAATCGTCCGTTTTTCAACATTCAGTTGGATCAGGTGACCCTTGTTTTCAATGGCTTACTTACCGGGCTTATCATCACAGCGTAGACTTCAGAAAAAACACTTCGATAAAAATAGAAATATATTGACGACGCAACGCTACTTGCGTATATTTCGATTATTCCAGAAATAATGAGACATTAAAATGAACATTACACAAGACATGGTTATGGACACATTAGGCATGTTTGCTTTCCTTGCTGTCGAACTAACAATACTATTTTTACTGATTAGTTACGTTGTTGGTATTTTGCAGGAATACATCCCACCATCTAAGATTCAAAGCATTTTAAGTTCAAAAAACGGTAAAGGTTACCTTGTTGCCGGTTTACTCGGCGCAATCACTCCGTTTTGCTCATGCTCAACTATCCCTTTCCTAAAAGGGCTGCTAAGAGCAAAAGCCGGTTTTGGCACCATGATGGTGTTCTTGTTTGCAAGTCCGCTGCTTAACCCTATTATTATCGGTTTGTTTGCCGTTACCTTTGGTATAAAAGTGACTGCGTTTTACTTTGTTATCGCTATGGGCGTGTCTGTAATTGCAGGTTACACACTAGAAAAATTAGGATTTGAAAAGTACGTAAAAGAAGATGCTTACATCGCACCTGAAAGTAAAGGCTGCGGATCAAGCTGTGGCGGAGCGAAAGCAAAACCGGTCAACAAATGGGTAAGAATTTGGAATTCAACTTGGAAAGATTTCAAAAAAGTACTTCCATACCTGATTGGCGGTATTGCGCTCGGATCGTTAATCTACGGCTTCATGCCAACAGAGTTCGTCGCAAAAGTTGCTAATGAAGACAACCCTTGGGCAATTCCGTTCGCTGCTGTGATTGGCATTCCGCTGTACATTCGTGCTGAAGCTGTCATCCCACTAAGTGCAGCGCTTGCAGCAAAAGGCATGGGTCTTGGTGCAGTCATGGCATTAATTATTGGTAGTGCAGGAGCAAGTTTGACTGAAGTTATTCTTCTTAAGTCTATCTTCAAGAACCAAATGATTGCAGCGTTCTTATTTGTCATCTTGAGCATGGCGATTGGAGCTGGCTTCCTGTACCAATGGATATTCTAAGATTGGCATGACAGGGTTAAATTCAGATGGCACGTCGCAGACACTGCCAAAAGAAACTAAAGGCCGGCTTTCGCTGTAATGCTTGTAAGTTAAGCATTAACTAACGTCTTCTAGGAGGCCTTGTCGCATAGCGACAAGGCCTCTTTTTTACCACTCTTGTTTCCATTGGTAATCTGCGCTTTTAAATAATCGCCACCCCAGACTCTTGGAAGTATTGATCAATGAGTTCAGGGGACAATAGATCTGATAACTTTGAGAATTGTTCTGTAGAGAAGTTGCGTACTTGATTAAGAGCTTGTCTAAGAAACATAAAAAATCCGAGTGTTAAAATAACACTCGGATTTTGACATTCTGGAAGGATCGCTCAATCTGTTACTTTCGATTAACTGATCGGCATTAAGCCCTAGGCTCGCTTTCTACTAATAAATTTTAAATCAATTACAGTAGTTCTACCGACTGTTGAGCAGTCCCAAATTCTTCGTTGGTTGGCAAGCTATTCGTATCGCGCCTACTAACACGCCTTTGGACATAAAGCTCTCAGCTTATTGCTCTTCTACCCATCCCAATTAGGCCGTCATCCTCGTGCAAACGAGGATCTTCATCAGCATGTGACTCACTTAAATAGAAATGAATAACACACGAATAGGTTCACAACGTGCTGACGAAGATCCCCTTTTTCAAGGGGATGACGGTTCTTGTGATTGGTTTGAAACAAAAAATGGGGCATAAATAACTCAGCACTAGCCTCGTTGACTCGAAGATCGACTAAACGAAGAAAGTATCGTTCGTGATGGTTTAATCAACATACAAAACAAAAAAGCGAGCCACTTGGGCTCGCTTTTCATTATCTGATTTTCTTAGAATCTATTACAGAAGTTCTACCGACTGCTGAGCAATCACAAATTCTTCATTGGTTGGGATAACCATAGCCACCGCACCCAAAAGCTCAGACTTACCGACGATACCAGCAGCACCGAAGCGCGCGTCTTCGTTACCCTTCTCGTCTTCGACAAAGCCAAGCAATTTAAGGTTACGCATGATTTCACGACGAATTGGTAGTGAGTTTTCACCAATACCACCGGTGAAGATAACCGCGTCTAGGTGATCTAGAGGAATCAAGTAAGAGCCAATGTACTTCGCTACACGGTATGTGAAGACTTCAAAGGCAAGCTTAGCACCTTCATGACCGTCTTCCATCGCCTCTAGCACGCCACGAGCGTCAGAAGTAATGCCAGACACACCTAAGAAGCCAGACTTCTTGTTTAGCGTCTCAAAGACCTTCTCTTGGCTCCAACCTTTCTTCATCAAGAATTCAATAATGCCTGGGTCTAAATCTCCGCAACGCGTACCCATCATCAAACCAGATAGAGGAGTGAAGCCCATAGACGTATCGACACTCTCACCATTATTAATTGCACAAACAGACGCACCATTACCAAGGTGAACCGAGATAAAGCTCGATTGTTCTACTGGCTTGTTGAGCATCTTCGCCGCTTCACGACTAACGAAGTAGTGGCTTGTTCCATGGAAACCGTAGCGACGGATACCGTATTCTGTGTACAACTCATTTGAGATAGCGCCAGTGAACGCCTTCTCTGGCATTGTTTGGTGGAAAGCAGTATCAAATACAGCGAATTGCGGAAGCGCTGGGAATGCTTCAATAGCCGCGCGAATACCAATGGCACCTGCTGGGTTATGCAGCGGAGCAAGGTCAGCAAGTTTTTCAATTTCTTGTGTCACCGTCTCGTCGATGCGAACCGTCGAAGTGAATTTCTCACCACCGTGAACAATTCGGTGGCCAATCGCGACGATGTTATCAGAAAAACCTAATTCTTCAGTTAGGCCAACCAACTTACCAATAGCAAGTTTGTGGTGGTTACCTTCACCTTCAACGGCAACTTCGGTTTTTTGTCCATTAAATTTCCAAGCCATGCGTGCATCAGGCAAACCGAAACACTCACCTAACCCACTTAATACAGCCTCTCCACTTTGAGAATCGATGACGGCGAATTTAAGAGATGAACTACCGGAGTTGATGACGAGAACAAACGAATCAGACATGAAAATGTATCCTGTTGTTGAGCGAAAAGGGGAAAGAAACCTTCCCATATAATCTTATTGTATTATTCAATAATTTTTGAATCTTTCAAATTTGTTTTATAAGAATATTTGTTTCAAAATGATATTTCTTGACGAAGATCAAATTTTAAATTAATTCACCCATTGAATTTAATCGTGTTTTTTATCACTAGTAGCCATTCACTTAGAAAATTTATTAACAGACACAAAAAAGCCGAGCATTCGCTCGGCTTTCATTTAGTGCTTAATGTTTAATGGCATTAAGACTCAGTGTTACGTGATTGACCACGTTCGCCACGGTGGCTTCCACGTTGGTCGCTGCCACGGTTACGATCGAAACGACGTTCACCTTCAGCACGTTGACCACGGTTAGCGCCGTCACGGTTACCACGGTAGCCGCCGCCTTCGCGATTGCCGCCTTCACGGTTTCCGTCACGTTGACCACGATGGCCTTCACGACGTGCACCACGATGATTATCACGGCTACCGCCGCCATCGCGACGTGGACCACGAGATTCACGGAAATCATTGAATTCAACAACAACAGCGCCCGCTTCTTTCTGACGAATGCGAAGCTTACGAAGCTTACCTGCTACATCAGTAGTCATCTGCTTAGGCAGTTGAACGTACGTTTGGCCTTTATCAAGTTTGATAGCACCAATAGAGCCTTTAGTTAGGCCTAATTCGTTCGCTAGCGCACCAACGATATCTTTAACTTGAACGCCTTGCTCACGACCAACCTGAAGTTGGTAAGTATCCCAATCTTGAGTGTTGAAGCTACGACCACCTTCACGACGACCTGCATCAGGATTGTCACGGCGTTCTTTACGACGTTTTTTGTCACGCTCGATAGCTTCAATCATTGGATCAGCACCAACGTAGAACAAAGGACGTTTGCCTTGTTGACGTTTAAGCAGAATCGCAGCAAGTGTCGCAGCATCGATCTCTAGGCTTTCTTGAAGCTTTTCGATTAGCTCAGCAAAGCTTTCTAGTGATTTGTGGCCTTTCTCAGTTTCTAGCTCAGCACCAAGCTTAACTAGACGAGCTTCAGCAACTTGGTCACGTGGTGGAAGTTGAATTTCTTCCATTTGAGACTTAGTTACACGCTCAATCGTACGCAGCATACGGATTTGGTTAGTACGAACAAGAAGGATAGCTTTACCCTTACGTCCAGCACGACCAGTACGACCGATACGGTGAATGTATGACTCAACATCGAATGGGATGTCGTAGTTAAATACGTGAGTGATACGTGGCACATCAAGACCACGAGCAACAACGTCAGTCGCGACTAGGATATCGATTGAACCCTGTTTGATGTTGTCAACAGTACGCTCACGTTGAGATTGAGGGATGTCGCCGTGTAGTGCTGCCGCGCTAAAGCCACGTGCAGTTAACCAGTCAGCTAGACGCTCAGTGTCTTGACGAGTACGAACGAAAACGATAGACGCATCGATTTCTTCAGTTTCAAGAAGGCGAGCCATTGCTTCGTCTTTCTCTACGCCTTTTACTACCCAGTAGTTTTGAGCAACTTTATCAACCGTGTGGTTAGTACCCGCAACGTCAACACGAGCAGGATCACGCAAGTAGCGATCAACAATCGTTTTTACCATTGGAGGCATAGTTGCAGAGAACAGAACACGTTGAGCCGTTTCTGGTGCTTTCTCTAGAATCCAAGTAACGTCATCTACGAAGCCCATTTTTAGCATTTCATCCGCTTCATCAAGAACGAATGTATGTGCTTGGTCTAAGTGTAGACGGTCACGGTTTAGAAGGTCTTTAACACGACCAGGTGTACCCACAACGATGTGAGCACCGCGGCTTAGTGCGCGCATTTGATCAACGATAGAAGCGCCACCGTAGATCTCTAATACTTTCAAGCCCTTGATGTCACGACCAAGGTTTTTGATTTCAGCAGCAACCTGGATAGCAAGCTCACGCGTTGGCGCCATGATGATTGCTTGAGGCTTATGCTGGTTAAGATCGATTTTGTTAAGAAGCGGCAAAGAGAATGCTGCTGTCTTGCCCGTACCCGTCTGAGCTTTACCTAACGCATCTCTTCCTTCTAACAATAGAGGAATTGCAGCCGCCTGGATTGGAGTTGGCGATACAAAGCCCATAGAGTCTAGAGCAGAAAGAATATTGCTGTTAAGAGCTAATTCATTGAATTGAATTGCAGAATCTTGCATTGGGATCCCATTAAAGTAAATATAAACACAGGTCCCATGAGCTCTACCAATTCCAAACTGATCCAATACTGCTTTAAAAACAGTAGATAAGAGCTGATTCCATTCAGATGCGGAAAAGTGAAAATCGCATCAAGCCACTAGGGACGTAAACAAGGAGGCGGATTATTCACTAAAAGCACAAAAAAAGCCAGAAAAAATTGAAATACATCACAATTTTATTCTTGAACTGTCATTATTGAGTAATGTGCCATCAATGTGGCAAAACTTTAAGCATTTCGTTACGTTATTGCTGCATGATTGACATGCGGTTACGCCTTGAGTTTGAACTAGGCAACAACCGAGCGTTTGGGTATAGTGTGGGCACTTTCATTATTAAGAAGTAGATGCATGTTTCAAGATAACCCGCTACTCGCCCAGCTCAAACAGCAGATTCAAGAGAACCTTCCTAAAAAAGAAGGCACAATCAAAGCAACCGAGAAAGGGTTTGGCTTTTTAGAAGTCGACGCGAAAACCAGTTTCTTTATCCCACCACCGTATATGAAAAAATGTATGCACGGCGATAAAGTCGTCGCAATTATACGTACGGATAAAGATCGCGAACTAGCAGAGCCTCAAGAACTTGTTGAACAAGGTGTTACCCGCTTTATTGCCCGCGTAAAGCGCTTTAAAGGCCGCCTTAATATTACACCGGATCATCCGCAGCTTAAAAAACTGTCTTTAAAAGCCAAAACTCAAAAAGGTATCAAGAGTGATGAGCTTAATGACGGTGACTGGGTCGTTGCTCATGTAATCAATCACCCTTTAAAAGGTGACAACGGCTTTTTAGCAGAAATCTCTCAAAAGATTACCGATGGCGGTGACAAAATCGCGCCGTGGTGGGTCACCCTAGCGCAAAATGATTTACCCAACACTGAGCCTGCCGGTTTAGACGCATGGGAAATCAAAGACGATGCTACGCTCACGCGCACTGATATGACGTCTATGCCCTTTGTTACCATCGACGGCGAATCGACCAAAGATATGGACGATGCGCTGTTCGCTAAGAAAAAAGACAATGGCGACTTCGAAGTAACAATCGCGATTGCTGACCCAACGGCCTATATTACTCCCGAAGATGAAATGGATATTGTGGCTCGCCAACGAGGCTACACCATCTATCTCCCAGGACGTAATATTCCAATGTTACCGCGCGACTTAGCAGACGATGTATGCTCATTGCTTGAAAATGCCGAGCGTCCTGCCCTTTGCTGCTCTGTCACGGTCAATAAAGACGGTGTTATTCAAGATGACATCAAATTTTTTGCTGCGAACATGAAATCTCACGCGCGACTTGCTTACCAACATGTCTCTGATTGGTTAGAGAATGGTTCAAGTGATGTGTGGCAACCAAGTGAAGAAATTGCTGAGGTTGTTCGTGACTTGTACGATTTCTCATTAGCGCGCGCAGCTTGGCGTCAAGCTAACGCAGTTGTTTTCCCAGACCGTCCAGATTATCGATTTGAACTCAGCGAAGATAATGATGTTGTCGCAATTCACGCAGACTCTCGACGTAGCGCTAACCGCCTCGTAGAAGAAGCGATGATTACCGCCAACATCTGTGCAGGTCGCACTCTAAAAGAAGCCTTTGGTTACGGTGTATTTAACACCCATGCTGGTTTTAAACCAGAGAAGGTAAAAGACGTTCTTGAGTTGGTCAACCCACCGAATGAAGAACCTATCTACACTGAAGAGCAAATCATGTCTTTGGACGGCTTTGCTGCCTTGCGCCGTGATTTAGGCGGATTGGACTCAAGCTACCTAGACAACCGAGTACGTAAGTACCAAGCATACAGCGAAGTAGGCAATGAACCTCTACCGCATTATGCGATGGGCCTCGATGTTTATGCGACATGGACATCACCGATTCGTAAATACGGCGACATGGTCAACCACCGACTTCTAAAAGCGCACATTACTAACGCGGAACCAATACAAAAGCCGGATGATGTCTTGGGTGATGAGCTAGCCGTTCACCGCAAACATCATAGAATGGCAGAGCGTAATGTCGGAGATTGGTTGTACGCTCGAACTCTTGCAAACGAACCAAAGAACGGCACCGAATTTTTGGCAGAAATCTTTGACATTAATCGTGCGGGTATGCGAGCTCGATTGACTGAAAACGGCGCTGCCGTGTTCATTCCAAACTCGCTAATAGTAAACAACAAAGACCGAATCGTTAGCAATAACGAAAATGGCACTGTCACTATCGACCAAAATTTGGTGTATCGATTAGGTGATACACTCAAAGTCGTCTTAAATGATGTGAACCAAGAAACACGCAGTATTGTTGCAAAGCCCGTTGAAGTGTTTGCTGAACCAGTGACGACAACGGAAGACACCGCTTCTTCTGAGTCAGAATAATCAGCCTATAGTCCGGTGACAACATTGGACTAAATGTACAAGACGAATAAAAAAGCCAGTTGGAGGACCAACTGGCTTTCTTTATAACGCGGATCTCGACATAGTCTATTGCCTAGCCATCTACATCATTCACTCTGCTATACCGAATGTGCGTTCTCTCGCGGTAGAAGTACCGTAACTTGATAGCAACCACCTGATTGAAGCCCTGGCAGTATATTAGTCGTTAGTTTCTTACCATCCATGATCACCTCAACCTTCGTTACCTCTGAGGTACGTTGATACGTCACATGTAGCTGCGCACCACGAAACGATCGTTTGACCGAAAAATTTGACCATTCAGAAGGTACTTTAGGTTGAATGGAAAGGCCTTCTTCACATCCCTTAAGACCGAGCATTTCTTCAATAATCATGCGATAAAACCATGCACCAGTACCCGTATTAAACAAGTTACTGGAACGACCTGCCGTGTCGGGGTATTGATAATATGCACCACGATAATAATTGGGAATATAGACAGGCAATTGGCCTCTACGCTCAAAGGTATCACTTTGTGGATCAGCCACCATTTTCCTCAATACTGCAAATGCTCGGTCAGGTTCATCTATGGCATAAAGACTCGCGGCATAAAACGCGGCGGCATGATTGTAAATAGAACCATTTTCCCCTGAGCCTGGCCACTTTTGTGTCACACGACCCACATCTTCTCGCATTTGAGTAAACGCAGGCGCACATAACATGACGCCATAAGGTGTATCAAGTTGCTCGTCAATCGCGGCCAACATTTTTGCTTTCTGTTCCGCATTAGGCATATTGGCCATAAATGCCCAGCTTTGGGTATTCAAAAAGATACGCCCTTCACTATCTTCTGGGACACCAAACGTTACGCCGTCATCCGTGATACCACGCGCGTACCAATCCCCTTTCCACAGATACTCATGTGAAATGGTGGCCAATTCTTCAACCATAGATTCGAATTGCTGAATTATGGATTCATCATTGTATTTTCTAGATATTCTTATCCAAGTTTGCAGCGCAACGCTTAGCGCTTGCGCTAGCCAACCCGAGACGCCTTTTCCTTTCGGGCCCACCATGTTCATCGGGTCGCACCAATCACCTTGAGCAATGAATGGCAAGCCTCGATAATCTCTCGCTTCACACATGTGGTTCATGGCACGATTCATATGTTCGAGTACTGACGCACTAGTGTCATCATCTGCCCACGCGACGTCCTGTTGTAAGAGGCCCCAATCATTCGTCTCATTGAGATAGGCATCAAGAATTAATGCCAACCATACAGAGTGGTCAGTGTGAGGGATTTGATTAATGTACTTCAAGGTGGCTTCTGGCGTCAGTAATACGCCATCAGGCATTTCTCCATCCATCTTTTGTTGAGATAATGAGGTAAGGATCACAGCTCGTGTAGCGTCACTTTTCACGTACGCCATCCCCATCCCATCTTGCAGGTAATTGCGAGTCTGAGGATCAGTCGTCAATCGATTGGTGTCACCATGATAAAAAACCTGTCTTGGTAACCAGTGATTCACAAAATGATTTAACGCAACATCAGGTGTCTCTATTTCTACCACACCGGAGCCTGACGATATGTATTCTTCATACGCTTGGGTTGCTGCCACTTTTTCATCTCCGGAATGACGGGCAACAACATGCCTAATCTCGGACTTATCAAGCGCCGGACCAAACACGAAATTCAGTTGTTTCTTTTCTTCATGTTCGAGGTCTAGCTTAAATTGCATCGCACAAACAGGCATCTCGTAATGGGCTTCTTTACTGCAGAGATCCGCAAATCCTTGCAATGCCGCAGGGTTATGTAAGCCGCTTTGTCCTTCAAAACGCGGGAGACTGGTCTCATAAGCATCGGGGATAACGTCAGACGCAAAAAATGTCATATCTTTTAGGTGCTTGTTCTTTTCGTAATCTTCTAGCTTTTGGTAAGGGGTGATTGAAGTGCAGACAATCGCATTGAGCGACTCATCATAATGTGCGCCCATGTTCATCCACGACATGTAACCAACTGGAAAGTAAGGAATGACAGAGAGCTTACGCGGTGTGGCCCCCTTGTTCGACACTTCGACATGCCACAATTCTGCGGCTTCATCTTCACCCAACGTAAGAGTAATCGTCAGTTCAATGCCTTGATGTTTAACGATCCACTTAACGTCGCTTAGACCCGGCTGGAAATCAAAGCTATCCAACTTGGATTTAATCGGCGCAAATGGTGCAGAAAACAACTCGCCCGTTTCATCATCTCGCACATAAAAAAAGCGACCTGGATGATGGGCAAAATAAGGCTGTTCCGGCTGCATAAAACTCGTCGCGGCTAGATTTGGTACATGCGTATATTTTTTGGGTTCTGGATTCATGTATTGCGCGACAACGTAACCTTGGCAATTAACATGAATCATCATCTTACGATTCCAGAGATAACCCGCCGAATTAGGAAGAAGCGTTGGATCCGTTAATGAAAATCGGGTTCCCTGATCGAGAAATGTTGACATGAATGAGACCTCTTTACACGTAATAGTTTTTATCTATCTAGACGGGCTTATTAATGTACTAAGCCCACGAATTTTCTAGTAATTTAGGATGATTTCTTCAATGGCATTCTTCGAACCACATTCAATAAATACGGTTTATGAACCCGTGTATTATTACGCTACGTATTGTTATTTTTGCACTGAACCCGTCGAATCACGAACATTAAGTGTCGGTTCAAAATGGGAGGCAATAGGCAGCTTTTCGTCGTAGCATAAGTTCAATAATTGATGACAAGCATTACGAGATATTTCTTCTAACGGCACATGAACGCTCGTCATTGCTGGCGATGTATAACTCGATATATCGATGTCGTCATAACCAATAACTGAGATGTCTACGCCGACACGAATGCCTTGTCGATGTAGTGCTGCAATCGCGGCCATGGCACTGTTGTCATTACCACAAAACAACGCGGTAAACGGCTTGTCTTTAGCCAATAACTTTTGTGTGGCCACCGCGCCTTGTTCAAAACTGTAGCCACCAGATTCAATTAGGTCGGCATCTACCTCGATCCCTGAGGCTCTTAACTCATCGATAAACCCTTGGTGACGCATTTTTGCATCTTGCGCGCTCATTCGTCCGCTCACAACGGCAATATTCTTATGCCCCAATTCAACCAGATGACGAGCCGCTAACTTGCCTCCCTGATAATGATCGGCGCTAAAGGTTTTTTGCTCGAGTTCGTCGATATCACGGTTAATGAACACCACTTTCGGGTACCGTGCTTCAATTTTTGCTAGTTCAACCACGGACAACTCTGGACACGACATTAGAATGCCATCGCAGTCTCTCTCAATGAGATAATCTAAGCACGCTATCCGCTCTTTATCCGTCGTTGCATCCTCCGCATTGGCAAGGATGATGTGCTTATCGCGTTTCCGTAGTTCTCTTTCGATGGTTTGCAGCATCTTTCGATGAAACGACCCAGAGAATGATGGCACCCATAATCCAATGATATTCGACTTTTTCGACGATAATGAGCGTGCCATGCTGTTTGGCCGATAATTGAGATCCGACATTGCGGCGGCCACTTTATCCATTGTCTTAGCTGAAATAGAGGCATTACCAGAAAGATATCTGGAAACAGTTCCAACTCCAACTCCTGCCAGTTTTGCCACATCTTTTATCGTCGCCATTTGTTGTCACCCTATGGACTAGTCACTACTATATTTCACTTATATTAGTGAAATTACACCGTTTAAGACATCAATTTTTACACTTAATACACAAATACGTAGAATTCGTGACCAATTTCTCATGTTTATAATTTACTCAAAAAGTTCCTAGATCTGATGAGAAAGAAGCGCTATAAAATAATAAATGGAATCGATTCCATTATAGAAATACTACTTAGGACTATAACAAAACAACGAAAGGGTATTCTCATGATCAAGAACGTGACACTTGCTGCTGCTATCGCTATCGCCGCCTCCCCCGCTTTTGCTAAAGAAGAAGCAGAAGTTATGCATTGGTGGACATCGGGCGGTGAATCTGCAGCGATTAAAGTACTTGCGGACGCTTATGAAGCGGATGGCGGAACATGGCAAGACAGCGCCGTTGCAGGTGGGTCTAACGCACGATCGGCGGCAATCAACCGTATGATTGGTGGCTCTCCAACAACCGCCGCACTGTTTAACACCTCGCAGCAGTATCACGAGATGATTGCGGAAGACATGCTCAATAATATTGATGCCGTCGCCAAAGCAAATAACTGGGATCAAATCCTACCTAAACCTACCCTGGACGCGATTAAAGTTAACGGCCATTTTTATGCCGCGCCCGTCAATATCCACATGCCTGGTTGGTTCTGGTATTCAAAAGAAGCGTTTGATAAAGCCGGCATTGAGCAAGAGCCCCAAACTCCCGAAGAATTGTTCTCTGCCCTTGATAAGCTAAAAGAGGCCGGTTATATCCCACTCGCACTGGGAGGACAAAACTGGCAAGAAAACCTATTGTTCGCCACGGTACTTAGCAACATAGGGGGTAAACAACTGTATCTCGATGCCTTGGGTAAAAGAGACGCTGAGACGTTAAACTCTGATGGGTTTAAAACAGTTGTCGATACCTTCCTAAAACTTAAACCTTATGTTGACACAGGGTCTCCAGGTCGTAACTGGAATGACACCACCAGCTTAGTTATTAACGATAAAGCCGGTATACAAGTCATGGGGGACTGGGCAAAAGGCGAATTTACTCAGGCCAACAAAATTCCGGGCCAAGATTACGGTTGTTTCCCAGGTTTGGGCGATGACTCGCTTTACATCGTTGGTGGCGACGTGTTCGTCTTCCCTAAAACCGATGATAAAGACCAAATCGCCGCTCAGCAGAGTCTCGTTGAATCCATGCTTAAACCAGCGACACAAGTCGAATTCAATAACCTGAAAGGTTCAGTTCCAGTTCGAACCGATATTGATGTGTCCTCAATGGATATCTGTGCACAAAAAGGCGCAGCCATTCTAAAAGTCGCTGACCGCCAAATCCCAGATGGGTCAATGTTAATGGAAGAATATTTGTACGGTTCGTTAAAAGATGCCGTGACCGAGGTTTGGAACTCACCAAACATCACCACCGCGCAAGCCGTGACAATTTTCGAGCGCGCACTTCGCGACTAAACGCACTTGGCACCTTACACTTGGCACCTTCCCTCAAGGGCGGTGCCTATTTTATCTCTCATCTAATTAAATAAGGGAGATCCCGCATGGATCTAGTCGCCATTAAGCGGCACATTCGAAGAAACACACTGGCTTATGTAGCAATACTACCAATGGCTTTTACTGTCATTGTCGCTTACATGGGTACGATGTTTTGGTCGGTAAGGCTATCATTTACCAGCTCAAGAATGCTGCCTAAGTATGACTTTGTCGGATTCTCTCAATATGAACGTCTATTCGAGACATCACGTTGGGTCACATCGTTAGAAAACCTATTAGTCATCGCCTTTTTGTTTCTCGCTATTTGTTTTGTTCTCGGCTTTTTACTTTCTATTTTTATTGATCAAAAAATTAAAGCGGAAAGTTTCTTTAGGACTGTCTTTCTTTTCCCTTATGCCATGTCCTTTATCGTTACCGGACTCGTTTGGCAATGGATATTCAACCCACAGCTCGGTATTCAAAACGCCATGCACAACTTGGGCTGGGAATCGTTTACTTTTGACTGGATCGTCAATCCTGACATGGTGATCTACACCGTCATTATTGCAGCCGTTTGGCAAGGCTCTGGCCTAGTGATGGCGCTATTATTAGCAGGGTTAAGAGGTATTGATGAAGACTTATGGAAAGCAACAAAAATAGACGGTATTCCGACGTGGCGAGTTTATTTCAGCATCATCTTACCGATGCTGCGTCCAATGATTATTACCACCGTCGTACTGCTGTCCATCAGTATCATCAAGATGTATGACGTTGTTGTAGCCATGACGTTAGGCGGACCGGGTGTCGCCAGTGAAGTACCGGCGAAGTTTATTATGGATAACCTCTTTGAGCGCGCCAATATTGGCATTGCGACTGCCGCATCTACCGTCATGCTCACCACTGTACTGTGTTTAATCGCACCGTTTATTTACACCAACTACATCAAGAAACAAGGTAGGTAAGCTATGAGTATTCTCTCACCTACGATGACGCCAGCTGCCACTAAACGCCCAACCTCGGTTAAGGCACGATGGGGACGCATCGGCATCTATGGTTTTCTAACCATTACCGCGCTCTTTTTCCTATTGCCACTGTATGTCATGATCGTTACGTCATTTAAAGAACTCGACGAAATTCGCATGAGCAGTATTTTTGCCTTGCCACAGCAGCTGTCCTTTGATTCATGGAAAGTCGCATGGAGCAGCGCCTGTACTGGCTTAGAATGTAACGGCTTACAAGTGGGCTTTTGGAACTCGGTAAAGATATTGATCCCTAGTGTCATTATTTCTGTTTTATTTGGTGCAATAAATGGTTATGCCCTCTCCTTTTGGAAAATAAAAGGCGCAAACCTGCTGTTTGCTTGCTTGTTGCTGGGCGCATTCATTCCGTACCAAGTGTTCATCTACCCATTGATTCGTGTTTATGCCGATTTAGGTATCTACGGTACCTTAACAGGCGTTGTAGTCTCACACGTTATTTTTGGTATGCCTATCATGACGCTACTGTTTCGCAATTATTACAGTACCTTACCAATGGAACTGTTCAATGCCGCTCGTATTGATGGTGCAGGATTCTTTAAAGTATTTTTCTCCATAATGCTACCGATGTCGGTACCTATCATCATCGTAGCGGTCATTATGCAAGTGACGAATATCTGGAACGATTTCTTGATCGGGTTAGTCTTTGCAGGCACAGACAATCTACCGATGACCGTGCAACTTAACAATATCGTCAACACCACAACCGGTGAGCGTGCCTACAACGTCAACATGGCCGCTACCATTCTTACTTCTTTGGTCCCTCTTATCATCTATGTGGCGTCGGGACGTTGGTTTGTTAGAGGCATCGCTTCTGGCGCAGTAAAAGGATAATCATCATGGGTATAGTTAACATCAACAAGCTCGACATTAGTTATGAGAGCACAAAAGTCGTCAAGCAGTTAGACCTGTATATTAATGATGGTGAGTTTTTGGTTCTACTGGGGCCCTCAGGGTGTGGTAAGTCCACATTGCTTAACGCTATCGGTGGCCTTATTGACTCAAGTGGCGGCAGCATTTCATTTGACGGCAAAGATGTCACATGGACCGATCCAAAGGACCGCGGTATTGGGATGGTTTTTCAGTCCTATGCCCTTTATCCAACCATGTCGGTTGAGCGAAATATGTCGTTCGGATTGCGGATTGCGGGTGTCGACAAAGATACGATCAATAAGAAGGTACAATGGGCGGCTAAACTATTGCAGCTAGAACCCTTGCTTGATCGAAAACCCTCCGCGCTTTCCGGGGGCCAACGCCAGCGTGTTGCCATAGGACGAGCCCTTGTTCGAGATGCTGACATCTATCTGTTTGACGAGCCATTATCAAACCTTGATGCCAAGCTGCGTGCAGAGCTTAGATTGGAAATCAAAAAACTGCACAATACATTGAAATCCACTATGATTTACGTCACTCATGACCAGATCGAAGCACTGACGCTGGCTGACCGAATTGCAGTGATGAAAGATGGTATTATCCAGCAGTTGGATACCCCTCACAATGTCTATAACAAACCCGCTAACTTGTTTGTCGCCACGTTTTTAGGTTCGCCTGCGATGAACTGTGTTGACGGGAAACTAATGGTGGAAGGTGACAACATTTACTTCCGCTCTAAAGATTTGGTGCTAAACGTTACGTCTTACCCATTTAAGTCATCAGTAACCGATGGAAAAGCGGTGACATTAGGTATGCGACCAGAACATTTATTCACGTCTTTAGAGCATGATGATGAGGAAAATAGTATTACTGGCACGATAGAGTTGGTTGAACCCATGGGATCAGATACCCTCGTTTGGACTCAGTTTGATGCTGACCACACACTGTCTCACCGCACAACCACCGAATTTGAGATCCACGCTGGTGATAAGATTACCGTTAAGGTCGATGCGGCGCGCTGTTCAATATTCGACTCTGAATCCACACAGCGAATGTAATACGTTTCCTATGACTACGCCACTATCCAATAGTGTGGGAATCCATCTTGTTGGATTTATACTAAGGCACGTGATGTTAACCATCACGTGCCTTTTTAGGCTTATGAACGATCTTACCCGGTGGCATCGATGTCGATCTCTTTAGCTAAACATTCAGCGCTTCTAATTCAAACCGTTGGATGCACTGTTCATTAGAAATGTCCGTTTCAAGGTAACTATGATGAAGCATAAGGATCGATTTTACGATTTTCGTTCCGATACCTAGGCTGCCATTTTTTGCTTGGGGTTCAATGCTATTAACGAGACTGAATTCAATTCGTCTGCCTTCTGTATTCTCCAATACCGTAGCGATAATTTGCCCCCCAAAAGGGCTATGCCGTATCGCATTTTCCAAGAGGTTTAACAACATTCGCTCTAAAAGTGACTCATCTCCAATCGTCCAAATTTCACGATTTGTATCCATATATAAGGTTAACGCGCGCCGGTTTAGCTCAACTTGAATCGTTTGTTTGCAGGTGTGTAACACCTTAGAAAGATTAACGGATTCATATTGATAAACCGGTAACGCCGGTTGCTTTTTCGCAGCTTTAAGCAGAGACTGCAACTGAGCTGAGAGTTTGACACTATTATTGAAAGCAATATCGATTAATGGATCAGGGGTCGAGCTTTGTAAGCGCCAAGTTTCTAAATAACCCAACACACTCGACAGAGGCGTTTTCAGATCGTGACTTAATGTCATAAGAGATTCACGCTGTGCACTGGATTGATATTCAAGCTGCAAAAATTGTTGTTGTATCCGTTTTGCCATGAGTTGATATTGCTCTGCAATCGGCACTAGTTCAGGCACTTGATGCGTAAAATCAGGGGTTAAACGAAAGTCTTGTTCTGCCTGCTCTTGCAAGTTTCTCGTCACACGTTCCATCGGCAACAATAAACTGCGCTTAACGAGCCAATATGCAAGTAGGCTGAAACCCAAAATAGACAAGAGAATGAGTGACGCGAGTGCTAGGTAGGGTGTATCCAGTTGCGAATTAGCAATGTCGGTATGTCGACTACTGCCAATAACCACGTATAAATATCCGATGGTCGAGCCTAATTCAGTAATTGCAGCCACTGAAAACACTTTCTTTTGGTCGCTGTGTCGGGGATCATCACCAAGAATAGGAAACGGTTCGTTGATCAGAAAACGTTGGATTGGGGCCGTATCCACTTTATCCATTAACTCGGCGCCTTCTGGCGCGGCATGACTGGTAATATTGCCTTGGCTATCGAGAAAATAAATCTCAAAGTCGGGACCTATCAACATCAAGGTATGAAAAATAGACTTGAGTGCCACTGGATTATAATCGGTACCAATCATCAAAGGGTTATCGTCACGCATATGCGAAGCCAATTCTTTATGTAGGCTCTGTTTTGTTCGGAGTTCCGTCGTTTTTCTTTGCCAATCGTAAGTAAAGGCGATAAGTGCCGACGCCAATAAAAACCACACGCTGGTTAGCAAAATTAAGCGAGATTTAAAACTCATCGCAGCCTTGTTACCTGGCACCATGACTTCCTCCATTGCATCGAATTTCAAAACGATTTTTTATTTTTAGCGCCCACATCAACCCCAAAACACTCGAAAGATTGTGTTATGGCTGATTTTCAGAAGCATGCATCACACACTATCCGGCAAAAATTTGTACCCCACACCCCACACCGTTTGAATATAATTATGTACGCTATGAGCCTTGTTTAGCTTGGTTCGTAGGCGGTTAATGGTGCTACAAACCGTGTGATGATAACCACTATGATGCGTATCCCAAACATGTTCCAGCAACTCATCCTTGCTGTATACGCGACCGGGACGACGTGCAAGAAAATGCAAGAGCGTGAATTCGGTCGCCGTTAAATCAAGATGTTGACCTGCAAGTGCTACCGTGTGTTGCTCAGGATAAATAGACAATGAGCCTAAACTTAATGCTGGCGACTCGTGTTTGGTTTCTGAATGGATGGGCGTTAGGTGTTCGGTCTTATGCTGGCGATGATGACGTCGAAGAGTATTTCGTACCCTCGCCTGAAACTCGAGTACACTAAAAGGCTTAGTAATATAGTCGTCCACCCCTGCTTCTAGTCCATCAACTTTGTCCATCTCTGAATCACGCGCCGTCATCATTATTATTGGCACCCAGTCGTTTTGATGTCTCAGTTGCAAGCAGACATCTAACCCATCACCATCAGGAAGACCGCGATCCAGTACCAGCATATCAATGGATTGTTCACTATAGCGCTCAATGCCTTCTTTGACACTTGTCGCTCGAATGACGTGATGGCCCTGAAATTTAAGGTGCATTTGTATCAAGCCCGCGAGGTCTTCGTCGTCCTCCACTAGCATAATCGTCGCGGCGTCAGGGTTTAATACTTCGGTGACTGGTCTTTCCTTTGTGACCATGCTCGCTCCTTGCTTTGGTTTGGTGAAATAACGCGAATTTAATCACGCAGTAGAAAACCAGACCGAAGCAAGGCGCGATATCTTTCACTTGGTACGAATTATCGTCAGCAAGGCACCAGTGCTTGCAAAGCGGTGACTGGCATTCAATGCAGAGCCAATTAATCCGTCATCAACAGAGATAACCCCCGCATGAAACGCAAGTCTATCTATATCGTCACGAGCGGCATTGAAACCTTCCCCTCCACCAGCAGGACCCGGGATGGTGCTGGAAGACTCGCTATCGCCTTCTGTCCCCGCGTCCCATACGTTCATTGCCATCTCGTAGCTCTCATTCACACTTAATGAGTCGAGACTAATACCTGTCTCCCCAATAAATGCATCATTGGTGTTAACCAACATTGATGCCAATGACAATTCATTTGCACTAGAGGAATCAATACTAAAAGTCACGGTATCTGATGACCCAGGAAGTATCAGTCCATTACCAGAAACCCCCAGTTCCACATTACTTTGGGTGGCTTGCAAGCTTAGAATGTCACTATTGCTGCCCGATTCTGCGAGTTTTTCAAGCTCAAGCGATACAGGAACGCCAACAGAAAATAGTTCGTACTGGTTATTATGAGCAAGTACCGCAAGAGGAGACATGGGTTGATTAGCCGTCGTATTCTTCACCGTCACGGTGTACGTTCGCATCGTGTCGGCGCTTATATTGTTTGAATCATCCGGACAACCTGCTAGTAATGCGACGGAACTGGCAATCATGAATAGTTTATATTTCATAATAATCCCTTACTTAACAACAACAGTTAAAGTGGCAACCGGATTTAACCAACGATGGCTTGCATTGTCTAAATCACTGATGCCTGCGGCAGGGTCGCTATCACCAAGATTTCCCGCATGAACGTGGACTTTGGCGTTTGTCACGGTAGTTTCAACACCAGAACCCCCAGCACCGAAAGTAATGAATGGTGGATTAGGCATGCTCGCTGCTAATTCATCATTCGCTTCTGTACCCGCATCGTACCCACGGAGTCGCACCTTATAAGTCCCAGCTTCGCTCGGGATTTCCCAACTATCAAGTCCAACAAATCCATCATTTGTCGGCAGTAACATAGCCGAAATTGACAAGTAACCCATTGTGCCGGTGTCGATAGAGAATGTGGTTTGATCACCTGGATTAAGAATGCCACTTGCTGGGTTTTCTACGACGACACCACCCGCATTCGCTATTACGGATGAAAGCCCAGAAATATCACCACCTTCTGCCATCGCTTCAAGTTCAGGAGAAGCACTTTCGCCTGTTCTAAACATCACGAGGGTTGAATCGTGTGCCGCGACAATCAACGGCGTAAAATAAATGCCCTTAGTGGCGTTGGTTAGCGTAATATCGAGTTCAGCGGCTTGTGCGGAAACACCGGAAAGTGCGGCCGTCACCGATGTAAAAATAAGTCCTAGCTGAGTATGTTTGTTCATGTCAATTCCATCCTTATTGGTTTGATCGTTCTTAATACCCAATAAGCATGCACCTTATATCTATCTCCCCTTTCACACAGTTCTCATAAAAATCTCACAAGTTTATCCATGAATACTCACCATACTTTGGATGGGTATCATCCTACAAAACCGATTACTGATTTCTACAACACACTTATAAACTCTCTATTAGTCAAGTGAGTTAGTGTTAAATGCCGACATCACTCACTTATCATTTCAACAAGATGAATGAGAAACCAATGCCATATTCACTCGTTTCGATGCCTCATGAACTTGAGCTGGGAGGGATCTATTTTCCCCCTTTCTTGTTAGTGTGCGTTCTGAGTTATCTGCTTACGCTGTTGACCAGCAAAGTCGTTATTTATATGAAGTGGCACCGATTTTTTTATGCGTATGCTGTCGTAGAAGTCGCAATTGCCGCCATTTACGCATTATTAATCAGTCAATACTTGCTTCTCTTTTAGATCCAGCTTGAGCGTGAAAAGGTACTCCCCATGTCAAAAAAAATACTCTCATCGTTATTAATTATTGTCATCGCCGCTTACTTCGGTATACAGCGTTACACTGATTATATCGAAAACCCATGGACAAGAGACGGACAGATTCGAGCACATATCATCGAGGTCACACCGCGAGTAACAGGGCCGGTTACCCAATTAAATGTCGAAGACAATCATTTTGTTAAAGCCGGAGACGTATTATTTGAAATAGACCAAAGCGTCTTTATCGCATCACTTGATCAAGCCCGTGCAAATTTACTGCAAGCCAAAGCCTTACTCGAACGCGCAAAAAACGAGGAACATCGCTCTGCGGCACTAGAGAAAATCACCCCTGGATCAGTCCCTGTATTAACGTTAAACAACCTAGAAAATGACATACAAACCGCGAGCGCCAACGTTAAAGCGGCTGCGGCAGCAACAAAAGTCGCTGAACTTAACCTAGAGTTCACGACAGTCGTTGCACCAACAGATGGATTCATTACCAACCTAAATCTACAGCAGGGTTCTCAAGTTGTCGCTAATCAACCCGTCGTAGCCTTGATCGAAGACGACAGCTTTTGGGTGGAAGGTTTTTTTGAAGAAACCGATCTTCGCAACATCCGACTGGGTTCTGAGGCACAAGTGACACTCATGTCGCACCCAGATACCCCATTACATGGGTATGTAGAAAGCATGGGGTTTGGTATTTCAAAACAAGACGGGAGCACTGGATCTTTCCTACTTCCGACCGTTAATCCAAATTTCCAATGGATTCGCTTGGCTCAACGTGTGCCGGTTAAAGTAAAGCTCACAGAAACACCTGATGACTTTAACCTCATTGTTGGAACCACAGCATCCGTCTTAGTACATAAATCTCTGTAGGTCGATATGGGTAAGTTAGATATAAGAGAAGCATTAAAAATTAGCATAGCGGTTCCTGCTGCGCTGTTAATCGCATTGTGGCTTGGATGGGAAAAGGCATATTGGGCCGCCGCTACTGTCGTCATTCTCGCAACCAATGAATCATTTGGGCATTCAATTAAAACAGGCAAGGAACGCATACTCGGTGCCGCGCTCGGCAGTATACTTGCTGTTATTCTTGTCGCATTGTTTCCACAAAGTCCTATTTACTTTATGACGACGTTTATCGCGGTCTCTTCCATTCTTATCTACTTGTCAGGCTGCCAATATCACGGCTACCTATTTAAAATGGCGTTGACCGTTTGTACTTTAATCGCGATGGTTGGTGGTCTTGATAATGTGGCAACATTTCAGATAGCAGTGACTCGTTTGCAAGAAACCATACTAGGCGTTCTCGTCTTCACGTTTGTCTACACCTTCTTAGGGCAACAAGAAACCCAGCAGTTGGTCAAAAGTTCGTTTGAAGATGCACTTGAAGCAATACGGAAAAAAATCGTCAGTGCCCGGTACCCTAGTTTATTCGATAAATCGTCAACAGACGTCGAGTTTTCCACGGCAAAAAAACGCCTTATTTCCTTGTTATCTTTACCACTTAACGGAAGCCATGATCTAGCAAGTAACAAGAAAAACTATCAGATTTTACTAGCCGCGTTGATAGAGAGTGCGGAACGAGAAATAGAGTCGCCAGAATCTGAGCAGTTATTGATACACCGCTACTCAACAATAAAGCGCCTTCTCACTCAAAATGCCATAAACGATTGTTCAAGCAAGACGCTACCAGCCTTATTAGGGTTAACGGATCGTGAAGGTAAAGCGCTCATTAAACAAACTAAGCCAACACTCACTGTATTTACTAATTACCAAGCACGATTCATGACCGTTCTACAAAACGCATGTATTGTCGCAACAAGTTTTTTGATATGGATACACCTGCCGGTACCAGGCGGCACAACGTTCCCAATGTTAGCGTGTGTGCTTGCTAATTCTCTGGTTACCATGCCTAAATCCATGATTAAACACGTCATCGGCGGTTTCTTAGTATTTTCGGTCGTCATTTTGATTCAATTTGTATTGATTATGCCAGTACTGACCGAAGCGTGGCAGCTTGCTGCTTTCTATTTCGCTAATTTATTTTGTATTTGGTTAATATGCGACATACTTAAACAACCCTTACAAAAAATGTTAGGCGGGCAACTGCTTGTCGTTTTGACTAATGGAACGTTGCACCTGACTCCAACATACGATATCCAAACCCCAATCATCATGATTATTCTTGTGTTCATGTCTCTGGCTATTTGTAAGTTTTTTATAGATTTAATTCAGCCCGAGGTATTATTTCCTCATCGAATTAGCCCTACATAAAACGAACAAAATAATTCGCAAACGTAAAACCAGACAATAACATTAATGCCACTACTTTCATAAACCTATAAATTTAATATATCAGGGTTGTTTATAATAACTTGCAAACAACCCACTAACGCAACGAACTATAATAGTAACAATCTACAAAAATAACAATTGACTGCCTGATGTATAATAAAAAACCTAATTTGCGATGGTTTCGCCCATCAAAAACGATTATTTAAAATATCATTATTACTTTATTATAGGATCCTATAAAGGGAAGAAATCTACAATTAGCAAACAGATTCAACCCTAATAAATTAAAACAAAACACTGATAAAAAGCACTGATGTAGATATGAACATCATTCAGAATTTAACTATAAGGTTATATTAAATTCATCTGATTTTCATTATGTTGCCTAGCAAGTATGACCACTATCACTCTGAAAATCGTCGTGTTCTCGATGACTACTTTGCTCAGTTCAACACTCAACTTTTAATCTAACTCATAATTAAGTAGGCATATTATGAAAGGTATTATCTCCATTCAATCCCATGTGGTTTACGGACGTGCTGGCAACAGCGCTGCAGTCTTTCCGTTGCAACGTTTGGGATTCGAAGTATGGCCAATCCATACCGTACAATTTTCAAATAACGCACAATACAAACAAGGTTGGACAGGAACCAAATTTAACGCCAGTTTAATCGGTGAATTGACGTTAGGACTCGACCGAATTGGCGCATTAAGTGAATGCCAAGGTGTATTGTCCGGTTATTTAACTAACGGCGCTCAAGCACTTGAGATTAGAAAGTTAGTAAAGCAAGTAAAATGCTCAAACCCAAATGCAATCTACGTTTGCGATCCCGTGATGGGCGGCCCCAACAAAGAAGACGTTGTTAGTGATGATGTCACCAATGCTATCATCGAACACCTAACACCGATTGCCGACGTTCTCGTACCCAATCAATTTGAGTTAGCTGCCATTACTGGCATTACTATTGAGTCCTTACAAGATGCGATTTCAGCATGCCGAAAAGCATTGACGCTAGGTCCCACAATGGTCGTGGTGAAACACCTTCATAGTATTTCAGACAATGTCTTCACCATGTTATTCGCAATGAAAGACCTATGCTATATGGTTCAAAGGCCTTTCATTGAGTTCGACGAACAACCCGTTGGCGTTGGTGATTTAATCTCCGCACTTTTCACCGCAGGTTTGTTAAGTGGACTAGAGGCGCACAAGGCATTCGAATACGCTAACAATGCTTGCTACGGCATACTAAAAGAAACTCATATACAGAATGTACGAGAGCTTCAAATTGTTTCTGCACAAGATTGTCTCATCGAACCCAAAGACCGCTTTATGGTTCAACGCATCTACTAGATATAATACCTTGTGCTCTCGCAAGGTATTGCTCTTCAAAACAGACGATACGAAATATTCTAAACACGGTTATCGGACCGTTCGTTTTGACTTCTCAAACTCTCATCATGTAGTGAGCACTGCTGCTCACTACTGACTCATCACTTTAGCTCAAATACATGCCTGATACGTCTCTTCGTAAACAGCGCGTTATCACTCCCCTTGCTGCTAACCTAGAAACAGATAAATTGAAGGGTTTGGTCCTTCAAATGCGATTATCACGCTAACTCATACCCACTTATAATCTGACGACCAAGTTAACTACGCTTCTTGGTAATGTAATGAATTTTTGTGAATGGACATAACGTTTTGAGCCATGCTCTTGTATTGGGAAAGGATGCCCAATTTTTCTGCTATCATTCCCTCACGAGCGCCGCCAAGGCACCCCGCAGATATCAATCGAGACCGAGTGTTGATGCACCTCATTAAATAATTCTCTGTGGTCGCTTAATCGGAATGTCATTGACTTAACAACTCCGCTAACGGTTCGTTCATTTTCCCATCAGAGACTATGGTGCCACTCGCTACTGAAAACAGCTCAAAGCACACCTTGGCTCACTTTCTATATCCAAAACGCTAGCTATACGATTTACGACTACCATTTATTTATTACAGTCACAGTCACAGTCACAGTCACAGGTATAAAAAAGCCGTGCCTTATAATAAGCCACGGCAATAACAACATTGTTTTAAATCAATCCCGGTATAGGAGAGGTTTAACTCTACTAAAAACCCGTCCCAACTTGAAAATAAAGTGTGCCTTCACCTTCGCTGATAGCGTAGTCCATACCGACATTTAATCCATAGCGACGCGCAATGTTGTATCTAAAACCAGCACCATACGCACTTACCGTACTTTCATACAGCGCTTCGGACTCTTCTGCTGCTGACCCGACGCCATAAAAACCAGTTAAAGTCCACCTTGAAGTCATGTGCCACATCGCTTGCGCTTGCAGAGTGCTGACTTCATTGCCTTGATATTTAAACGCCGCCACCCCTCGCATATTGATATACGGATTAGACAGTGGAGGCAAAAACAATTCTTCCGTTTTTAATGAACTATACGAGCCTGCAAACCCCAGTGTCAGCGAGTCATTCACGGGCACATATTTGAACGCGTCCACATCCAAAGTGTGATAATTGTAGTCACTACCCAGTGCCTCATCATAAATCATATACTCAGCGACAATCGACGCCCCTTTGGTTGGAAAAAACAAGTTGTTCCTTGTATCCAGTTCCGCTATCACACCTAGAGAAGATACGGTGCTTTGCAATGACTGTGATATATTGGGGATATCGATAATATGACCTGATAAGTCAACCGACGCACTATTTATACTCGTAGAGAACGTTGACACGCTTTGTGAAACACCCAAAAAAAGCTGGGTATTGGGTAGCCGAAATTCAACATGTTGTTTTAGTAGAAAACCTTCACTAGCCGTCGACATTTGCAATGATGCATCAATAGGCCAGTTATCAGGGGCACGACGAAAAACATCGATATTGGCATGGCCATATCCCATTCCTCCCAAGTATCTAATGCTATCATCATTCCACGTATGACGATGAGCAACCAGAGCCATCCAGGTTCCGTTGTCAGTAACGGCACCACCTGCGACAGTAATCGCGGGCGCTAGTAATTGCGCCCCACCGTCCGTTGAACTTAAAGCGTGTGCTTTTCTATTCTGTTTGTCTTTCTCTGATTCATGGAGAAACATGCCTAAAAACCCGCCCCCGACCCCTACTGCAGGTTCAGTGATCAGTATTGGTATAGGCATAAAGCCGTGTGCATTATTGGCCAAGTAGTCGCCCATATCAAATTGGCCGTCAATCGGGTCTAAAAAACTTGCAAACGTTGGTGTAGAAAACAGACTAATTATAGTAAATAAAAATAGTTGATGATGTTTAATAGGCATAATATTGTCTTGCGTAAAAAACTCGATTAATATTGAAAATCATATTTTCTTAAATATTAATCGAGCCAAAATTAAAGTGTTTGTTCTTTCATATATAAAAGAATTAATCGTTATTGAGGAACTTCTTTAGTCCAAAGGTTTAAACCTTGTGCTTTCCTATAACCATAGTTGTACAGGTTAACCATATACTCAGTATCAAACATTTTTTTGCTCTGTTTGTGCGCTTTAAACTCAGGATCCACATAAGTAAAATCTATATCTAAATCACTTTCTTTACTCATATAGAGCATTCGATACATATCTCCACGAGTTTGTTGTAACGTCAAACTCGTGATGCTTCGAGTTAATAAGTCGACCCCCTTATCGGCAACGCGTTGATATGAGCTTTTCAGCGTCCCGTTTCTGATTACATGGACCTGTGGCTTATTTTTTAGCCCCATCGCCTTGCTCATTTGTCCATAATCGTAATTCGCTGGATCAAAGAACATTTGGTAGGTTAACCCACCATCAACGTGTAACTCTTCCAGCGTCTCACCTTCGTAATTTACCGAAATAAATTGTGGTGGAAAAACGCCGGGTATCGACGAACTTGCCGCCAGTATTTGATGAATGAGATCCGCCTTGTTTTCAAGGTTGCTGTCAGCTATTTGGCCAATATTCCATACCGATTGCTGACCAGAATCAAAATGTGTTGTGCCAATGAAAAGACGCTTGCCTTGTCTATGTCGCTCCGCCATACGCTCAATCATTTCGGAGTCATAGATCTCTTGCATTAATAACAACAAACTCTGGCCATTGGTAAAGGCATCTTTGAACAACGTATTAAGGAAGTTCTTTTTCCCCAACACTCTGTCATCATTTAGCCCCAGCATGACTTCTTTAAGTTGGTGAATATCCTCGCCTCCCGTATAGACAAACGGAGCGATGAGTGCGCCAGCGCTTATGCCTGTAATGATTGAATAATCAGGGAGTTCACCAGCATCGTATAAACCATTTATCACGCCGGCACCAAATGCGCCATTCGCCCCTCCGCCAGAAAGCGCCAAGATGTTTAAGCGGTCACCATTTACCGTAATCACAGGTGAATGCGCGACATCAGAGGTAAGAAAGTCTGGTTTTTCACCACCCCAAAATCGAACCGGTTCTTCTAAATTTAGTTTTTCTGTCCCACTAACGGTAACAAGTTGATAATTTTCTTTAGTAACACGCTCATCCAAAGCGTGATGTGTTGAACATGCAGACAGCAATACTGACAGCACAACGATGCCAAATTTGGTTTTCATAATAGAACTCAAACAAAATAATATAAATAAGATTAAGAAACAGGCGAGTTATTCCAACTAGAATCGATAACCCAAGTTAACAGTTAGCGCATTTCTTGTTTCGCCTCGGTTATATAACATCGTTAGATTATAGTGCTTGCCGATTTGCTTATTGAAGCCGACGAGGTAAGCCCACTTATTTAGATCCACTCCTACATCATAATCAAATTCTTTTTCGCCAAAATAGGGAATCTCAACCTTACCTAGATTTCCACTCATACGTGGTCTTAGTCCCTGATACTCAGCACCAATAAAAATTTGCGCTCGATAGTCAACCAGTTGATAACCTAGCATCGGTTGGATAGTCACAATACCATCACCCCAATCAGCGTTATTGTTACCCTTAAGTCTTGTCAGCGAGTATGTACCCGTTACCGAAGCGAAAAATTCTTTATAACCCGCCGATAATGTCGTACCAGCACCGATTAAGTCGTACTGAAGATGAATCGGTACACCAAATTGTACTGATGGCAAGTCAGGTAAAGGCCAAGGAGTATCCAATCCTTTAAATGTCGCATCAACCACTGCATTTACATCGATCTGACCTACGTACCCAAACACATTCCAAAATGGCAAAATATTGACATCACCACGAATCGTTAGAGACTCCGCCGTCACATGGGCTATCGTTTGTTCGGGATCAAAAAAGTCATTAAGCCCCATCCCCATGATATTGAAATCAGTAAAATTAAAATCCATATCTTGATTACGATAAGCGACCGAAATACCAAACGGTAGTGGTACGTCAATACCCTGACGTCTAACCATATCAGCCATTAGCGGGAAGGTACGATCCAACTCTACGTATTCTTCTCTCATACGTGGATCCGAGACTTTAGTGAGCAGTGCTTCATCCTTCACTACGGCCCCCAAATTATCGTCGTAATAAACGACCGGGGTTAAGTCAATTTCAATTTTCGCTGCTTTCTTTTTATGTTTACCTATCGCTGTTATTTTTTTATCTTTAATCACCGTGCGACCGTTAAGTAAGGTATCAAAGAATGTCGTCTGCTGATAACTATCAATCAAGTATTTACCTTGAGTAAACGGTTGGCGATTAGTCACAATTAAAGATACAGGTTGGCCATCGGTTAACAGCAACTTGCCTTGCATGAACCTAAAATACGCCAAATCTTGTGGTAGTGTATATTTTGAATAATCAAACGTTATTTCAAGGTCGCCATTGCCAAGATCTTTAACTTTCACTGATTCTTTATCATACATTTCAGCGTATTGACGCATTTGATATTCAGCTTTTGTAATAGACTCAATGTTTTCGAGCAAATTTTCATTTTCGTTAACATTATTAGGGTCATATTTAATGCGTAAATCAATATTCCCTTTTTTATCCGTAGTCTGAACCAGGTAAACTTCTGATTCACGAACTTGGTCAGCAATCGTTACTTTTTTGCGCGCATGCTCAACAAAGTGTAATTCCTGTACCATCGCGCTAATTCCCAACTTTGGTAGATACTTAGGAACCCCATACTCTTCCATCGTTGCTGGCTTCGATGGTAAAGTGTCAACATTTTCAGCATCGGCATTCGCAATAACTGCACCAGAAAAAGCCAAAGGAAAAATAGAAATAAGAGTGCGAGTCATTTTATTTTTAAGCTTGAACATTTAATTACCTTAATTAACGGAAGTCAAAACTATAATTCCGTTAGTTAATTATTTTACGATATACAATTCCTTGTATCCGTAATTATAAATAAAGTGTTATCTTGGCGCGCTAAAACTGCATTAATAAAATGAAACGCACACAAACAAGTAACCACTTCGTTGTTGGGCATATAATATGCTTGATACCCAAAAGTGGTGAATCGCGTTTGTAGGATGTAACCCTCATGACTATACTCGTTCATGTTCGGTTCGCAGTGTTGATCATCTTGACTACATGTTATCTTGTTGACAATTATGCGGCTGATCGACACATTACAGGATTGGGAACAAACACTATGAATTTTAGCATTGAGCAGTTAAACAGCTTCGTGGCAGTCTATGAACAAGGATCATTTAGCAAAGCAGCGGTTCAACTCGACAAGCACCGAACCACTATCGGGCAAGTCATCAATAATCTCGAGGATGAATTGGCGGTTGAGTTGTTCCAAAGAATAGGCCGAACGGCCAAACCCACTGAAGATGCCAAGCTACTGTATTCCTATGCAAAACTCGTTGTTGAGCAAGCTCGTTCATTTGATAAAGTGGCGCTTAGCTTATCTTTTGGTGAGCTAGAAAGCATTAATATTGCTTATAATAGTTTTATTCCACCAAGTGCAATTCGAGCGATTCGAATTCGATTATTCGAACTTCATCCTACAATGAAAGTGAATTTCTCGGTAAAAAGCCGACAAGAGATTCGTGATGGCATCTTGGCAGATGAGATTCAGTTCGGGCTCATCAATGCGGACGACCGACGCATGATTAGTAGTATTCAATCGACACTATTAAATAACCTTACCTTCAGCATTTACGCGGCAAAAGATAGTGACATCGCTAAAGCACCTAAATCGGAACGCTGGGGTTTACTCAAAACGACGAAACAACTGATTATTAAAAGTTTACTCGATGACAAAATGGGAGCAAAGATTATTATTTCTGCCGATCATGAGTATGTTGATCAGCTTACGGTCGCCATGGAACTCGTTCAGCACAATGTGGGGTGGGCAATGCTACCTCGAGCTGTGACTTACACCGACTTTGATGATCACGGACTTGTTGAAATTGAAACCGACGCTGTGAGAGAGAATTTTCGAATCCCCGTGGCGATCTGCTCCCCTCATTCCAAGCAACTAAGGACATTACATAGCGAGATTGCCAGCGCACTAGTCAGTTATGTAGAGCGCGTCAACAAAAACGCAGGCCTAAGCTAACTTTAAGTCTGCATGCGTAGTTTGTGAGGATTGAATCCTTCATAAGCGATTATTCCTAATTCACTCGTCCGATTACTATCCTTTCCGAAATCTACACCACATTTTAGAAAGGATACCCATGAACAAACTACTTTTATCGGCCATGATTGCCAGTGCTTCTGCCAGTGCTTTTGCGCAACCTCATCTTAGCGCTGAACAAAATCTCGATATCATTAATAAGGAAATGAGCCACCTTGAGCAACAAACTGCTGATGTTGGCCTTTTCGTTGTTACGGAGCAATCAGCAAACTTCGAAACAATCCAATATGTCGGTACATTAGAAGAAAACTTCACAGAGCGTTACATTTCTTCAGACCAAGCAAAAGAGATGAACTTGGAAAAAATCAAGAAGTTCCATGTTTACAGCGCGATCAATCCAAATCAAATTAGCAAAAACATTATTAAACACATCGAACGTGATCAACCTAAATATTTCTCCGTCGACTTCTATCAAAACACGGTCGGTAATTCAGATATGGTTGAGTTTGTCGCGAAAGTGATCGAATACAAGTAACCGCCCTGCCCTCATATGTAATAGAGCCTGTTTCTGTATTAGAAACAGGCTAAATAGTCATGATAAGAAAACAACTTTCACTTTTAATCAGCATACTAATAACGCCGTTCACTTTAGCTCAGTCCACTGATAGTACGACATTAACTGGACAACTTTCTGACCAGTTTATTAAAGGCGAACATCTTTATTGCGAGTATAAATATGAATTCGAGGTTTTTTATGTCGTAAAACGACATATTGAAACCTGTTCACCAACTGCTATTGGTGATGTCGTCGCTAAGAAAAAGGTTAAAAAACCGACACTCAAAGTACCACGTGTGTGGAAGGATGTTCGGTAGCACTTTGGGAGCGATGTTTTGCCACCGTTTAACCAAAAATTACACCTCATTGAATGGACTCAATTACTAGGAAAGCCAATGAATTTAATGAGCTCTATTCTTCAGAAACCTAACCGTCAATTAATCACGGTATTATTTCTCTTCGCTTTAATCTCAGGTTGTGCCACCCATCAGCCACAGGTAGACAATAATTTTGAAAGTGATTGGCAATATCAGACCTTCCACGGAGAAGTGTCATTAATTTCTTCTGCGCCTCAGGCGTTTGCACAACGTTTAGCCCTTGTTCGTACCGCGCAAAAATCAATCGACATCGAATATTTTTCGTGGACTAAGGACGTATCTGGTTTAATGCTGATGGATGCATTAACACAAGCGGCAAAGCGCGGAGTAAAGGTACGAATTATCCTTGATGATTTACTCATATTTAACGAAACATGGCTGGCGTCCGCTAACCAAACCCCCAATCTCGACATCCGTATTTTCAACCCTTTTAAGTCGAGAAAAACAAACTGGTTAGGTCGATCGTTTGATTATCAAAGCAACAAAGCACAACTCAACCACCGCCTACATGAAAAATACTTCAACATCGATGGCGAGGTGCTGATTCTAGGGGGGCGCAACATTGGTGATGATTACTTTAGTTTCAAATCTAAAAATAATTTTTTCGATTTGGATACCCTAATTAAAGGTCAAGTCATTAACCCTTTCGAAGAAAACTTTTTGGCATTGTGGGAGAACGACTTAGTCACACCGATAGAAGCACTAATAACATCAAAAAAACAAAATAGTGACGAATTGACTCAAGCGGTCGCCAAATCAGTGGAACAAAATCAAGCATTGGTCACCCGTATTGAATCTGAAGTCAATGCGCTTGATGACGCTATTTACGTCCCAGCCAAAATCACTCCTATTTTTGACTCGGTAGACAAGGTCGGCACCTCCATGCCTTACTTCAAAAAGCGCTTAGAACATTTTGTTTATCGCTATCCAAGTAAAAAAGAGGAGTTGATTATTTCGACCCCCTATTTGATACCGCATAATGATGGGTTTAAGGTCATCCCTGATTTTATTAATCATGGTGCCGATGTCACGCTGTTTACCAATTCAGCCGCATCGAACGACTCACCATTCGTACCGGCTTATTACGCGCAGCATCGTCAGGGTTTGCTTGATTTAGGTGTTAATATTTATGAATATGACACCGACGCGACCCATCGCGACAACTATCATTCTGCTAACGGACATTTCCACAATAAAGCGTTTATCTTGGACAACATTTTGAGTTACGTCGGTTCGTCAAATTTCGATCCTCGCTCAGATTTTCTTAACCTTGAGTTTGGCATAGTCATTGAAAGCGAAGCGTTTGCCGAACAATTAAAGCGTTACTTGTTCTCCGAAGACCATTCTTATTATTGGCATGTTCAACAAGATAAAAACGACACATCATGGGAAAGCGATACACAAAAAATCACCAAAGAACCTGGTACAACGCTACTAAGCCCAGTAAGCAACGCCCTATTTCGAAGCTTAAACATTGAATCTGAACTTTAATCAATGCGCTAGATAGGCCCTCATGCACTGCAAGTACACGGGGACCTAGCTGAGTGGTTTCACTTCTTATGGCTTTGCTGACGTTCACCTAGAGTAGCAAGTACGTAATAAGCACCTTCATAAGATGACAACTTGCGCGCCACTCCTTTACTGCATCGCTTCACCGCAACGTGTCCTTGGCAGTAGGTACTCGTGCCAGTCCTAGCACCTAAAGAAAATTAGCATTTGTGGCTTGTTGTTCAAACAAACGAACATTACTGAGCGTCACATCCGCAATGTTCGCTAACGCATCTTGAGTCAAAAATGCTTGGTGACCCGTAAATATCACATTATGACAAGCAGACAAGCGGCGGAATATATCGTCTACTATCACATCATTTGAGTTGTCTTGGAAAAAAAGCTCTTTTTCATTGTCGTAAACATCAAGACCCAATGCCCCTATCTTGCCTTGTTTTAGGGCCTCAATAGCGGCACTCGAATCCAGTAACTCCCCGCGACTGGTGTTGATTAACATCACGCCTTTTTTCATTTTACTAAACGCGGTTTCATCAAGAAGGTGATAATTCTCAGGCGTCATCGGACAATGCAGAGAAATGACATCAGATTGCGAAAACAGCGTATCGAGATCCACATAGGTTGCGCCAAGATCGGTAACCAGCGGATTAGGATAAGGGTCGAAACACAGGACATTCATACCAAGGCCACGAAGAATTCGAGTAGTCGCTAAGCCTATTTTGCCCGTACCGACGATACCCGCAGTCTTACCATGAAAATTAAAGCCAACTAATCCTTCAAGATTAAAATTAGCGTCGCGAGTACGCTGATACGCCTTATGAAAACGACGATTCAAGGTCATCATCAGTCCCACAGCATGCTCAGCAATGGCTTCTGGTGAGTAGGCAGGCACTCGCGCGACTTGAATACCCAGCGCTTTTGCTGCTTCAACGTCAACATTATTGAAACCGGCACATCGCATAACAATGAGCTTCACACCTCTTACTGATAGGTGCTCTAATACCGGCTTGGACAAGTCATCATTGACGAAGGCGCAAACAACCTCACAGCCTTTTGCTAGCTTTGCGGTTTTCTCAGTTAAGCGGAAATCGTAAAAGTGAAAGGTCATCTGACTTGTGTCATTTGAGCGATTAAAAGACTGCTCATCGTATGATTTAGTACTAAAGAATGCGACGTTCAACATAATGACTCCTAACTAGAACATAGGCATTTGTTATATCAGACATTTAGCAATTAAAACACTGATAACCTGCAGGGGCATAATGCAAATGGTAAATAGTCACCATTTGGCCATTTGATATTTTGAGTACGACCGACATAAAAAAGCCCAAGCGACTAGGCTTGGGCTTGGGTTTAGCGTTGATGGCTGATGGCGACTATACGATCGCCATATTCACGTTTCTAACTTTCTGTTTCAATGCGGGCAACAGCGTCGAGCTGGCACTGAATTTCCTCAGACCAAAACTAAGCAGTAACTCTGTTGCAGTCACATCTCCCGCCATTTCACCGCACATACTGACCGGAATGCCGGCTCTGTTAGCCGCCTCGATCGTTATTTTTATAGCATTAAGGACCGCCGGTTCAAAGTAATTCACCAACTCAGCAACATCGCTATTGCCTCGATCTGCGGCCATAACATATTGAGTTAAATCGTTGGTGCCAATCGAGAAGAAATCTACTTCTTTTGCTAATGCATCTGCATTAAATACCGCAGCCGGTACCTCAATCATAATGCCAACGGGTAGCGCGTTGCCTACAATATGAAGTTGCTCTTGTACTCGATTAATCAGCGCTTTGACGCGATGAATTTCACCAACCGTCGCTATCATCGGAATCATCAGCTGTATATTGGATTGCTCAGCATGAGCACGGAGCACGGCTCTTAATTGGGTCTCAAAAAGCGCTTCATGTGTTAAGCATAAACGAACGCCTCGAAGTCCCAAAAATGGGTTCTCTTCTTGTGGCATTGGGTACGCGGCTAATGGTTTATCTCCACCAACATCGAGGCTGCGGATTGTGATTGGTTTATCGCCAAATGATTGCGCGATATCTCGGTAAATTTGGAACTGTTCGTCTTCTGTTGGCAGTGCATCACTTGCCTGAAATAGAAACTCAGTTCTAAATAAACCCACACCTTCCGCACCATTCTCTAGTGCTTGTGCCACATCTTCAGGACCGCCAATATTGGCCAGAGCTTGAATCGCGGTACCGTCTTGAGTGGCCGCTACTTCAAGTGCATTCTTTAACGCGGCTTCTTGCTTGGCAAGCCATTCTTGACGTTTATTGTTTAGTTCTTCTTGTATCGATGTGGAAGGCGTGACCCACAACAAACCACTAAAACCATCAACGGTCACCTGGGCACCGGTTTTTACTTGGTCCGTGCAGCCTGTCGCTTTAACAATGGCAGGGATACCCATCGCACGCGCTAGAATGGCGCTGTGCGACGTTTTTCCGCCTTCACTTAAACAAATTGCTAGCACTTTCGACTTGTCTAATCCTGCTACATCAGATGGCATCAGATCTCGAGCTAACAAGATACTCGGTTCACTTATAGTGAGTGCTTTTGGTACTGCTCCCGTGAGCGCAATCATGACTTGTCGAGCGATATCATAAACATCAGCTTCACGCTCACGCATATAATCACTTTCAGCGCGTTTATACTGCAGTGCCAATTCAGTAGTCACATCACACCATGCTCGCTCTGCAATGTTGCCCTCTAGAATCAACCGTTCTGCATGAAGATGTAACTCAGGATCATCGAGCATCATGGCATGTGCAGCAAATATTTCACCATGTGGTAGCTTAGCTTGATGCTCTAAGTGTTGCTTGACCGAAGACATTGCATTGTTTAGCTTAGACTGCTCACCTTCCGCCCCAATAAAATCACGCGTCGGAACATCCGGAACTTCTTGAGCAAAGAGCACAGCGGGCGCAGTGACAATGCCACCATTTACACTAAGCCCTACAATGGCTCCTTCAATGTCTTGTTGAGATTGCTCAGCAACATCATCGTCATGGTGCTCGTTTGCCACCATTGGCGTCGGGTTATTCACCGCTTCAGCCTCACCAAAGTGTTGCTGTGCAAGCAAAGTAAAGGCATCAATCGCCAGCTGTGCGTCATCACCAGACGCAAACAGCGTCATACTTTCATCACATCGAACACCAAGCTTAGCGATACTATTTAGACTTTTCGCATTCGCTTTTTTGCCTTCTTTATCTAGCTGAAGGTCACCACTAAAACTGGCAAGACAGCCAACGATCGCAGCAGCTGGACGCGCGTGAATGCCATGAGGATTCTTAACAAGCCATTTAAACGATAATACTTCGCCTTCATGGGATAGACAGTCTACCTCTGTGATTTTACTCGTCGCCGCTTCTTCTCCTAAATGTTCTTTCTTAACATCTAATGCGTTCGTGGCTTCTGCAATAACGTCATGAATAGAAAGCCCAGCAGCGGCGGCAACACTTGCTGCCATCGTTCCCTCAACAATCGGTGCCGAGACCAACACCACTTTATCGCGAATGTCATCATCGAGGAGCTCCAACGCCATTTCTGTACTCAGTAATGCGCTCCCCAAGTCCATCAATACAATCGCGCCGCCGTCGTCACACACTTCTTCAATGGCGCCCATGACAGCAATCGCGTCAGTACCAATTGGGTTTTCAGGATCATCGATCCCTGCTGCTATCGCTAGATTCGCTTTGCCTTGCGTCATTTGAGTGGCCAATTCGGCCACTCCTTCAGCTAACAGGCGGCTATGCGATACGACTACAATGCCTACCATGCTTTATTTCCCTGCTATTGCCTGTCTTAGCGCTTTAATCATTAGAAGTGACGATGTCGCGCCAGGGTCTTGATGACCTATACTGCGTTCGCCAAGGTAACTTGCACGTCCTTTTCTGGCTTGCATCTCAATAGTTGAAACCACACTTTTCTCCGCAAGCAACACCATCTCGTCCAATAGATGGTCAGGGCTTACCCCTTCCTCTAAAGACGCTTTAGTACCATTAAGCACGGGCAACCAAACATCACACATGGTTTTGTCACCTTGCTCCGCTTTACCACGTGAAATCACGCCATCAACGCCACTTTTTAGATCATCGATCAATTCTTGAAAAGTAAGGGATTCTCGACTGCCAACTGAGGCTGCCGTGCGAATAAACAGGGTACCGTATAGAGGGCCACTGGCACCACCAACGCTAGAAAGAAGCGTCATACCGGTATTTTTCAATATTGCGCCGATATTTTGTTTTTCAACTTTTGGCAGTGTTTCTTTAACCTTCTTAAAACCACGATTCATATTAAGACCATGGTCAGCATCACCGATATCACGATCAAGATCCGTTAAGAAATCTTGGTTCTCTTCGTATGACACCGCACAAAGCTCAAGCCAGTTTAAAATGTGTTGTTTTTCAATTTGCATAATTTGACCTCGAATTACCACTTAATCGCCGCTGTATCAACCGGAGCATCAAACAGTTCTAGCATTTCGGAATCTGCTTTAAGCAGCGTAATAGATACCCCTTCCATATTGAGCGAGGTGCAATAGTTACCCACCATGTTGCGCGCAATATTAAAGCCAGCCTTTTCACAGTTTTGCGCCAAGCGACGATACACACCGTACAACTCAGATTCCGGCGTTGCTCCAAGGCCATTTACAATGGCGATGTACTCTTGATTCGCTTCAAAATCTTCAATTTTTGATGATGTTTCATCCCATTGACCTTCGACACGGTTCCACAAACGTAAAGTGCGGCTGTATCCGTCATTTTCAGACAGCTCAACAAACATTTTGTCGACAAGCTCGTCAGCGTTGGTAAATTTAATACGCTCGATGCCTGGCTCACCATGGATGCCTACACCAAACTCAACTTCATCATCCGCCAGTGTGAATGATGGCTTGCCAGCGGCAGGTACAACGCACGCATCTAACGCCACCCCAAACGAACGGCAACGATTGTTTATCCGAGTCGCTAGCGCTTCACATTGCTCTAGTGAGTAACCTTTGGCTGCAGCTGCACCCACAATTTTTTCTACGAGGACCGTACCAGCGACGCCACGTCGACCTGCGGTGTACAAGCTATCTTTTACCGCAACATCATCATCGATCAGTACTGAACCGACTTTAATACCATCGAAATGCAGTAGTTCAACAGCGGTTTCAAAGTTAAGAACATCACCGGTGTAGTTCTTGATAAAAAACAACACACCCTCACCCGTATTCACCTGGTTACCACATTCATACATTTGGTCCGGTGTTGGCGAAGTGAACACCTCACCTGGACAAGCCCCCGTCAGCATACCTTTGCCAATGAAGCCCGCATGTAATGGTTCATGACCACAACCGCCGCCTGAAACAAGGGCAACTTGACCCGGAGTTTCTTCATGCCACATATAACGCGGCTCGTAATTCACTTTAAGTTCAGGGCGAGAAGCGGCAAGACCTTCCATCTGCTCTCTAACAACGTCTTCGACACTATTAATTAATTTTTTCATCTTTTGTTTCTCTTATATTTTTATGTTCGTTAATTGGATACTGGTAACTTTTCATCCATCATAAAAATAAATGGCTACTCGACAATAAAAAACAAATCGTTCCAAAATGGAACAAATAACAAAATTAAACGTTCCAAAATGAAACGTAACTTTCAGTAAAATGACGCTTTGGTGATCTCACCCTGCATAATTGCCAAATCCAATTCTCGTCCGAAACGCGCTTTGTTAGCCACGTCAAACAATCGGATCTCACTTTGGTAAATGCTTTCGATAATGCACTGCCCCTCTTTAAGATGAAGCCAACGTTGAAACAAAAATAACTATTAACTTAAAATAAAAGGTCTAGAAAAATGGACAAGATTATTATTAGCCCAAGTAAGTATGTTCAAGGTGAAAACGTATTAGGCTCTATTGCGACATATGTCAAAGCCCTCGGCGCAAACCCTCTAGCGATTGCCGATGAGTTCGTAACAGGCCTAGTCGGCGACACAGTAAAAGATAGCTTTATTAAAGAAGACATGCCGCTTGCGATGGACATATTTAATGGTGAGTGCTCACGCTTAGAAATTGACCGTCTAACGGATATCTGCGCAACACAGAAAAATGATGTCATCATCGGCATTGGTGGTGGTAAAACGCTTGATACTGCTAAATCTGTTGCTTTCTATACTAAGATCCCTGTGGTTGTGGTTCCTACTATTGCCTCTACCGACGCTCCAACAAGCGCGCTTGCTGTTATCTACACCCCAGAAGGTGAGTTTGCAGAATATCTGCTGTTCCCACAAAACCCAGATATGGTCGTAATGGATACGAAAGTCATTGCGGGTGCACCGGTAAGGCTGTTGGTATCTGGTATGGGTGACGCGCTTTCTACGTACTTTGAAGCCCGTGCAAACATGACATCAGGAAAACCAACGATGGCAGGTGGCGCGCCGACCCGCTCTGCACAAGCGCTCGCAAAACTGTGTTATGAGACGTTGCTTGAAGATGGTGTGAAAGCAAAAATCGCAGTAGAAAACGGCGTAAGTACCACTGCCGTCGAAAACATCATTGAAGCGAACACATACCTTAGTGGCATCGGGTTTGAAAGTAGTGGTCTCGCCGCAGCGCATGCCATCCATAATGGTTTAACCAAATTAGAAGAATGCCATCACTTGTACCACGGCGAAAAAGTGGCATTCGGAACCCTCGTTCAACTAGTATTAGAAAATGCGCCAATGGAAGAAATCCAAACCGTGCTCACTTTCTGTCGCGACGTAGGATTACCGACCAACTTGTTTGATATGGGTGTCAAAGAGATCAACAAAGAGAAACTATTTGAAGTTGCTGAAGGTGCTACCGCGGAAGGTGAAACCATTCACAACATGCCTTTTCCAGTCACCGCAGATAGCGTATTTGCCGCTATTTTGACTGCGCATCAATTAGGCCAATAGTACCACTCATAATAATGTCTTAATTGGCGTCAACGCCCAAAAGACAAGGTCAGCACTAGCTGGCCTTTTTTGTGCCGTTAAATAATGTATGTCCAAACAATACCCAACCAATGCACACATTAGATATATTATAAATGCAATATTTAAGCACAGCTATTGATTCACCAAGGAAATAAAAACTTACATTTATTAAACATTAATTTCAATTAAATCTCTTTTATCATCTTAATAATGATTTGGATTAATTTTCCTCCACTTAATAACTAGTAATGTTGTTTTACAATGATGAAGTTAGAGCTGAGTTTGTACTCGAAATATAAATGAACACAGCATTAATTTATCCGTAAAGAACGTGGTAATAACGCTCATCATTGATTAAAAACAACTAATTTATATAATAAAAACTAAGGACAGCATAATGAAACTAGTCTCAACACTAGCAGTAGGTACATTAGCGTTATTCTCTCTCTCTTCACTAGCAGACCACACCGTGATAGATGGCCTCGAATTTGGTCCTCTCGCACAACTCGTGGGGACTTGGAAAACCGTCGACACCGGGGTTGATCTCTCTCCCGCTCAAGCCGGCACAGAGCAGGGAAAAGGCGCACCCGCAATTACTCCATTTTACGAAGTCATGACTTTTGAAGTGGCCGCTGACGCAGTCAATGCGAGTGAACAAACACTAGTGGCGCTCTACTACAAGCAAGAAGTCTTTAGAAAAGCTGATGACTCTAAATTTCATGATCAACGCGGTTACTTCATTTACGATCAAGAAAATCAGGTCGTTTATAACTCTTTCTGTGTGCCAAGAACCACTTGTGTCACCGCAGAAGGACCGGCAGGCAATAACATGACACTGACCATGTCAGACCGTGGTGTTGCTGAGTCTAATTTTATGCAACAAAAAGCAAGCACAACAGGGTTTACCATGAACCTTAACATAGAGGGTGATACACTGACGTACTCTCAATCCACCATGTTGAAGATCTACGACGGCGAATTTGCCCACACTGACTCTTCTGTGCTTGAACGTGTAAAAGCCAATAATTAGCGTACGATAGGGACCTAATTGTATCTTACACATATAGAGAACGAGGGAATGGCAGATTGTGTGGCGTCCCTCGTCATCAGTACTGATGTAAGTCGAAAGCCTCTCATTGGCACGTTATAAATAGAGACTTTTCATCCGCAGTCGACCAACCTAAAGACCATTTAACAAATGATGACAATACAACCTTGTTGCGTTGTTATCCTTTATTCTGACTTAAGTGATATCAATTCATCCTATGAACGAAAAACAAAAGATGCTGTCCGGTGTTAATTATGACCCTAGTGAACAAGCACTAAAATCCGAGCGTACGAACGCCAAGTTATTGTGTTTTAAATTAAACCAGAGCCACCCTGACGATCCCACAATTCCTGATACCATCAATTCACTATTGGGCTATGAGACCGATGCCGATCTCAACGTGCCATTTCATTGTGATTATGGTTACAACATTAAAGTCGGCAAAGGGTTTTATGCCAACCACGGCTGCACATTTCTTGATTGCAACACGATTACCGCAGGTGACAATTGCCTTCTTGGCCCAGGCGTTATTCTCGCGACCGCGATACACCCTCTTGACGCAAAAGAACGCGCTTCCGGTATTGAATCAGCATTGCCGATAACACTTGGTCATGACGTTTGGCTTGGCGCCAATGTCACGGTCTGTCCAGGCGTAACCATTGGAAACAATGTCGTTGTTGGCGCTGGTAGCGTCGTAGTAAAGGATTTACCCTCTAACACAGTGTGTGTGGGCAACCCTGCCAAAGTCATTCGCAGCAACTGATCGTCGACTCACTGGAACCACTCGCCCCATCGGTTGATGTTAAACATTCAGCATCAGTCGATGGTTATACACCCTGTATAATAACGCTCTTTACGCTAAGCCTAACGCTGTCAGCATCAACGATGCCTATTTGCACTAAGGGCGTTCTTGTCTATTCTTGTCGTCGTCATTAGCGCAGAGAAAATTGCAGATCACCCTTTAACGTGCTGTGTCTTCAAGCCCATATTTTTGAATCTTTCTCCATAATGTCGTGCGACCAATATCCAATGCTTTGGCCATATCTTGCATTTTTCCGTCGTATATTTTCCATGCTTGAATGATGGCTTTTTTTTCTACGTCTTCCAATGTAAGTATCGATTTTCCATCTCGACTGCCTTCGTCGCTTAAATTGTGCTTAATCTCTTCAGGAATATCACTTAAGGTAATCAGGTTGCCACTGCGATTGAGAAGGATCCGTTCCATTCGGCTTTTTAATTCAGAATTATTACCCGCCCAGCTGAACTTGACTAACGCGTCCATCACGGTTTTTTCAATCGATACCGCCACATTGTGACGCTTTTCATAATTGTGAATAATCACCATTATAAGATGTTCAATATCTTCTTTACGTTTTCTCAACGGCGGTATTGATAGCTCATTCGAGGACAGTTCATAATACAGCTGTCGCCCGAAAGACCGCCTCGCAACATACTCACTAATATCCGACGACGTGCTGGTAATAAGTTGAAAGCTTACCGGTATTAACCGTGCACTATCACAACGGCTCACTAAACCCGTTTTTAGTAACTTCAGCAATACCGCTTGCAACTCTGGACTCAAATATTCGACCTTTTCCAAATATAACGTTCCGTTATGCGCTAACTCAAACTTAGAAGGCAAACCCTGACCATCTTCGTCATCAAAACCAAGCATTTCTTTGACCATGGCTTCGGATGTCAAAGAGCGGCAATTCAGCGTGATAAATGGGCCGTTTTTTGCGTTACTTTCGTTATGAATTGCCATAGCAAGATCGGATTTTCCTACCCCTTCTTCGCCATTGATTAAGATAGGTGCTTTTGACTTAACGGCACGTTTGGCAATCGTTAACACATGCTTCATTCCGCGAGACTGGGCATTAATATTGGCAAATGTATACTTAGCATTTCCCCCTATCTGCTGTTGCGCAAGTTCTCTAATTTTATCGATAGGATGAATGAATAATAGATTTGAGCCATCAACCAACGGTTTCAACGTCACAATCGACTCGATAAATTCACCATTTACCTCAACGATGGTTTGTTTACGCCTAATCGTGCTGTGTGTTTCTATACTTCTTTGGATATTTGGCGCAAAACGAACCACCGAAAAGATGTCTTTATCGATAATGTCTAAGGTTTTGAAATTGAGTAATTCTTCGGCTTGGTGATTAGCCATCGTGATCCGATTATCTTCATTCCAAGACAATAACCCGTCATCCATACACTCCAATGTAGCATTGTAAGCATTGAGTAGCCGGTTCATTGTCTCTTGCTCATTTTGGACGTGGATCTGCAGCGCGATCTCTTTCGCACAAGACGCAATAATGACGTGGTTTTCTTTTGTGTACTCGGTGGCTTTTTTGAATAACGAGATGGTTCCTCGTAAGCGACCAAACGTATCGAATATGGGTGCGGCGGTGGTTGCGTAACAATGCAAATGACGGTTGAAATGCTCTGCTGCAAATACTTCTGTCGGTAAATGTGTGTTAAGTGTCAAACTGATCGCGTTGGTACCAATTTTCCCTTCTGAGAAAAAACAGCCTTTCTTAAAACCCAACGCACTGACTTCACGCAACAAAGCATCATGCCCGACACTAAATAACACGCAGCCGCTATCGTCCGTCACAAATAGAACCAGTTCTTCGCTTCGCAGTAAGTCGTAGGTGTCTTCTATCACTGTGGTGGCTGAGGTAATAACACGCTCATTTCTCTTAATCAGAGATTTAAGCGTATAGCCAGAAGCAATATGCGGTTTGGACCAGTTGTAAGGGCTCGACTGTTTAGCGCATCTTTCCCAAGATTCCAGGATCGGCGACAGCATAAAGTCAGGTGATACCCAGTGATGCTTTTGAAAAAAGTCCCACTTCTTTTTATTGTCTTCAATCGACAGCATAGATAAACCAATTTAGGCGCCGTTGCAGACGCTCAGTGTTGCGGACCGACTATGATACCGCGACATTTCGAACGCTAGAGTGATCCTATTCACACTGACAAACTCAATATTAAACTAATCGATACATCACTGATCTGGGTTGGTGTTTTGATGATTTGTGAAAGAAACATTCAGCCAAACACGGTTATCTCATCCACCAAAACCATTGTTCACCGCGCACAAAGTTTACGGAAATACATTGAAGAGGAGCCGCTGGCTAAAAGCAAGCGATGAGCAATAGGACGGTCACGGTTAACGTCGCAAGTTGGACGTCTGAAGTTAGAGGTTAGAAGTTAGAAGTTAGAAGTTAGAAGTTAGAAAAATACTATCAATAACGGACGCACATCCTTTGTGCGCTGCTTTCCGGTACAGTGAGTGGTTAAATCCACGCCAGAGAAAGCAATAATAGTGGGACAGCAACCAAAGATGCCATTTTCATCAATGACAATACTTCACGTAAGACGATTTTAGTTTTTGAATCAATCAGTTGAATTGGTTGTTGTAGCGTTGCGGTGTTATTCATGTCAGATGCCTTTGGTACGTTGAGTAAAATTGACTAATCAATGTGATTTATATCGCAATTTTGCACCTTTACGTGACCTTCGTCAACTTAATTTTGTCCATAAATGTACATTTTTGTAATTTTAACTACAAAAAAGCCTCGCGATAACGGCGAGGCTATATAACAAGAGTGTAACCCTATGATTTAAATGGTTTTTATTTCATCTAACAACGTACGATACGATGAAGATTCTCTATAAAACACGGCAGGTTCACCAATTGGAGCATCAATATCAATCCAACCTCCTGTAAACACCTTCCCTGTCCATGCATGAATCCAGTTATCTTCTGGCAAATACACGGTTTTAACCGTTTCGCCTTCGTTGTAGACAGGTGCAACTAGGATATCTCGACCAAAGAGGTACTGGTACTTAATCTCATACGTTTCAGCTTCCTGCTCGTAATGCATAAACAGCGGGCGCTGTACTGGCATACCTTGTTTCGCATTTAAGGCAACAGCTTCTTTAATATACGGCTTCAAATGCTTGAACACTTTCGTCATTTTAGCTAGGTGCGCTAACGTTTCAGCATCGGTATCATATTGATGATTATCACCAGGTCTATTACCTTCATGACTGCGCATAATCGGAGTGAATGCGGCCATTTCTGACCAGCGCTGGAACAGTTCTTTCGTTCGCTTCATACCGTGTAACGTGGTATATCCGCCAATATCGCTGTGATGAATGCCGTTCCCCATCAACCCTGAAGACAATGCCGCTGGAATCACCGACGCTAAACCGTCGTCAAGAGACCAGTTGACCGATTGATCTCCGCCCCATAAGGTGTGGCAATACCCTTGAATCCCAGTACCACCAGCTCGCATAAAGAACAAGATATCATCCGTTTTACCCGCTTCTTCAATCGCTTCATGCTGTACTTTCGCCCAACGATATGGCCATTTATTATGCTCTATTTCTGCACTAACTCCGTTGCTCAATGCACAATCTGTCGGTAAGTATTCTCCAAAATCGCCCATCCAGCCATCAAGCCCAAAGTCGATCATGTTCGTTTTAATCACACCCTTGTACCATTCGCAGGCATCTGGGTTAGTGAAATCAACCACACCACAGTAAAACTCACCAAAATCGACGACATATTTAGAACCATCTTGTTGAGTGGCCAAATAACCTTTTTCTTTCGCTTCGTTATATAGAGGAAAGTCTTCGAGCACATACGGGTTTATGTAACCAAGAAAGCGAACGCCCTCTTCTTTCATTTGATGAATTTTACTATCAAGCTCTGGGTATAGTTCTTTGTTCCACTGCCAATCCCACTGCAAGCGCTTGCCAAAAGAGGTCATCTTAATGCCTTGCCAATCTTGGCACCACGCTCCAGCGACTTCGATACCGGCTTCTTTCGCGGCTGCTACCTTTTCAATGGTGATCTCGGTACCACCTTGGATCCCAATAATTAAGCCGTTGTATACCCATTCTGGCATTTCTGGTTGTCGGCCAAATACACCCGTAATGTTTTCCATTAGGTCTGAATAATTATCTTCGCTGTCTAGCAGCAAATAACGAGGGATATCCCAACACTGAAGCTCATGAAAATCATCGTTTGTGAAATTGAAATCCGCATAGGCAGTGGTTTCTAAATGGCAAAAGTACTTTTTGTCCGATACGAATGTGGGTTGTGGATAGTTCGTGGTGTAATAATCGCCACCAGCTCTATCATGCACATCAGCTTGCCAAGTTACATAACTATTTTTGTTACGACCCACACCCGGTTCACTCGACCATAATGGGAAGTTTTTTCCACGTAGGTTTAAATAAGTCAGTTGCTCACCACAGCCAAATACTCGCTCATCAGGTGTAGCTGAAACACGGATCCAGAAACGATTATATGAATGATCCACCGCTTCAAATTCAGACAGCAAGCGGCCTTCTTCCGTTTCAGACACAATCATGCGAATAACGTCGTTTCCGTCAAACTTAAACGTAATACAAAAACGGTTCTCTCCTGCCTCTGTGACGTCAAATTGTCTCAAAGGCAGACGCTCTACAACGTAGTCAGTAATATCAAAGTTCCCACGGTACATATCGAAGTTGCCTTCGCCAGTACCAAGAAATAGGGCGGGTGTTTGTAGAGAGTGCGTAAATACGGTTCTATTTTTATGTTTTATTGTTAGCGTATTTCCACTGGTAATCAGTTCCATCGTTATCTCCAATAATTCGACTCTTAGGCTAAAAAAAGGCGCACAATTGTGCGCCCTAACTAAATGGTATGTTTATTTGAATTGTAAGTTGTAGTCGGCATCAATCGCGGCTTCACATGTTTTGATCTCATTTTCAAAACGCTGTAACCATTTCTGACCTTCTGGTCCTGTAGATTTTAAGAAGTAATCTTTAACTGGTGCTGAAGCCGTTTTAAATGCTTCTTTTTCAGCAGCCGTTGGATTATAGATGGTGCCATCTGCTTTCTTAAACTCTTCGTAAGCTGAGTATTCTTTGTGCTTAGGATACGCTCGTAGGTATTGATTTTGAGCAGAAATGCCATCAATAACGACTTTCTTCAGGTCATCTGGGAATGAGTTAAATTTGTTGTCGTTAAATACCCATGCCCCACCCATGTACGCATGGCCGTCTAAGATCATATAATTCAGGCTTTCATGGAAGCGATTCATGATAATATCAACGATGCCATTTTTAGTGCCATCAACCACGCCTGTCGACAAAGCAGTATAGACCTCAGGCCAGGCGATTGGTGTTGGCGAACCACCTAGATCTTTGACAAGTTCTTGTTGAATCTTGGCTGGAACCGTACGAAGTTTTAGGCCTTTCACATCATCTGGTGTTTTCACTTGCTTCTTGGTCGTTGCAATATTTCGCCATCCACCCGAGTTTGAAACCATCATCAGACGCACATTCGGCGCTTTTTTCAGTACTTCACTACGTACATCACCAATGAATTTTTCATTGTCATACACACATTCCGCCACACGGTCATTGGGCAATAAGTACGGTAAGTCAAATGCCCCTACCGGTTGCCAAAAGTTTGCGAGCTCTGCCGTCGTCGTTTGGAAGTAATCAAACATGCCAGCTTGAACCCCAGCAATACACTCTTTAGCGTTACCACATAGTTGACCAGAAGGATAAATATCGACACTGATTTGGCCATTAGAACGCGACTCTACGTAGTTTTTAAACACCAATAGTGATTGGTGGTTGTAACCATCAAGATTGGTAACATGAGGGACGGTTAACTTGTAATCTGCCGCATTAACTGCGCCCGCTGTAAACATTGCCGCTGCTGCTAATCCTAGAAGTGTCTTTTTCATAAGATGTTCCTTTCAATTTATCGTTATAATTTAATTTATTTCAATATTTCACATGTAGGGGTATTAATATTTATTGTTTATTAGTTGAGAGCCAACACCGATAGCGTTGGCCTCTGGGTTACATCACGCCTAATAATTTTGGTAATCCGATGACGAGCTGCGGGAAGAACGAAATCATAAAGATGATTAGGAACTCAACCGCTAAGAACGGAATAATCGCCTTTGATATTTTCTGCAATGGCACACCTGATACACCGGATGCCACAAACAACACCAAACCCATTGGCGGTGTCGCCAATCCAATCGATAGGTTGGCACACATCACAACACCAAAATGCACTGGGTCGATACCCGCATTAATCATGATTGGGCCAATAATTGGAGCAAAAATCAGAATCGCAGGGCCTGCATCTAAAAACATACCTACGATGAATAAAAAGATGTTGATGATAAAGAACAGCAAGTAAGGATTATCTGTAATACCGTTAATCAATTCAGACACATGATTTGAGATACCAGAGAAGCTGATCGCAGAAGCAAATCCACTTGCGGCAGCAACGATAATCAAAATAGCAGCGGCGTTAACAGCGACCTTCGAGAATAATACGTACGTGGCCTTAATGGTGGTTGCTTTAATAACATACACCGAAATAACAATGGCATAAGCCACCGCAACAGCAGCTGCTTCTGTCGGTGTAAAGATGCCACCGTAGATGCCGCCTAGAATAATAACGGGCGTCAGCAAAGGTAGAATAGCCATTTTTAGACTTTTACTACGCTCTATCTTCGTCGCCCTCTCCATTGGTTGAACCTCTGGATAATGACGAATCTGAATACGGTTAACGATCATTAAACCAACACAGAAGATAAAGCCTGGAACAATCCCTGATAAGAACATTGCTGCCACTGATGTATTCATGACAAAAGCGTAGATCAGCATGATACCTGACGGCGGAATAATCGTACCTAACACGGTAGCGGCGGCGGTCAAAGCAGCAGAGTAAGCTTTGTCGTAACGGTATTTAGACATCTCTGGGATTAACATATTGCCAATCGCTGAGGTGGCCGCTACCGCTGAGCCCGTTAGTGCACCAAACAACGTCGCCGCTAGGATGACTACATGCCCTAACCCACCTTTAAGGTGTTGAACACGAGTCTGTGCAAACGAAATAATACGAGGGGTAATGCCGCCACTCGACATACATTCGCCTGCCAACATGAAAAATGGCAATGCAAGCAACAAAAAATTATCTAAACCAGAATATAGACGCTGGTATAGCATATTAATAAATAATGTTTGGTCATTCTGAAAAAAAGTAATTACTGGCGCTAACCCAAGTGCAAATAAAACTGGCACACCAACAATTAAGAAAAATAGAAAATAAAGTAAAAAAACTGGAGAAATCATAACAACACCTATTATTCCGCTACTTCAGCTGAAACCAATTTTTCTTGTTCTGGTTTAAAGTGAATAAACTGATGAATTGAAGCAACTAATTTCTGGATAGCGAACGAACATGACACTGTCAGCATAACCGGCGGTATCGCGTAAATTACGAACATCGGTATCGGCAGACTATCGGCCATTACCGACCCTGTCTTGAAAAACGCATACCCGAAGTAAATCCAGATAGAAAAAAGAACAAGCGCGATAAGGTGCGTTAGCATCATGAATACCTCATAAATTCGGCGCCCTTTTAACTTATCCGTTACAAATGTCATTGCGATATTCTTGTCTTCTAAATAAATAATCGGAAGACACAAATAAGTCATGTATATCATTAAAAATCTTGAAGATTCGTCAGTCCAACTCAAAGGAATATTGAGAACATAACGACAAAAAACTTGTAGAAGAACAATAATTGTCATTATCAACAATAAAATTCCAGAAATATGAGCGGTTACTTTTGCAAGTGGTGCATTCACTTTGTTTAATGCACTTTCTATAGCTTTAAGCACAAAATCACCATCAAACCAATATTGGTATAGTTATTAAAACGACATATCGTTTACTGAGTTTCTATTGATAACCTAGTTAATTAATCTAATCCGTGATTTCATTCACAAGCAGACACAACATGTCGTTTTTTGTAGGGTTTATGTCACATAAGAGACATTTAGAGGCTTGTTATGCCGCTTTTCCGTTAGAACCGAATAAACGAATTTTATGTTGTACAACTTCTTTCATTGAGTCGATACCTGTGTTCATTACATCTGCCAGAATGTAATCGGTTCCACGCTCTTTCCAATGCGCTTGAATCCCATCAATGAAACCCTGACGAAGCTCTGTATCAACATTAATTTTTGCCACGCCACGCTTAACCGCTTCTAGGACCTGGTCGTCTGGCACACCCGAACCGCCATGCAAAACAATCGGTTTTTTGACGGCTTCTTTAATTTCAGACAATCGCTCAAATTTTAGCTCTGGGGTCGTTTTGTAAACGCCGTGCGCAGTGCCAATCGACACCGCTAAATAGTCAACACCGGTACGCTCAGAAAAATCTAACGCTTCTTCTACCGTGGTAATCATCGCGTCTTTTTCGTCAACGGTGATGTCGTCTTCTGTACCACCAATTTTACCAATCTCTCCTTCCGAACCCAGGCCAAGCGCTGCGGCGACATCGACAACCGCTTTAGTGATTCGAATATTATCTTCAAATGGCAGCGCAGAACCATCAAACATCAACGATTGAAAATCGCGAGTCGCAGCTTCCATACATTGTTCAAATTTACGGCTGTGGTCTAGATGGATACAAATAGGGACTGAAATTTGGTGGTGCTCTATCAGTGAATCAATAGCATCACGCAATGGTTTCATGCCCATTTCGTTAATCGCCTTTTGGCCAATTTGAATCATAATCGGTGATTGCTCTTCTTGACCTGCAAGCAATACCGCTTTAATCGTTTCAAGGTTATGTGCAGTGAAAGCACCGATAGCATAGCCATTGTTCCATGCTTCATTGATCATCGTTTTACCAGATACGTAAGGCATTTTAAGTCGTCCTATTGAATTAACTTTTCGTTCGTCGTGGTGATAAATTATCAGTCTAAAGCGCTCAATTCTGTTAGATATGTATCACTTTCCAACACAAACGTACAAATTAGGACAAAAGTGAGTGTTGAGACACAGTTTAAATGTCCATATGTACAAAATCTCGTGATCTACAAAAGTGAACATAAAAAAAAGATGACAACCAAAGGTTGTCATCTTCATGAAATCATCAAGTGTAAACGTTAACAAAGCGTTTCTGAGAGGTTAGCGCATACTTTCGTCTAAGCGACCTTCTGCTAGTGCAGGCGCTAATCCAGGCGTTAACGGCAGCCTAGGGATAACTAAGCAGTGCATCAAATGATAGATGTCTTGTTTACCGTCCCAGACTTTACTTGTGCCAGCTTGGTTGTTTACATCAAGCTCCTGCCACCAGGAACACCCCTCATAATCAATAAGATAAGTACGACAGTAATCCCACCAAGTTTGATAGAATTCTTCGTATTTTTTATCGCCAGTGACCGTGAAAAGCGCATAAGCGGTACCAATAGCTTCGACAGGAGCCCAACGAATACGCTCACGTACCACGGGTTTACCATCCCAATCCACTGAATAGACAAAACCTGGGGCCCCATCCACGGCCCACGCGTCGCGCACGGTTGCATCAAACAGCCCTTTCGCATCTTCCAGTAACCACTCTGGTGTCTCGGCTCCAATTTCAAGCAACGTTGCTCGAAGGTGGCAGATTAGACGGCCCCATTCAATCCAATGGCCCGGTGTACCGCCGTAAGCACGAAAATGACTTGCAGGCGTATCTTTGTTGTAGTCCGGTAGTGGATTCCAACTAGAGTCGAAATGTTCATTAACACGATAACTCAGATTTTTCGCCGTTTTATGAATCATGAATTCAGTGATATGGAGCGCTCGGTCTAGCCACTTTTTATCTTTAGTCACGTCATATACAATAAGAAATGCCTCAACCGCATGCATGCTGGCATTACCGCCACGGTAGTCTTCTGTCTCAGAGAACGCTTCATCCCAAGATTCAAGTACCATCTGTTCTTCTTCGTTCCAAAAGTACTTTTCAATCACAGCAATTGACTCGTCTAAAAGAGCGCGAGCACGTGGGTGACCCGTCGTCACGGCACTCGCCGCCCCTAATAATACGAAGCAGTGTTGATAGCCCTGTTTCGAGGCATCAACGATACCATTGCCTTCGTTATCAATGGTTGCATACCAACCACCATGAGTATCGTCTTTAAGAGGCCCTTCAAGTGCCGCGATCCCATGTTCCACTAGATCAAACGCCCCAGGTCTTCCCATTAATGCGGCTAGAGAATAACAATGCAACATACGAGCAGTGATCCACAAACGTGTTCCCATTTCTTCGCGAACGTTGCCGTTATTACCAATCCAACCAAACCCATTAGGGACGACAGCATTTCTTCCAAATTCAAAAATTCGGTCAGTTTCTGTATCCAACCAAGCATTATGGGATCGGGTATTAATCCATTTCATAGGGTATTTCCTCGTTATTTTTATTGTTACTGACGTTACCAGTCAGCAGCGTTGAATTATGTTAATTGACCATCATTTTTGTGACACAAATAATCAAATATGGACATTTTTGATCACTAGCACACAACCAATGACAAGAAGTAGGCCATGCACGATGTGGTGGTAGTTGATTTTGTATTTTTGTAGAAAGTGGTAGCCCACCATGCCGCCAGTCATACCGACAAGAAAAGCAGGCATCGCGGATAAAACCAGCTCTTGTACGTCAGGCGTAATCAAGCCCTCATTCCAAAAGCTCGCAATCGCCCCTATCATTTGCAACATGAAAAAGAACACCAGCGTCGACTTCGCCTGATCGGCTGTCCAAGGTTGCATTGATGTGTAAGCGATCACCGGCGGACCAGCCTCACCAACACTCGCCCCTAATACGCCAGAAGCAAAACCAGTCCCTACGGTCACCGGTACCGAGGTCTTTGAGAACGCAGGCTTAGCACTTCTCATCGAATGAATACTCGATAAGATCAATACCACCCCCATCGTAATCAAGATGTATTGTGACGGCAGACTCGCCAACAGTTTTGCGCCAACAAATGATGCCGGTAATGACCCTGCAACAAGAATTAATCCCACTTTGTATTGGATGGAATGACGCATTTTCCAAACAATCGGAAACGTTACTAACCAGCCAAATATTCCAGCGATGGGGACCGCCATTTTTGCATCGATAACCAGCGAAAGTAATGGTACAGAAACGAGCGCTAACCCAAACCCGGTCAAGCCTTGTGTAAAGCCCCCTAATGCAATGATTAAGGAGACAAGAATAACGGTGATATCCATAATTAAATCCTAAATAAGGGCGAGAACTCACCCTTAAGTGATAACTGAGAGTTGTTATTTTACGGAGAAGCGGTGAATGGTTTTTTCTTCGAACACTTCACCAGGATTCAAGCGCACACTTGGAAAGTGTGGCTGATTTGGGCTGTCGGGGAAATGTTGCGTTTCCAAACATAGACCTTCCCGTGCTTTATAATGTCGACCATGACGGCCTAACCATGCTTTGTTTGATAACTTAAAACCGTTATAAAACTGAACAGCAGGCTGGGTGCTTAACACCGTCATCATCCGCCCACTATGCGCGTCATATAGTTCCGCAGCGTAATGGTACTCACCCTCTCGTTTACACCCATTCAGGACAAAATTATGATCGTATTCACCCGACCCAATTCGAGTGGCGGTAGTAAAATCGAGCCCCGTGTCTTTTACTGACTTTATTTCGCCAGTAGGAATCATCTCCTCAGTCGTTGGCGTGTATAGATTGGCATGAAGTACAAGTTCATGCTCATCTACAGCGCCCGAATCATGGCCACCCAAGTTGTAGTAGCTGTGATTGACTAAATTGACAACGGTCGGTTTGTCGGTCATTGCTTTGAAGTTGTAATGGAGTTGATTGCCTTCATCCAACCCCACCGAGTGAGTGACATTCATCGTCCCGCCATAGCCTGACTCACCATCCACAGAAACTCGACTGAGATGCAGATAAATTGCTTCAGGTTGTTCTTCAATCGAAAAATCCCAAACGTACTTATCAAAGCCTTTCGTTCCGCCATGTAAATGTTGGCGAGTTGGCGGTTCATTGGTCTCCAATTGAAAGCTTTCACCATCGAGTTCATAGCGACCATCTTTAATACGGTTAGCATAACGCCCGGCGACAGCACCAAAGAACGGGTGCCCTTTTAGGTATTGTTCTAAGTTGTCATAACCTAAAACCACGTTCGCCTTCGCACCCTCTCGGTCGGGGGCTTCAATTGAGGTCACGATGCAGCCGTAGTTTGTGACTTGCACTTTCAAACCGTGTCGATTTTCTAGGGTAAATAGTTTGACTGGCAATGCTTGGCCTTCGACTTGACCCCAATTCTCTACCGTAATTTTCACGTTATGGCCTCTAATATTTATTATTGGATTTTTGCTTCAAGGCCGGAAGTAACACGAAGCTGTTCGAATATAGACGTCCAGTCTTGGCGTCCGCGCCCAGCAGCTCGAGCGATACTATACAACTCACGCGATGCCGCACCGCAAGGCATAGGTACATTCACTTGATTCGCTAGATCAAGGGCAATCCCTAAATCTTTATGTGCGAGGTCAACCATAAATGCAGGAGATAAGTCGCCAGCAAGCACCTTACCAGGCCATGTTGTTGTGAAGTGTCCTTTACCCGCAGGGGTGCCGCTCATCACTTTCATCGCAGCATCAAACTCAAGTCCAATCGCTTCTGACAGCGTTGCCGCTTCAGCAGATAATGCATTGAGCGCAATACTCATGTAGTTATTAATGATCTTGACCCTAATTCCTTTCCCTGGACCACCAGCGTCAATAGTTTCAGAGCCCATGCAATCAAATAGAGGCAGTGCTTTAGCAATTTGTTTCGCGGTTCCACCAGCCAGAATTAACAATTCGCCTTTGATTGCATGATCAGATGTACGCCCCACTGGCGCTTCCATCATTGAATAACCTTCACTCGACATATCTTTAATCAAGGCATCAGTTTCAAATGGATGAATCGTCGACATATCAATAAGTAGAGCTTGCGTATCTAGGCGCTCTGTCACACCTCCATCACCAAAAAGGACCTCTCTTACTAACGCCCCATTGGGTAGCATGGTAATAACAAATTCGGCATCGGTTGCCGCTTCGGCTGGTGACGACGCTGCGATTGCCCCCAATTCAACCATACGGCTAACCGCGTCTTTATTCACGTCAAACACACGTAATGAGTGCCCACCTTTAATGAGATTTGCAGCCATAGGGCTACCCATTTGACCAAGACCGATAAATCCTACTGTTGCCATGAAAAATCCTTAACTGTTGTTGGTTATAGTTGTTGAATTGCTATTTACTATAATCATTCGAGAGTTTATAACCACAACACTTGTCACATTTTGTTGTTTTATGTCCATTTATTGTCTTTTTGTGAGAATACTCTCATCCAAACTGATTTTGCGCTTTATAATAGTGTCCATGAGCTGACTTTAAGCTCGTCGCATTCGAGATAGCGTTAAGGGTTACTTTGCTATGGTTGATGGCGCGATGAATGGTAGCGTTAAAGCCTAACGAGCTAAAAACAAAAGCATGCAAAGAAAACGCGCGAAGCGGCACTCCTTATTTTCCAATGATGTAAAAACAATAAGAGATAAATGATGGCGATAGCTTGTGTTGGTATTACAGTATTAGACCGGGTCCAATTGGTTTCTCAGCTTCCAAACTCTGGTGGGAAGTATGTTGCACACAATTATTTTGAAGTGGGTGGTGGCCCAGCAGCGACCGCATCGGTAGCCGTTGCGAAACTTGGCCATAGTGTTGATTTTATTGGTCGCGTGGGTTGTGATGGTGTGGCAGATACCATGCTATCTGAGTTAGCGGGATACGGCGTTGGTGTTGACCGTACTATAAAAATTCCCGGTGCTTCATCAGCATTCTCCGCCGTGATCGTGGACAACGAGGGTGAACGAATGATCATCAACTACCAAGACGAGTCTTTATCGAAAGATATTACGCCGTTAAAAAATGTTGATTTTTCGACATATTCCACAATTCTTACAGATGTTCGTTGGTTGGAAGGGGCAAAATATGCTTTAGAACAAGCAAAAAAATTCGGGATACCTTCGGTTCTCGATGCAGACCTAACGCCCGAACCCATTGATGTTCTTGTTAAATTAGCCGATCACGTTGCATTTAGCGAACCAGGACTGGAAAAATTCACAGGAACAAAGGATCCTATAGAAGGCCTCAAACTCGCTCAAAAAAAGACACCCGGCAGAGTTTATGTTACAGTCGGTTCAAAAGGATGTTACTGGCTTGAAAACGGCGAACTCGCTCATCAAGTAGGCCTCAAAGTAGACGTCGTCGACACTACAGGTGCTGGAGATGTTTTTCACGGAGCCCTTGCTGTCGCCGTGGCAGAGCAAATGGAAACGCGTCAATCTATTATCTTTTCTAATACTGTCGCAGCCCTCAAGTGCCAAAAACTTGGTGGTCGTGAAGGTATCCCGAACCGAAAAGACGTAGACATTAATATTGTAAACAAATAATAAAAAAGAAGGGTTATCGTGACTAATCCAAGACAAGATAAGTTATTGCAGCTAGTTGACGACAAAGGCTATTACACTGTTGAAGAACTGGCGGAAATGTTAGACGTCTCGACGCAAACCATTCGTCGTGATATTAAAAAGCTCAGTGAAGATCGCTTGGTTATTCGCCATCATGGTGGTGCCAGTTCTCCATCAACGAAAACGAACCTAGATTATGAAGTTCGTAAAGTGTCAGAGACCGATCAAAAAAATGCGATTGCAAAACGAATTGCGGACATTATTCCTGATAACTCAACCGTTTTTATTACCATAGGTACAACCGCTGAGGTTATTGCTAGCCACCTTCTTAATAAGAATAATCTGCAGATCATTACTAATAGTTTACGTGTGGCCAATGTGTTACACGGTAACAAAACATTTGATGTGTTGATACCAAGTGGCAAGGTAAAAGCATTCAATGGAGGTATTGTTGGAACAGAAGCAATGGATTTTATTTCTAACTTTAGATTCGACTACCTCATCACAAGTGCAGCCTCCATTGATGTCGATGGAACGTTACTCGAATATGATCTCAGCGAGACACTTATTACACAAACCGTCATGAAGTCAGCACGACACATAATGGTTGCATTGGACTCGACTAAGTTTATACCAAAGGGTTCCATTGAGTTGGGTCCGATCAGCAAAGCGACTTACCTGTTCACTGACTCTCCTCTTACCGAGGAGTTAAGCTCAATCGTTAGCAAGGGACAAACGGCGGTAGAGGTGTGTAATCCATAGTCATCCCAAAATCAATAAACTCTCTTTAATGAGAGTTTATTGATACATTTCCATCCCTAATTTAAAACTCATGATATCGAGTTTCTCTACAATATTTTCGTAACTAATAGCAATTGGCAAATGACTGTACTGTTATTGATCACGCCCCATCGTTGTTATACAACGCCTATATGTTATCGACTACCTAGCTAATGCATTCATGAATGCCGCTTTTATTTTATCTCTACCCTCTTTATGTTGTGGGTCGGATTTGTACTGTTTGTGATAAAACATCTTGTACTCTACAGGCTTAATATTTATCGGCATTTCTAATACTTGTAGCCCTAAGACTGGCCCCCAACGGTGAGCAAATGAACTCGACACGATTCCAATATTATTGGAACATTGAACTTGAAGCAGTATCTCCGCTAAAGAAGAGACTGATATCATTGAATTACGTGCTTGCACACCACCTTGTGCAAGTAACTCAAATCCCGTAAGACCGTTTCTGTGTCTAGTAAGTAGGATATGATTTTCGTTATAAAACTGCGCTTCAGTACACGTACCATTAATACGCGGATGGTTTTCTCTACAAACTACATATAATGGGTCGTTTAGCAATGGTTCGGCAATTAGCGTACTGTTGTGATTCACTAAAGCATCAACCACTATGTCTGCTTTTTGAGTTCTAAAAAGGTCAAAAATCTCTGAGGTATCGTAAGGCTTTTCGACCAATTGCAAGCCATTAATATCGTTAATAATATTAAGTGCGATCTCATCACAATGAACGATTAACTTACGATCATTGTTAATCGTCCCGTAAATGACCCCTAAAGCATCTTTGAAATGCTGCGCCGCATGGTCAGCGGATGAAGTCGGGACAATTTTCTGCCCTTTACGCAAAAACAAAGTATAACCTAATGACTTCTCCAATCGTTTGATCGCAGAGCTCACCGCCGGTTGTGTCACCTCAAGCTGATTTGCGGCTTTAGTAAACGAGAGATGTTCGTGTACTACTATAAAAGTTCGTATTAAATTCAGATCAATCATCTTCAGCACTCTTACATTCTGGCCGTGACTAAACGTCGCTAAACGGGGTTCTAGACATTAATTTACCCAAGTAAAAAGTCAGAGACCAATTACTTCTAGTATAAACCATATTAATACTAGAAGTAATTGGCACTATCTACTCAGTCCTCGCCAGCTTTATTACCATGTCCGAATCATAAATCAGTAAAGGACTGTTCACTTGAAATCTCTGACTAAGAAGAAGCTCGCGACGGCTTGTGCGCTTGCAGCTGGTACTCTCTCAGCCAACGCAACCGCCGCAGATAAACCAAACATCCTCGTTATTTTTGGCGATGATATTGGCTACTTTAACCTCAGTACATATAACCAAGGAATGTTGGGGTATAAAACGCCAAATATCGATCGCATCGCCAATGAGGGTACAAAATTCACCGAGTTTTATGCACAACAAAGCTCTACGGCTGGGCGCTCGGCTTTCATCACGGGCCAAATGCCTAAGCGTACCGGTCTTTCAAAAGTTGGTATGCCTGGTGCTAAAGAAGGTATTTCTAAAGAAGACCCTACTCTTGCGACGATGTTAAAAGAGTACGGATATGCGACGGGCCAATTTGGTAAAAACCATTTGGGCGATCGTGATGAGTTTCTTCCCACTGCCCATGGTTTCGACGAGTTTTTTGGCAACCTCTACCACTTAAATGCTGAAGAGGAACCAGAAAACACGGATTACCCTCAAGATGCCTCGTTCACAGAGAAATTTGCGCCTCGCGGCGTGATTCGTTCAACGGTTGACGGCAAAATTGAAGATTCAGGTCCTTTGACTCGCAAACGAATGGAAACCGTTGACCAAGAGTTTCTTGCAGCCGCTGAAGACTTTATTGAACGACAAGTGGAAGATGACAAGCCATTCTTTACTTGGGTTAATACCTCACGCATGCACAACTTTACCCATGTTGGTGAAGAAAACTCGGGCCGTAGTGGTTTAGGTTTCTATGCAGACGGCATGATTGAACATGACGAACAAGTTGGGCAGCTTCTCGATAAGATCACCGACCTTGGCATCGACGATAATACTATCATTATCTACACGACAGATAACGGACCAATGAAAGGGACGTGGCCAGATGCCGCTTCATCCCCATTCCGTGGAGAAAAAGCCACGGGCTGGGAAGGTGGCTTCCGAGTGCCTGCATTAATGAGCTGGAAAGGAAAAATCCCTGCAAATTCTACCGTCAACGGCATGATGTCACTTGAAGATTTTGTTCCTACATTAATGGCTGCTGCCGGGAATAGCGAGATCAAAGAAGAGTTGTTGAAAGGCCGCGAGTTAAATGGACGCCAATACAAAGTTCATCTCGATGGCTACGATCAGACAGAAATGATTCAAGGTAAAACCGAAAAAAGTGCGCGTGAACGTTTCTACTATTGGAGTGATGACGGCGATCTTCTTGCAGTACGTCACGACCGCTGGAAATTTCACTTTATGATTCAAGAGCACAACACGGGGATTGAGATGTGGAAGCAGCCTTTCACTAAACTTCGTGTGCCGTTAATTTTCGATCTCGAAATTGACCCATTTGAAAGTGGCGAATATGGCATTGGTTATGACCAATGGATGTATGAACGTTTATACCTTCTAGGTTACGCAAAAGAAGCCGTCGCGGATGTTATGGAAACATTCAAAGAGTTCCCTCCTCGCATGGAACCAGGCAGTTTCACGCCAACCAAATAGTTAAAATCGTCGTTAAAAAAATACTTTTATAACCAAAGTACGTTCACTTAATACAAATGGTGTGTTTAACGCACCATTTGTATTTGAGGTTTTCTCATGCAAAAAGTTTCAATGAAAGACTCTACCCAAACCCAGCTTAGCCCTTTAAGAACTGCAGAAAAGGACATTACTGACACCCCCAAGTACCTGCGTAGATTTCACGTGATGGCTAAACCAGGGGGTTCCAAATGCAACATTGATTGTCAATATTGCTTTTATCTTCATAAAGAGGGATTGCTACACCAACCAAAGCAACCTCGCATGGATGATGAGACACTAGAGCGCTTCATCGAAAGCTATATTAACAGTCAAGATAGCAAGGAAATCATTTTTTCATGGCAAGGTGGTGAGCCGACGATGCTCGGTATCGACTACTATAAAAAAATCATCGCTTTGCAGAAGAAATATCAACCAACAGGTGTCGTTATTCAAAACGACCTGCAAACAAACGGGTTGCTAATTAACGAGGAATGGTGTGTTTTTCTAAAGAAACATCAATTCTTAGTTGGCTTGTCGATCGATGGACCGCGCGATTTACATGATATCTATCGCGTCACGCGCTCTGGTAAACCAACCTTCGACCGTGTAATGAAAGCCGCTCGATTACTACAGAAATATAAAATCCCCTTTAACGCACTGACGGTCGTAAATAGAGAAAATGCTAAGCACCCTTTAACGGTATATCGGTTCTTGACGCAAGAGTTAGGTGCTAATTACGTGCAGTTTACCCCGTGTGTCGAAGCCTCAGACTTTACGCAAACTGCTCCTCAATTTTGGGACAGAAACACGGCGCTGATGCAAAACAGTGACGTAATTTTTTCGACACAAGTTCACCACCCCGTGACTGATTGGTCTGTGACACCAAAAGATTGGGGCCATTTCCTCACCACTATTTTTGAAGAATGGATCAATCACGATTTAGGCAAGGTTCTCGTCAATTACTTTGAAACAGCAGTCGCTCAAAAAATGGGCTTGCCTTCTCAATTATGCACAACGGCTGAGTTCTGTGGTAAGGGCGTTGCATTAGAACACGATGGCAGTATTTATTCATGTGATCACTATGTCTATCCTCAATATCAACTTGGAAACGTCAATACAGAAACACTCAATAATCTCGTTTTCTCGACTCGCCAAGAAGCCTTTGGGATGGCCAAACGAGATAGCCTCCCAACACAGTGCGTCGAATGTGATCACTTATCGCTTTGCTGGGGAGGTTGCCCCAAGGACAGATTGCTGACCACAGCCAAAGGAGAAGAAGGCCTCAACTACTTGTGTTCTGGGTTTAAAGCCTTTTACGACTACGCCGATCCCATTTTGAACGGTTTAGTCGCGTTAATCCGACGTAATAATTCAATTTAATCAATTACTTCTATTTAAGGCTCATTTTATGCCCCCAATCACTTCTTCCGACGCACAAGCCGCTTTTTCGTCGTTATCACATCAACTTGACCAAGAGTTGATTGGCCAATCGCACGTCGTCAATGCACTGATCATTGCCTTGATTACTCAGGGTCATATCCTGTTAGAAGGGCTTCCTGGCACAGCGAAAACTCGCGCCATCAAAGCATTTTCTCGAGCATTAAATGTGGACTTCGGACGTATCCAATTTACCCCAGACCTGTTGCCATCTGACGTCACTGGGACCAATATTTATAGAGAAAAAGGCAGTGAACTCGGACTCGAGTTCCAGCCGGGACCTATTTTCAACAACATTGTCCTCGCCGACGAAATTAATCGAGCCCCAGCAAAAGTTCAGGCAGCATTATTAGAAGCAATGGCTGAACAGACCGTGACCATTGGTAGTAAAACACACCCATTACCTGATGTATTCTTGGTCATGGCGACTCAAAATCCAATAGAGCAAGATGGCACTTACCCGCTGCCCGAGGCACAGATGGACCGATTTGAACTCAAAGTTCAAGTGGATTATCCAGATGACCAAGCAGAACTTGCTATTGTTCGATTAGTCCGTTCAGAACTGAGTTCTACTCACGAACAACCTCACCACAACGACCCAACGTTTGATCTTAATGCCGTCATGATAGCTCGCCAGGCGTTGCCTACGTTACACGCCTCGGAATTAGTCGAAACCTATAGCGTTGCCCTCGTGATGGCAACAAGGCACCCAACTCGCTACCCTAATTCATCGCTATCTCGTTGGATTTCCATAGGCGCAAGCCCTAGGGCTTCAATCGCGTTAGATCGTTGTGCTCGTGCGCACGCCTGGTTGCAAGGTCGTGATTATATCGAGCCCGATGACGTGCGGGCTGTCGCACTGCCGGTATTAGGACACCGTATCTCACTAACATTTGATGCGATTGCGGATGGCGTTAAGCCGTCTGACGTCTTAAACGAATTACTCGATCACGTATTGATTGGGTAATGGAGACGATCACATGCCTATCAATAATCACGACCCTCGTCTTGAGTGCCATTTACCGCAACTAGTGAAGCTCAAAACGAGCAGCCGCGATTTTTCCCTTAAACATGGTTTGACTAATACGAGCATCATCACTGGCAGCCATTCTTCGACCTCTCGTGGTCAAGGTTTAGATTTTGAGGAGCTGCGACACTACACACAGGGCGATGATATCCGAAACATGGATTGGCCAACGACCTTACGCACCGGTAAACCTCACGTTCGCTGCTACAACGAGGAACACGATAGACGAGTAATTATTTGTGTCGATCAGCGTAGCAGTATGTATTTTGCCTCAGTCGATACCATGAAATCCGTCGTCGCAGCCGAAGTGGCAGCATTAATTACTTGGCGCGTCATTGACGACCAAGACCGCGTTAACTTAACGCTTTTACAAGATGATAAGATCGCGGAATTCGCAACCACACGATCCAGCAAAGCGGCACTAGCCCAAGTCGCAGCGCTAGCAACCGCCAATCAATTGTTAACGTCAACACCGTCAACAAGCCAACCTATGTCATTTAGCAAGCTCATTACACACTTGGCGCAAAAACAACCTAAACAAACGAGCATCATTATATTAAGTGACTGGTTAGAATTAGACCATCGCAGTTTGCAATCACTCAAAGTTTTACAGGGCCACAACGACGTACTAGCAGTAATGATCACAGACCCGATGGAGAAACCTCACCATATCAATCAACTGATGGGTTTCGTCATGAGTGATGGCGATCTGCAATTAAACATTGATTCGACTAAGCTCGCAAACACCGCACAACACGGTTTACTTAATCGATTTGCTCAATCCTATAAGGACGTTACGCAGATCATGAATGGGCAAAAGCTACGTGTGCTTGAATTAGATACCAGTGGGCAACATATTAAGCAATTTTCTCAAGTTATGACGCCTAATACGAATACGATAGGAAACGCATCATGATCATGAGTGAATCCAATGGCGCTTTTCTATTTAGCAAAATGGCAGCAATTAAACCGCCTGAAACATTGTCTATTTTTCCATTAGCACCCGGGTGGACATTCGTTACTGTGTGCGCCCTCTTATATATGGCCTTGCGGCTTTACAAGGCTTATGTCCGTTATAAAGAGAATCGCTATAGACGGCAGGCATTGGCATTTCTAAAGCAAAATCTTGCGCACACCAATGACCCAGAGGGATTATTTAGGCTGATTAAACACGTTTCAACCATCATTGATGGTGCGACAGCGCCTTTACAAGGCCAAGCTTTATTACAGTGGCTTGATGATTATTCTCCCTCCTCCCACGCACTATTTAACGATGCGATGGGCCATCAATGGCAGCGCAGCTTGTTTAATCCTATTTATGTTCTGACTGAAGAACAGTCGCAGGAATTGTATCGACGTACCGAATATTGGCTGCGAAATCATCCGACAGCAAAGGCAAATTCATGAGCGATATTTGGTCTAACTTAACTTTTGGTGCCCCACTTTGGCTTTGGTTACTACCTGCGCCACTATTTGTCATGCGCTGGGCGCCACCATTCCAAACAAAAAAAACCGCTATCAAAGTCCCTTTTCTCTCTGTTCTTGCCGATGTATTACCAATACGTCCAACAAAGGGGGCCAGTCAACTTAAACCGACTCAGTCACAACGGTTTTTATTGTTATTAAACTGGATAATCCTCGTCATTGCGATGACACAGCCCATTATCCTTGGTGCAACACAACAACAAACATTTTTTGGCCGAGATATCATGGTCGTGACCGACTTATCTGGTTCGATGGCTAATACTGACTTTTCCGATCAAAACAATAAAAAAATCAGCCGACTTGATGCCGCAAAGCACGTACTGACCGACTTCGTCACCCAGCGTCAAGGAGATCGACTTGGACTCATTCTTTTCGGTGATGCCGCTTTCATTCAAACCCCTTTTACCACAGATCAAACCGTGTGGCTTGAACTGCTTAATCAAACGGATGTTGGTATGGCAGGTGAAAGTACCCATCTAGGCGATGCGATTGGATTAACTATTAAAGCATTCACTCCTGACATCGATACATCGACGTCAGTGACTCGAGACAAGGTCGCCATTATTCTCACTGATGGCAACGATACCGGAAGCGATGTGTCGCCCGTCGAGGCAGCAAAAATGGCAAAAATAGCGGGTATAAAGCTGCACGTTATTGCCATTGGCAACCCCGACACCATTGGTGATGAAGCGATGGATATGGATGTCATTAGAGACATTGCTTTCGAATCTGGCGGACAAGCTTTCCAAGCGCTAGATACGACGTCCCTAGCACAAGCATATGATGTAATCAGTGAATTGGAACCCTCTAAATTTGAAAGTAAACCGTTTCGACCGAAACAATCTATACACCACTTCTTTATAGGATTATCACTGATGATCAGCACGTTGTTTATTGGTTTATCCGTGTGGAGTCAGCGCCGTGTTTAATTCACTTGACGTAACGTTACTAATAAAACAATTCCACTTTATCCGCCCTGAGTGGCTACTACTTTTGCCATTCATTGGCGTGTTATTCTGGGTTAGTTGGAAAAATAATCGTCCCAAAAAGGCATGTCATTCGCTGCCAAAGCACTTAGAACAAGCATTGACTATCAACCACTCTAATTGGCGAGCACAACTTCCGTTAAAAGTACTGGCCTTGGTCATGACACTGGCGGTAATCATTTGCGCAGGCCCAACATGGCAGCGTCAACCATCACCGCTTGAACAAAATAAATCGGCACTGTTGATTGTGCTCGATAGTAGCCAAAGCATGTTAAATCTAGATGTAGCGCCAACACGACTTGAGCGAAGCAAGCATAAGATTCAAGACTTAATCGCTCTGCGCCAAGGAGGGAAAACTGGACTGATTGTTTATGCAGGTTCATCGCACTTAGCTATGCCTTTAACAGAAGACCCATATGTTATCACTCCTTTTCTCGAAGCAGTGTCACCAGATATTATGCCCATCAAGGGAAAAAGAGTCAGCCGATCACTGCCCGTTATCACTTCCCAACTGCAAGATTTAGCCGTCCCTACTAGTGTATTACTGATCACCGATGGAATACCCGCTGAAGAGACAGAGCAAGTTCTTCATTATTTTACCAACAGCCGTCATCAACTGATTATGCTATCGGTGAACGGCAACAGCGACACCCATCAATTGCAAAGTCTAGCCAGTCAAACAGGCGCATATTTGTATCAGGTGACGCCGGATAACTCTGATGTAGTAGCAATCGCAGATTTAATCAGACTGAACACTGAGTTGAATAGCGATTCAACGCTTCCTTGGCAAGACAATGGTTATTACTTGTTGTTTCCTTTAGCATTTCTTTACCTTTTATGGTTCAAACGAGGTTGGGTCGTACAGTGGTGTATTTTAGGGCTCATTACTACCAGCCTTTGCTTTAGCCCTCAGGCTAGCGCACAGGATGGAGAGCCTGGTAATCCTGCATCAGGAGAGACAACACAGACAGGGCTAGCCCGTGCGGTAGATTTTTTTGTAGGATTGTGGATCACCCCCGATCAACTCGGGCAATGGTATCTTATGCACGACAACCCTAAGCTTGCAGCCTTGTATTTTGTTTCACCCAAGCACAAAGCCAATGCGTATTTTCTCGCGGGTGACTACAAACGAGCTGCAGAGATTTGGGTCGCATTTGATGACGTGGATTGTCAATTTAATCTCGGACTCGCGTTAATTGGACAACGAGAGTATGTAGCGGCTAGGAAACTCTACGACACGCTCCATAAGCAATATCCGGATGACGAAAGTATTGCTCTTAATCTTAAGGTCGTCTCTGACTTTATTCAGTTTATTAATGATTTTAGTGAAGGACAGGGGCGAAGTGATGAAGGGCAAAGCGAAACGTCTTTTTCGTTGCCTGCCGATCAACCACAAACGGCAGACGGGCACGACCAAGAGGTCATGCCTGATTCAAAAATTCAATTACAAATCACAGCTGATGATTTATCTACAAACCCCGAGATGACAAAGCAATGGCTTCTGCGCGTAGAAGCTAATCCTGCGTTGTTTCTCCAGCGAAAGTTTGCTCTCCAATTACGAGATAATACACTATGAAAAACTGGCGGAACTTATCACGTTTTATTGCTATTTTGGCCCTGTGTTTTTCCTACCCGACTCTCGTTCACTCAGCGGTAGAGAAAGGCGACGAACAAGACGTCATGATTCGTAGCTGGTTAAGTAGCGACAACACCACGACACCAACCTCTATCAATGAAGTTGTTTTTATGTACATTGAAGTCGCTACATCGCGTTGGTTTACTGCTGGGACGCAAATTAGCAACATCAACGTTCCTAATCTAATCATCCCGCAAGGTGATTTGGCAGCAACTAATTTTAACCGTCGAAAAGGAGGAGAAAGCTGGTCGCATCAACGTTGGCAGATCCCTATTTATCCACATAAAAGTGGACGCTATACAATCCCGGCGGTTGACGTAAAAGTGCAGTTTAGCGCACAAAATGGGGAGGATGTCAGGACCACCTTTCGGACTCGACCACTCTACTTTACCGCTCAAATGCCCGTGGCAGATTTTGCTCAAAATCAATCGACGTTAGTCGCAAGTCGCGCCGATTTGAAACAGGTTTGGCGTCAGTCAGACGATACACTTTCAGTTGGTGACAGTATCACTCGAACCGTGTATCTCCATGCTGATAATAGCTTAGCGATGTTACTTCCAACGCTCCTCCCAACGCCTTGGACTGGCTCTGCTGACTATTACGACAAGCCTATTTTTCTCAACGACTCCCGGGTTCGAACTCACTACCTATCGGAGCGACAAGAAGAACGTAACTATGTGATTCAAAAAGGTGGACCGTTAATCTTAGCGCCGATTGAGATTACATTTTGGAACACTGACACGCAAAAACTCGAACACTTATATTTAGAAGGGGCCAAGTTCCAGGTTCGCCACACTTTCTCCTCGTGGATAAAAGCATATTGGGTATACGTCATCGCTATTGTGTTAGTCGGCGGGTTAGCAGCAGCAGGCGTTCGCGGTATACGCGACTACTATCGAACTCACCCACTGCCGCCACTGATAGCGTTTGTGCTGTCTCTAAAGCGAAAGCAGTGGTCGCTTGCACGCAAATTGATATACCAGCGGCTACGACATAAAACAGACCTAGTGGAACTAAAACGTCTCTCTTCCGATCCACAATGGCAAAACATGAGCGCTCACATTCAAAGCAACATGGTGTTTTCTCGACTCCGAGCTTGCTTATGTTGGCGACGATTATCTAATAACCAGTCACAAAAACCAGAACATAAACATGTCGTCCGTAAGTAATCGCACGATGGTTTAGACAACAGAGGGAAATGGGCATTTACTCGCTTCCCTCTTGCCAAACGATAATTAACTTATTGTTTTCTTTTTGACCAGTATTAATATGATTAATAGTTGAAGTAAGTGTCGGTCTCTACTTAGAAAGCGCATCCTCCATTACCATAGCGCATCCTTAAACAATGATAATGTAACAACATGACTGGCACCTCCAACCATACCCTCAGCACAGATCTCGGCAACCTTCTTAAATTAAATCACGTATGTCGTAAAAGTACGATGCTCAGCATTTTAGCCATCAGTATGCCTTTGATATATGCGAATGATACCTTCGCCCAAGATGAAGACGACCTCCAAGACATGTCTGACCCACTCGCTGTATTTACTCAGATTGGCGCGGGTTACACCAATAAAGGTATTAACTTAAAAGTCGGCCAAACATACGATACGGGAAAAGAAACCACGGCCGCTATGAATATTATTGAGCTAAAAGGAATAGGTGGCGAGGCCTTAGGTTGGTCAGATACCGCCAATGATTCTATTGACTCTTTCCGCTTCCGAAACTTTGGTGTTGACCTTACTAACGGGCGCGGAAACCAAATTGACATTGCTTATGATCTCAACAACGAAAGTGGAACGGCTTCGTACAGTTTGATCCAAGCGTTACCCCAATATGGTCCCTTGAATCTGTACCCGTTGGCAGGAGCAGGCGTTTCATTCGCTAACGATGCAGATTCTGGGTACCATGTTCCCGGTACATTCGCTGTTGTGGGTGCTTATAGTAAACTCGCGATCACTGATAACATTTGGCTAAATTACAATCCGATGTGGATGACGACATTATCCGGTTCTCAAGAGTATATGGATAGCGGTATGGCCGGTGGTGGGAACGTATTGACTCACGAGTTTTCGGCGTCTTATCAAATAAACGCTCGCTTAAACATACGTTATTTTGCGAACTGGTCAGAACATACCTCAATCGAAAACGGCGATCATCGCATAGAGGTCAACTATCAGTTGTAGACCAGCAACTTCGCTCCTAATTATCATCCTTAGAATTAGCCTTTAGATAGAAACCCAATTAAATTAATGAAGTGCTCTATTCAAGATAACGAACGCGGCTTACTGGCGACATTGATCTTCAGTTAAAAAAATGGCTAATCAAACATGATTAGCCATTAAAACGCCTATTGTTACACCTTTTCGGTTACTCGTAGAACGTTTTTCTCAATGCCAATTCTAAGCCTCGAATTTCAGCTAAGCCTTTTAATCGTCCGATGCATGAATAGCCAGGGTTAGTCTTTTTCTTGAGGTCATCAATCATTTGGTGGCCATGATCGGGACGCATTGGGATCATTCGGACTTGCCCATCATCTTTACGACGCTTTTCTTCTTTAAGCAGTGCGTTAATGACGTTATACATATCCACATCACCTTCTAGGTGTGACGCTTCATGAAAGATCATCGGGATGAAGCGCTAACTTGAGTCCAAACTGATCGCACACTGGCATGAGTTCTTCTAAAAACAACACCATATGTTCACGTAGTTTTGACTTATCAATGCCATTACCATTTATAAACTTGCCAAAATTAGCGACAACCCATCCATTAAGCAGCAATAAAAAGAAAAACCCCGAGACCTTTCGGCTTCGGGGTTATAACTCTTACTCGCAGCAATCCCGCTACTAAAGGTGCTCCATGCATCAATCCATGACAGTAATGCTGAAATCCGTCAGCTTATTCCGTTCATCGCCATCCTAGCGGTGTCCCAAATGGTGTTCCTTACCCGCTAACCATCCTCGTTAGCTTATCTCACTCTTTCCTAAGCGGTGTCCATGGCATCTATCCTGATGCTTGTTCCCTACTTCATCCAAAAGTGTCCACTGCCTTCCTTAGTTCGTTACCTATCCTAGTAACGGTTGCATCCTTTCAATGTCCTGTTTGCTCTCCGTGCCGACGGCGCTTCCTAAACCATCGAATCGTCTTCCTGACGATGCCCATTCCTTGAGCCTTTCCTGTTCCGTGTCGCTATCCTGTCGACAAGAGATATAATAATGGAGTCACGATAAATTGACGTGTTACTAGGATGTAAAAAAAACACTCAAAAAACGACAATGAATAATATAACGCTAAATAACAGATAGTTACCTTCATAGATAACTCATATTCGCAATACCATTCCTACCCTTCACTCACGGAAGCGTAAGCGATCTCGCACAAGCCTAAGAGACATATAGTCATAACCATTCATTCGCAAGTTAATACGATGTTGCCAAGACGAGAGATTATCGATTGTTGACCATGATTTTGATATAGTCACAACATATTAAAACGTAATAGTGCAGCGCATTTATCATAGTTGGTAAGCTCTCAAGCGCCGTTGTTTGACTCCTCACTTTAAAACACTATTACGATAACAAGCATTAAACAGGAATGACCCATGGCAAAGAAAATCGTTCAATTTGAATATGAGAAAGAGACAAAAAACAGTGTGCGCTACAAGGAAGTACCTGAAGAAGGTACTGCGCCAATTGTTGGTTCTTTATATGTTCAGAAGTGGTTTGCTGGGAACAGCAAAACGCTAGAAATCACGATTGAAAAGAAAGACTGAATATATACACGATAAGGAATGTTGACTCGGTAATAAAAGCATCATCGAGTCAACCAAATGCCCTAGGCCAAAGTAACTAGTCGATGATCACTTTTACACGACCCACTTCACCACTCTCAAGGCGGACTTTAATACCATGAGGGTGACTAGGCGATTTGGTCAAAAGGTCTTTCACTACTCCCGACGTCAATGTCCCACTTCGTTGATCCTGCTTCAGAACAATCTTTACTTCTAGCCCTGGGTGAATATTAGCTCGGGTTGTACCACTCATGATTTATACCTTATTTACTCAATTGTTTTAGACGATACACGCAATGCATTGCCGAGTCGACCAGACTTTCCTTGCCTAAAACACCACATTCATTAACGGCTTAAGTCGTTCAAACGAGGCTTGACGAGCAAAATGTAAACCTGAACATTAATGGCGGTCTTCACACCTCATAATTTGCCTTGATACCGATATCAAAGTGCAGCGGCATTCTCCATTTTTGAATGGCAAGGTAAGTCATAATTATTCCAACGACCGCAGAGCACACCATTACGCCTTGCCAATAACCTTGCCCAATAAATAGCGTATTCAATGCTAGTAAAACGGGGACAAATTTAAGCCCATATACCTTGAAGCAAAAGGATTCTTTTAGCGCGACACCGGAAAAAGTAACAAACAAAAAGCCCAATGCAATCCACGATGATACGTCGATTCCACCAAACAACATGACCAATAACCCAATCCATGTTGCCCCCACTATAATGCTACGAACATGCTTACTGTACACGTGCAAATTACCGGCAGTTAGGGCGCTAGCGACACAAAGCGTCATGACAGTAGCCAATGCCACAAAGGGGGACAGCGAAAATACGCCGATCATGCTAGAGGCAACCAACGAATAAGCGAACATCGCAACAGCAAACAAACTGATGCCAGTGCGATACAAGCAAACACTTATTTTATCATGTGTGTCTAATTTCTCTGTGTATTCGGGATTTGCCATGGCTGCTTTCCGGTCGTTAATTGCAGGTATTCTAACACATGGCATAACAAGCATGATTATCGTTCGAAAATCTTAAAGGTTCAGAAACTGGTTAACAATGAACTTTGAATAACCAAGGTATTACTCAATGTATTGATTTACCGACGGTTGTCGGCGTTGGGTCTTTATTACAATAACCAGTACCCGAGTCCAAATATGGTCATTCCTACGCAGGCAGAAATCTACTCACAGCGTTTACGGAATCAAAGCCACTCCCCGCACACTGAAACTCGTTTTTAGACCTAGCGCTCTTAGCCTATTGCTCTTTAACCCATCCCTATTATGCCGTCATCCTCGTGCAGACGAGGATCTTCATCAGCGTGTGACTCGCTTAAATCGAAACGAATGACACCCGAATAGCTTTACAACGCGCTGATGAAGATCCCCTTTTTCAAGGGGATGACGATTAGTTTTTATTTGTGGAGGAGTCACATGCCACAATTTATTCTGCGTTGATGAAAACCGAACTGGCACGTTTATGGACATAAACGGTTTAGGTTCCTTTTTTCTCCAACTAACAACATTCGTCATCCTCGCGAAAGTGAGGATCTCACAAAGCGCATAGACAATTGAAAAAATTCGATTAAGTTAAGTTCATCGAGTTCGCAACCCGCTGAATGAGATCCCCTTTTTCAAGGGGATGACGGTTAGTTTTATTTGTCGGGCAGTAACATGCCAGAATTTATTCTGCGTTCATGAAAACCGAACGGGCACATTCTTGGACAAAAGTGAGCTTGCTGTCCACAAGAAAGTCTTCTGTTGAAACTTGTTAAAATGAGACTTTCATAGCAAGTTCGAACATTTTAAAAAAAGTATAAGAGATCTACTTATCAACGCTCAAAACCGTCACAAACTTTCAAAATGGTTTTGGGGTAACTAGCCAAGTATTTCTTGTTAAAATCACGCCTAGCGCGTTTTAGGTGCATGGAAGCGTGGTTTTTGATGATTAACTTACGGATTTACTACCGATTTTTGAGAGGTTTGATAACGTTTTTCTCTTAGGCTAATGTCCAGCTTTACTGGTGCAGATCACTTATTCAAGCCAATTTTATTGAACAGTTTATGATGTCACTTCGTTCTTCAATTTATCATATGAGTCGTTAATTCGTTGCATCATCGGTTTGCTTCCACCTTTATCTGGGTGATGAAGCGATGCTAGGCTTTTATAGCGCCTTCTAAGTTCGTGCCTACTGGGTAACGACTCATACCCAAGAATATCGCGCTCTGTTAAAGTGCAGTTAGACTCAGGTTGTTGACTTCTCAAGTTGGTATTTTCCTGAGTCAGAGAGTTAATATCCCTCTCAGCCTCACTAAGTAAAGATTTCAGTTCATTTATTCGTTGGTTAGCTTTACGGATAGTTTCATTCGCTTGCTCTAACAAAGAGTTTTCTCTATCTTTGCTTTCTCGTTTATTGCCTGCATCTAAATATCCTAGCTTAGCTAATACGTATGTAGCCCTTTCTCTTTCGGTATCGTTGTAATAATCAGTGTGGAGACGGCTTAGCATTAAATGAGCTGTTTTGACTGAAAGCTCCTCACTGCCTTCAAACAAAACTGCTCTCTGTTCAGCATGGGCTGACGAAAAAAAATCAAACATGATAAAAGTAACTCACAAAAAAATATAGGGTAATAATACCAAGTAAGTTGTTGAGGGTATATTCACAGAGGTATAGCCGCATTAAGTAGCTACGCTATAGAGATTTAACGTAACGGCACTTAGTGCGTACTGGCAAAAATCTAGAGGCTGATTGAACAACCTCTTTTTCGTGTTCTGGCTCATAATGGGGCAAAACTAAGCTAGCCACCATATGATACTCTTGTGGTTCCGAGAGGGTTGTCGGTAGATTCCTTTCTTCAAAGGAATGACGAATTCTTAGATATTTTTATTACTGATTAAGGATAGCTTTTGTCTAAAAGCGTGACTGCTCTCATTAATCAAAATAAACCGTCCCCCCTTGAAAAAAGGGGATCTTCATCAGCGCGGTATGAGTCTATTTTTCGGAATTCGTTTCTATTTTATGTGAGTAGTACGCGTTGGTAGACCCTCGTTTCCAAGGATGACGGCCTAATTTTGAGGGATTAGAAAATGACAAACTATGAGGCCGTAGTCCAATAGTGTGTGCGTGAGGTATTGCCGAAAAAGAAAAACCCCAAGACCTTGCGGCTTCGGGTTATAACTCTTACTCGCAGCAATCCCGCTACTAAAGATGCTCCATACATCAATCCATGACAGAAATGCTGAAATCCGTCAGCTTATTCCGTTCATCGCCATCCTAGCGGTGTCCCAAATAGTGTTCCTTACCCGCTAACCATCCTCGTTAGCTTACCTCACTCTTCCTAAGCAGTGTCCAAAGTGCCCACAGCCTTCCTCAGTTCATTACCTATCCTAGTAAGGGTTGCATCCTTTCAATATCCTGTTTGCTCTCCGTGCCGACGGCGCTTCCTAAACCATCGAATAGTCTTCCTGACGATGCACAAGCCAACCCTGTGTCTATTTCGTGATATTTATGAGCGAAATCTAGAACAAATGAACGAGGTGTTGAACTGAACTAAATGAGCGTATCGAACATCGCATAGACGTAAGGCTCGAATTGAGGTTAGTGAGCGCACTTGAATGACATGATGGCAACGAGGATGAAATCGACGCCACCCACTCATCTGGTCGATCACTATCATCTTGACTAGAGCTTTAAACACTGTAACCGATTTAGTTTGAAGTCATGTTGAAAATGGGACCTTGCAACAAACTGGCAAGCCTCACTTACCCCTTCATAAGGTTAAGTTTAAGAATCAAAATAAAAGATGCAACGCCAATATCACACTCTTCCTCTTTTATTTTCATCATTCCCCTGATACTACGTCCACATTCACTACAAAGGTCATTATCATGAAGCATTCTTCACTCGCGCTCATTTGTCTCAGCTTAATCTCAGGAGTGAGCCATGCAGGAGCCATCAGCGACGCTTTTTCTGGAATTACGATTGGTGGGGGCTATGCGACCGACAGTAGTCATGGCGAAACGCTCAAAGGCTATTCGGTCTATTCACAGGGTTATATTGTCCCATCGATGAAAGAGAACCTGTTCACTGATTTTCGAGTAACCACAACGTCAAACGATTCATTCAACAGTCAAAATGGCACCCTTGAAACACAATCCATTGACCTCGTCCGGTACCAAGCAGCAGTAGGGTTTGGTGTCCCGTATCATGCCACCGACTCTATCGTAGTTAAACCGTACGTTACAGCTGGTTGGTCATGGGACAAAGTATCTGCCGGAAGCCAAGACGAAAAAGACAACAGTTTTGTTGCGTCGGCAGGAGTCAAAGGAGAATTTGGCGAGCACTTTATGACTGGTGTTGGGTACTCGAAGGAAACAAATGGATTAAAATCAGGGCAATGGTTAGTCGATGTAGGCTACCGCTTTAACTAGAACTCAAGAGATTCTCTATCCGCAAAACTTTAAGGTAAATTTCATGACTTGTATTGTTGCCGTCGTAAATGATGATGGAGACATGTTTATGGGCTCTGATTCTTTGTCATCAGGAGAAAAAAAGTGCCGCGTTGTTACTAATCGAAAAGTCTTTAAATCGGGCGAGTTCTTAATTGGTTACACGACATCTTGGCGAATGGGACAACTCTTAGAGTTTTCCTTTAACATTCCACCACTCGACCCTGAGACACAAGATATTATGGCCTATATGGTCAATAAATTTGTCCCAGCCGTCATTGACTTATTTATTAAAGGTAACTTTGGCAATCAAGAGCACACCGTCAAAGTCGGTGGTTCGTTCCTCGTCATCGTCAGAAGCATCATATTTGAAATCCAAGATGATTTTTCAGTGTTGCAGATTCATTCCAATTACGCGTCCGTAGGGTCTGGTGCTGAAGTTGCTATGGGTGCACTCGCAGCACTCAATCAAGACCGCGAACACTCGACTTATGCGACGTGTGTGGCAGCACTTGAAATCGCCTCAAAGCATGTGGTGAGTGTTGGTGGTAAACCAAGAATCATATCCTTGATCAACGAACACAGTGAAGTAAAAACGTTCACCTAGTTTTGGCGCTGATATCAACGTTCACACAGTTACGTCATTTCAGTTGTATTACTTATTAATGGTTCTGTTGCAAAATCCGAGAGCTAAGGTAACACTCGGATTTTGACATTATGGAAGGATCGTTCAATCTGTTATTTTCGATTAACTGATTGGCATTACGGCTTTTACTGGCCTTTTGGCTGGGTAGGTGACCACTAGAACTGACAGAGAACTAATTAGCCATATGCCGCCTTCTGTCATGCGTTGACATTGACTGCCAGTAGCCTTAGCTGGAACGATTACGTAGCTTAGGGTCATCAGTTAGGTATTCCACGAACTCGATTTCAAATCCTGCAGGATCAATAAAATAACTATTTTTTCGGTAAGGTTCTTTCGCACCGGGTTTTGCTACCTGAAATCCCGCTTGGTTCAGCCTAGCTATAACACTGTCGATATTATCAGTCACATAGGCAAAATGAGCGAGACCGACCTGATGTCCAGATAAATCGCGATTGCCCCCTTCACCATTGTCACTTAGCGCAATATATTGATAATCGTCACCAAAATGCAGCCAGTTCCGCGGCTTACCATTCCAGTCCCCTTTTCCCTCATCACGAATAGACCAGTGTGGGAATGCCGCTTGGTAAAAGGTCAACATTTCCGGGATATCCTTTACCACTAGATTGACATGTTCGAGTTGAATCATTTTTTCTCTCCTTGAGTGTGTCTGTACGCAACACAATCCATGCTAATACTTAAACCTAAGTTTAAGTAAAGCAGTTATTTCAAACTCTGAAAGCACCCGTCGACAAATGGATGAAGTAGTCACACCTCAAATACACCTAGAGCTAATTAAAAAAACATAATGGCCTGCTGATTCTTGGTAGTAACATCGCGATTGGGAGTAAATGTTGACTCGCTTCACGATTAATCGGACATATCGCCATTATAGAAAGCTGATCATAGCAACCGCGGCGTAGCTTTCGTATATTGTCTACTCTACTTTCACTTGGTCTGGATAGCATGGAAGCGTATCTAAAAAAGATTGCTCACTTGGAAAAGGAAAACGAGGCGCTTAGGCGTAAAAACGCTCGTCTTCAAGAAAAGTTAAATGCTGCACTCGATAGCAATGGGCTTTGTTTGTGGGAGCAACACATCCCATCCGGTACTCTTACCATTTTCAACATGGAATGGGGCCAAATGCTCGGCTACCAACCTAACGAGTCAGCCGCTACCGTAGAAACGTGGAAAAACAATCTGCACCCAGATGATTACGACCTTGCGGTCGGCGCATTAAACGATCATTTAGCGGGAAAAACCGATTTATACGAAGTGGTCCACCGCATGATTCACAATAATGGCAGCGATAGCTGGATTTATGACCGAGGGCGAATCGTTGAATATGACTCATGTGGAGCGCCTCTTCGTATGATGGGCACTCACATCGATATCACAAAAGAAAAACGTTATGAGCAACAACTGACAAAACTGGCCTCAACCGATCCACTTACCGGACTATTAAATCGAACGGCCATCGCGGACAGCGCGTTTTTCGGCGAGCAATCAGATACGTTACAAAAATCAGCCATGATATTTTTTGATATCGACAATTTTAAAGCGGTTAACGACAATTTAGGCCATCACATTGGTGATACCGTACTTATCAACATCGCAAAAAGTCTAACTGAATTGGCCCCAAAGCACTCTCACATAGGGCGCATTGGTGGCGATGAATTTGTTATATTATGCACCTACTCAGAACAAGTAGAGCTCACGACGCTTTGCGAGCAACTGTTTCTGTCCATTATTCCTGCTATAAATCAGAGCCTTGATAATGTCGACATTGGGATGAGTATCGGTATTTGTCTCTTTCAGAAGGGGGGACATCGTTTCGAAGATATTTATCAAAAAGCCGACCAAGCCATGTACGACATTAAGAAGCACGGCAAAAATAATGTGAAGACCATTGATTCAATGCCCATTGCTAATCAAGTTAATGCCACTTAATAGTCACACCTACCATTGAATCACTAACGGCTACGAAAAAAACACACATCATTAAAACGATACCTTTCGGGCGACACACTTCAACCCCACTGAAGTCGTGGAATCGATTTATCTTTCTTTTACACACCCTTGGTGTTATACATATATATAACACCAAATCAGATAGGAAGTCATACATGACGCATTGGCATGATCGCCAACCGATTTTTCGTCAGTTGGCCGATCAAATCACTCAACAAATTCTGCAAGGAATCTGGCAAGAAGGCGACGCTTTGCCATCCGTTCGCAGTATTTCGTCAGATATGAAAATCAACCATCTGACCGTAATGAAAGGCTATCAGTTGCTCGTGGATGAGGGTTTGGTCGAAAAAAAACGGGGTCAGGGTATGTTTGTCGCTCAAGGCGCCGTCCATCAGCTACTTGCCGATGAAAAAGCGCGTTTTCTTGAACAGCAACTTCCACAAATCGCTGCCACGTTGCAACGCTTGGGGATGTCACTTGAAGAATTTATCCAACAGTTAACACCACATATAGAAAAATCAGACACTAAAGGTGACCAATGAACGCATTAGTCAGCGTACAACACGCTTCCAAACAATATCGCCAGCAGGGAGACGCTCTGCATGACGTTAGTTTTGATTTGCATGCGGGGCAAGTTCTTGGTTTGCTCGGTCACAATGGCGCAGGTAAATCGACCCTTATTAATGCCCTACTCGGCACGCATGAATACCAAGGTATGATTCGCATTAATGGTTTTGAACCCATTAAGCAGCGCGATAAAATCATGCAAAGCTTGTCTTATATATCCGATGTCAACGTGCTGCCAGGTTGGATGACCGTTGCCCAGCTTCTTAATTATACCCAAGGTGTCCATCCTGGGTTTAGTCGTGACAAAGCGGATTCGCTACTAAGTCAAACTGACATAAAAGCTCGCACACGTATCAAATCACTCTCAAAAGGAATGAAGGTACAATTGCATTTGGCCATCGTCATTGCCACAAATACTCAAATCTTGATCTTAGATGAACCTACTCTAGGGTTAGATTTAGTCTACCGAGATACGTTTTATCGCCACTTGTTGGAATGGTTCCATGATGGTGAACGCGCACTGATTATTGCCAGTCACGAAGTAGCGGAGATTGAACATCTGCTCACCGATGTCTTGATCCTCAAACATGGCCGCCCAGTGTTACAAGCCTCAATGGACAGTATCAGTGAAGATTACTTTATCCTTGATGCTCGCGACGAGCACCACGATCACATCAACTCCATGAATCCCCTGTCCTCACAAAAAGGACTCGGTACCACCAAATGGCTGCTTTCCTCTCAATATGCCGCCCAAGTTGAAGGACTGGGGAGCATATATGGTGTGAAACTAGCAGATCTATTCCTGGCCTTGCAAAAGGAGACCATATAATGCGTTCAATCATCGCCATGTTACGCAAAGAGTGGTTAGAAAACCCATTGGTCACACGTATTCCTTTGTTTATGTTTGCTTGTGGTTTATTACTTTTTATCAGTTTGATCGGCAGCGCAACGCTGCAAGACAACCTATTTTTCCAAATGGACGTAAGCGGCGACGTCAGCGACATCCATATGAGTATGGGTGATGATATAAATATGCTGATCGCGGGCGGAGTGGGATTACTGTCGATCTTACTAGGCACACAATATTTTCCCAGAACACTGCGTAAAGAACGTTCAGAGGGCAGTATTATGTTTTGGCGTAGTATGCCCGTCAGTGATGTTAAAACACATCTCGTGAAGCTAGTCTTTGGTTTACTCGTCATTCCTTTAGTGTGTTCAATACTGGTCTTTTTTGCAGACTTAATGCTTTGGGTTCTTAATGTCTCGACTGAGCATCAGTTAGCGCTGCTGTATCGTCAAGCGTCACTGGGCTACGTGTTCATCAATTGGATTGAGTTTTTATTGAGAATGGTCGTTGCAGGCGTCTTATTGTTACCCTTGGCACTCGCTGCAATGGCCATTTCTCAGAAGGTCAAGTCACCACTGTTGGTTATCTTAATTGCCATTTACGCTTTACGCTGGATGCCAATTGCAATATTTAACTATTATGGTGTCGATCAGTTCTTCTCAGCGATTTTCTCTTTGCCATTGCATGCTATTCTTGCTCATAATCCATTTAGTGCTCTCCCTGAGGCAGGTTGGATTAACATTGCCATTTATGCCTCTATCGGCATTTTAGCATGGGCCGCAAGCCTCAAATTGAGCCGAACGGTTAATTAAATATATGAGCACAAAGTGGGGGCATCGCCCTCGCTTTGCCGCCCTCTCACTGAAACCCTCTGGAATCACTATAAATAATGATTGAAATCAACCCAATCATAACTACTAACAAAGTACGTTCCCTCAAAGACTAAGAATCAGGCATAATGGCGCTCGTAACGGTTGCGTGACGTAATATGGTCAGTTTATGCGTGTGTTTCCTTAAATGATAAACCAGTGATTCACCGGAAAATATTGTATCAAATCACTAAAGAGCTAACTAAGGAAAGCTCCAGCAACCTCTCATTGTAGGAATAACCGTTCTACGATACCCGGTATTATCAATATGATTGTCAATGTCAAATCGTGGGGTTGAATGCGATAAATAGCATTGATTTACAATGTATCAAGGTGACTAACCTCCCCTAAAATATCGTTTCGCGCCACCCTCGAGCAATCGTGCGTATGATTGCGTCATTTTCTCGGAGCTAACTGCACTGCGATACCACGTTAATAAAGGTCAGATTACAAATTTCCTTTTATTTATTAACAATCCAATCCATTTCTAATCAAACATGGAGTTGGTTTTTATAGTCGCTTTTGCGATTAAAAAACCTCTAAGTTATGAAGTTTAAGTCAAAAAAATACAGTATAGATTCTACAGACTATCAAGTCGGTCAAGACAATATCACCAAATGGGGAATGGATGTTCATAACACCGTATTCACCGCATCCGCTGGTTTGTCCATTCTGTTCATTGTTGCACTATTGATTCTTTCACCCGCCGATGCAAAAGCCGCTATTGATTCAGTAAAGGCCGCCGCCTTATCTAAGTTCGACTTCGTGTTTATGTGGACCGCAAATATTATGCTAATTTTCGCTCTTGGGATCGCGTTTTCCCCATTAGGCAAAATTCGCTTGGGTGGTGACAGTGCCACCACGGATTACTCCACCATGTCTTGGATCGCCATGTTATTCGCGGCAGGAATGGGAATTGGACTTATTTTTTGGGGCGTAGCAGAGCCAACTGCGTTCTATACAAATTGGTTTGGTACACCTTTAGGTGTTGAGCCATACACGCCTGAAGGACGTGAATTAGCACTTGGCGCTGCCGTTTTCCACTGGGGTTTCCATGCTTGGGCTATCTACGGCATGACAGCACTTTCGCTTGCCTACTTTGTTTATAACAAAG
>NZ_JBHFOL010000007.1:0-248020 GCF_053544015.1 Vibrio sp. E150_011
GTACTTAACTTAATCGAATTTTTTCAATTGTCTACGCGCTTTGTGAGATCCTCACTTTCGTGAGAATGACGAATGTTGTTAGTTGGAGGAAAAAGGAAACTAAACCGTTTTTGTCTGACAACGAGTTTCAGTGTGCGGGAGAGTGGCTGTGATTCCGTAAACGCGGTCACTAGATTCCTACTTGCCTTTATATAGCCCAAAAGCGACCAATATGTATTGTAAATGAACAAACATATTGTCCTACGGCAATAGTGTGTATCACTTCGAGGTTATGGGTTGCATCTACAGGCATCTTGGACTTAAATGTTTCATTCTTAGACTTAAAGGAGCCAGCATGTATCTCGTATTGTATTGCCATAACATTGGTATGACGGATTTTTCTTTTTTTGAAACGGAAGATTTTGACATAGAAGAAGGCTACACAGTCCGCGGGAAGTGGCCAAATGAGCAAGCATTTCGGCGTTATCTAGTTACAGAGTTTGGGGATATGAATCACTTAAAAGTGATCGATCTTATTGCTCAAGGCAAAGAAGCGGAGCGGTATTCGCCCTCTGAATTGCTTCAATTTGTATAACGCAAGGGGCATCGGCAGACTCTGTGCACTATTTGGGATTGTTGTATAGCGTTTCGAAGTGCGCTTTTAGTGTTCGATGACCATATTTAGGCGCGACCATATCCCTAGCCATAACGGTCATAAAAAACTCTAAGGGGCCACTGGCGTATTTGGGGGCTAAGTGCCGCGCAAACCATAATGCGCTTTTGCGAATCCATTCGGGAATCATGCGGATTCGAGCACGCTTGCCGAGTACATCAAAAGCGATATCAACCATTTCTTGATGGGACAGTATCTCCGGGCCACCCACGGCAATTTCGGTCATGTTTGTCTCAATTGCATCGACGCACACGCTAGCAAGATCGGCACCATGTATTGGATTACTGCGATATGAACCATCTCCAAATAAATACGCTTTACCTTTTTCTGCCATGTGGTAAATCTCGCTTAAATCGGAGAAAAAACCCGTAGGTCGAATGATACAGTAATCAATCCCAGAGTGTTTTAGCGCGAAGACAAACTTCTCCTTCGCTTGGCATATCGCTAAATCTTGTAACCTATCACCTTGAAATACCGACACATAGATAAACTTCTTCACCCCCGAACTCATTGCTTCGCGCAGTAGATTTATATTGGCTTGATAATCGACATCCTCATAGGACAGCTTATCAGATTGACGAGTAATCCCTATGGTCGAGATGACCACATCAATGCCTTCACAGATGCCACGCAGCGTGTCAGGCTGTGTCACTTGTGCGGTAATGATTTGTTCAGAGCGAAGACCTAAACCATTTAACTTCTTTGGATTGCGAGCAACTGAAAATGACGTCATATCGCGGCTTTCTATTTCGGATATCAGATATTGCCCTAGATAACCTGTTGAGCCTGCGATCAATACGTTTGTGTTCAGCATTAAGTTTGTCCTTCTAATCACCTGAGGTAATAGTAACGGAAATACTGAGGCACGCAGAAATCTTTGCTGGATGTGTTGGACTTTTTTGTAGATAAATATGAATAAGTCGTCGCGACGTGAGGTTGGTTGCGAAGTGGTAATGATTCCGAAATGACATTAGCTCCGAAATAACAATAGCTCCAAAACGATAATAGTTCCGAAACAACAAGTGTGAAAAATCGACTTATTCGGGAATAAGAGGACAATACACTCTGACACCGATAGTGAATATAAGTGTGATGATAAACACGACTAATGGTGTTGCGAACGTCGATGAATGTTGCGATATCACGAGGTAGATTCGAAAGTTAAACAGTAAACATGCTAAAAATAGGAGTAATGGTAATTCAACAAGGTTACCTAGACTCTGTGGGCCTACGCCGATTGAAGCAAGTAAAGACCACCAACCGATGACCCAAATGGGTAGTAGCGCGTCAGACCACTTTAACGCCTCAGCACGAAATGCTTTAACGCCAGCATAGCTCACGAGCAAATAATAGCTGGCTAAACAGAGACAAAAGAAAAGGATCACTACCATACTCCACGTCAATCAACGTAGTGATTATTACACACGAACTATCCGGTTATTGCGTTGAATTGTATAGAAAGTGTATGGTTTAACGTTGATTGTGTGGGCCAGTAATGAACGCTTTATCTATGATGGTTCAAGGTTCGACTTATCACTGTGTGTGGACATCGGACTGAGCTAACCGGTTTTTTATATAGTCGAGAAACAATTTGGTTCGGGTATGTTCATAATCAAGGGCTGGGTAATACGCATACATGGTCGAGTCTTCGGCTTGAATTTCGGGTAGTAACCGAACGAGCGCACCTGACTTGATGTCATCTTTAATCATGGCATCGTTACCGATTAAGATACCCATGCCACTTTTGGCGGCAAAAAACAACGCTTCTGGGTTTGTGGTGGCGAAGTTACCAGACAATGTGACTCTTTGGTTTTTGTTTATTTTGTATTCCCGCTGTGGCCGTTCGCCCCATATAAGGACGTTATGTTGCTTAAGATCTTCGATGGTGGTTGGTTCGCCATGTTGACAGATATAAGAAGGCGCGGCGTATAGGCCCACTTGTTGTTCGAACAGTTTGATCTGCTTCATGCTTAATGAATTGAGTTGTTCAATCTCGCGGCTAATGAAGATATCTAAGTTGGAGTCTGGCAATTGACCTGGTGCCGTTGTGATGAGTTGTATTCGAATCTCTGGGTATTTGAGCAAGAAATCGCTAAAGTATTGCACTAAAAACTTTGACCCGACTGCAATGGTGGCTCCAATCCTTAGCAAACCAGCCGGTGTTTGGTTGACTGAGCGTGTCTCGTCGATAATGGACTGAAATCGATCCATTGAATCTTTAGCTCGTTGGTAAAACAGTGCACCAGCTTCTGTTTGTGTCACTGATCGAGTGGTGCGCTTTAGAAGCTGCACGCCAATGATGTCTTCTAGCCAATGAATACGTTTACTAATCGCCGAATTTGTGGTGTTCATTCGTCGGGCAGCGCCATTAAAGCTCCCTTCTTCTACGACTCTTATATAGCTGTTAATACACTGAATCCAATCCATATCAGTTTTCCATTGTTTCTTTTGGGGACATAATCTATTTCCATCATACTCTATTATCATAAAGTAATACGCAATATAGACTAAGCGTATGAATAAAAAACAATCCAAACCCTTCAATAAAACCCCGATGCTGCTTGCTATGATGATCATTGCAACAGGCCAAGTAGGGGTCAGCATTTATTTGCCTTCGTTACCGCTAATTAGTGAGTCTCTATCGCTAACGCACGTTGATGCTCAAATGTTAGTGACACTATTTCTGGTGGGCTTTGGCTTGTCCCAGCTATTTTATGGTCCGCTTTCTGACTCAATAGGAAGGCGACCGGTCTTTTTACTTGGACAAGGAATTTACCTACTAGGCACAGTACTGTGTATCGCTTTGTCAGAACACTTGTTTGCATTGGAATTTGGTCGCCTTTTACAAGGTCTTGGGGCAGGCAGTGCGTCGGTGTTGGGACGCAGTGTGTTACGAGACAGCTATGATGGCAAACAGTTGACCAAGGCGTTGTCTTATATTTCAATGACCGCTTCGATTATGCCGATTATTGCGCCGGTTTTTGGTGGCTGGATTGCCTTTCAACTCGGGTGGGAGGCGGTATTCGTTTTTGTATTGGTTTATCTCATCGCTATTTATGTGTTGGGGTGGTTCATTTTGCCCGAAACACTGCCGTATGCCCCTCGTCGTTTTGAGATAAAAGGCGTGTTGCAGACGTATTCTAAGCTCATCGTTAACCCACAGGTGATCGGCAGTGCGAGTTACAACTGGATCAGCTACTTAGGTGCCGTTGTGTCGTTAAGCCTATTTCCATTTTTGATGCAACACGAGCTAGGACTGACGGTTGCAGAGTATGGCTCGATTATGATTATCCCATCTGCAGGGCTATTGCTTGGCAGTGTTTCCTTGAATATTCTTAATCGTTACTTTTCGACTGCTTGGCTACTATTGCTCGCTATTAGCATAATGGCAACGTCTGGTTTATGGCTGTTGATGACATCCATATCGGTATTCAATTTAATCTTTTCTTTCACACTACTGACGATTGCACAGGGGATGTCGTTTCCGATTTCAATCAGTTTGTTACTTGGCCCCCATAAGCAGCAAGCGGGTTCAGTATCGGCACTGTCTGGCTCAATTCAAATGGTCATAGCAGGCGTATTAGGCGCACATTTAGTGGAGCATTGGATTGATGGACAAAAAAGCTTGGGTGGCTTTTATATGCTCTCGGCTGTGATGATGGCGGTTGTGTTACTGATGAGCCAGATTAAACGCTATTCCTCTACTTCGGCAGTGGAGTAACCGCCGTTAAAATGAAATTGGTCCTAAATTATTCATTTGTGTTAATACCCATTGCGTACGTTGCTGTACATAAGGCGTATTTGGGGTAGGCTTTATTTTATAAGGGTTCGGAAGCACGACTGCTAGCTGGGCACTTTGTACGGCAGACAGCTGCTTTGCTGCGATGCCGAAGTAGTATTGGCTTGCTGCCTCAACGCCGTATATGCCAGGGCCAAATTCAATCACATTGAGATAAACTTCGATTATTCGCTTTTTGCTCAAAATCGCTTCCATAAGTAACGCAATGTACAGCTCATAGGCTTTTCTAACGTAGGTTTGGCTTGGGAACAAAAACACATTTTTTGCAGTTTGTTGAGTAATGGTACTTGCACCGCGCGATGGTGTGCCTGTGGTTTCGTTCAATACACTCAAGATAGAATCAATATCGATGCCGTAGTGCTTAGTAAACAACTGGTCTTCAGAGGCGATAACAGCCAATGGCATGCTTTGGGAAATATCTTGGAGTGGCACCCAATCATGAAGAACGCTGTCCGGATAGCTTTCAGGTGGGAATAGCGTACGGCTGATTTGCCAGCCCCAGACCGGTGGGTTGAGAACCTTTAATGAAAAAACCAGTAAGATGGGGACACCAGCTAAAATGAGTATGGTGTTTATAATTAGTTTCTTTATCATAAAATTCAAAAAGTTAGTACATTAGTCCACGAAAAGTAATTGTAGGTGGCTTTTGGCAGTGACACCAGAATAAACAGCAGTATGGGTATTATTTTCCTATTAGTTTGAACTATCTAGGGTATGATTCGTCTATAAGAAACGACAACATATCATTAAGGAACGACGATGTTAGTGAATTTTAGGCGAAATACAATCTTGTTGGCTTTCATGACTGTTGCGCCTACTGTATTGGCAGATACGAACGAACCCGCACCGGTAACCGACATTATTCATGTTTCCGAGAATACAAGCGTTTCTGAAAACACAAATACCGAGACGGTTAATGCCACGGAGAGCGTGAGCACAGAGTCGGTCGCTGAGCCAACCAAAAACAATAATGTAGCGGCAGAGCCAGCAGCACCAGCGAGTAAAATCGAAGCGACATTAAACCGTTTCAAAGAAGCGGATGCAACGCATCCATTTTTTGAGAATGCTTACGGGTATGCTGTGTTTCCAACGGTTGGCAAAGGTGGTTTTGGGTTAGGTGGCTCTTATGGTGAAGGCAAAGTCTATCGTCAGGGCGTTCATGTGGGTGAGACCACTTTAGCACAGTTGAGTTTCGGCCTTCAGCTTGGAGCTCAGGCTTACAGTGAGGTCATTTTCTTCGAAACTAAAGCCGACTACTACGCGTTTACTAGTGGTAGTTTTGAGTTTGGTGCGCAAGCTTCTGCTGTCGCGATTACCTTGGGGGCAAGTGCACAAGCGGGATCAACTGGGGCAGGAGCGCAGGCTGGAGATAATCAAAGTAAAGCGGCGTACATTAATGGGATGTCAGTGTTTACCTTGACCAAAGGTGGCCTGATGTATGAAGCGGCCATTGGCGGCCAAGGTTTTACTTTCGCACCGAACAACAATTACGATAATAAATAACACTTAGTAATCGGTGATGGTTAACAATTAGTCATCCGCACAGTTCGTGCTGAAAATAAGCCTCCGTTTTGGAGGCTTATTTCGTCATCAAGGTTGCACATTGATTCAGTGGTAATATCACTGTAAATGCCATCAACAGTGGTCACTTCAATAGCTAAATCGAGATGGGTTGTGCTGGGTGATCCGATTGATTGAGTTTACTAACCAAATGAATGAGTAACATCACACCTGTCACCGCTAAGCCAACAAGAATACCTCCCCAGATGCCCGCCAATTGGTAGTGCTTCATTAAGTACCATGCCGATGGAAGACCAAATAGCCAGTACCCAATCCCACTCATGATAGTAGGCACAATAACAATTTTCATTCCTCGGAGTAGGTTCATTGCCAATAACTGCCATGCATCGACAACAAAGCTAAGCGCGACGACCCAGATTAGAGAAGAGAGCATGCGTGTTAAGTCTGTATCACCTTGGTCATCGAGTTGGAATAGGTTGGCGATGGCATCTGGCCACATGATAAAGACAACGGCTAGAACCGCGCTTAATACGGTGACGAGGGCAAAGCTTCGTTTAGCGATTGCTTTTATACCTTCAAAATTATTACTGCCGTAATCTTTACCCACCAAAATAGCTGCCGCTTGAGAAAAACCAAAGTTGATGTTCCACGTAAAACTTAAGCATTGCAGCAGAATTTGGTGAAGGGCAAGGGATGCGATACCAATCATGCCTGACATTAATGTCCCACCATAAATCAGCCCCATTTCTAAGCCAGCCGCGATCGCGATAGGTAGACCCATAGAAAGCAGTGGTAACACTAGCTTCCATGAATACTCATCAAGTTGACGCCATGGCGCATATTTATAATAGACAGGACGTTTAAAGACCCAAATACTGTAGCCAATAAGAACGAAAGAGGCGGCCAGTGCGGTACCGATACCAAGGCCGGCAATACCCATATTGAGTGTAAACGCGAGACCATAACTCAATGGAATATTTAAGATGACAGTCACTAAAGACATGATCATGACAGACTTCGCATCGCCGAAATTACTTGTGAGTCCGCGTAAAATCAGTAGTAGCAGTGTCGGTAACATTGCCCATTTCAGTGTGTCTAGATACCTCATGGCGATGGTGATGGTACTTTCAGGTTGCCTTGCGAACATGAGAAACTGAGGCGCATAAACAAACAAGAATGTGAGTAGGATACTTAACACCACAGACAATATCACGGCGCCTTTGATTGCCAGCCGAATTTGTCGATGCCCGAATTCTGGCCTTGCTACTGCTTGCCCGTAAGCGATCGCGATTAAGTTTGCAACACACCCCACTGTGCTTCCTGCAACGAGAAAAACAAACGTGTAAACCGAAGCACCCAAACCACCTCCCGCAAGATCGGCCACACTGAGTCGAGCCATCATCCAAACATCCGTCAATACCAATGCCATAGAGATAAGCTGAGAAATAATCAATGGGGTCGCGAGAGAGAGAATTTTTTTCATGATAGCCTCGAGTGATGAGTCGAGTAGTTTATATAACTCGGTGTGGCGTTCAATCAACATTTATGCCACTCTCATATGATTTGAAGTCATGTGAACAATTATGAATCCCTATTCGAATATTCCTTATTCACACAACAGCCTAAAGGTGTTTGAAGTTGTCGCAAGGCATATGAGCTTTACAATGGCGGCAAATGAACTTCACGTAACCCAAAGCGCTGTGAGCCGTCAGGTAAAACAACTTGAAGATGAGTTAAATGCATCTTTAATTGTGAGAGGTCATCGAACGATTCAGCTGACGCTGAAGGGGCAAGAGCTTCAAGACGTTCTAGAAAGGAATTACCGTTCGCTGCATTCATTGTTGGATTCCTGGCGTGTCACACCGAATCAAAAGATTGTCATTCGAGCGGCGTTAAGTTTTGCTACACGTTCGTTATTGCCAAAGATTCATCAGCTAAGTGAGCGCTATCCTAACAATGAAATTGTTGTCATTCCGGTCATTGATGAAGAAGAGAGTTTACGTGCGGGCGACTATGATCTATTTGTGTTTACCACTCGCTATGGTGAACGTTTTGAACATGACCCCGAAATATTGTTCTTACGAGAAGAGTACATGGCGCCGGTATGCACTAAACCTATGATGAATGATCATGGTGATATGGACACGTTGTTGTCGTTACCTAGGCTTCACCCGACACTCGATCATCACGATTGGCGTGTTTGGCTTAAAAAAGTGGGTCACGTTGATCAAAAACCAGTAAGAAACTCGACGTTTTATACATTGGATCTCACATTGAGTGCCTGCCTATCAGGGCAGGGCGTGGCGGTCACAGACTTGTTACTCGCGTTACCCGAATTGGAGCGTGAATACTTGTTTTGCCCTAGTCATGCGCCAGTGCATTACAGCGCATGGCGTTATTATTGCCACAAAAGAACCGACTCTCCGGTGGTTGATGAGCTTGTGGAATGGCTGAAAGCTGAAACGCAACAGGAACTTGAAAAATTAAAGAGGTTATCAGAGCATCATCAGTGGGGCATACCAGAATTCTGAGTACCAAAAACTAGTGATTAATCACTGAAATTATTGTCGAGGCTTGCTAGTTTTCACTTAAGTATAAAAGACAATGACCGTCTACCGCGACTATAGGCGATGGCTGAGAGAGCTACCCACATTGTTAAGACGTTATAGGATTGAGTAAATGAGAAGTTGGATTTTTTTATTGGTGTGTATTGCCATTACGGTATGGATGATATTTGATTCGGGGAAATCTGACCAGGTATTGTCAATGTTTGAGCATGTCACTTTGCCTAACGTTAATGACTTGATGGAGTATGTGGGACAAGGTTTTTACTATATTGCGCTGCTTATTGGTGTCGTATACCTAGGGCGTAAGTTTAAAAACCAACGCCGCAATCAAGAATAAATCTTGCCATAGTTACGAATACAATCCGTTGTTAATATAACGAAAGCTCATTTAGGAGCTGCCCTAGTCGTTGCACACAAAAATAATCGTTGCACACAAAATAAAACGCCCCCAGCGCTTCAAAGCGCTGGGGGCGTTTTATTGTCGTTAAATTAGGCTTTGCTGATTAATCTAAGAATCGCTTTGTTGATGCCGATGAGGTCACTGACTGATGATGCACTGTTAACCGCCTCGATAAGTGATTCTTTGCTGCAACAAGGAATAATATCAATATTTTTAACTTTACCGACCAGGGTACTCTTCATCAATTGGAACGTTTTCTCTTCAAACATAATAATCAATTCGCCTTTGACGTTGTAGGTATCAGGACTGGATGGCTTAAGCCTAACTGAGTTATATGACAGTTAATTGACCACCAGCTGGGGGGTATTTTTATAGTTTATAAGTAAATTCATTTTTACGCCGAGCATAGTAGTCGTTTGGTAAATTTGAATCAAATGGAAAGATATTATAGATAACAGCAGATCATATTTCTTGTTGATTAGTGTTCACGAAAATTAATTATTCTGTTTAAAAAACAGATGATTGGGATAAGTTGAATGACAAAAAAATTAACGTTACAAATTGCAAAAAGGAGAGATGAATTAGACGAGAGAAGTTATAAAACGTGATACATAACGATTAATGCGAATCATTGGCATTTTGATGGCAATATTGCCCACAACGGTCAGCGACCGTTATGGGCATATCAGTGTATTAGTCAGGCGATAGCCAAAAAACGGCATCTTTGACTTTATCGCTACGAGGGGTGCCCTTTGCTAAGATAGTAAACTGAGTATCTTCTCTCAGGCCAGAAAAAGCACGAATCTCAGTGACGGAATTGCTTCTATCAAGCAGTAGGTAATCGTAGTCAGGATCAATGCCGTCTAGGATATCTTGTGCACGCTCCGCACTGACTCGCGGTACCGACCAATCATGGTAAAGGAAAAATATAGACGTCATCGTCTCCGAGAATCGCAAGCTTGCAATACGTTCACGTTTTTCTTCTGGAATTTGTTCCACAAAAGCCTTTAAATCCGGTTTCATATCTTTTGCGATATCAATTGCTGGAAATAAGTAGGTAAAGGCGCTAGAAAAGAACAAAGCCGTAATAATCGCTAGCTTACTCCACTGCGGCCAAGGCTTGCGCTCGACAATTATCATGAGTCCAATCGCTAAAAGTGGTACTAGGGCAATCCAGTGCCAAGATGTTAGCCATACCATTAATGCGTCAGGAATTTTATGCGCAGGGAGAAGCCCAGCCCACAATGGAACTACCGCAAAAGCAATCAGTACGAACGACATCAGTGCGAGCCAACCTCGTCGATACCAGTCAAGCCACTTTCCAGCAAACGTTTGAAGCGCATCCGCGATCATTAGTGCAAATAATGGCATGAGTGGTGCCAAATACATTGAACGCTTGGTGACAGAATAAGATAAGACAAAGATGGCTAAGGCAAACCAGAATATTAAAAAGCCATCTATCCAATTCAATTGCTTGGGTTGACGTAGTTTGTAGAAAAATCCGCCAAGCCAAAGAACCAGTAATGGGGTCCATGGCGCACCATATTCCATTACGCCTTTGACGTAATAAAAAGGTTTACCAGCGTTGTTATGACCCAGAGTGTCGGTCGCTTTGCCTGTTAATCGACCTACCTGGTTATCCCAAAACCATGCTTTCCAAAGCTCAGGAGAGGCTGTTTTGTAAAATGGATAGATCCAACTCGCTGCGACTAGGCACATGACGGCAATGCCGCCAATATGCATCAATACAAAGCGGCTCATAGAGGCCGCTTCATCAGGGAACTGCTTTCGTAGCGTGAGCGCACGAAGGACCAAAGGAACCCAAGCCAAACCAATACATAAAACGATGGCAACAGGCCCTTTACTTAAAAAGGCTAAGCCTGTAAACGCACCAGCAATGATCAAATAACCCAGCTTTTGACGCAGATATGCTTCAGAGAATGCCCAAATGGCCGCAATGGTGGTGAACATGAGTGCGGCATCAACACGAAGCCAATGGAAATTGAGAATAAAGCCTTCTAACGTTCCAAGTACGGCCAGCGCCGTCCAAGCAAAGTTTTCGCCTTTAAACAAAAAGGCAATTCGATAGGTAGCCGCAAGGGAGCCTAAACACAATAATGCAAGCGCTAAGCGTCCCGCCATAATGGCGTCGAGTCCCGTGACTTGCATGAGCAGTGTCGACATGACGAAGAAAACCGGAGGTTTTTCCACAAATGCGATGTCGGCGAAGCGAGGAATGATGTAATCACCGGTTAAGTGCATACTGTGAATAATTGCTGCGACACGTGGTTCGTCTGGCGTCCAGACATCGTGGTCAAATAAACCACTAAAAACAACAGCAACAATGGCAAGCAACAAAAATACTTTCCAATGTGTATCATTGGTTTGTTGACTTGAGTTTGTTATCGACACTTTTTCTTCTCCTTCAAAGTGACCAATAGGAAAGCGACCACTTTAAATTGTTAACAATTTAAAAATAAAAGGGGGGCTGATTCTAATGGGCTAATTTTTCTACAGCAATTGTTAATTACTGAATATCCGTAAAAAATTTTGTTTCTGACGTCAGCTTGACAGAACTATATCTTAACATTCAAATCAATAATGTCTTCAATTTGTAACGATAGATATTGATATGTTTGTGCCTAAATCAATATAAGCGGCGATATTGATATAATAAATGAATCTAGAGAATCCGTTGCATTAAAGTGTGATATGGATCTACTATGTATTCGAAGGTGATGGGGTTCCACCTACTTAACCGCCAATCTGGCTAATGACTCCTACAGTTTTAGAGAACAGGTGTATCTGTTGGAACAGTCTATGTTATAGGCTGCGAACTGTAGTGATAGTTTACTCTTTCGAGAGTGGTTATGTTAGTTCCGCCCTACACCTGTTTTCCTTATTTAGGAAAACGACATGCAATATGCTCAAGAAATCCATTCAATGTGCCCTATCCAAAAGGGTGATCTCCATGCGTCAGCCCCTATCCCTGTAGAAGGGCGCTGGATCAATCCAAAAGAAGTCATCGCGATCTCAGGCCTAAGTCATGGCGTAGGAACGTGTGCTCCGCAACAAGGCGCTGCCAAACTCACACTCAACGTCAAAGAAGGCATCGTTCAAGAAGTCCTTATTGAAACAATAGGCTGCTCAGGCATGACACACTCAGCCGCGATGGCGTCTGAAATTCTTACCGGAAAAACCATTCTAGAAGCGATGAATACCGATCTTGTCTGTGATGCGATTAATGTAGCAATGCGGGAAATATTCCTACAATTTGCCTATGGTCGTACACAATCGGCCTTTTCATTGGATGGTTTAGAGGTTGGTGCAGCACTTGAAGATTTAGGAAAAACTCAACGTAGTCAGGTCGGTACCAGTTATTCCACACTAGCGAAAGGTCCTCGATATATGGAAGTGGCTGAAGGGTATGTCACTTTGCTAGCGCTAGATGAAGATGGGGAGATTATTGGTTATGAATATCTCAATCTTGGCAAGATGATGGCGGAAATTAATAAAGGTACCTCAGCGGATGAAGCGCTGGTATTAGCAAAAGGTACCTACGGCCGCTTCGATGAAGCTGTTAAAACCGTTAATCCACGTCAAGACTAAGCTGAGGGCCACATTATGAATACCATCAAACAAACACTGCTCAATGAAATGAATTTTACCTCTATTGAAGAGGCGTATGACTATTGCTTAGAGATGAACATCGATCCAAAAGCACTGGTTCTTGATACACAACCTATCGCTTTCGATAATGCATGTGATGCATACACCCTTGGTACCGCATTAGCGTTGCACCGTCGCCCGGATAGTGCGGCTTCCGCGGCTAATATTATCGGGGAAGGTCTACAAGCTTTTTGCAAACCGGGCAGTGTTGCGGAACAGCGCCAAGTTGGGATCGGTCACGGTGCACTGGCCGCCCGTTTATTAAGTGATGATACCCAGTGCTTTGCTTTCCTTGCTGGCCATGAGTCATTCGCCGCTGCGGAAGGGGCAATAAAAATTGCATTGAATGCGAATAAATCACGCAAAACGCCGCTAAGAGTCATCTTGAATGGCCTTGGTAAGGACGCCGCTTATCTGATTTCTCGTATCAACGGTTTTACGTATATCCGTACTCAATTTGATTACGCAACAGGTGAATTAAATGAGGTAAGTCGCAAACGTTTTTCAAAAGGAGAGCGCGGTGAGATCTTGTGTTATGGCGCCGATGATGTACGAGAAGGCGTTGCGATTATGCATGCCGCTCAAGTCGACGTGAGCATAACGGGTAATTCGACCAACCCGACTCGCTTCCAACATCCAGTTGCGGGGATTTACAAATCAGAAAGATTAATACAAGGTAAGTCCTATTTTTCAGTGGCTTCTGGTGGTGGTACAGGGAGAACGCTTCACCCTGATAACGTCGCAGCAGGCCCGGCAAGTTACGGTATGACCGATACGATGGGTAGAATGCATGCTGATGCACAGTTTGCGGGTAGTTCATCGGTTCCTGCTCATGTTGCCATGATGGGCTTTATTGGAATGGGAAATAATCCGATGGTTGGTGCATCCGTAGCGCTTGCAGTCGAAGTCGACATGCGACTCAATCGTTAGCACTTAGCACTTAGCACTTAGCACTTAGCACGTTAACACAAGGGTCATTGCAAGATGATTGTTCGATTACTTCAATAATAAGAAAGTCATGTCGTTGCTTGACCGTTCAGGTTACTGAACGGTCTTTTTTATCGATGTTTATAACTCGATAACATTGGACTCATTTTCATTAATCAATCGATTGACAAATTGTTCTACAGGGATGGGACGATCGTAGTAGTACCCTTGTCCAATTTGGCAACCAAATTGGGCTAATTTTCGAGCTTGCTCGCGAGTTTCAATTCCCTCTGCAACTACCAGTAAGTCTAAGTTATTTGCCATCGCAATCATCGCTTGCACTAATTGTTGATCTTTGACATCGGTGGTGATGTCTCTAACAAAAGACTGGTCGATTTTAATGCCATCAACGGTGAAACGTCGTAAATAACTGAGTGAAGAATAGCCGGTGCCAAAATCATCGAGCCAGACTTCGATTCCACTTTCCCTGATTGCCTTTAATGTGCGCTCCGCTTCATCTTCATCTTGAAGCAACAAGCTTTCCGTGATCTCCATTCGAATCGTTCTCGCCGGAACTTGGTATTTTTCCATATAAAAAGCGAACATTTCGACGAGGTTTTGTCGGTACAATTGTTTCGAAGAAATGTTAATCGAGGCGTGAAAGTCGCTGTCGAAATAAGGCATCCATTGCTGGATTTGGAAGCAAAGGTTTTCGATTAGCCATTGACCTAATGGAAGGATCATGGCGGTCTCTTCCGCGATTGAGATAAAGTCCGCCGGTGAGATCAAACCGATCGTTGGATGACGCCAGCGAACCAGAGCCTCTGCACCGATGGTTCGTCCGGTTTTTAGGCAAACAAGAGGCTGAAACCATAATTCAAATTGTTTTAAGTCCGAAAGGGAACGCCTTAACTCACGTTCCATGTTTGCTCGATGAACGACGGATTTGAACATTTTAGGAGTAAACAGTTTATGTGTGTTTTTGCCATCAGACTTGGCTCGATACATGGCAATATCAGCGTGTTTAATTAGCTCGTCAGCGGATTTGCCGTTATATGGATAGCGCGCAACGCCAATACTGCCTCCGACCACTAGCTCTTCATTTTCCATCAGTATTGGAGAGCGTACTGCAACGAAAATTTGCTTAACGACAGAGTCGACATCCTGAATGGATTTAAGGTGGGGGATTAACATCAGGAATTCGTCGCCGCCGATTCGGGAGATCATTGTCAGCGGGTGGTTATTAGTGATGTCTCTAGCACAGAGTGTCAGCTTTTCCGCCAATCGTATCAGCAGGAAGTCGCCACTGTCATGGCCGTAGTTATCATTGACGACCTTAAACTCATCGAGATCCAAAAAAAGCACAGAGAACGATGTCGCGGGATAAGACTTTATCGTACTTTGTAGGTGTTGAATGAACTGTGTTTTGTTTGGTAATTCAGTTAGAGCGTCATGATAAGCGAGATGGGTGATCTTTTGAGTTCGTTGCTCAAGTTTTGCTGCCATGGCTCGAATCGCGCTACTTAACTCTCCAATTTCATCAGTGCGCTTACTCGTGTCGTCATGGTCCTTTAGGTCAAAATCACCTCGGCCAATGGCATTGGTCCTAAGTGTGAGATTGGTAATTGGACGGCTTAATCGTCTTGATATAAATGTGGCAATAACCGCTGAAAACAAGAGTAACGCTACGGACATAATGAATAGTGACAAATACAGCTTCTGTTCGATTTGCGAATTAACGGCTGCTACGATCTTGTCCGCAGCGTCAACATGATCTTGGACGTTATCAGTGGACATAATCAGATAAAGGGCTGCTGCCACTTTGTCGTTGATTATAATGGGCTGAATGACCGTCACTTGTTGGTCAGTAATCTGTTGAACGGTTTTGGCATCCGAAAATACTTTGACTAGCGCTGGCAGCGATGAGCTAGGAAGTGATACTTCATCATTTTGTACAATGAACTCATAATTCTGGTCCAGTAAGGAGACATTGATGACCTCTGGGTAGTCCTTTATGGGTTGAAGTAACTGTGTCGTGATAGCGACGTTATGTTCATTCAACGGGTTGACTAAAACGGATGCTAAATAGCCCGATACCTGGGTCGCTCTTCGTACAACGGTTTTTATGCTGGCTTGCGTATGTTGAGCGGATAGCTCAGCCCGTAAATAATCAGATTGAGTTGAGGATAACCACAAATGTACGGCGATGCTCGCCGAGATCAGCGTGGTGGCAAGCAGAAAGGTTGCAAGTGTGTATTGACCTTGAAGGCGAAGCCGAAGTTTCATCAATTCGCGACCCTTGAACCTAGGTGATAGGATGATGTTGGTGACACAAAAATTGAGGGTTCATGATGCATATTATTGGTAACACAGCAGAAACGTATACACGGGTTACCCGAATATTGTTGGCTATGGTCAAGGGGCTTATTGGTTTTATGCACCGACATTCCTTTATATATCAAACTCTATTTATATTAGTTGATTTTATCGCAGTATCGAAAAAATCCAGTATGGATTTGTAGAGTGCTAGACCCATTTCATTCGTTCGTTAAGTGAAGTTTTGTTGATTGATGTATAAACAAGTATGTTATCTAACCGGTTGAATATAAAAGCATTCCGATTTAGAGTAAATGCGTATAATTTCAACAGTATTTCACTGGGTATTGTAGAAAGGGTGTAGTTGTATCATTTGTGGTAATTGGTTTTCAAGATGATATAACTTTAATTTATTGGAGTAAGTTATAAGATTGTGACCTTAGTTCTAAAGTCATTGTTACGGTTATTCTTCTTTGAACGTTAAAATGACGTTGATGTTGAGTCCTTTTCTAACGAGAGCATTGTGAAAAAGAAATTATTGATTGGAATTGTCTGTCTACTATTACTCGCTGGTGGCGGGTGTGCTGCGTATTTTTTGGGTTATTTTGATGATGGTGATGATCAGACCACGCCAGATAAACCAATGAAGGAACCGCATCAAGAAGAAATGCTGGACAACGACAAAAAAGGTATCGTTCCAACACCGGATATGCCAGCTTTAGTGGATAGTGACGTTCAACCCGATCACTACTTTGTCTCTGAGCTCTCTGTCGCCATTATGCTTCAACCCGATGATGATGCCCTGAAAGATGGCACCGCATTTTATGGTGAAGAGCTTCGAGTCATGGAACATGCCCAAGAATGGATCCGTATTGCACCTATTTATCAACTCGAAGAAGATCAAAAAGAAGTCTCACAGTGGGTAAAAATAGAGGGTTTATCAACGGAGCCCGTTGTCTTAACGGGACCTCGATGGCAAGCAATAGTGTCCGATACAATCGCGAATAGTGACGATTATAATCGTTATCAAGAGCGGTTTTTTAGCGCTACGACATCATTGATTGAAAATAAACGGTGTCGTTTATCTGATTTTATCGAAGTCGATGGTTGGATCAAATCTATCAATCACCCAAACAATGTTTATTTTAGCTATTGTGGTGGGCTCGATGTCGCGAACAAGGTGTACTTGAACGTTTCAACGGGTGAGATTTTTTGAGCATCTTAAAGTATTACGTTGGTTTGAATGATACATACAACGTCATGTCGTGATGAAATCTTAAAACCAACGACTGAATGGGCCTGCAAACCGGTTATATCTGTGGGTTGCGTAGCGAGATAATCTGACGATTAGCGAGAGCCAGTTCAGTTTCAATGCCTTTAAAATATTGATTATAAAGATCATCAAACTTGCCGTTGTGCGTTATTGTCTTAAGCGCATGTCCGACTCGCTCTGCGAGTTCTGGTTTTTGAGCATTGACGTAGAACACCAGTGGAAACGGGTAATGGATCATAAGATCCTCGACCATCGAAATATCATGCTGATCTTGTATCCGTTGTCGGTAAATATCTAATGCTTCGTTTGCACCAAAACAAACGAAATCGAATTCGTTATCAGCTAATAAGTCGAATATGGTTTCAAAATCACCTTCCTCAATCACATTGAATCCATTGTGACGAAATAAATCCGCATCAGCCCACGTTTTTGGTACACCTACACGTTTATCTCTTATGGCATCAGGCGAATGAAATTGTGCTCGTTCGGCAGTGCGAATAAACAGGATTCGCTGCCCTAGTAGCTCTTTAACCAATGAATGGTTAATCTCAATGAATACGCTATCGTCAAATTTTTTATTGCCTTTCACCGTCACTAAAATGTCAGTGCCATTATCAAAAACACGTCCTTCATCTTCGGCCTTTGGGTAGTCTTGCCGGTCATCGATAATGGTGATTCTTCTGCCAGAAGCGTCATCCATCGTCGATGCAATTAATTGCAATAATTCCAGCTCATATTGTTGCCTAGGTGAGGATTTATTTCCGTTCCAAAATTTAATAACCATAGCGCAAGCTCCTGTAAGCGCGTTCAAAATAAAGCGCGTTAACCTATGTAGACTAATCAAATGTATTGATTTTGATATAGGTATTCTTCACATGTTCATGATTTTTATAGGTAAATGTTAATGTATAAAGTGTGGTGTGAGTAGTGGTAGTGATGTTAATTATAAAGCGCTTTCTTAAAAGATAAGGTGATCACAGTTTCATAAATTACATTGTGATGCCAGTTGTTGAACTTAACTAATTGAAAATAAAGATATTATTTTAGACGCTTAATTTATTGCTTATCAATTTTTGATGTTAACTTGCTGATTTTAAATGAATTAAGTAAATGTGATCACATCGATATTTCTTTGTGCCGGTTTTGCTATCGAGAGTGCGAGTACATAGTATCCCTTAAGAAAGCGCTTTCTTTTTTGTTAACCCCCCTATGACAACACGATTGGAACGGCGCTTATTCACTCTTATAGAAAAGGATTTAGTGATGCATAAAAGAACACTCATCGCCTCAGTATTATGTGGAGCAATAATGACTGCAGGCGCACAGGCTGCAGAAATCAAGCAAGGCGGTACACTGACAGTGCCGATTATCAATACGGGGTTTGTTGACAACTTTAATCCATATACAACAAAAGATTTATATCATGGCGTGATGTTTGAGCCTTTGATGGTTTTCAACAATATGACAGGAGAAACAAACTGGAGACTAGCGGAGTCAGCCGATTACACTGATGACTTAAAAACGATAACGGTTAAGTTGCGAGAAGGGCTCAAATGGTCGGATGGCAGCCCTTTGACTGCAGAAGATGTCGCCTTTAGCTTTAACATGACTAAAACCGCGCCCGCTTTTGACCAAAAGGGTATTTGGTCTGGCGGTAATCTCACTGCTGTGAATGTTATCGATGAACGCACCGTTACGTTTGAGTTGAAAGAAGCCGATTCGACCTTTGTTTGGAATTTTCCCGCGTATCACATTGTCCCGAGCAAAGTATGGAGTAAAGCGAAGGATCTGACGACATTTACTAACCCGAACCCTATTGGTAGCGGACCAATGACAACGGTTAAGTATGTGAAGCCACAGCAGGTTGAATTGTGCCGTAACCCAAACTATTACCTGGAAAATCTACCTCATCTAGACTGTATTACTTATCGCTCGTATAACGACAATTCTCAAATACAACCCGCTCTTATTAAAGGAGAGATTGACTGGGGTTCAAATTTCATCGCGGATGTAGAATCGACATTTGTTGACCAGGACCCTAGCAACCATCATTTTTGGTATCCGGCAAACGATGCCATCCACCTCTATGTAAACACCAAAGAAGAACCGTTTGATGATTTAAAAGTTCGCCAAGCGCTATCGATGGCCCTCGATCGTGACGCAATTGTGGACATTGCCGCCTACGGTTACCCAACCGCAAACTTTAATGTTGGCGGTATTGGTGAGTTATACCTGAACAGTATCGATAAGTCGGTTAATGCAAAATTTGCGGAACTGACTCGTTATGATGAAGACAAGGCTAAGCAACTGCTCGATGAAGCGGGGATTATAGACCGAAATGGCGATGGATTCCGAGATGACAAATCCGGTAATACCGTTGAGTTTGATATAGAAGTGGTTAATGGCTGGACCGACTGGATCCAAGTGGTTCAGATGGTGTCAGAATACTATGAAGAAGTCGGGATTAAAGCCAATGTAAAAACGGTTGACTGGGCGGTTTACGATAGCAATCTAAAAGACAGTAACTACAAAATGTCGATTAACTGGTCGATGGTCGCGACGAACCCTATTTTAGCTTACCAAGAGTATTTTTCTACGTCGCGTATCGGCAAAACATGGCATGCAGGCCACGGTGTTAACAGTGCGGAAATTGACCAGCTTATCGAAAGCTTCGGTAAAACGGGCGATGTTGCTAAACAACAAGCCATCATTTCTGAACTACAAGAATTCACTGCCGAGAATCTACCGTTTATCCCACTGTTTTCCAATCCAACTTGGTTTCAGTACAACTCCAGCAAAATCGTTGGTTGGCCGAGTCAACAAAATCCGTACATCCAACCCGTATGGTATGACGGCGGTAAGCGCGTAATTATTCTTAATAATTTACATCTTAAATAACGTATGTCTTTGGGGTTATCCAGTGGATAGCCCCAAAGCAACAAGGTATTGCTATGTCGTTTTTAGCTCGCCGTTTTGGCTTTTATTTTACTGCGTTTATTATCGCTATCTCGTTTAACTTTATGTTACCGAGATTGATGCCGGGTGATCCGGTTGATGCGTTGTTTGCCGCAGCTCAGGGTCGAATGGACCCTTCTCAAATGGACGCGGTACGAGAAATGTATGGCTTCGTCGATGGCAACATCTTCGTCCAGTATTTGTCTTATATCAAAAGTGTTTTTACATTAGATCTAGGCCCGTCGGTTCTTATGTTTCCAGTCAGTGTTTCTGACGTGATTGCGATGGCGCTACCATGGACAATGTTCTTGGCATTAGGCTCACTCATTGTCGCGTTGATCATCGGGGTGAGTATTGGTACGTATGCGTCGTACCGACGTGAAGGATTCTTCGGGCAGTTTGTCCCGCCAGTTCTTGCTTTCATTAGTAACTTCCCTTATATCGTTACCGCACTGCTGCTGTTCTACTTCTTTGGCTTGAAGCTAGAATTGTTACCACTCGCTTATACCTATGATCCTTCTTTAGAGCCTGCTTTAACGTGGGAGTTTATTTCAAGTGTTGCCCAACACGCGATATTACCTGTTGGTTCGATGGTGATTGTTGGGATCTCTACTTGGGTGTTCAACATGCGTAACGCCATGATTAACGTATTGGGTGAGGACTACGTCACGATGGCCGAAGCCAAAGGCTTAAGTAGCTTTCGAGTGATGTATCGATATGCAGGACGTAATGCCATTTTACCGGTTGCGACGGCTATTGCGATGGCAATTGGTTTCTCGTTCGCAGGCTCAATCATGACCGAGGTAGTTTTTAACTATCAAGGACTTGGCAATATATTACTGAAAGGCATCATTGCTCGCGACTACCCATTGATTCAAGCCATTCTTCTGATTCTTGTCACCGCCGTGTTGACGGCAAACTTCATCGCCGACCTACTGTATGTTTGGCTTGACCCACGTATTTCAAATTAGGGTGCATTATGGACAAGTTAATTGCTGCTCATAAATACACAAACGAACCGAGTTTAGCGACTCGAGAACCGAAATTTTCATGGAAAAAAATAAAAGGTACGCTCCATAAAGTGTATTCATTCTTCTATGGTAACCCACCCGCTATCATTGGTGCTTTCTTGCTGACTATCGTTCTGGCAGGCGCCATCTTTGCTCCGGTACTCGCGTCTCATGACCCACAAAAGCGAGTAGCACGACCGCATATGGCGCCTAGTGCTGAACATGTTCTCGGTTCGACTCGCAGTGGACGTGATGTCTATAGCCAAGTACTGCACGGTGCAAGAAAAACACTGACTGTTGCCTTAACGGCTGGCGTCATTGCTATGACTATTGCTGTGTTGGTTGGTGTGTCGTCGGGCTACTTTGGTGGACGAATTGATGACCGCTTAAACTTTCTAACCAATGTGTTTTTGGTTTTTCCTCAGCTCCCGTTATTGATAGTGCTTGCCGCATTCTTAGGGCAAGTCGGGTCATTGGTTATTACTGTACTACTGGGGATAACCTCCTGGCCCTGGGGAGCAAGGGTCATCAGGGCGCAAACCATGGCCATTCGAAATAAAGAATTCATCATTTCCGCAGAAGTGATGGGAGAGTCAAAGATTCGAATTATTCTGGTCGAAATTTTACCTAACCTTATTTCGATTGTGTTTGGTGGCTTCTTAGGGACCGTTATTTATGCCATGGGTGCCGAGGCAGGCTTGGGTATTCTTGGCCTCGGTGATGCGACGGAAGTCAGTTGGGGTTCTATGTTGTATTGGGCACAGACGTCTTCATCGCTTTATACCGGCGCGTGGTGGGAAATGTTAGTTCCTGCAATGGCACTGGCAATAACTGGTGGTGCGTTAGCATTAATCAATATGTCTATTGATCAGGTAAGCAACCCGAAACTTCGTACTGGTCCGCACATGAAACTGTGGCACAAACTTAAGAAAGAAGCAGATAAGCGTCGAGGCCTAAAATGAGTGCATTACTTGAAATTAACAATTTGTGCGTAGACTACGTTTCTCCAAATGGTATCGCTCGTGCAGTAAACAACGTAAGTCTAACGATTAAACCCGGTGAAACCGTTGGGATTGCTGGTGAGTCTGGTTGTGGAAAAAGTACGCTCGCTTTCGCTATCGCGAGATTACATAAAGCGCCTGCGCTTATTTCTGAAGGTGAGGTGCTGTATCAAGGACAAGATGTTCTGAAAATGTCCGACAGACAACTGAGAAAGTTCCGTTGGAATGATGTATCAGTCGTGTTCCAAAGTGCGATGAACTCACTAAACCCGGTGATTACCATTGGAGAGCAGCTGACGGACGTCATTCTGGCTCATAAGAAAGTGAGTTATAAGCAGGCCCATGCGCGTGGTGCTGAGTTACTTGAAGTGGTGGGTATTCACGCTGATAGGATGAGTAGTTTTCCGCACCAACTGAGTGGGGGGATGCGTCAGCGGGTGGTTATTGCCATTGCACTTGCACTCGAGCCTAAGCTCATCATTATGGACGAACCGACAACGGCTCTCGATGTGGTGGTGGAACGAGAAATATTGAATGAACTGTACGATCTAAAGACAAAATTTGGTTTCTCAATTTTATTCATCAGCCATGATTTGAGCTTGATGGGCGAAATTGCTGATCGGATAGGGGTGATGTACGCCGGTAACTTGATAGAACTGGGTGACGCCGCTGACGTGTTTGGTGACCCGAAGCATCCTTATACTCAAGGGCTTATCGCTTCTTTCCCTACGATCCATGGCCCGAAAGAGCGTCTATATGGTATTCCCGGTAACCCTGTTAATTTATTGGATACGCCTGAAGGTTGTAATTTCCAGGATCGTTGTGATGGGTGCGTGGAAGTATGCAAACGCGAAGAGCCTAAATTAATGACAAACGCTGCTGACCGCCAGGTCGCTTGCCATCTTGTGTGAGGTAAAACAGATGCAAAGTAATGAAGTGATTCTTTCAGTTAATAACTTGGTTAAAGACTTTCCTTTAGGGCAGTCAGCGAAAAGCAAGGTGATGCGAGCGGTTAATGATGTCTCATTCGACCTAAAGAAAGGTGAAGCGCTGGCGATTGTCGGAGAGTCAGGTTCTGGAAAAAGCACGGGGGCTAGGATTTTAACTCGTATTTATGATGAGACCGCTGGCCAGATCAACTTTAAAGGGGTGCCACTTAAAACCTATATTGAACAAAATGGTGCGCTTGAGTATGCCCGCCAAGTACAGATGATCTTCCAAGACCCGTTTGGCAGCCTGAATCCGGTGCACACTATCTATCACCATATTGCGCGCCCTTTATTAATTCATAAACGTGCAGATAAAGCGGCCGTTCCTCAGCTTGTATACGATTTACTTGAGCTTGTCGGATTATCGCCGGTGAAAGAAACCGCGGAAAAATTTCCACATGAACTCAGCGGCGGTCAGCGTCAACGCGTTGCGATCGCACGAGCTTTAGCCGTGGATCCCGAAGTTATTTTAGCGGACGAACCCATTTCAATGCTGGATGTATCGGTGAGGTTGGGCATTCTAAATTTAATGGCTGACTTGAAAGATAAGCACGGTATTTCTTTTATGTACATTACCCACGATATTGCTACAGCGCGTTACTTCGCTGAGAAGACCGCAGTGATGTATGTCGGGCACATGGTTGAATGGGGGTTAAGTGACAGTGTCACCCAGAATCCACAACATCCATATTCAAAGTTGTTGCTATCTGCAGTTCCAGAAGCTGGAAAAGCGGGACGTCGCGATCTCATGGTTAAAAAAGGGGATATCCCTTTGTGGAAGCCCGAGAGCGTGGGTTGTCCGTTCTATGCACGTTGTCCGAGCGCGAGCGCGCAATGTGAGACACAAATGCCAAAGCCGGTTCAAATTGCAGAAGAACACTTTGCTCGTTGCCACAATATTTAACTTCAAATTTTAGCGCACAAGAAAGCGCTTTCAAAAAAGTGATGAAAATTATGGAAAATACACAAATAGAAACCAACCCCAATGTAACGGGCAAGTTTGTAGATAAAGCAGGAGAGCGTTTCTACAAAATAAGCGACGTCGATCAAATGGTACCCTTTTTCATTAGTGTGGTATCGGCGAGTAATCACTGGTTTTTTATCTCATCAACAGGGGCGCTATCAGCAGGTAGAGTGCGACCTGAAAATGCATTGTTTCCTTATCGTTCAGTCGACCATATTCATGAAAGTGCACATAATACCGGTGCAAAAACATTAATTAAGGTTCATTCGAAGGACGGTAAAGTCGCACTATGGGAACCGTACAATGAGCATCACAACGGTGTGTATGATGTGCAGCGTAACCTCTATAAGAACTCGGTTGGTGACAGAATCGTTTTTGAAGAGATCAACCATTCACTTGGGCTAGGGTACCAGTACAACTGGAGCTGCGGTGAGCGATTTGGTTTTGTCCGAGAGACGGAAGTCGTCAACTTGTCTGGCTCTGAGGTTGACGTCGAGGTCATGGATGGATTGCAAAACCTGTTACCTTCTGGTGCTCCATTGCAAGCATTACAAACGCGTAGTGCCCTTGTCGATGCCTATAAGTGGAATGAACGTGTCGATACATTGCCAATGGCAACCTACAGCATGTATGCCAAGCTCAGTGATAGAGCTGAACCCGCAGAGTCGCTACGTACAACGACCGTGTTTTCAGTATTTGATGGTGATGCGACGGTTTCTTTGAGCTCTTCAGATTTAGCTCGATTTAGAAAAGGCCAACCTTTAATTGCCGACGCATTGACGCGTGGAGAGCGGGGCGCTTATTTTAGTCACCACTGCATGACATTAGTACCAGGGGCGCAAGAATCATGGTTAATGGTTGCTGATATCGATAAAACACACGCCGACGTGTTTGAACTCAAACAGATGATGCTCAGTGATAACCATCTCCCTCAGATGATCCGCGACGATGTAAAGAACAACCAGAATGAATTGGTGTCATTAATGGCGGGAGCGGATGCTTGGCAGCTAACATCAAGCGAAGAAACCAGCGTACACCACTATGCTAACGTATTGTTTAACAACATGCGCGGTGGCGTTTTTGTGTCGGGCTATACGTTGCAAGTTGATGATGTCATTTGCTCATTAAAAGCCATGAATCAGACGGTCTTTAATCGTAATCAAGCGTTCATTTCTTCACTCCAAGCTGGTTTAACTCACCCTAACCTCATAGCGGCAGCAAAAGAAACCGGGGATTCTCAACTGGTACGCATGTGTTACGAATACCTTCCGTTAACGTTTGGCCGTCGCCATGGCGATCCAAGTCGACCTTGGAATCATTTTGAGATAAAGGTTCGTGATGATGAGGGGGACCGCCTACTCGCTTATCAAGGTAACTGGCGTGATATCTTCCAGAACTGGGAAGCCATGGCACTGAGTTACCCTAACTATATTGGTTCTTTTATCGCTAAGTTTGTCAATGCATCGACGATCGACGGATATAACCCTTACCGCATTACTAAAGAAGGTGTGGACTGGGAGCTGCTGGAGCTCGACGATCCTTGGAGCAATATTGGCTACTGGGGTGATCATCAGATTATCTATTTGCTGAAGTTCTTAGAGCTTGCCGATAAACACCATCAGAATGACTTAGTTTCATGGCTAACAAGCGCCAATTATAGTTACGCCAATGTACCGTATGAGTTGTGTGGTGTAGAGGGGTTATTAGCTAATCCAAAAGATACGGTATCGTTTAATGAAAAGAAACAGAAAGCCACAGAAGATCTGAGCGCTGCGCTAGGCAGTGATGGCCGTTTGCTACTCGATAATGCCGGTGATGTTTACCATGTTAATTTACTAGAAAAGTTGTTGGTGCCACTACTGTCCAAATTAAGCAACTTTGTGGTTGATGGTGGTATTTGGTTGAATACGCAACGGCCTGAATGGAACGATGCCAATAACGCGATTGTCGGTAATGGATTGTCGATGGTCACGTTGTACTATATTCGCCGATATGTCACTTTCTTACGCAAGCTTGTATGTCGTGCCCCAATGAGTGTTGAGCTTTCCAATGAGGTATCAACATGGTTGTTAAACACGAATACACTGCTTAATGACATGGTGTCTATTGTTCGTAGCAATGATGTGACGCCAGAGCTTCGTAAGCAGATGTTGGTGAGTCTGGCAAATTGCGCAAACGGTTATCGTCAACGAGTGTACCAAGATGGGTTTAGTGGTAAATCAAACATCGATATCAGCAAGGTCAATGAGTTACTGGATGTAAGCATATCGCTGATCGATCAAACGATAATCAAGAACAAGCGTGAAGACGGATTGTATAACGCCTACAACATTTTAGATTTGTCTCAAGGCAACGCTGAAGTTGCAGAGCTGTATCCGATGTTAGAAGGCCAAGTTGCTATTTTGAGTTCAGGTATCTTGGATTCAAAACAAGTGATTAAACTGTTAGACAAACTTTTTGCTAGTGACATGTTCCGTGAAGATCAGCAAAGCTTCATGCTGTACCCGGATCGCGATTTGACAAGTTACCTTGAAAAAAACCAAGTTCCTCGTGCAATTATCGATCAAAGTGACCTGCTGAAACACATGCTACGCACTCAAGATAAGAGAGTAGTGGTTCAAGGAGCCGGTGATAATGTTCACTTCAATGCCGATTTTGATAACGTCGGGACGCTACAACAACGGCTGCTCGAACTTAAGTCTGCCTACCAAGGTTACACCGCAGAAGATTGGAATCAGGTTGCGGACATCTATGAATTAACATTTAACCATAAGTCATTTACAGGACGCTCTGGAACCATGTTTGGTTACGAAGGGTTGGGATGTATTTACTGGCATATGGTGTCTAAGTTATTACTCGCTGTACAAGAGAATTACCAGCACGCTTACTTAGAATCACCAGATAGTGAAGAAACTGCTCAGCTTGCACACTATTATTATCGTGTTCGTGAAGGCATTGGTTTCAACAAGACCCCTGAGGTTTACGGCGCGTTTCCTACAGACCCCTATTCACACACACCGAAGCAAGCAGGTGCTCAACAGCCGGGTATGACGGGGCAAGTTAAAGAGGAAATTATCACTCGGTTTGGTGAGCTCGGTGTAGAAATTACCGATGGCGAGATCCAGGTCGCGCCAACACTATTACAGCGTGGTGAGTTTATTGATCAGGCTAATACGTATCGATACTTTGATGTTGAGGGGGAACTGCAACAAATCCCGTTGCCGATTAACCGCTTAGCATTTACATATTGTCAGGTTCCGTTTGTGTATCACACGTCAACATCAACGGTCGTGACCATTGAAGTAGAGTTCCAGTCCGGTGAAAGAGAGACGTTGAAGTCAGCCACTATACCTGCGTCAATCAGTAATGAGATTTTCTCTCGAACTAACGTTGTGAAATCAGTAATAGTGAGTGTTCCAGAGCACGACTTATTCTGACATCTCGAATATAGGCGCCTATAAAAATCGAAATATAGAGATAAAAAGGTAAGATAAAACTGGGGTGAGCATCGAAATAATGGTGTTCACTTCTTAGTTTGCGACAGCCAAAACATCCAACATCAACGATGGAAAGTGATAATTGAGGGCATGTTAAGTCAACGTGGCGTTCTCTTTAAACCGAAAGCGCTGAGTCAAACGAAACAGTAAGCAATAAAAAAGCAGACACTCAGTGTCTGCTTTTTTGTAGGTCAGAGTATAACCTATAGTTGTTTATCTTTACTTAGCGATAAGAACCATAATGAAATGGCGGCAACCACGGCAAACCCTGATAAGATGATAACTGGCATGGCTGCATAGCCAAGTACGTGCCAAATGACCGACTCTAATGTACTCATTTAATGCTCCTTATTGCCAACCTTCAACGCCGTGCATGTCTGGTAGTTTGTGTGCGATACCTTTGTGACAATCGACACAGGTTTTCTCACCAGAAGCTAGGGCTGTCGAGTGTTGTTTTACACTACGTGGGCCTTGTTCTGAGAAATCCATAAACTCAAACTCATGACAGTTACGACACTCAAGAGAATCGTTGTTCTTTAAACGAGCCCATTCCCGTTCCGCTAAGTGCGCACGACGAGCCTGAAATTTCTCAGGTGTGTCGATAGTCTTCGTAACGTAGTGGGCAAATAACTCTTTTGATGCTTGCACTTTACGTACGATCTTATCGGTCCATTCATGAGGAACGTGACAATCTGAACAAATAGCACGAACACCAGAACGGTTGGAATAGTGAATAGTCTCTTGGATCTCAGCAACAATAGGGGCATGACAGCCAGAACAGAATTCTTCCGTGTTGGTTGCCTCCATACCCGTATTGAATGCACCCCAAAAGAGTAAACCGCCAGCAAAACCCATGAACAAAACAACACCAGCGGCCGCTTTGCTAGGGGATTTCAAACGCATCCAAAACGCTTTTAAAAATTTCATAGATAGCCTCTCTTAACGCCTATGGCTATTTATCACGCAGTGAATCAACGCGTTCAAAATCATTAGCAACTAATGGTTGAGCATCAGCCTGTGGAACGTGACATTGTAAGCAGAAATAACGTCTAGGAGAGACATCTGCAAGTACAGCGTCTTCACGATTCATATAGTGAGTTACGCTGATTTTTGTCGCGCCCATTTCTTTTGCATTTTTCCAGCTGTGGCAAGCTAGACATTTGTTGGCATTGAGTGATACCTCGTAGCCACGAATCTGATGAGGAATCAGTGGTGGTTGGTATACAAAGTCACTTTCAATGACTTGGTCTCGTGGGTATTTCTTAAAGTCGTCGGCAGGACGAGTATCTTCGAGTTGGGATGCACCGCGAAGTGATTCTACACCACCGATACCACCAGGATTATTCAGTTCCGCTTGTGCAATGCCAGTAAGCAATGCGCCAACAGAAAGAACAGCGACTAACAGTTTTTTCATCTTATATTCTCCGCCATTTGGCTAATTTATTGATGGCTGCCGGTACATGCCGTACAGCCATTAAATTGTTACTCGTTGTTAATTATGCAACTTTAGTGATTTTTACCGGACATTTCTTGAAGTCTGTCTGTTTAGACAGAGGATCAGTAGCGTCTAGAATCAGCTTGTTGATCAAAATACGAGCGTCGAAGAATGGAACGAAAACCAATCCTTGAGGTGGGCGGTTACGGCCACGAGTTTCCACACGGACGCGAACTTCCCCTCGTTTGTTTGACATTACCACTTCATCACCACGACGAAGACCACGTGTTTTTGCATCTTCAGGGTGGATGTAGCAAACCGCGTCTGGAACTGCTTTGTACAGCTCAGGAACTCGGCGAGTCATGGTGCCTGTGTGCCAATGCTCTAAGACACGGCCTGTACATAACCAAAGGTCAAACTCTTCATTCGGAACCTCCGGTGGCGCTTCGTATGGGGCAGAAATGATCCATGCTTTGCCGTCAGGCTTACCATAGAAATCCCAACCCGATCCTTTTTTGGCATAAGGATCTGAACCCTCTTTATAGCGCCATAGTGTTTCTTTTCCGTCAACCACTGGCCAGCGAAGACCACGAACTTGATGATAAGTGTCATAAGGTGCCAAATCATGGCCATGACCACGTCCAAATGCGGCATATTCTTCGAATAGCCCTTTTTGCACGTAGTAACCAAAGTGATGAGCGTCGTCGTTCAGCTCACGCGCTTCTTCAATCGGGAATTTGTCGACTTGACCATTTTTAAATAACATATCGTACATCGTCTTACCACGATACTCAGGCGCTTTTGCTAGTAGCTCTTCAGGCCAAACATCTTCCATCATGAAGCGTTTTGAAAACTCCATGACTTGCCAAAGATCAGATTTTGACTCTCCGACAGTACCAACTTGTTGGTACCAAGCTTGAGTACGACGTTCTGCGTTACCGTAAGCACCTTCTTTCTCAATCCACATAGCGGTAGGGAGAATAAGGTCACCAGCTTGTGCAGTAGCCGTTGGGTAAGGGTCTGAAACGATGATGAAGTTTTCTGGGTTGCGGTAACCAGGTAAACGTTCTTCATTAATGTTTGGACCCGCTTGCATGTTGTTATTACATTGTACCCAATAACAATTAAGTACGCCGTCGTTTAGCATGCGATCTTGCTGTACAGCGTGGAAGCCTGGTTTCGGTGGAATCGTACCTTCAGGTAGTTTCCATTCTTTTTCGGCGATCGCGCGATGTTTAGGGTTAGCAACAACCATATCTGCTGGCAGACGGTGTGCAAATGTACCCACTTCACGGGCGGTACCACACGCAGATGGTTGGCCTGTCAAAGAGAATGGGCTGTTACCTGGAGTGGCAATTTTACCTGTCAACAAGTGGATGTTGTAAACAAGGCCGTTCATCCAAACGCCGCGAGTATGTTGGTTCATACCCATTGTCCACAAGGACATGACCTTGATATTCGGATCTGCGTATTGCTTGGCGAGTTGGATTAATTTGTCTTCTGAAACACCTGAAATCTCAGACGCTTTTTCAACAGTATAAGGCGCAACAGACGCTTTATATTGTTCAAAGTTAATTGCACTCATCTTACCCGAGTTTGGATTCGCCGCTTCTTGTTGAAGAGGGTTATCGTCTCGTAAACCGTAACCAATATCGGTGTCAGCTTGCTTGAAATTAGTGTGCTTATTAACGAAGTCCCAGTTAACTGCATCGTTTTGGATGATGTAGTTTGCAATGAAGTTTGCGATAGCTAGGTCAGATTGTGGCTCAAAAATGTAACCTTCGTCGGCAAGCTCAAATGAACGGTGGTAGTACGTAGAGAGTACATTCACTTTGACATGCGGATGGCTTAAACGACGGTCAGTGATGCGCGTCCATAGTACTGGGTGCATTTCTGCCATGTTCGAACCCCAAAGCACGAATGCATCAGCGTTCTCAAAATCGTCGTAACAACCCATTGGTTCGTCGATACCGAAAGCTCGCATGAAACCAACAACGGCAGAAGCCATACAGTGACGAGCGTTCGGGTCAATGTTGTTTGAACGGAAGCCTGCTTTCATCATTTTGGCGGCAGCGTAGCCTTCCATGACAGTCCACTGGCCTGAGCCAAACATACCGACACTGGTTGGTCCTTTCGCTTTCAATGAGGCTTTCCATTTCTCAGCCATGATATCAAAAGCGTCGTCCCAAGAAATTGGCGTAAACTCACCTTCTTTGTCGTACTTACCATCAGTCATTCGAAGGAGTGGTTGCTGCAGGCGGTCGTTACCGTACATTATTTTTGAAAGGAAGTAGCCCTTGATACAGTTTAGGCCTTTGTTTACTGGAGCTTCTGGGTCACCCTGTGTGGCCACAACCTTACCATTTTGAGTCCCAACTAAGACTGAACAGCCTGTACCGCAAAAGCGACAAGGGGCCTTGTCCCAGGTGATTTTCGTTTGATCTGAGCTAGCGATCAGGTTAGTCGCAGAAGCGGGTAGGGTTATACCTGCTACCGCGGCCGCTGATGCCGCTGCATTCGCTTTCACGAATGCTCGTCTTGTCATTTTCATACTTCACCCTCAAGTTGGGAATGGTTACTTCCAGTGTTAGTGTTTGAATCCTCTTCCAAGCCAGTCTCAATTTGGTGATAAACTAGAGCTGTGTTGAGGACATTTGGTAAGTTGTTAATAGCGTCAATGGTGTCAGTAACGTAACCTTGGTTCTCGGTTTCTAGGACAACGATAATCTTGCCGTCCTCACTGTCGCCATAAATTTCAGCGTTGTCGTATGATTCGATTTTCGCTTTCACTTCTGCAAGCGCGTCAGCCTTGCAATGCACTACTAAACTTGAAATGTGCACTTCATTTAGTGACATAAATAGTTTTTCTCATTGTTTTTATAAATTGCTCACAGAGATTGATGAAGCAGGGCAAGTAGACACGCACGCGCCACATCCATTGCATTCATCTAACTCGAGTTCTGGTAAAGCTACTCCACCAATTCGTAACTTAAAGCGGATTGCCATGGTTTCACATGCATCTCCACAGCTTCGGCATTCGACATTTTTATGCGCGAAACATGAATCATCGATGACTGCTTTGGCTTCCCACGGTAGAGTGTCCTTGCTATTAAATATAGGCTGTGGACAGATTTCTGCACATTTATAGCAAAAAGTACATTCGTCGATTGTGAAGTCGATACTTGGATAGCCGCCGTCGCCATTTTTAATAATTTTCGTTTCGCAGGCTTCAACACATTTTCCGCATCGCGTGCACAAGTCTGTAAAGCTTTGGAGATGTTTAATCCAAGGTAAACGCGCTTGTGTGGTGTCGATCTGTTTTCTTGTGAAAAAACGACGCTTTGAAATATCAACCATTCACACCACCAATAAAGACCGTTTTCTGACAGTATTTGTACTCTTAAAGAGTGTAAATCGATCTGTTAACAATCTTTAATTAATAAACATATAAATTGTAGTTTTTGACACATTTGTATAAATACCCCTTAGGGGTTAATTTTAGGCTATCATTGTTTTAGATCAATAAATTACAGGCTATAAATCGAGGCAGTGTGATCTACAATTTCGGTAGAATACGATAGTATGTAAACTTGTAGGCGAGATGAAGAAAACATGAGACGAGTGACCAAGTCGTTAACCGGGACTATCGCTAAGGCAATGATAGGTATTTTACTGCTTTCAGTGGTGACCACTAATTTTGCGATCCTGACGTTGGCGTCTAGTCTGAATGACGCAGAGGCGGTCAATGTTTCAGGTTCGATGAGGATGCAGAGTTATCGATTAGCCTATGATATTCAAGCCGACTCCACTCTTTATCACTTGCATGTACAACAGTTTGAAGCCTCGTTGTATTCGTCCTCTATGTTGGCATTACAAGCTTGGGATGTACCCGAACACATCACTCATGAATATTATCAACTCATTTATCGCTGGCACGATTTGAAGAAAGTCTTGGATGGTGACGATAGGACAGACTATCTTCTTTTAGTTGCTGATTTTGTGGACCGAATCGATCATTTTGTTTTGAACTTGCAAGAGCACTCGGAAAATAAACTGATTCGGCTAGCGTGGGCGGGTGGATTTGGACTTGGTGCGATTCTACTTGTCGCAATTTACGTTGTGTTGTTTGTTCGCAAGCAGGTTGTTCGTCCGCTTGGTCAACTCATATCCGCAAGTGAGCAAATTCAAAATCGATCTTTTGATGTCATGGTTGATATTCAATCGAACAATGAGTTAGGCATCTTATCGCGCGCCTTTCAAAACATGGCCACAGATTTGGGTAAATTGTACCGAGGTCTAGAGTTAGCCGTTAATGAAAAAACGCATAAACTACAACATGCGCATCAATCGCTTCAAGTGTTATACAAGTCATCGCAAGAGCTAGCAGGGACTCGAATTTCCCATGAAAATTTTCGCGCCATATTAACGTATATATACAGCGTCGAGGGAGTGGTAGCTGTTGAGCTAAAAGTAGACGAAGTAGAAGGGCGTCCTTGGGTCGCGACGGAGGGTGAGTTCACAGACCAAGCTGTCCACACCAAACTCTTGTACTTAGATGGTGAAACCCTAGGTACGTTGCGCTATCAACCTGGGATCCCGTGCGCCGATGAAGACCTGATTGATAACTTTGTGATGATTTTGTCTCGTGCTGTTTATTATAACAAGGCACAACGGCAGAGTGAGCATATTCTTGTAATGGAAGAAAGGGCGACAATAGCTCGGGAGCTGCATGATTCATTGGCTCAATCGCTATCGTATTTAAAGATTCAGGTCACGTTATTGAATCGTTCTTTATCGAAAGAACTGACAGACGTTGAGCGCAGTCGCTCTCAGGTGGTTCTGAATGATATTCGAGCTGGATTAGACAGTGCTTATACACAGCTACGAGAACTACTGACAACGTTCCGGTTATCAATAAAAGAAGGGACGTTTGGAGAAGCGGTGTCGGAGATGTTACACCAACTTGGTGAGCGCACAGATGCGGATATTAAGTTAGACAATCAATTGTCATCGCTTGAGTTGGGAGTGAACGAACAAGTTCACTTGCTCCAGTTGATTCGTGAGGCTGTGCTCAATGCCATAAAGCACGCACAAGCAGGAACGATCACGGTATCCTCGATTGAAGATGATAATGGCGTTGTTACTGTTAAAATAATTGATGATGGTGTAGGGTTCGACCAAAATACTGAAAAGCTAGACCATTATGGTATGAGCATTATGCAAGAGCGAGCAGCGCGGCTAAATGCACATTTAACGGTAACGGCAGAGCAAAATTCAGGATGTGAAGTGGTATTAATATTTCAAAGAAGTAAGGAGCCACAGAGTGAGCGAATGTAAGGTCTTGTTAGTTGATGATCACCCGTTGATGAGACGGGGTATTGGGCAGTTGTTAAGTTTTGAAGATGAGTTTGATGTCATTGCTGAAGCCAGTAATGGTGTCGATGCGGTTGCGTTGGCGAAAGAGCATGAACCTGATCTGATTCTTCTCGATTTAAATATGAAGGGAATGTCTGGATTAGATACCTTGAAAGCCCTGCGTGAAGATGACTTTCAAGGACACATTGTGATCCTAACGGTATCAGATAGCCCCGCTGATATCGAATCACTCGTCAATGCTGGCGCTGATGGGTACATGCTTAAAGATACTGAGCCAGATGAGATGATTGAACGATTAAACGGGTTAGCTGTTGGGGCTAAGGCGTTCAGTCGTGTTATAGAAAAATATCTCGAAGAGAGAGGCAATACGGAAGACGTCTTTAGTTCTCTAACAGAACGTGAAACCCAGATCCTGCAAGAAGTGGCGAAAGGGTTCCGAAACAAGCAAATAGCCGATCGATTGTTTATATCTGAATCCACCGTTAAAGTGCATATGAAAAGTTTACTCCGAAAGCTACAAGTACCGTCACGCACGGCAGCGACGATCTTGTATCTTGAGCGATATGGCGACCTAAAATAACACCTACGTTACCGACAGCACACTCAAGTAAAGAAAAGGCACTCATAGGAGTGCCTTTTAAATATCAGCTATCTTTTTGCGTCGTTTCTAGACTTTAAATCGACCTAATATCTGCTCTTGTTCACTCACATTGTTAATTTGTTCATCCATCGCTTCATTTGCCCCGCATGCCGCACTCGATACTTGTTCACTGAGATCTTTAATCTTAACGGTATTGGCGTTAATTTCCTCAGCCACGAGGCTTTGCTCTTCTGCCGCCGCTGCGATTTGCATATTCATATCTGAGATTTGCGTGATAGATTGACGAATTTTATCTAATGCATCATTGGCTTTTTGTGCACGTTCAACAGCCTGTACCGCACTGTCTTTGCTTTGTGTCATCGCGGTTGACACGGAGTGTGCACCTGATTGTAATTGCTCTATCATATTGCGGATTTCAGTTGTTGATTCTTGCGTTCGCTGCGCTAATGTTCGTACTTCATCGGCGACCACTGCAAAACCACGCCCTGACTCGCCAGCGCGAGCGGCTTCGATAGCGGCATTGAGGGCTAGTAGATTCGTTTGATCAGCAATATCGTTTATCACTTTAAGGATCGTTTCGATATTGTCGGTTGCCGTTTCAAGACCTTGAACCTCATGGACCGCGTCATCAATACTGGCAGACAAGGTGCTAATTGCGTTAGTCGTGTCCATGACTACCGTCGAACCTTCTTGTGTCGCATTATCGGCTTCCTGAGCTGCACTTGCGGCACCTTGAGCATTATTGGCCACTTCTGCCGATGTACTCGCCATTTCATTCATTGCTGTCGCGAGTTGTTCTAACTCTTGTAGTTGCGTGGTCATTGCTTGCGCTGATTGTTGAGCGCCATCAGTCGTTTGGTGCGTCAACGACATGATTTTCGAAGAAATTTGTTTTGATTGAATGATTTGGTTTTGAAGATTCTCAGTAAATGTATTGAATCCTCGAGCTAACTCTGCGAACTCCTCATCGGTATTCGTGTCGAGTCTGTGAGTCAGGTCGCCATGACCATTAGCGACGTCTTGTATAGCAGAGTTAAGTGCATTTAATGGCTTCATTAAGAAACGGATTAATATCGTCAACGCAATCACGCTGATTAATAGACCCGCTACGATGAAAAATATGGATTGGTCACGCAGTTTAGCAATGGCCGAAAACGCAATACCTCTATCAATGATGGCCCCTACATACCAGTTTTCTTCAGGTACTAGCACCAAGTTTACTTGGTAATCTTTGCCATCAAAACTGAGTTGCTGTGTCCCCTCAGCTAAGGCGATATTCGGCAGGAATGAACCAATAGGTTGACCATTAAAGTTGCTATCAGGGTGAGCAATGGTCATCCCTTTATCAGTGACCACAAATAGGTAACCCGCATCAAAGAGGTCAGTCTGATTCACCATTTCAGCAAGCGCAGTGAGAGCAACATCAAAAACGACACTGCCTAAAAATTGTCCATTTTTGTCATTGATAGGTGAGCCCAGAGAAATGATGACGTTCTTTGACGACGAATCGACGTACGGATCGGTAATAATGGTCTCACGTGCAGCTTTAGCTTCTTTGTACCAAGGTCGAGTACGAGAATCATAATCGGCATCCGGTACCCAACCATCATTACTTACCAACGACCCTGAATTGTCATAACCAATCCCTACGGCTTGGAAAGTGCGCTTGAGAGTCGGCGTGCTAATAATGTCAATCACGTAATCTTGGTCGATTGGATTAAGTTCAATAGATTCGGTGACAGAGCTTGCGAAATCACGTTTTGCATCGAGATCGTACGAAATAGTGTTTTTAACGCCAGAGATCAGTTCGTTGATACTGGTATCGATATGGGTTTGAAGTTCACTTCTTACTGTGAGCAGTTGGGTAACACCCAGTGTGGATACTGTCACGAGCAGCAACGCTGCCGATGCAGAAACAATTTTGTGACTAAATTTCATACATTACCTTTGATTTATCATCATTCAATGGGGTGATTAGTCTTTGAGACCTTCTTATAATTATTATTTGGTATGCCAAAGCAACTTTTAAGTACATTGTTTTGTATAACTAATTATATTATCGGTACCTTGTCGATTTACTTTAATATATTTCTGCTGGTTTTTACTGGTCTGATCACATTGATATGCCGATCATGAATTTGGTGTAAATGTGGTTAAAAATCCACTAGGTCATGTGGTGAGTTATCAGAATTTCAATGCAATGAGATGAGTCACTTGAACAGTTGGCGCAGATTTGCTTAAGTTAATCGGGCAATATCGCAACTCAAGGAATGAAGTGAATGAAAACGATCGGATTGCTCGGCGGTATGAGCTGGGAGTCAACGGCCACTTACTATCAATTAATTAATGAAGGTGTGAAAGACGCATTAGGCGGATTTCACTCCGCTAAAATTGCATTGTACAGTGTCGATTTTTCGGAAATAGAAAAACTTCAGCATGAAGGAAACTGGCAAGAGACCGCGCGTATTTTAGGTCATGCCGCACAAGCAGTAGAGTCTGCAGGCGCCGATTGTTTGTTGATCTGTACCAATACGATGCACAAAGTCGCGAGTGACATAGAATGTCAGGTATCGATTCCGTTACTTCATATCGCCGATGCGACCGCACAGGCATTATTACAAGATGGGCGAACGGTTGTTGGGCTGTTAGGCACTGCGTTTACCATGGAGCAGCGATTTTATAGGGACCGTTTAGAAGCAAAAGGTATCAAGGTGTTGGTTCCAAATGGTGTTCAACGCAGGCTTGTCCATGACATTATTTATAAAGAGTTGGTTCAAGGTGATATCAACTCTAACTCTCGTCAAGATTACTTAGAAGTTGTGGCAGACCTTCAAGAGCTGGGTGCAGAAGCTATTGTTCTTGGTTGTACCGAAATCGCCATGCTGATCAATAAAGAGCATACCTCGGTTCCTTTGTATGATACGACGCAGCTTCACAGTGAGGCGGCGATTCGTTTTGCCTCAGGTAAAGAAAGAGAGTCTTGAGCATTGCTATTCAATATTTAAGTAGCGCTAGCACAAGGTTTTGTACATCTTGCTGCTAGCACTTTTCCGCTAATTCACTCGTATTAGCAAACCAATCTTTAGCTATCAAACGTTATGCAAACGGTATCGTTCACAACGGCTGCTGATACATGTGTAAATTATGAGATCCGGATCGTATTCATAAGATTCCTTGGCTGCAGATCACATAAATTATGACTATACATAATATTCATTAACCATTTCTGTGACATCAACAGGAGACGAATTGTGGAGTTATTACAGTCGGTATGGCGCTATTTTTTAGCGTTAACTCTGATTTGTTGTGCTGGTACTGCTCAGTCTGCTAATGAAACACTGACCGTTACGAACTCTAAAGCCTGGAAACCTTATTCGTACATTGATGGCAATGGGGAACCTGCAGGGATTTTGATTGATCTATGGGAAAGCTATGGAGAAGTAAATAATGTGGATATCATGTTTGAGTTGGTTGACTGGCAACCTTCAATTGATCTTGTCAGGCAAGGGCAAGTTCATATCCATGCCGGGCTATTGCGTTCAAATGTTCGTGACCAATTCTTAGAGTTTGGAACGGATTTACTAAAACTCGATACCCAACTTTATTTCCACAGGCAGTTGCTTAATTTTGATGCCGATGTGTTTTTGCAAGGCGAACACGATTATCAAGTAGGTGTTGTGAAGGGCGGCTATGAAGAAGAATACCTTCGTGAGCATTTCCCAAATCTTATGCTGAAGTCGTTTGCTAATAACGAAAACATGATTAAGTCGGTTTTACGGGGGGAATTGTTAGCCTTTAGTGCTGACTTACAAGTGGCCAATTATTATTTACTTAGCGGCGATGTTAAACCGGATTTTGTCGACGTTAAGCACTTATACAGTGGTATGCTTTATATTGCCTCCTCAAAATCTAATCTAAGTACACTGGTCGATGTGTCCAATAAATTTAACAATATCTCATCGGAAGAAAAGCAAAGGATATTGAGTCGTTGGATGCATATACAAACGGTGTACCCACCATTTTTGCTACCAGTAGCACTCGCCTTTATTGGTCTGTGCTTTGGCGTATACGCCGTGTCGCTCAAACATAGTGTTCGTAAAAAGACCGATAGCCTTACCTTAGTCAATAAAGAACTGAAAGTTTTGTCTGAGACTGATGCGTTAACTGGGCTATGTAATCGAAGGCGATTCATGGAGTGTTTGGAAGCGTATAAATTATCCCGAACAACGCTAACGGTGATGATTCTTGATATCGATGATTTCAAACTCGTTAATGATCGATATGGTCACATCAAAGGAGACCTAGTGATACAAGCTGTCGCTGGCGTTATAAAGTCTGTGACCAATGATAATCAAATTGCCGCACGAATAGGTGGCGAGGAGTTCGCGGTTGCTTATATTGGTGAAGGTGTGGGGCGGTCACAATCACAGGTCGAAAGCATCGTTGCGCTTGTGCGAGGGCTTAGGGTACCTGAAGTCGAATTTACTTCGATCAGTCTTAGTGCTGGATGCGCCGTTTATAAAAATGCTTCAGATTTTGCCACGCTAGTCGATGCCGACAAACTCATGTACCAAGCCAAAGCACAAGGCAAAAACCAAGCGGTGGTAAGTGTCATTAGTCGTTGTAAAGATGACAACGTCTGCGCTCAAATCGGTTAACGAATGTGCATTGCTTTGTCTAGTAACAGTAGCGGTACCTGCTGTTTGTTTTTACTTTATTCATTATACCGCTCGCCAAGGCGCGAATATTATTAGCCTGACAGACTGTTGTATGCGCTTCGACATAATGGCAATGGTCAACATTCGCGGTACACTTGTGATATTGACAATCTGTTCATACACTTAACTCAATTAACGGATGTTAGGAAATACTGTGAACGGATTGTCTGCTGCTACCTTACTGGTGTCTACTCGATTAGTGATACCGACTACATTAATGATATTGACTGGTTTTTTAGTGGGCTGTCAGCCCCAAGGTACTCAGGAACCACTACCTGAGTCATATGGCCTTGATAACGTCGATACTCTCGTCAGCCAAAAGATATTAATACCGCAAAAACTCACCGATAAAGATTACAAATTTAAAGCGGGCGTTGCCGATCTGAATAATGACGGCAATAGCGAGATAATGGTGTTGATGCAAGATAGTTATTTTTGTGGTTCTGGTGGGTGTAACGCCTACATATTTGACGCCAAAGGTCATCAAATCAGCGCGATGACCGTCACTCGCGAGCCAATTTTGCGTTCCGATCGCCGTTCTAACGGATGGAGTGATATCTTGGTATGGAGCGACGGTGCACTGCGAACCATGGAGTATGATGGTCAATCCTATCCTAGTAATCCGTCTGTCCAAAAAGAATTCGACCGAAGTGTAGAGCAGGAAATTGCACAGAAAAACGCAGAGATTCAAGAGATCTATGTGCAAGATGGTTATGATCTGTCATTTGTTGAAGAGGTGCCGATATTATCGTTTTCTCACCGTTATCAATTTGTGTTTAAGCATTATGGTGACCCAGAGCATGACTACCTACTAACCGTCAATATGCGCACTGGAGAATCGACTCTCGATACGGTTCGGTTGAAAAACACCCAGGATGGGGCGCTTGAAGCATCATATATTGACTAAGGTTCTCAACTTTGAGAAGCGTGCAAATCACATACGGTGTGTTATTGAGCTAATCTTACAATCGTATGGTGTGCAAGGAGTGGCTTATGTTAGTTATCAAGGAAGAGGCGGTATGCCGTTTTGTACTCATTGCGTCGATGCTTTTATTTGCTTCTGGTTTAGCCGGTAAAGAGAGCGATAACACTCTGCACTTGTACAATTGGGAAGCTTTTTTGTCGGCAAAGGTGATTGGTGATTTCTATGAAGAAACTGGTATTCACCTAAAAGAAACATTCTTTGCAGATGAAGGCATTCGTGATGAGGTTATGCTTAGTGATAGACGAAATTCATTTGATTTGGTAGTTGTTGAAAGCGTTCGTCTGCAGTTGCTTGCTCAACAAGGAGCAATATCATCTTTGTCTCTGTTGCGCCAGGATATAGAGCGTCATTATGACGACAAGTGGTTAAACGCCTGCGGAGATTATGGGATCCCTTATGCTTGGGGGACAAGCGGTATTCTTTACCGAAAATCAGCCTTCGACAAACCTGTTACTTCATGGAACGATTTGCTTCAACCTACAATGGCATTAAATGACCGAATTGCAATGTATTACCACCCAATAGATTTAGTCGCAAGCGCGTTGCTTTCGATTGGCAGTGATCCATTCGATACAGACCGAGATGAGTTGTTAAAAGCTTACAGTATTTTGGAGTCACAACGACCGTTTATCAACACTCAAAACTATATTCTAAATTATATATCTACACCAAGTAAACTCTCGGAAATAGATATTGCTTATGGCTTTTCTGGGGATGCGTATGTATTAAATACAGAGGCAAAGGGGCAAGAAGATAAATGGGAATATGTGACACCAAAAGAAGGCACAACAATCTGGTTGGAATGCCTAGCCGTACCAGCAGGAGTGAAGATGACTAACCAAATCGAAACATTGATTAAGTATTTATCTCAACCCAAAGTAGCAGCGCTCAATGCCGAAGATACATGGTTTTCAACGCCTAATAAAAGTGCTTTACAGTTTGTTAGTGAAAATTATTTGCAAGACCCAGTCTTGAATCCCCCACATTCTATTATTGCAAACAGTTATTTGTACCGGCCGGTTAGCGAGTTGGGGTTACTAACACGTCAAAGAATGGTAGAAGAGTTGAGGTAAACGATGAGTTTACTAAAACGGTTACACCTTTATCTCGTCCCCGCACTTAGTGTCCTGATTGTTATCGCCGGTGCGTTGACTTATCATCAGCGTTTGAGCGGTTATAAAGATCTAGAAGAAACTCGTTGGCGTGATAAAGTACTGGGTGCCATTGAGGCTTCTAAATATGAAGAGCGTGGTGTCGCTGCACTTGCTCATGAAATAGCCGGAACTGCCCAGTTTATTAGGTTGCTTCAAGATACCGGAGACTTGGTTCGCAGGAGCTTTGTGGAGAAACACTTAAGCCTACTGGTAGCAAAGGAACGAGTGGCAGCCCTAGGCGGTGTTAAAACGTTTGTTGCTGATGAATTGTTTAATATTATAATATCGTCACAACGTTCAGGGCCATTTGATGTGCCTACTTTATCCGATGATATTTACCAGTTAGTTTTTGATATGCACGTCAAAGTATCATTGGGTGACATGTTTATCGATGATGGTTTTACCTACCAGCTTGCTAATGGAGAGATACGTTACACGTATGTAGGAGCTTACAGTGAGCAGCTTTTCCCTGAAGACAGTCGGTCTAATAGGGAGCCTAGACGTTCGTTATTAATTACTGATGGCCCGTTGCTACAGCTGAGTGCATTATATAAGGAAATTGAATCGCTACCCTGTGTCATAATGGACTTTTCTGATGTGGTTTTGTTTTCACCTAGTAACCTCCCAACACAAACCTATGAAAAAGAGAATAATCGTATAATAGGTGGGCAATCACTACGTTTCTCTAATGATCAAATGACAATTGGTATTCATATTATGGAGGAGCATTACTTTGACTATAAAAAAGAGCTCTTAATACAAACTGCTGTCTACGTTATTTTAGTTGAACTGATACTCCTGTTGACAATATTTTTTGTTATTCGCTATAGAATAATTTCACCGATAAAACTATTAATAGAAGATATTAGAACAGGTGGGCAGGAGTTAAGGTATTTCAAACGCTCTAGAGGTAAAGATGAAATATCTGTGTTAAAAAATGCTTACATTGATACCTTGAGTAAAGTTAAGTTTGAAGCCGACTTTGACAATTTAACACGCCTAGCAAATAGAAGAACATTTATTACTCATATCGAGAAGCGTATAGAGTGCTACTCCAACCAACAAACGTATGTGGTGGGGTGGGACGTGAAAGAGTTTCGAAAAATAAATGATCTTTATGGAACAAAAGTTGGGGATTTAGTCTTGGTTCAACTTGCAGAATGTATTCGCCATTTCGTCTGTGAGCATCAAACAAAGTTGGGGTTAGGCTGCAGTGATTATTCGATCAGTCGCTATTCGAGTAACCGTTTTCTCGCGGTGTTAGAGGCTGACAGTCATCAACGATTACGTAAAATTATTACTGAATTTGAACGTTCAATGAAAACGAGTATCAATATAGATGGCTATAACTTTAGTGTCGACACTTCCACTGCGGTTTTCCCTATATTCCTTGAAGGTTATAGTCACCTTTGGCAAAAGGGGCTTGAAGAGGCATTTATTAAAGCAAGAAAGATAAGAAGCTTACAGTCATTTGTATTATTTGATGAAGAACTTATCTGTCAACTAGAGCGGCGTGATGAAATAGAGAAAATTTTGTTGGAGTGTTGTGAGAATGGGGACTTTGTACTCAACTTTATGCCGTTGATCAACTCTGCTTCATTAGAAATTGAAGGCTTAGAGGTTTTAATACGCTGCCCTAAACTGTATGATTTGAATGCGGGTCCTGATGAATTTATTCAAATAGCGGAGAAAGCTAATATTATTGTTGATATTGATTCTTGGGTATTTGATAACGCATTTTTTGCGCTGTCAAATATGCATCATACATGTAACTACCAAGGCTCTATGTCTGTAAATGTTTCGGCTTTGGAATTGTACAATGAATTTTTTATTGAAAATATAACTAAGTCGTGTGATAGATATAATATACCACATCACTTAATAATTATTGAAATTACCGAAACCAGTTATGTGAAAAGTACAAAAGAGACGGTAGGATTAATTGCTGAGTTGCGAGGCTTAGGGTTTAGGGTATCGCTCGATGATTTTGGGACAGGCTTTACGTCAATAAACCAGTTGCTTAATTATCCTGTTGATGAGTTGAAAATTGATAAGAGCTTTGTGGATCGCATTGGTGTTGATGCTAACGATGAAAGGATGTTGTTTTCGATTATATCTCTAGCACATACCTGTGGAGCAAAAGTCGTGGGAGAGGGGGTTGAAGATGGCTATCAATGCCAGTATCTAAGCAAGATTGGGTGTGACTCCTTGCAAGGTTATTTATTTAGTAAACCACTAAATTATGATGACTTTTGTGCTTTTTATGAAAGCTATTCACCAAGCGAAATGGCTGAAAAATATGAAGAAATTTCTATCATTGGTATTAACAGATAACGACGATTAGTGATTGGCGTAGGGATAAGGAGCTAACGACAATTATGTTTAAGTTCTGAAGGTAATGTTCGGGAATATTTATTACTTTTGCGTCACTAGTGAAAATAATCCGGTGACGAATATATTAAATAACATTAACATTTTGTCATGTTGATTATAATTAATGAGCGCTGTAAGTAAACAAGAGTTGAGAAGTAAAGGTCTAAAACTCAGGTGTTGAGGTATATTTACGCTGATCAGAGTCACCCGTGAGCAGACGCAGGCTTTCGACGTGAAAGTAATGTCAAACGTTCTAAAAGCATTGAACGATGAATGTTGAGTTCTTGGCTGACTGCCGCGTCCATTAACAACTCCATATCACCAAGGATGACGCGTTCTTCTAAGCTTTCTTTTATCGCTTTTATTGTGTGTTCGCTTTGGAAGGCTTCAGGTGTTTTTCCAAGTATTATAAATTGAGATCCACTGTATCGGTATAGCTTAAAATCGTGTTCTAGGTAGCTGGCAACCCTTTTCGAAGCAGTCTTAATTATAATGTCACCATAGTCAATACCATACTTTTGATTAACCTCTTCAATATTCAAAAGGCGAATTGATAACAAGCTGTAATGTGGTTTCAATAATGAATTTTTCAAGTCGTCGGTCAGTGCACCTCGATTCAAGTAACCTGTTAATGCATCGCGCCGATGGATTGTTACACGCAACCGAGACTCAACCCAAAATACAATCAGTATCAATGCGAAAAGCGTGACCAAAATCATAGTCGTGGTTTTCTGTAATAACATGAGACGTTCAAGCTCATATCGATTTTTTTCATGTATGGGGCTTTGAAGTCGAAAATTGCCGTTAATAAAAGTAATCAATTCTTGAAAACTAAGATCAATGCGGTGTGTTAAAATATGTTTATCAATCTTACCAGAAATCATTAATTCAACGGGCTTTTCAAGGCGTTTGAAATGCTCAAACTGATTAACAAAGAAAGTATGGTAATTAGCTTCTTTGATGAAATTTGCAGATTCCTTACTATTAATGATAATGTCAAACCTACTCCAGGTGAGATCGTAAGCAAGCCAGAGGCTTTTAAAATTAGTCGACTCAACTTTCATCTCAGTGACGAACTGCGCGTATTCTTTGACGAGCTGAAAAACAAACCAAGTTGCTTCGTTCTGCCTGTCCGATAGGTCTTCATTAATTTCGTTAACTTTATTTATAGTGACGATATTAACAGCAAGAACCGCTGCGGTTAGGGTCGCCAGTACAACCTTAGCAACATTTAAAGGAAATACTTTGATGAAACGACTCATGCTAAAGCCTTATTTCTTTCAGCTGCCAAATCATTTTTGCATGATAATCTGTATTGTCTAGCTCAGGGTAAAGTTCGAGAGAAAAGATAACCCAATATGGACCTTTCTCCCGCACACTCATAGGGTTGCCATCTTTGAGGATAGCGATGATTGGTGAAAATTGTTCAATATCTTTTTTATCTAACACAATTTGATAATTATTAAGTGCAGTGAGCGTGACAGTGTAAGGAATGTCTAAACCTGCGTCGTTAAACAAATCTTCAAAGGTAACGCCAGAAAATGTTGATGCACTATTTAACCAGGGTAAGTCGGTAGTAATTGTGTGTTGCGCCATGTTGAGCAGTTGCTGAGAGTCATAGGTGTGTACTACGTCACTTTTATCGACAATGGTGAGTTGGGCGCAGAACGAAAAATGACTAAGAAGCAGTGACATAAGAACGAGTAGCATCTTCATCGTTGATTTCCTTATCAAACGGTATACTTATAGTGAGTTTAGAAATTTATAAGCAGCTATCAAGCATAAAAGTGTGCTAATTTTGAGATTGGTGTGTATTAAGAATAAAAAAACCGAGTACTTAGACTCGGTTTTATAAACGATCCTATACAAGGTTAATCAATGAGGTCTCTTGCAGTTTGGACTACATTCTCAACGGTGAAACCAAACATTTTGAACAGTTCACTTGCGGGTGCTGACTCACCAAATGTCGTCATACCGATGATCTTGCCACCAAAGCCAACATACTTGTACCAGAAGTCTGCAATACCCGCTTCAACTGCGATACGAGCGGTCACATCGGATGGCAATACTGATTCACGGTACTCAGCATCTTGCTTATCAAATGCATCGGTTGCTGGCATAGATACCACGCGTACCTTTTTGCCTTCGTTGGTTAGCTGGGCTGCCGCTTCTACAACTAGCTCAACTTCTGAGCCAGTGGCAATCAGAATAAGTTCAGGCTTGCCTTCGCAATCTTTAAGGATGTAGCCACCCTTAGCAATGTTTGCAACTTGCTCAGCGTCGCGCTCTTGCTGAGCAAGATTTTGACGAGAAAAGATAAGCGATGTTGGACCATCTTTACGCTCGATAGCCAGCTTCCAAGCCACTGCTGATTCTACTTGGTCACATGGACGCCACGTGCTCATGTTCGGTGTTAGTCGCAGAGAAGCAATCTGCTCGACGGGTTGGTGAGTAGGACCATCTTCACCAAGACCAATTGAGTCATGTGTATAAACTTGAATGTTTTGAACCTGCATCAGAGCCGCCATACGCATGGCGTTACGAGCGTACTCCATAAACATTAGGAAGGTCGCGCCGTAAGGTACAAAACCGCCGTGCAATGCGATGCCGTTCATGATCGCCGTCATGCCGAACTCACGAACACCATAGTGAATGTAGTTACCAGAGAAGTCTTCTGTTGTTAGAGACTTAGAACCAGACCACATTGTGAGGTTCGACGGAGCGAGATCAGCAGAGCCACCCAAGAATTCTGGTAGCATTGCACCGTAAGCTTCTAAGGCATTTTGAGAGGCCTTACGTGAAGCGATGTTGGCTGGATTAGCTTGAAGATCAGCGATGATTGCCGACGCTTTCTCTTCCCATTGTGCTGGTAAATCACCATTTACGCGTCGTTTGAATTCAGCTGCCAGCTCTGGGTATGCTGCCTCATAAGCTGCAAGTTTCTCATTCCACGCTGTTTCCTTAGCTGCGCCTGCTTCTTTCGCATTCCATTCTGAGTAGATTTCCGACGGAACTTCAAAAGGACCATACTCCCAACCAAGTTGTTTACGTGTTGCCGCGATTTCTTCAGCGCCGAGTGGGGCACCGTGACAGTCGTGTGTACCCGCTTTGTTTGGTGAGCCGAAGCCAATAACGGTCTTAGTGCAAATAAGCGTTGGGCGAGGGTCCGCTTTTGCGGCGATGATGGCAGCATTGATTGCATCAGCATCATGACCGTCAACCGCTGGAATAACATGCCAACCATACGCTTCAAAACGCTTAGGTGTGTCGTCTGAGAACCAGCCTTCTACTTCGCCATCGATAGAGATGCCGTTATCATCCCAAAATGCGACAAGTTTACCTAAACCTAGTGTGCCAGCAAGAGAGCAGGCTTCGTGTGAAATACCTTCCATAAGACAACCATCACCCATAAATGCATAGGTGAAGTGGTCAACGATATCATGACCTTCTTTGTTAAATTGTGCTGCAAGCGTTTTTTCTGCTAGCGCCATACCAACAGCGTTTGTGATACCTTGGCCTAATGGGCCTGTGGTGGTTTCAATGCCCGGTGCGTAACCATACTCTGGGTGGCCTGGTGTTTTTGAATGAAGTTGACGGAAGTTTTTTAGATCGTCGATTGAAAGCTCATAGCCTGCCAAGTGAAGCAGAGAGTAAATTAACATTGAGCCGTGGCCATTCGATAAAACAAAACGGTCGCGATCCGCCCATTCTGGGTTTGACGGGTTGTGATTCAGGTGAGAGCGCCATAGTACTTCAGCGATGTCTGCCATGCCCATAGGAGCACCAGGGTGACCTGAATTAGCTTGTTGAACTCCGTCCATGCTTAAAGCACGAATTGCATTAGCAAGTTGTTTACGATTCATTGTGTATTCCAATATTTATAAATGTGATTAAAAAAGGCACCGTAATAATCAGTGCCTTTTTGGGATTCGTTAAAGTTTTGCTGCTAGCATTTCTTCAAGTTTGCCTTGGTCGATAGCGAAGTTGCGAATACCTTCCGCTAATTTCTCGATAGCCATTGGGTCTTGGTTATGGTCCCACAAGAACTCAGCATGTGTCATTGGAGCAGGGCGAGTCGCGGTACCTTTAGAGTCGATAAGTTTCTCAACGACATCGCCTTCTGCTTCTTCTAGCTCTTGCAGCAGGTTAGGGCTGATCGTTAGGCGGTCACAACCGGCAAGCTCAAGAATTTCACCGATGTTGCGGAAGCTTGCGCCCATCACTACCGTGTTGTAGCCGTATTCTTTGTAGTAGTCATAGATAGACGTCACAGAGACAACACCCGGATCTTCTTGCGCTTCAAAATCACGACCTTCTTTAGCCTTGTACCAGTCCATGATGCGACCGACAAAAGGTGAAATCAGGAATACGCCTGCTTCAGCACAAGCACGAGCTTGCGCGAAAGAGAATAGAAGCGTTAGGTTACAGTTGATGCCTTCTTTTTCGAGCACTTCTGCCGCACGGATGCCTTCCCATGTCGAAGCAAGCTTGATTAGGATGCGGTCATTTGAAATACCCGCGTCGTTGTACATTTGGATAAGCTTACGAGCTTGTTTAATGCTGCCTTCAGTATCGTAAGAAAGACGAGCGTCGACCTCTGTCGAAATGCGACCAGGGATGGTAGTAAGAATTTCTTTACCAATGCTAACAGCAAGCATATCTCCGGCGTCTAGCAATTGCTGTGCTTTATGTTGGCTCTGTGCTTTAGCGTATTTGATCGCTTGGTCGATAAGCGGGGCATAATCTGCGATTTGTGCCGCTTTCAAAATAAGAGAAGGGTTAGTCGTAGCATCTTCTGGCTGGTACTTACGAATTGCTTCAATGTCACCAGTGTCGGCGACAACCGTCGTCAGTTTGCGTAGTTGCGCTAATTTATTGCTCATCGGTACGTTCCTATAGTTGAGGCAAGGCCGTCTCATAATCTAAGTGCGACATCAGTAGCGTCTTAAAATAGCTACTGAACAAAATCCTAATCAGCGAGCATTCATGCGTGAGCAAGTGTTTAGCTCGTGAGTAAATGTTGACCCATATTTAACTCATGCAGACGAAAAGTCAATAAAATATCCTTACAAAATGAAGCGTTCATTGGATTGCTTTTCGTTTTTGATACCAAAGGCGCACTTTTGTCGTTCGCCCTTACGGTGCGTGGCGACAGTTACCCTCGTATTGCTCACAAAGTGGTCTGAGATATTGTAATGCTGTTGAGCAAATGTCATGAATGCCGTATGCTGATACATATGTTCAACGTGTGAACCAATGTACACTCTCTTTACGGGTGATTGGACGAATAGTAGAGCTTTAAGTATATGGATAATTCAGAAACAAGCGCAGATGTACTTACCCAAATTGCTGTTGCATATTATCAAGATGGCGCCACTCAAGAAGAAATATCCAAGAAATTTGGTGTGTCTCGAGCAAAAATAGGGCGCTTACTCAAACAGGCGAGAGACGAAGGCATTGTTGATATCACGGTAAAGTACCACCCAGTTTATAGCGCTAAGATAGAGCAACGCTTAGTCGAGCGTTTTGGGGTGAAGCGTGCTTTGATTGCATTGGATCAACCAGATGGTCAATCGCAGCGTAATCAGGTCGCCGGTTTAGTATCAAGCTACCTCGCGCAAACGCTGAAAACAGGGATGGTTGTTACTGTGGGGCAGGGACGTAATGTATCCGCGGTTGCCCATCATACTGGTGTTATAAGCCCACGAGCTTGTAAGTTTGTTTGTGGCATTGGTGGTATTCATCCTCGAGGTGGGCTTTTCAATGCCGATCATATTTGCCGTCAGCTAGCAAAAATCTACGGGGGCTCATCAGAGACACTTTACGCCCCAGCATATGCCGAGAATAAAGAACAAAAATTGGCGTTTATGCAAAACGCGACCATTAAACAAACCCTCGATTTAGCGCGTAAAGCCGATATGGCGTTGATTGGTATTGGTGACATGAGTGAAAACAGTTACATGGTTGATCTCGGGTGGTTCACAGCCGATGAAGTGGTTCAAGCGCGCCTTCACCAAGGTGTCGTGGGGGATTTTGCTGGGTATGATTTTTTCGACATTCATGGAAATGCCGCTAATACGGTGATGAGTGACCGCGTTATTGGGCTTGGGTTAGAAGAGTTCAGAATGATTTCTGAGGTGATTGCTATTGCTTCGGAAAACAGTAAGCCAATGGCGTTGCTTGGGGCATTAAGAACGGGGGCTATCGATGTGATTGCAACCAGCGTGAGTAATGCCCTAACGGTACTTAATCTCGACGAACAGATGCGCAACGTGGAACGCCGTCTCTGATAAAAAAACTTTGGGTGAAAAGCGTCTTAAGAGAAATCACGATCATTAAGCGCGGTAAGCAAGGCGTGATATCGAGCAGGTAACACTCTTCTTTTCTTTTTAATAAGGTACAGTGGTTCAGTGATGGCATTGGGAGTGGGGCTTACCGTCACTAAATCTTTGAAGACGGAATGAGTGATAGCCACTTTAGGGAGTACCGTCATTCCAATGCCCATTGAGACCGGCTGAAGAATCTGGCTCAGTTGGTTGATATAGGTGACCTTTTTGACCTTTCCCCAATCTAAGTCGCGTAATTCTTCATGACCACTGTTTTCGAAAAACTTTTCAAAATAGTGCTGTGCATCTGGGTGAGCCACGACCCCTAATGTCGTCATATCGTTCAAAATACTGCCACTAGATTGATAGTTTTTGGGTGTCACTAGGCTAATCTCTAGTCGACCAATAAGCTCGCAAGATAACTCGGATTGATTAGGGATATACGTCACGACGCCGATATCGACATAACCTTCTAGAACATCCGTTATGATTTTTCTATTTGGTGCGGCTTCTAAATTGGTTGAAAGACCAGGGTGCACCGTTTGTAAAGAAAGGAGCTCAGGGTAGAGTGCGGTTGCGATTGCGCCAGGGGCGGCGATATTGAATACGCCTTGATGAGGGTCATCGAAGCTGAGCTGTTCTTTCAATACTTGTTCATGTTTGGCAAGATCAACGGCGTAACGGTAAACGATCTCACCCTGTTCTGTGAGTTCAAAGGTCTTTCCTTCGCGACTGATAAGCGCCGCGCCTAAGTCCCGCTCAAGTTTCTTGATATGTTGGCTGACGCCGGGTTGAGTCATAAATAATTTCTCAGCCGTTTGAGTAAAATGCCCCACTTCAACCAGTGTTCTATAAGTGTTGAGCCATGTCGTATTTATCACGCGCCATACCATAATAAAAAATTATTGTTTTTATCTTATATGATAATGCAATGATTTGTCATCTTGCTTTTATGGTCACACTTGTATTGAACTTGCTAATTAGCGAAATAGAACTACGCTTAAAGAGTCTCATAACATAGGTGACCAGATGATCTTCCTGACTCTCAAAGTCTTGCAGATTGGAATTGTATACGGGTACAAGAAGTACAAAGCTAATCCAAATGCCCACTAAACTCGTGGGCATTTTTGTGCGTCATTTAAATTTTTGTGTATCATTTAAGGGGGGATTCGGTCACTCTCCTTGATATTACTCTCTTGCTGCTCAGCGAAAACCGTTCTTAGTTGTTTCTACTTTTGAGCGTATGATATTGAGTTTTTTACCGTCATTGATGCGACCAAAATGGTTATTACTCCTATACTGATTTCACCACAATGATAGGAGCGTTATCATGATTACCCCCCCAAATACTAACCATACCTACCCACGCAATTTTTCACATATTGGGATCTCTGTCCCTGATTTAGACGCGGCGGTTAAGTTTTATACTGAAGTGCTAGGTTGGTATCTGATCATGGCGCCGACCGACGTGATCGAAGATAACTCAGCTATTGGAGAGATGTGTACGGATGTCTTCGGTGCAGGGTGGGAGCATTTTCGTATAGCGCACCTTTCTACTGGCGACCGAATTGGTGTCGAACTGTTTGAATTTAAAAACCAAGAGAATCCGGAAGATAACTTTGAATACTGGAAAACGGGGATATTCCACTTTTGTGTTCAAGATCCAGACGTAGAGGGATTAGCGGATAAAATTGTGGCTGCGGGAGGCAAGAAACGCATGAAAGCCCCACGTTATTATTACCCTGGTGAAAAACCGTATCGCATGATTTATATGGAAGACCCGTTTGGTAACATTCTTGAGATCTATTCACACAGTTATGAATTGCATTATTCAAGCGGTGCGTATAACGGATAGCATTAAGGCTTAAGGAGCAAGGTTCAGGTTAAAAAATAAAAAGCTAGCAAACTGCCAGCTTTTTTATTTTTATTTCTTTATACCTCAACGGGTAAGTCGACTCGCTGACCCCATTCTGTCCATGAACCGTCGTATACCGCTAGGTCGGTATACCCACAAATCGTCGCACCAAGAGCAAGAATACAAGCGGTCACCCCTGACCCACAACTGAACACGATCGGTGTGCTTTTATCCTCAGAAATACCCGCAAACAGAGTCGTCAGTTCTTCTTTTGGTTTAAGAGTGCCATCGCGCATCAACTCAGCGAACGGTAAACAAAGAGAGGAAGGAATATGACCACTGCGGACGCCTTCTCGCGGTTCTTTCGCTTTGCCACTAAACCTGGCTAAAGAGCGAGCGTCGACAATTTTTCTGGTTTGTTCGGACGAATGCGTGAGAACTTGTTCCGCGGTGAGAAAAAATTGACTACTTAAGGGTTGATTTAATGATGTTACGTTCGCGTTGACATACCCGGAGTCAACGGGGTATTGATGCGCTTTCCATGCTGGTAGGCCACCAGATAAAACGTAGACGCTTTCAAAACCAAGAGCTTTAAGCATCCACCAGGCTCTTGGGGAAGCATAAGTCCCCGAATTATCGTATACCACTATGGTGGAATCAGGAGTAATCCCTAGCTCAGAGGCGAGCTGGTTGAAGCGTTGCGAAGAAGGCATCATATGAGGGAGTGGATTGTTTAGATCGCAAAATACGCGGTCGTAATCAAAACGCTGAGACTGCGGAATCACACCAGATGTATCCTTTGGTGGTTCCATAGGAATTTGGAATTCAATACTGGTGTCTAAAATCACAAGAGAGTCATCTTCACCTAGTTTCTCATATAACCAGGTCGCACTGACAAGTGGCAACATTATAGTGTCCTTCTTTATTGTTGCTGACAAGACACTAATTGATAAGTGCTCGTCGTGGAAAATGGGTTTTGGAGTTGATTCAGGGTGACTAAGGTGCCAATTTGACAGCGACGGCTCAGATCCGTATTGACACGGGTGGTCGATTTATCGGGAAGCTCAACGGTCAAGTAATAGCGGTTGCCATCTAAGGATTGCGTTAAGGTCTGGCTCATGACTTGTCCTTGAATCGTAGCGACTGTGCGGGTAAGAGGGAACCATAGAAGAAACGCCAATAAGCCGATACCCAAAGCGAGAAGACTAATTCCGACTTTTAATGACTGCAAGGCGCTACTCCTTTCATTTTTTATACCACGTACGCACGACCACCCAATTGCATACTTGCTAATGCTAATGCCATTAACTACAGGTAGGGCACGTAGGGGATTTTGGTAGCCCCAATTCTCGCCACGTTAACGTGAGTGCATCAAACATTAATAACTTTCCGGTCTTCACTTGTCCATATTGAGCGATAACTTTAATCGCTTCCAATGCCTGCATTGAGCCAATAATACCTACAACAGGGGATAAGACTCCCGCTTCAACGCAGGAAAGACTGGTATCGCCGAACAACGCACTTAAGCACTGATAGCAAGGCAGTGCCTCATTGTCGTAAGTAAAGACGGATATTTGCCCTTCCATTCGAATGGCGGCGCCACATACCAACGGCGTTTTAGTTTTAAAGCATAGTCTATTGAGCTGATTTCGAGTCTCTACATTGTCTGTCGCGTCCAAGACAAGAGTATGTGTCTGGATAAGCGTTAATAATTCGTCATCGTCTAACCTGTCTTTAATCGCGGTTACCGCTATATTTGGATTAAGCGCACAGAGAGAGGCTTTCGCTGAATCGACTTTAGCTGAGCCAACATCGCTATCCGAATGTAGCACTTGACGCTGTAGGTTCGAAAGCTCCACAGTGTCATCATCGACAATGGTGAGGTGACCAACACCAGCAGCAGCAAGGTATTGCCCTGCCGCACACCCAAGTCCACCCGCACCAATCATCAATATTGATGACTGTTTTAATGCCTCTTGACCATCAAAATCAAAGTTTTTCATGATGATTTGGCGATTGTAGCGAAGCATCTCGTGATCAGAAAGAATGTCCAATTTGTCCCCTACTAATACAGCGTTGAGTTTAAGAGTTGAATTTGTACCGTCTCTCCAATCGCCACATTACCGCGATCTTGCTCTAATACCACGAAGCAGTTAGCTAGACTCATTGAGCGGAACGCTCCTGAGCTTTGGTTACCTGTTGATTCGACTTCAAACTGGCCGTTAACAATAGAATAAATACCGCGTTGATAATCCGTGCGACCAGGGCCTTTTTTAAATGCGGTTTGCGTGATTGCAGGGATAGATTCCGGTGCTTTCCACTGGGAATGTCCAGCTAACTTTGCAAGTAAGGGCTGAACCAGAACATACATGGTCAGCACGGCCGATACTGGGTTGCCTGGTAGGCCGCAGAACCATGCGTGGTCAAGCTCACCAAAGGCAAAAGGTTTGCCGGGTTTGATAGCAAGTTTCCAAAACCCAATTTGCCCCAATTCCTCTAAGATATCTTTGGTGTAGTCGGCTTCACCCACACTTACACCGCCAGAAGTGATCACGACATCAGCGTCTTTTTGTGTACTAATAAAGGTATTACGTAGCGTCTCCTGACAGTCGGGGATAATGCCAAGATCAATCGCCTCACAACCAAAGTTGTCGATCAGGGGTTTAATGCCGTAACGATTGCTGTCGTATATTTGCCCGTCTTCTAACGTGGTTCCTAACGGACGGAGTTCATCACCCGTTGAGAAAAAGGCGACCTTGGGCTTGCGAAATACTTTTACATGACTAAACCCCAATGTAGCAATCATGGGAATATCACGTGCAGTCAAACGTGCGCCTTGCGCTAAGACGACGTTCCCTTGCTCAATATCATCGCCGGTTGGACGAATATTCATATTATGTTTGACGTTGTCTTGTATGAAGGTGATGGCGTCACCGTCAACTTTGGTATTCTCTTGCATGATGACCGCGTCACAACCATGCGGTATTTTTGCGCCGGTCATAATTCGGATGCAGGTATTCTCTGGCCAAACGCCTTCAAATGGCAGCCCGGCGAAAGATTTGCCAGCAAGCACTAACGTAGTGCTTTTTTCCAAATCAGCAATGCGAACCGCATACCCATCCATGGCTGAATTATCAAAAGGGGGTACGTTGATAGGGGATAACAAGTCTTCAGCAAGGACAAAACCGAGTGCTTCGGGTAGTGAGCGTTCAATCGTGTCTGTGATTGGTTTTATTGGTGTGAGCATTTTTGATAATGCTTCTTCGATTGGCATTAAGCCCGGAGCGTCGCAGCAACCCATAAAATATGTATTCCTAATTCATTGCTAATATCGTCCAGATTTTATCATATTTTTTGTCAATAACGCGGATAGAAAACTGGGATAGTCGACAAAACTAACCATAAAATGGGGGGTGTAATTACTATTGAATGCGCGTATCCTAATCATCCCTTGCGGGACTAGTAAGAGGTAAGTAAATGTCAGCGCTAAGCGAATCTGCAATATTGGTCAAGGAAGCTCTCTCAAAACGTGGTTTAGAGACACCAATGTTGCCAAACACAGTCAGTCGAGAAGAGAAAAAAGAACGCATTGAACATCATATGCGGGAGATTTTGACGTTACTTCAACTTGATTTAACTGATGACAGCTTAATGGAAACACCACAACGTATCGCTAAAATGTACGTCGATGAAATTTTTTCAGGCTTGGACTACGAGCGTTTTCCAAAGATCACTGTTATTGAAAACAAAATGAATGTCAGCGAAATGGTGAGAGTAAAAGACATTACTGTCACCAGTACATGTGAACATCATCTTGTGACCATTGATGGCAAGGCCGCGGTGGCATACATTCCTCGAGGTAAAATCATTGGCTTATCAAAAATCAATCGTATTGTGCGATTTTTTGCCCAACGACCTCAAGTACAAGAACGCATGACCCAACAAATTCTCGTCGCACTGCAAGCCTTGTTAGAAACAGATGATGTTGCAGTGACAATGGATGCTGTACATTATTGTGTTAAGTCACGAGGTGTGATGGATGCAACCAGTGAAACGACGACAACGGCTCTAGGCGGGATATTTAAATCTATTCCGGCGACCCGTCACGAATTTTTAAGTGGCCTTAGATAATACGTTATGCTATTTAAGAATTGATTGATTTTAACAACAACGCCTTCGAAATTCGAAGGCGTTGTTGTATTTAGCATTCGTTTTCAGCCATACTATTGAAAATCTAAAGGAATTATAAGATAGAGTCAGCTTATTACTTCTGGTAATGGATACGGTAGTGATGAATAATCACTGATAAGTAAAGATCTGTCTCGTTGGACTAGTTGGATGAATAGACTTCAAAAAATCTATAACTATGCAGAGCCAAACCTATTTTTAGTGGTATTAATGGGAGGGCTCGGCTTTCCGTTATATTATTGGGTGTGGGATTATATATTTCCACAAGCCTATGAAAATCTCTGGCTACGACTCGCGTGCAGTGCTTCGGTTATGGTGTTGGCCTGTCGTCACTATCTACCGCGAAGTTTGAAGCAATATCTTCCACACTACTACTTATTTTCAATAGGGCTTTGCCTACCTTTTTTCTTTTTTTACATGATGCTAATGAATAATTGGTCCGATGTTTGGGTCTTATCTTTCATGTCATCCATCTTTATTCATATTTTGCTCGTTCATGACACTCGAGTGATGTGTATCCAAGCCATAATATCGTTACTGCTGGCGTCCGCTGTTGCTGATTTTGTCTCGGATGGTACGGTAGAATTTGCACACAAGCTCAGTTTTATCCCTATCTTTGGCTTTACTTATGTGTTTGGTAACCTGTTTTATTTTAGAAACCAAACTGAACACGAAGCAAAAGTTTCCATTGCCAAATCGTTTGGTGCGGGTATTGCGCATGAAATGCGAAACCCGTTAAGTGCCTTGTTATCTTCGTTTGAAGTGATGCGCTCCGTTGTGCCGAATAGTAATTCGTCTTATCGACATTCTTATCATCTGAATGCACAAGAAATCCAAACGTTAAACGATATCATTGATGAGTCAATGAAAGTCATTTGGGCGGGTAATGAAACTATTGATCTATTGTTGACATCCATTGACAAAAATAGGGTATCTACCTCCACGTTTTGTAAGCACCGAGCTAGGTTTGTCATTGAAAATGCGGTAAAAAGTTATGCCTACAAAAACGAATCAGAACGAAGAGCGGTAAACCTAGAACTCGATGAAGACTTTGAGTATCTGGGCAGTGACACTTTGCTTAAGTACGTTGTTTACAATTTGCTTAAAAATGCTTTTCGTCATAGAGGTGCTGAGCGATTTACCATCTCAATCCGCTCTAAAAAAACCGGTGATGGCTACAGTTTACTCGTTAAAGATACAGGGTTAGGTATTGAACCTGATCTGATTAAGAATATATTCGAAGATTTTTATACGACAGGAAAAAATGGCACATTTGGGCTTGGACTCTCTTTTTGCAAAAAAGTGATGACGTCATTTGGTGGTCAAATTAAGTGTCGTTCGATTCAAGGGAAGTGGACAGAGTTTGAACTTAAGTTTCCTTATTACGCTTCAAGTACCATTAATCATATTAAGCTTGATCTTATGAAATCAAAATCCCTTCTTTATATTGGTCAAGATAGCTCAATGATCAAAGAAAAGCTCAATACGATTGGTGCAAGCACCGATCTCAGTGTTAAAACGGTATCGATGGCAGAAGCATCGACGTATGAAGAACATCAATTTGAATATAACTTGATTATTATTGATGGTCGATTAGACCGGGATGGCTGGGCATTAATGTCACGCCTTGAAGGAAAACTCTCATTTACTGAGGCAAGAATCGCCTTTTTACATGATCCCCTTGACGTACGAAACTTGTACTTTCAACGCTACGTCACCATTGAACTGTTTGAGTGGCAAAAATTCTTTGATAACCCTAGTGCTTCATTAGACTATTTAATGTTTGATGCCTTTCGTGAAGTTGATGAAGTCCCTTCTTATAACGAAATTTCAAGTCAACGCACGGTTATGATTGTCGACGATAATCATTCTTTACGTTCTATTACCACAATTATGCTAGAGAAGCAGGGCTTACATGTACTGCAAGCTGAGAATGGGCAGGTCGCACTTGATAAGCTGGCAACGGAATCGGTGGATCTGATATTGATGGATATCGAAATGCCCGTTCTTGACGGCTTAAGTGCAACTAAAATTATTCGAGAATCTAACACCGCCTATGCCTCAGTACCCATCGTGGGTTACACGGGTGACAAAAGTGAAGAGACCATTGTAAAAATAAACGAATATGGCATGAATGACTATGTCGTAAAACCGACGCCTAAAGATGAGCTTATAGACAAAGTAGCGGCTTGGATTTAAATGCTACCCATTTCCCCTAGCGCCTTTCACGCTAGGGGCGTACGTAATCGTGTTAACGCTTTGTATGACGCGCTTTACACGTAGTCACTTATCTAGCAAGAGTGACATTACTAGGTGCTCATTGTGACCAAATGCCTATTAGTCACCAAACATCTATTAGGTTCCCAACATATATTAACTTCCCAACACATATTAACTACCAAGCACCTAACAGCTAACGAGTGCTTGATCGTTTCCTAGTATTTAATCGTTAATCAAAAACCAATTCGGGATTGTCCCATGCTTGCTGACAAACGTTGATTACACGATTTAATTCCTCAAGTGTATGCTCGGCATTAACAGAAAAGCGTAATATGTGCTTTCCATTTGGCGTTGCTGGTGGACAAAAGATTGAACCAAAAATGCCATGACTCTCAAAGAAGTTGCGTACTTTAAGCGTGTTCTGAGCATCACCAGTATCTAAACCAAAGATTTGCGATTCACTGCGAATATCAAACCCAATACTTCGTAAACGACGACCTAAGTATTCTGCATTGTCTTTTAAGGTTTTACGTCGTTGGTCAGCCGCAACAATGACCTCCAATGTCGTTTCTAAGCGTTTCATTTCATACGGCAGCATAGCCGAACTAAATATTGCCGGATAAGCGACCATAGGAATACAGTAGGCTGTTTTCTTGTTTGCCAGAATAGCGCCGGCTCGGTAAGAAAAGGTTTTCGCTAGGCTTGCTGTAATGAAATCTACATGTTCTGTTAATCCAAGCTCTGCGACCAGTCCTGCTCCTTTTGGTCCATGTGTGCCTAACGAGTGTGACTCGTCGACGACTAGTGCGCATTCGTGTTCGTAGGATATAGACACAAGGTCAACTAAAGGAGCAATCGTTCCTATCGTGCTGTAGATTGAGTCAACTAAGATGATGCCTGGGCCATTTCTCTTGATTTGTCTATTTAGATGACGAGTATTGTTGTGCATAAAAGGAAAGATTTTTGCGCCAGCTATACGCGCGCCTTCCCATAACGATGCGTGGGCAAAGAAATCGATGTACACATTTGTATCTTTATTGCATATCGCCTGAAGTAAATTAATGTTTGCAGTCCAACCCGATTGCGCGACCAAGCAACTCTCAAATCCGGTAAGTTGTGCGAGTTTTGTTTCAAATGCCGGTTTTTTATCACTACCAAGCAGAAAAACCCCCGACATTAATAGGCTTTCATCATTGTCTTGGATGGCTTGGATATGTGCATTTTTAATGGTTTCGTTACTGTTGAGACTTAGGTAATCGTTAGTTTGCATGACGACATCACCAGATTTCGGTTGCATACCACAGATAATTGGTTTTTTATCGGCATTCGAATGAATACGATCTTCAATGAAAAAATCATGCTTTTGAGTAATAAAATCAGGGAGAGCCTTTTTAATCTGAGTTAAGTGCATAACAGTATTCTCTGTGTAATTGAAATTATAAGTCGGCCGATGTATTTATTTATTGCCGATCAGAGAGTTGCTGTCACTAGCCAAATACTTATTATTTGGTGATGGTTGCAGAATGAGCTATAACTTATATTAATATGTTTATTTTGCTTATACCGATAGGGGGTCTAAGTGTTGCAAACCTTTTGTGCTTTCAGATGTTACTGATAAAAACATCACTTTCTGGCAGGGTATTTCAATTCTGGCCAATACATAAAAATAAAGCCAATACTTACCCAAATAACTGCAAATGTTGCAATGGTGAGTTCAAGAAAGCCAAAGTTGTGTAACCAGTGCCAATGAGGGTATTCGACCTCAAAAAACGAGGTGAGTCTGTGCATCGCAATTGAGCTAATGACGGATGGAAACGTGATTGCTGCAATAGAGGGTTGAAACTTAAGTCTCAAGAGTCGGAAGTAGCATAGGTAGATCATCAATGTCATCGTGATCGCGATACCTGCGAGTGCTCCCGTCAGTATGGGATCTGGCTCATCGAAGTTGATGAGGTAGGCGGACAATGTCAAATTAATGGGCGCCGCCATTATCGCGAGCGTAGGCCTTGCTCTCTTTTTTAGTACGCCTTCAAATACCAAACGATATAAGACAAGAGGAAGCATGAAGAAATAGATGCCAATGCAGATGCTAGCGATCGTTTCCGAATAAACCGTATGGCCAAACTGGGTTCCGGCCAACGAGCTACTTATTAATCCAACAGGATATAAGAACCAACTAGGGACGATGTTTGCTATCTTAAAATTACGTAACTGATAAAAGAAAAACAATAACGCTAGAGTAATATGTAACGTTAAAGCTGCGAACCAAAGTGGATAGGCAACAAGTGGTAATATTACGGCCAAATAATCACATAGTATTAATAATGCCATGCTCATTGGCGCCATTAAGCTACCGGTCAATGAATGTTTAATATCAGCCGAAAATATATGCTTGTTCAGGAGGTACTTTAATAAAACGGGGATGAGTAGAAAAGCCCCAATCGCAGCTAAAATGGGTTGAATTTGTTTACCAATACTAGGGAGGTACAGTGCCCATGCGTGCCCAAGGCCAATTATCCCAAGAGCCAATGAGGCCTGAGATGTTGGGACATTATGAAACTGAGTTAATCGTTTTACAGCGGTTATATCCATCGGCACTCAATCAGGTCTCTTGTTGTCATCCTTGTAAAAACTGCTTATGAGCTTTCGTCATATTAGCAGTCTAGCCGTCTGATTGTACCGTATTTTAGCTGTAAAAGCGCCTTAGTTTTCTTTGCTGGGTAGATCTTCTTGTTTTAGCTTTGTGTTCTTAAGTGTGCGATGTAATAACTGACTGTATATTGGTTGCCCACCCAGCATTTGCGCAACAATGGTGGCACCTAGAGCGGTGATAATCAGTGGCAAGATTAAGTGATAATTGTTAGTCATCTCGATAACCAATAAAATACCAGTAATGGGAGCGCGGACGGTCGCAGAGAAAAGGGCACCCATACCGGCAATAGCAAAGACGCCTGGTTCAATAGGCAAATCAGGAAAGATAAGTTTCGCCATTAAACCAAAGGCATAACCGAATGACGTACCGAGTGCGAGCATAGGGGCAAAAATACCACCTGGCGCGCCTGAACCAAAACAAATTAGAGTCGTGAGTACTCTGCCAATAAACAGAACAAAAAGAAATCCGGCACCAAAATCACCATTAGTGATATTAGGTATTAACCCAATGCCACCACCTGTGAGCTCGGGAATATATAAAAGCAATAAACCAAATGATCCGCCAATTAACGATCCTGTAATTAAAAATCGTTTTAAATCATTTTTGTGTAGTTTGGCAAAAAGATCTTGAAAAAGAGTAATTAATCGATTGAAGGCTACTCCAAAAACACCGAACAAGGCTCCTAATACAAGGAATAGCCAAAGGACTTGCATGCTGGGTGAGTCATATTGAGGCATCGTGATAACGGCATCTTGGCCATTGATGGTACGAAACACAATCGTTGCGGAAACCGCTGAAATAAGAACGGCTTTAATCGAGATTAATGAATACCTAAAGTGGGGCCGCATTTCTTCGACGACAAACATAATGCCAGCGAGTGGAGAGTTAAACGCAGCTGCAAGCCCGCCAGCAGCCCCTGAGGCAAGTAAAGTGTGTCGACTATCATCATCTTTGACGCGGAAAATATCCGTGACCATACGAGCGAGGTTTCCCCCCATTTGAACGGTTGGGCCTTCTCTACCAAGCACCATACCTGATCCGAGAGCGCCTAGCCCGCCAAAAAATTTCACCGGGAGCACCCGCCACCAGCGGACGGGTCTCATATTATCCATTGCACCTTCTATCTCTGGTATACCCGAGCCTGCGGCTTCTGGTGCAAATTTGTGTACAAGAAAATAGCCAACGAAGGCGAGGCATGCACTGATTAAAAATGCGGATGCCCACAGAGGGAGAACTGAGCCAATCTCGTCTTTTAGCCACTCTGTGCGAGTGTCGGTTACAAAATGAACGCCCAGTTCAAATAAGGTTCCGACAAGCCCGGCGAGAATGCCGACAATGCAAGACAAGAACAGAACTGAAATCGGTGTTTTGTCTCTAGAGAGAAATTGATTAATCGTTTCTTTGGGCACGCGTGCAAGTAACGATTGTTTAAATCTTTCTCTCTTAGTCATTGCGTGGTTGGCCTTTTGAGGATGTAAATTGATATGAGTATTGTTAAACAAAATTATACGAATTCTATGGGTTTACAACAGTGACAAGTTTGCAAAGTAGTATTGCAATATTAGTGAGGTCTTGGGGCACTGCAAGTTATTAGAAAAAAATCATCAAGAAAAAATCCGTTTTCCTTGTAATTAAGCCATTATGGTCCATAGTTAAATCGTAGGGTATGTATTCGACAAGCACGGAGGATTTGAACCCCTACGTACAATTTGGAAGTGAAGATTCACACATACTACCGCCTCGTAAATTATCTCAGCAGCTAGTTTTGCTTTGAGATTCGCAAACTCACGATTGAGTAACGAGGGTCAAGGCGCACGCAAAGTGCGCCTTTTGTCGTTTAAGGCATACTGCCTGTGCTGCTGAAAGAATGTGTGTTCTTTTTTGTTCAACGAACAACATAAGTTTCTACATTTTGCGATCTATGATGAATGGCAAATATGTTTATACTGATGGCATATTTTCGTTTTAATGGATTGATTATGTCTATACAACAAGTTCCTACCAATATCATCACTGGATTTCTTGGTGTAGGAAAAACGACGACGATTCTCAACTTGTTGAAGAATAAGCCAAAAAATGAACACTGGGCGGTTCTAGTCAATGAGTTTGGTGAAATCGGCATTGATGGTGCCCTAATGGCAGAAGGTGGGGCGTTGATCAAAGAGGTGCCTGGTGGTTGTATGTGTTGCATGGCCGGGGTGCCGATGTCGGTAGGGATCAACGCACTACTTCGGCAAAAGCCAGACCGTTTAATCATCGAGCCCACCGGATTGGGGCATCCCAAGCAGGTCATTAAAACATTAACCTCAGAACAGTATCAAAGTTATGTGGATTTGAGGGCAACAATCACGCTTGTCGACCCAAGATACTTATCCGACGATAAGTATCTGTCGAACAATAACTTCAATGATCAGCTTACCGCAGCTGACGTTGTCGTAGGCACTAAAGTTGACCAGTGCAGTGCCGAGGATGTCGACGTGTTTAATGATTGGGTGAGTGTTCAAGAACCGGCGGTGATTTTTCATCAGCTTATTAAGCACGGGCACCTACCGGTAGAGGTTTTGGACATTGAGCGCCGTTCCACAACGAGCTCGAAAGGCAATGTGGCAACGGTTATCCATGACGAACATGACCATAGTGATATGGACCCTGTTTTTGAACTGCCACCTCAACACGCATTCATTCGTAAAGAAAACAAAGGACAAGGTTATTATAGCTGTGGCTGGATCGTTGGTTCAGAGCATCTATTTGATTTTGACCAGTTGTTCTCTATGCTCAGTGATTTAACGGCGGAGAGGGTTAAAGCGGTCGTTAACACAAATAAAGGTTGCTACGCGTTTAATGTGTCCAACCGAATTGTCTCGGTAAATGAGATTTCACTGGAAGGATATGAATCTAGAATAGAGGTTATCGACAGCCAACTGCTTCCTTGGGGAGACCTAGAAAGCATATTATTGTCACTGTGTGGTCTAAAACCATAAGCGCCCAGAATACCATGTCGTTATTCGCGCGACATGGTATTCAAATGTCATGCATAGTGACTTTACGTCAGAGGTGGTCAGCCAAAGTCTACTAATTCAGCGCCTATTAACGCGACACTCGTTAACTGAAGGCTTATTATTGCATACCTCAACGGTACATAGACTTATAGTTGGGTACAAAAGCTTCCCAAAATGCGGGCTCGCCAATATGCTCTTGCACCGCTCGAATAAACGCACTGACGAGCAGTGTGTGTTTTCTATGTGGATACACAGCATAGATGCCAGTTTCTCTCGTTGATAACGCGTAATCAGTGAGTAGTGGTGTGAGGCCAAGCTCATCGATTGGCGCTTCTAGATTAAACAGATCAATGAGAGAGTAGCCTAACCCGTCTCGAATGGCGCTGACCATCGTTCTTACGTCGCTCACCTTGTAATTCCCCTGCATTTTATACGTCTTCATTGTATTGCCATACGGCTTGTCACTCATGCTGAAAGTATCGAGGCTGATATCACCATTGCTATAAATCACGGCAGGAAGTGCCAGTAATACTTCGGGAGAATCGGGCATCCCATGTTGTTCAATGAACTGGTGTGATGCGACCAATGCAAAATTGGTATTGGCAATTTTCCGCGCGATGAGGTTTGATTCGGTAAGTTTTCCAATGCGAAACGCGACATCAAAATGGTCAGCGATGATGTCAGCCCGTTTGTCATCGAGCAACAACGTAACCTTAACGTCGGGATACTGCTTCATGAACGTTGTAATTACAGGTTGAAGATATTGCTGACCAAAAAAGATGGCGGAGCTGATTCGAATAATGCCTTTGGGCTCAGATTGATAGGAATCGGCAATCCCTTGGATTTGTTGCAGTGTCTCTCTCAGCACATGTGCTTGCGCCAATATTTCTTCTCCAGCAGAAGTGAGTGAAAAAGAACGAGTCGAGCGGTTAAGCAATTGCACTCCAAGGTGGAGCTCTAGCTTTTTTATCTGTTTCGATAAGGCCGAATTATCCATATCGTGCAATGCCGCTGCCTTAGCAAATGAACCTTGCTGGACGACATCGACAAAAAGTTGCAGCTGATGAGAAATGGACATAGGAATCCCTTAACGTAACTAATTGATAGAGGCATATATATTACTGACCCTACAAAAGAATAGCCATTAATTGGTGAGTCGCACTATGTTTTGATAACAACGCAGGAACTGGGATTGAGTTAGGTAACGGCGTGTTAAATATGCTGATGCTTCGCAAATGTTCTTGCTTGATAACATCGCGGGTCGGCTAGTTTTAATTCGATGACAGTTGCCGGATGTGGACAAAGTGAAAGCGACTGATTAATACGAAATAAATATATAAAAATGGTTGGATAGGAGCGTGAATAAAGGCATGATATTTATTAACAAATGTCTAACAGGAAGTAAGATTTATGATTATTGAGAACGGTGTGATTCACATTGATTCGTTCATGGCTGTCACGATGGGGATTATCGTACTGTTTGTCGGTCGAAGACTGACACAAGTTATCGGTTTTTTAAAAGAATTTAGCATCCCAGAGCCTGTCTCTGGTGGTATTGTATTCTCTGTAGTGTTCGCACTGTTTCACATGGCCACTTCTATAGAAGTGAATTTTGATTTGATGGCGCGCGATCTATTACTGGTTTACTTTTTCACCACCATTGGTATTAATGCCAGCCTGGGTGATCTGATGAAAGGGGGCAAGCCACTTGTTATCCTGTTAGTCATCACAATAGGCTATATGTTGATTCAAAACATTACAGGTATTACTGTCGCAACCGCATTTGGGTTAGAACCTATTGCTGGCTTATTGAGTGGAACGGTTTCGCTGATCGGAGGACATGGGACCGCCATTGCTTGGGCGCCGAAAATCCAAGAGCAATTTGGGTTGGAAACCGCAATGGAAATTGGTATTGCCAGTGCGACGTTCGGTTTAATTCTTGCCAGTATCATGGGAGGGCCCATCGCTAAGTTTTTGATTAACCGGTATGACCTTAAGCCGTCCGAAGAAGAAGCCATGGATGTTGGCATATCTGATTCAGAGCCTAATACTAAGATCACGTCCTACGACTTCTTAGATGCTATGTTGGCGATACACACCTGTATCATTGTGGGTGTGCTTTTAAATGAGGGAGTTGAGCAATTAGGCCTTCAGTTGCCTTTGTTCGTGACGTGCTTGTTTGCTGGTATTATCTTATCCAATCTGGTGCCTCATAATTATCCTCGCCTTACTGGCACAAAGTGGCCAGCGAATAAGCCGTCAGTTGCGCTAATCGCCGATATTTCACTAGGGGCATTCTTAGCAATGTCGTTGATGAGCATGCAGCTATGGACGTTGGTTGATCTTGCTGGACCAATATTCGCTATCTTAGGCGCGCAATTTGTTATCGCAATTTTAGTTAACCTATTTATCATTTTTCCTGCGATGGGTAAGAACTATGATGCAGCGGTTATTTGTGCCGGATTTGGCGGGATCTCATTGGGTTCAACGCCAACAGCGATGGCAAATATGTCTGCGGTTGCCCAAAAATACGGAAACTCACATCAAGCGTTTATTGTCGTACCGTTGGTATGTGCGTTCTTTATTGATTTAGCGAATGCGTTCATTATTCCTTATTTTATGGGAATACTAAGTTAGGCATAACAGAATACGAATCTACAGGTGAATAAGGTTGTACTCACTTGCACGGCATTTATTACGCGAATAAAGGGAAAGGTCATGAAATTATATGGATCGGCGGTAACGATTAGTAGCAAGAGGCTTGAGATTTTTTTGAGCGAGATTGGTGTATCAGGCATTGAGCGTATAGAAATTAATGTTAGAGAAGGCGCCAATCTAACGGCAGAATATCAAGAAAAAAGCGTTAACGGTAAAGTCCCATTACTTGAGCTTGATGATGGCGTTTGCATCGCTGAGACCATCGCGATATGTCGATATTTCAATGACATTACGCCCAATGAGCTAAATCTGTTTGGCTCGACACCATTAGAGCAAGCTCAAATTGAAATGTGGAACCGGATTGTTGAGATTGATGGTATTCAAAATGCATTTCAAGCGTTTCGTAACACGTCAGGTTTATACAGTGACAGAGAAAACTGCGTGAAGGAGTGGGGGGTAGAAGCAAAACACCGCGTTGAGCTGTTTCTCCCCAAGTTGGATATGCAGCTTGGTAAGTCTGATTATGTTGCGACAACGCATTATTCGATAGCGGATATCAGTGCTTATATTTTGGTATTTGTAGCCAGCAAAGCCTTAGGGATTGGGGTTCTAGACTCATATTCGAATATCAGACGTTGGTATGAGGTTGTAACAGATCGAGCTGCGATACAAAGTAATTGAACCGCTAAAAATTAAGCGATTGAATGACATTGAGTAATAAAAAAGAAGCCTTTTGGCTTCTTTTTTTGTCGATGCTCTAACCTGATTTTGTTTGAATTATCACTTAAACTCGCTAAGTTTATAAGGTGGCTTTAAGACAAAATGAGTAAACGACAACGTGGGTATGCAAAGCAAAAGAATAGTAATGGTGATCACCTCCCAACAATACCTGGGGTATTCATCAACACCAACGGGTCTGTGGCTCGATCAATTCATTATTTCTTATTATACGCTGGTCGACCGCGGTGTTGCGGTCACCTTATGTTCTTTGAAAGGTGGTCAAGTGCCCATTGATCCACTTAGCGTTACCTTATTAGGTCAGGATTTAGGCTGTTCCCGTGATGAGGTGAAGCGTTTTGAAGACGATATACGCGTACAAGAAAGTCTAGCAGCCACACATTTATTAAGTCATATAGACCCTAAAGACTATTCTGCTGTCGTTGTTATGGGAGGATATGGAGGCTTGTGTGATTTATCCTGCGACCCTGACGCGGTTTCTTTATTAGATAACTTTTACAGCCAAGACAAACTAATTTGCACCGTAGGCCATGCCAGTGGGGTTTTGATTAATGTATCCGATCTAGAGGATCAACCTATTGTGGCAGGCAAGAACGTCACTGGATACAGTAATAAGGAAGAAATGAATACTGGAAGAGCAGAAATGGTGCCTTTTTTGGTCGAAGATGAGCTCATTCGTCGTGGGGCAAAATTCCATCAATCCAATGAGGGGGGAGCACATGTTGAAATGGACGGATTGTTGATTACTGGGCAAAATTCAGCAAGCTGTAAAGAGGCAACGTTGGCACTCTTGGGCAGACTCAATGAAGGATAAAATCTCTGATGTTGTATTCTGCTTCGCTCACCATATGCCTGCATATAGACGGATTTTTTATCCAACAAGCGCATACCGTCTACAAGAAAACAATGTCCTCATGTAAGGCTTAACGTACAAAACCTTAATCACAAAATGCAGCGGCTCCAACTTTAGCGAATCAAACTCTTCGTCGCTTAAGCTTTAATTACTCAAGAAGAAACGGATACTTATTGATATCAACTGGCTAATGTGAACGTTCAATTGGAATTATTCTTAGCTTGGTTGCTAATAATTAATATCGATATTTCAGTTTTTCGTCAAATTATTGTTGTTAAAGCTACAATAATTTGACGTTTCATTTGATGTTGATTCCATTAATATTTATGATGACTCGATTAATCTAATTGGGTTTCTTCTGCAGTGGATCACATATCGCCAAAATCGACACTTGAATTGCCATTCGACTTGATAGCGAGCGCAATGCAACATTGTGCGGCTGCGATATTGATTACCGACGTGAAAGCAAGCATCAAATATGCAAATAACCAGTTTTACGAACTAACGGGTTATTTGCCTGAAGAGGTTATTGATAAGAATCCTAATTTATTGAAATCAGGGAACACCGACCCTGATGTTTATCGTCAAATGTGGTCTCAACTGCGACAAGGTAAAGCTTGGTACGGCGAGCTTATTAATCGCAAGAAAAATGGCACATTGTTTATTGAAAAGGCTCAAATTAGTCCTTTTAGCTATGAAGGTGATACCTATTACATTGCGGTGAAGCGTGATATCACACTAGAAAAAAACATGACGGAAAAACTCAGTGATCTTGCCTATTTCGATGCGCTGACGCGGTTACCAAATCGCACGTCCTTTTTTGACCATCTGCAGTCTTTTCTTATCGACCCGTCCCAATCAACGGATTGCTATTCCTTGTTATTGATTGATCTTAATGAATTTAAGTCAATCAATGATAGTAAGGGGCATGATTATGGCGACTTGTTTTTGCAAACGGTGGCCCGACGCTTTAAAAATGTGATTGACGATGAAGGCATCGTAGCGCGACTAGGCGGAGACGAATTTGTTGTATTACTTCCTAATTGTGATGCTAACGTTGCCAGCGTCTTAGCCCAGCGGCTAATTGAAGCGATAGCCTACATCGAAATCGGTAACAAGTATGAGCGCGGTTCGGCCGCGATCGGTATCACGACGAATACATCAAGAACGATTCCGTCGAGCCTTTTATTAAAGCAAGCGGATCTTGCGATGTATCGTGCAAAGCAGTGTCAGGCGAATTGGCTGTGTTATACCGACCAAATGGGGGAGCAGTGGGGTCGAAAGAAAGCGCTCGCCAAACGACTTTCTGCCGCGATTGAGCAACATCGTTTGGAAGTGGGGTTCATACCTGTCGTTGACTTAGCCAACCACTCTGTAGTGAGCTATAAGAGTCGGCTAGATTGGCAAGATCAAGTCTTCGGGTTAGTCGATCGTTTCGAATTCATTCCCATAGCGGAAGAAAGCCAGTTGATTCGAAAACTGAATCTATTCACCATTGAACAAGCCTGTAAATACGCATCGGTTGGTGCGTTAAAGACAGTAGCAGTCAAGGTCTCGTCAAAGAACTTTGGTCATGGCGGGTTTGTTGATGAAGTTGTGCAAATTTTGCGTCGATATCATTTGCCCGGCCATTGCTTGATATTGGAGGTCTTTGAAGAGATGCTTTCTAAGAAGCGAAGCATTGATGAGCTGTATCAATTGGTTGATTACGGATGCCAAATCACCGTTGCCGATTTCGGGATGGGGCACATTTCGATCTCCGATCTCCGTGATCTTCCCATTCAAAAAATCAAAATCAGTGCGTTGTTGACCCAAGAGATTGCTGGCGATGAATCGGTAAAGCAAGTCGCAAAGGCTATCGTTGGTTTAGCCAATTTGCTCGACATCGAGACGATTGCCGAAGGCGTTGAGAACGAAAAACAATGGGCATCATTGAGTGCCATCGGCTGTCATTTTGCTTCAGGCAGTTATGTCTCCCGTCTAGTGCAACACGACGCTTAACCTCTAAATTATCCCCTAGATTACAGAATTTGAAACCATTCACGGAAATCGTATCGATACGTTTCGATGAAGTGACAACCATCACATTTCATTATTATCCTTCTCGAAATTTAAATTTCTGACGTTAGGATTATTCCATCGATACGTTTCGATGTAATGTGTTTTCGCATTATATCGACACCTTAAAATTACCTCACAGGTCGCATCATGAAAAAAAGTGCACTCATTAACTCAGAGCTTTCTTATATCGTTTCAACCTTGGGTCATACCGATGAAATGACCATTTGCGACGCGGGTTTGCCTATTCCTGACGACGTTCAGCGTATAGACCTGGCACTCACGTTAGGCATACCGTCTTTTCTCGATACGGTTCGGGTGTATTTATCGGAGGCTCAGATTGAAGGTGTACTACTGGCGGAAGAGTTCAAAACGGTTTCACCTGAATTGCATGATGCCTTGATGGAGATGATAACCAGCGAATCACAGGCGACGAATAAAACCATCGCTATACAGTATGTTTCGCATGAAGAATTCAAAGTAAGAACGCAGGCTTCGAAAGCGATTGTTCGCACTGGTGAATGCACACCGTATGCCAATGTTGTCTTTCAATCTGGCGTTGTTTTTTAAATAGCTTATGCGTGAGCAGGACTGTCCTATGTTGAAACCCATACTACAGCTGAGTGAAATTGAAAAAGCCTTTCCTGGCGTTAAAGCGCTTGATAAAGCGAGCCTTAACGTTTACCCAGGAAAAGTGATGGCGCTTCTTGGTGAAAATGGCGCTGGTAAATCGACCCTGATGAAAGTGCTGACCGGCATTTATTCAAAAGATGCTGGTGACTTGTACTACCAAGGAGCAGAAGCATCATTTGAAGGCCCAAGAGAGTCACAGCAGGCGGGTATTAGTATTATTCACCAAGAGTTAAATCTTATTCCGGAACTTACCATTGCGGAAAATATTTACCTTGGTAGGGAAAAAACGAATGCGTTTGGGCGCATCAAATGGCACGAGATGTACGCCGACGCCGATCAATTACTGGCACGTCTCAACGTAAAACATAGTGCCAAGACTCTGCTCGGTGAGCTTAGTCTTGGTGAGCAACAGATGGTTGAAATTGCGAAAGCTCTGTCATTTGAATCAAAAGTTATCATCATGGATGAGCCAACAGATGCGCTCACTGATACAGAAACGGCGTCATTATTTAACGTGATTAATGAGTTGCGAGCGCAAGGTTGCGGCATCGTTTACATTTCTCATCGATTAAAAGAAATTTTCGAGATCTGCGACGATATTACGGTACTAAGAGATGGCAAATTTATCGGTCAAACCGTCGTGGCAGAAACAAATGAAGACGCGTTAATTGAGATGATGGTTGGTCGAAAACTCGATGAACAATATCCACGCATTAACGCAACCCATGGCAAGCAAAGCCTGGAAGTGAGAGGAGTATCGGGTACTGGAGTACGTGATGTTAGCTTCCACGTTGATCAAGGCGAAATATTGGGTGTATCAGGCTTGATGGGAGCCGGACGAACCGAGTTGATGAAAATGATATACGGTGCCTTAAAACGTGACTCGGGTGACGTAGTACTTTACGGAAAATCAATCAACCCGATTAGTCCGCAAGAAGGCTTGGCCAATGGCATCGCTTATATCTCAGAAGATAGAAAGGGTGACGGTTTAGTACTTGGATTGTCGGTAAAAGACAACATGTCTTTGTGCACACTAGAGCAATTATCTAAAGGGTGGCAACTTCAACACGCTGATGAGGTCATCGCAGTGGAAGATTTCATTACGCTCTTCAACATTAAAACCCCAAGCCGCAATCAAATTATTGGTAACTTATCGGGTGGTAACCAGCAGAAAGTCGCGATAGCAAAGGGCTTAATGACGAAACCTAAGGTATTAATTCTGGATGAACCCACCAGAGGGGTGGATGTTGGGGCCAAAAAAGAAATTTATCAGCTAATTAATAAATTTAAGGCTGACGGCATGAGCATTATTTTGGTGTCCTCTGAGATGCCTGAAGTCCTTGGAATGAGTGATCGAATTATGGTCATGCATGAAGGACGGGTGAGTGGTGAATTTATGGCAGACGAAGCAGACCAAGAAAAATTACTGGCATGCGCTGTAGGTAAAAAAGTAAGCGAGGCAACAGCATGAGTAACAAAACGATGAGTGTAGCAACTGAGAAGAAAGCGAACGTCTTCAATAAAGAATGGCTGATTGAACAAAAGTCTCTAATAGCATTAATCTTTTTGATTGTTGTGGTGTCATTTTTAAACCCAAACTTTTTTACTGTCGATAATATTCTTAATATTCTGCGCCAGACATCGATCAACGCGATTATCGCTGTCGGTATGACGCTCGTCATTTTAACGGCTGGCATCGACCTGAGTGTTGGTTCGGTTTTGGCTCTATGTGGCGCTTTTGCGGCCAGTTTGATTGGCATGGAAATCCCAGTAATGGTTGCTGTGCCTACGGCCCTCGTGGCGGGCGCGGCACTTGGGGCAATCAGCGGGATTATTATCGCCAAAGGTAAGGTTCAAGCGTTTATCGCGACGTTAGTGACCATGACGCTATTACGCGGTGTCACCATGGTCTATACCGACGGCCGACCTATCTCAACGGGTTTTACTGAAACGGCGGACGCATTTGCTTGGTTTGGGACTGGTTACGCATTGGGTATTCCTGTTCCGGTTTGGTTAATGGTATTGGTGTTTGCTTCCGTGTGGTACCTGTTAAATCATACTCGCTTTGGTCGTTATATTTACGCACTTGGTGGCAACGAATCCGCAACGCGTCTATCGGGCATTGATGTCGATAAAGTGAAAATAGGCGTCTATGCCATTTGTGGTTTATTGGCGGCGCTTGCTGGGATCATCGTAACGTCAAGATTATCCTCGGCGCAACCAACAGCAGGTATGGGTTATGAATTGGATGCTATCGCTGCGGTGGTATTAGGCGGAACAAGCCTGATGGGTGGCCGTGGCCGAATTATGGGTACGTTGATTGGGGCGTTAATTATTGGCTTCTTGAACAACGCACTTAACTTACTGGACGTCTCATCTTATTACCAAATGATTGCTAAGGCAGTGGTCATTCTCCTTGCGGTATTGGTCGATAATAAAAACAAATAGAGTTTGTACCCCAACTTGAAGCCATTTATACGTGGCTTTAAGTTAAGAAATAGAAAATAGAAACAGAACATCGCCTCTGCTAAAGAGGTAAAAACTGATTAGAAATACCCCCTACACATAATATAAAGGAATAGACCATGAAAAAACTGGCAACGCTTATCTCAGCAGCTGTACTATCAGCTTCTATGTCTGCGACCGCAACGGCGCAAGATACGATGGCAATTGTGGTTTCAACATTGAATAACCCATTCTTCGTGACGATGAAAGATGGGGCAGAAGCGAAGGCCAAAGAACTTGGCTATAACCTTATCGTGTTGGACTCACAAAATGACCCGAGTAAAGAGCTTTCCAATGTGGAAGATTTGACGGTCCGTGGTGTAAAAGCAATTTTGATTAATCCTACGGATTCTGATGCTGTTTCTAACGCGATTCGGATGGCTAATCGCTCAAACATTCCAGTACTGACTCTAGACCGTGGTGCAAGCCGTGGTGACGTTGCAAGCCACATTGCTTCTGATAACGTTGTTGGTGGCGAAATGGCTGGCCATTTCATTATGGAAAAAGTGGGTGAAAAAGCAAAAGTTATCCAATTGGAAGGCATTGCGGGTACATCGGCTGCACGTGAACGTGGCGAAGGCTTTATGAATGCCGTTAAAGGTTCACAAATGGAATTATTAGCCAGTCAACCTGCTGATTTTGACCGTACAAAAGGTCTTAACGTTATGGAGAACTTGTTAGCAGCGAATCCTGATGTACAAGCGGTTTTCGCTCAAAATGATGAAATGGCATTAGGAGCATTACGCGCGGTTCAAGCCTCTGGTAAAGACATCATGATTGTTGGTTTTGATGGTACGGACGATGGTATTGCTGCCGTTAAACGTGGCAAGCTTGCCGCTACTGTGGCGCAACAACCTGATATGATTGGTGCTTTAGGTGTAGAAACAGCTGCGAAACTACTGAAAGGCGAAACAGTAGAAACGTATATCCCGGTACCTCTTAAAATTATCAACGAATAAAACGGGAAAAGTTGGTGGCGGATTAGAACTGTTAATGAGTTACCAACCGTTATGTTTAGTGCCCCTTTCTTATGGGATTGGGGCGCGATACTAAATCGTCATGACTAGATACATAATAATGAATAGATAAATCAGAGTATTTTGGAATGGATGGTTATTCCAAAGTTTTCTTATTCCTAGGTTACAAGGAACATCATATGAATAAACTCGTCGTATTGGGTAGTGTGAATGCTGACCACGTTTTACAGGTGCCTTCTTTTCCAAGACCTGGAGAAACGTTACATGGCCGTCGTTATCAGGTGATTCCCGGCGGCAAAGGAGCCAATCAAGCGGTCGCTGCAGCTCGATTGGGCGCTGATATTGGGTTTATCGCATGCGTCGGGGATGATCCGTTTGGTCTCAATATTAGACGTTCGTTTGAAGATGATGGGATTCATGTCGAAGGCGTAGAAATTGTGGCTGGGACACCAACGGGTATCGCGATGATTCAAGTCTCCGACAGTGGTGAAAACAGTATTTGTATTTCAGCGGAAGCGAATGCAAAGTTGATTAAGGAACGGGTTGAACAGCATAATAATCAAATTAAACACGCTAGCTATTTACTGACACAGCTAGAAACGCCTCTTGATGGTATTGAATATGCGGTAACCCTTGCCAAACAATCTAAAACGAATGTCATTCTTAATCCAGCACCAGCACGTGAATTACCGGACTCAATATTATCCTGCGTTGATGTGATCACGCCTAATGAAACAGAAGCGGAAATCCTGACGGGTATCACCGTATCGGATGATGAGTCGGCACAACAAGCCGCGAACGTTTTGCATCAAAAAGGGATTGAGATCGTCATGATCACGCTTGGTTCACAAGGCGTGTGGCTCAGTCAAAATGGGCGTGGAACACGAATCCCAGGCTATAACGTCGACGTGACAGATACGACGGCAGCGGGCGACACATTTAATGGGGCGTTCGTGACTGCGTTATTGCGTAATGAGAGCATAGAAGACGCGATTATGTTTGCGCACGCAGCCGCGGCAATATCTGTTACACGATTTGGCGCACAAACGTCAATCCCTACATTGGATGATGTCAATGCATTTATTCGGCAACAAGGTTAAGACAGAGAGCATTACGTAATGGCTACGATGAAGGATATTGCAAAACAGGCTGGCGTATCGACCTCAACGGTGAGCCATGTCATCAATAAAACACGCTTTGTAAGTGAAGAGATTTCAGACCGTGTTAATCAAGTTGCGAAAGAGCTTAATTATGCGCCCTCTGCGCTTGCTCGCAGTTTGAAAATGAATCGAACGAGAACAATAGGCATGCTAGTGACAACCTCGACGAATCCATTTTTTGGGGAAGTGGTCAAAGGGGTTGAGCGCAGCTGCTACCATGAAAATTACAATCTCATTCTGTGTAATACCGAAGGCGATACGGAAAGAATGCTGTCGTCCATTGATACGCTGATGCAAAAGCGTGTCGATGGATTGATCTTGATGTGCTCGACCTTGGAAGGGGAAAAGATTGATATCTTTGATAAGTACCCTTCGACACCAGTGGTTGTCATGGACTGGGGACCAATTCATTTTGAAAGTGATAAGATCCAAGACAACTCCTTTCTAGGGGGCTACCTTGCCACTAAGCATTTGATTGATTCTGGTCATACTGAGATTGGCTGTATCACTGGACCACTCGATCGCCACCAAGCGCAAATGCGTTTTGAAGGTTACAAAAAAGCCATCGAAGAAGCGAACATTGTCGAGAACCCAAACTGGATTGTTGAAGCTGACTTTGAATGTGAAGGTGGGGCGCAGGCATTGGATATCCTGATGGAGCGAGGTCCTTTACCTACATCTTTGTTTGTATGTAATGACATGATGGCGATGGGTGTGATTAATGTCGCTAATCAGCGAAATATATCGATCCCCGAGCAATTGTCGCTTATTGGGTACGATGATATTCACATCGCTAAATTTATGACACCAGCTTTGACTACAATTCATCAACCTAAATATCGCTTGGGTAAAGTTGCCGTGGAAACCTTACTTGATAAGATAGAAAAACGAGTACAACAAGCCGGTTTGATCCAACTAGAACCAACGCTAGTCGTCAGACAAAGCGTTAGAGCGCTTTGAAATTGAGCACTAAAGCGACGATGTACAATAAACCTAATATGTACAATGAGCCGATTAAGTGCAATAAATCGATTAAGTGCAATAAACCGGCAAACTACATTAAATCGACAACGTTATTTTTTGTGTAGAAAGAGTCTCTTGGTGTATTCCTATTAAAAAGGGCCAGATAAATCTGGCCCTTTTTTGATCCATCGCTAGTGGTCTGATTGCTCAGTTATTGAACTAGAGTGCTTTAACTAATATCTCACGCGCGACATCTAATGTGATGGCTTGATGTTCACCCAGTGCAAGGTAACCATTTTGTTTTAGCTTATCGACGATCTGATCAATTGCCTCTGATTTGTCTCCCGGGACTTCAGATAATACGGTGTCAACATTCAAGCTGATATAGAAGCTTTCAATGGCATCGATCGTTTCTTCAGCCAGTGTTGGTTTATCGGTAAGACCGAAGACATTACGGCCCATCTGCTCAAGTTTACCGCGTTTCGCTTCAATCTGGTTACGAAGTAGAGATGGCTGAACAATGGCCAAAGAACGAGCGTGGTCGACATGCCAAAGCGCGGTCAATTCATGACCAATCATATGTGTTGCCCAGTCTTGAGGCATACCCGCACCGATAAGACCATTAAGAGACTGATTGGCAGTCCACATTAGATTCTCACGCCAAGCATCATCTTGTTGACCAAATTCTTTTCCAAGTGTGAGCAAGTTTTTGAGTAATACTTCGGCGTAGCCGTCTTGCACCATATTGCCTGTAGGGAAAGTGATGTACTGTTCACAGACATGGACCCAAGCATCAACAAGCCCGTTGATAAGCTGCCTTTCTGGAAGTGTCTTCATTGCATTGGGATCAAGTACCGCAAATACAGGACGGACAGCGGGAGACATGAAGCCCAATTTTTCATTGGTGGCACGTTTAGTCACGACCGCGCCCATATTGGATTCAGAACCAGTGGCAGGAAGCGTTAGGATCGCGCCAAGTGGAATAGCGGTTTCGACCGTATATTTTCTCGTCACCAAATCCCAGCTGTCGCCGTCGTGCAGTGCCGCTGCAGCAATGTACTTAGAACCATCAATCACTGAACCGCCGCCAACGGCAAGAATAAAATCGACAGACTCAGACTTGGCTAATGCGATGGCTTTATCAAGAGTTTCTTTTGTTGGATTGGCTTCAACGCCGGAAAACTCGATCCAGCTGTGCTCGCTCAGGGCAGATACAACCTGATCATAAATACCATTGGTTTTAATGGAGCCGCCGCCATAGACAACAAGTGTTTTGGCTTGCTTTGGAATGCTGCTTGAAATTGTACTTATTTGACCTTGGCCAAAGTGAATTACCGTGGAGTTTGAGTAGCTAAATTTCATTGCGAAGTTTCCCTTATTTTCTACGTCGCTGATTGCGCATCCGTAGAGTGTATAGTCTAACCTCTTAACATAATGGGGGGCGATTAATCAGGGTTCAAGGGCAACCCTGATTATATGATTCAAACGCGCTAGTTACATTTGGCTGGTTTACCCGCGATTTGACGTTCTTGAAGAAGCTCTTGATGCAATGACGCCAACTGTGTTTTCGCGTCGTCAGCATTGTCAACGGAACTGCTTATTTGAACGAATTTATTGACAGCGACATCGACGCCTGAAGCGTTATTGCGGTCATAATCAATCAGTGCCTGCATCGCCACTCCCGCTTCTTGATAGGATTGTTGCGACGCTTTTTCTGCCGCAATTGCAGAGCGAAAAGCAGCATCATATTGGCATGACACGAGGGCATTCACTGAGGCATCGACATCGGGCCCAAAATCGAGCGTTGGTTTTGTTGGTTTTACGGTTTGTGCTGCTTGCTTTGCTTCTTCTTGTTGGTCCTTTGAATAACCATCAACAGCTCCAGCGGTTCCGCCAGCGAGTGCGCCCGCGGTCACGTTGCGACTTAATCGATAAGTGTCCACTTCACCGTCAACGATTAGATCGGTCAGCGCCCCTAACATGCCAGCTGAAACCGCGCCTACTGCCGCGCCTTCAGCTGCACCTTGCGTGGTGTTCGCACCACAGCCGTAAAGAAACGTAGATAAAAGGGTGAGCACGAAAACTGATTGTTTTCTCATTGTGGGATTCCTTGGTAAGTTATTGTTATTGAAGAAGTGTAGGACGAAATTTGAGTGATAACGTCAGTTTTAGATAAATAGGGTATATTTTTGTGACGTCATTCCGTTAAAAGGGGACATTATCATGTTCTAAACCGTCGCTTGACGTGGTAATTATTCTGTCATGTTATTGAATTAAGTTAATGATAAACAATGGTTATTGGAAATTATAATGTCAATATACTTTATGCGTGCACTGATGACGTTTGCTTTGTTTGCTATCCCAGCCGTCTACGCTGAAACAATATCTAAAGACGGGCAGCAAAATGCGCTGCAGGAAGGCCATGTCATCCAAGTCTCGTTGAGTGAGCTTCTACCGACACAACCCGCTATTGGCTATGATCAGGTGTTTTATAAACTTGGTCGGTTTGACCAAGACAAAAAAAAGCTATTTGATGAGATTTGCGATACCAACGGACAAGACGGACTCAAAAACTACGATGATCGGTCTACTGTGAATGACGCGAACTCTTTTGAATGTAAAGACCAAATTGGCTCCCATAAGAAAGACATGAAAACCATTGCTATCGCACCAAACGGATCTTATTACCTAACGGACGGGCACCATACATTTAACGTACTTTGGGACATACCAGAAGGCGGCGAAAACTTTAAGGTTTATGTGGTGATTGATAAAGATTATCGAGGCCTAACTTCCATGAGTGCATTTTGGGATGAGATGGTTAAAGATGGCAATACTTGGTTAAATGATAGCGCTGGCTATGCTATCGAGCCTCAGCAATTGCCGTCATCACTGGGAATGAATAACTTTGAGAATGATCGATATCGAGCGTTGATGTACTTCTCGCGAGATATCGCTTGGAATAAACCTAAGTTGCCGGTGCCATTTCTGGAATTCTATTGGACTAAAGAAATCCGTAATAACGTTGACCTCAGTGAGTTCGACCTCACGACTAAATCGGGTTATTCGCGTGCTATTATTCAAGTCAGTCACGCTATCTTAGCCGTTCGTACGGACGATGTCGGTGGCTCAGGGAAGACACCGACTCAAATGGGACAATTTACATCTTTTAGTCAAAAAGCGCTGGATAAAACCCTTAGAGCAGGAAAAGGGAAGGTCAGTTACATGCTTAACTATAAGAACGCATTTTAAACGTTAATCAATGAAATATTTTGAATGCGCACCTCCAATTGCTTGGGGCGTGTGCTTTTCATTTGTTTTTTAAAGGGGAGGATAGCGTATTGTGTTTTTTTTCCTGATATTTGTTAATTATATTAATAAGATCCACCTACTTTTCAGAGGCTATATTAGGTGGTGAAGAGATAGTTAGAACACGTAACAATATTTAGTCCTTAACGCTTGGTGTATTGGTGGGATTTTCGTCTAAAAAGTAACCAATTTGAACCATTTTACAACATGTGTTAGTATTTTTGCGAAATTAATCATTAGTGCTCTAACTAAAAAGGAGAGCGGTTTTGTTGTTTTACTATTTAAGTAAAACATGTAGGAAACGTATTAGTTGTATTTATGGATAAAGAAATAAAGAAATATAGTATCGAAACGACTGACTATCAGGTTGGTCAAGATAACATTCAAAAATGGGGGTTTGATATACACAACCCCGTCTTCGGCACCAGCGCTGCCCTCGTTATTCTCTGCTTACTGTCTCTCATGGTCGTTGAACCTTCAACGGCGCTGAAAACGCTTGATGCTGTTAAAAACGGTATTCTCAATAAATTTGACGCCTTCTTTATGTGGTCGGCAAACTTTTTTGTCTTATTCGCGACTGTGTTGTTACTTTCGCCGTTTGGTAAAATCCGCATTGGTGGTAAAACGGCAACGACCGATCACTCTACGATATCTTGGTTGGCGATGCTGTTCGCCGCAGGTATGGGTATTGGGCTGCTCTTTTGGGGTGTCGCCGAACCGACAGCCTACTTTACGGATTGGTTTGGAACGCCATTAAATGTCGAACCTAATACCGAGGCTGCGAAATCACTGGCGATGGGCGCGACGCTCTTCCATTGGGGGATTCATGGTTGGGCTATCTATGCCATTGTCGCATTGTCGTTAGCATTCTTTGCTTACAACAAAGGTCTTCCGCTGTCGATTCGCTCCGCGTTTTATCCGATATTTGGTGACCGAGCTTGGGGTTGGCTAGGGCATGTCATCGATATTATGGCAGTACTGGCAACCCTTTTTGGCTTGGCGACATCGCTTGGCCTTGGTGCACAACAAGCAACAAGTGGGATTAACTATGTATTCGGCCTTGATGGCGGAATCGGTATGCAGCTTGGTGTGATTGCCTTTGTCACCATGATTGCTGTTATGTCAGTGGTTCGAGGTATTGACGGGGGCGTGAAGGTATTGAGTAACGTCAATATGATCGTTGCGTTCCTGTTACTTGCTTTCGTTATTGCGGTTAGCTTTGATGTTGCTATTGCATCGTTATGGACGACAACGCTAGGTTATGTTGAGAATATTATTGCTTTGAGTAACCCTCACGGGCGTGATGATACCGTCTGGATGCACGGTTGGACAGTATTCTATTGGGCTTGGTGGATCTCATGGTCTCCGTTTGTAGGCATGTTTATCGCTCGTGTTTCAAAGGGACGTACCGTTCGTGAGTTTTTGTTAGCGGTTATCTTTATCCCGACGACAGTGACATTAATCTGGATGGCTGTCTTTGGCGGCATCGCGATTGATCAAGTGATGAATCATGTGGGTGAACTGGGGGCATCTGGGTTAACAGATATATCTTTGACGCTGTTCCATGTATATGACGCGTTACCATACGGCGCGATATTGTCTGTCATTTCGATTGTATTGATTTTGATTTTCTTTATTACGTCATCTGATTCCGGCTCGCTTGTCATCGACAGTATTACATCTGGTGGCAAAATTGATGCTCCAGTGCCACAACGAATCTTTTGGGCGTGTATTGAAGGTGCCATTGCTGGTGTCATGCTTTGGATTGGTGGTAAAGAAGCTCTGCAAGCATTGCAATCAGGTGTGGTGACAACGGCATTGCCATTTACGTTTGTCCTGTTACTAATGTGTGTGAGCTTGATAAAAGGTTTAAGAACGGAGCTTTCAGCGTATAAATAACTTGAACGTTCATTGTTAGGGCTCGAGCTAAATCACTTAATCAATCACATGATTAAGTGATGCTGAGCTTGGTTAGCTCCGCTTGAAAGTGTGTGCTAGCGACAAAAAGAAGGGGCCATTTGGCCCCTTCTTTTTGTCTAAATTTTGTCGTTTTATTTGTAGCGAGTGGCCGTACTGTTACCTATTTAGAGAACGATTAAGACAGTTTAGCGCCAAGCATTCGCCGTAATGTCCCATCTTTATCTACGACATGGTGTTTAACCGCGCCAACCACATGTAATATGATCGCACCAATTAAGGCGTACCCAACCCAATAGTGTGCACCATGAGCAATAGAATATAACCCTTCGTTTAGCGGAAGGACTTTCTTAGGGTTATCTGGATCGATATTTTTAGGTATTAATTCTAACCCAAAAAATTCGACGCCAAAGCCACCTAATGCTGAGTTGAGAAAGCCAGATATAGGCATGATAAGCGTACCCAAAATTAAAACCCAATGTACCGCATGGGCTAAGATATGCTCAATTTTGCTGTAGTGTCCGACAGGTGTTGGCCAGCCGTTTTTCATGCGCCAAACTACTCGGAGAAGTACAAACCCAAAGATCAATAATCCAAATGATTTGTGCCATGGGAACAAAGCAAAAGCTTTGTTTTCAACCATATAAACACCAATAGCAAGTAGCCCTATCATTGTTAAGCCCACTAACCAGTGTAGTAGCAGGGTCATCGGAGCGAATTGGCTTGCTGTGTCCTTTTTCATGTGAGTTACCTAAATATTGTAGAAAAATAATCCTATCAACATTAACCATAGGTTATCAATTAAGGGCCCACAAGAAACGACAGAGTTACAGTTAAATAGTGTTCATAAAGCCGGCGCAATGTTTATTCCTTTGTTATTGCATTTATTGCATTTATTGCATTTATTGCTCGGTTGGTCCGTGAGTAGACGTCCGATGCTTTGGATAACATTGAAGAGTCGAAGTCGACCGGGCCGGATGTAGAATCACGCTGTAGGGCCACCCAAGTGAACAAATATAAATAAAAAGGGCGCCTAGGCACCCTTCTTATTACAGACCCAATCGCCACCATAATTTCATTTGCGAAGGTAATTCACTTTGCGAAGAGAGTTGAATTATGGTGGCATTGAGTGCACAGCGTAAAATGAACACATCGACAATATCACTACTGAAGCATACTGGTGTATACCTGCTGGCCTAGGCTCGTTAACGTGTAGACACGGTTATCGCTCTTGGTGACTAAGCCGCAGTTAAGTAGTTGTCTGAGGTGAAAGTTGAATTTGGTGTGATCTTCAATACCTACAATTCTGCATAGGTCCATGAACTTTATCTTGTGGTGAATTTTGAGCTGACGAACCACCGCTCGACGAATAGGGTTGGAAAGGGCGCTAAATACTTGGTCACGAGACTCAACATCGTAAGTCTCTTTTGGTGAGCGTACGGCATGCACTCGTTTTAAGGTCACCGACAATGCTGACAAATTAAAAGGTTTTGTCAGAAATTCATCCGCGCCTTTCTTCATTGCGTCTACGGCGATATCCACGGTTGCAAAAGCGGTGGTTATGATCACACCGATATTAGGTTGAAAGCGTCGTAGTGTAATTAACGCATCGATGCCGGTCATACCGCTCATGACAACGTCGAATAAGGCTAAATCAAAAGGCTGTTCTTTAGCCAAGTCCAAAGCATCTTCTGCGCTTTCACAAGATTTAACGTCAAACCCTTCGGCCATCAATGCTTCTTCAAGTACTTCTCGTAGGTCTTTATCATCTTCGGCTAACAGTAATCGTAGTTTCATCTTTGGGCTCCTGGTAGTGTTAATTCAACGAGTAATCCAGGGCAAGCATTGGAAAACTGAATTGACCCGTTGTGTTGTGTTGCGGCTTGTTTAACTAAAGCGAGTCCCATTCCGGTACCTTGACCAATAGGTTTGGTTGTGTAAAAAGGTTGGGTTGCTTTACTGAGTGTTGCTGGTGTCATGCCGGTTCCCCAATCACGAACCTTAATGATCACCTTGTCTTTGTGTTGGATGGCGTAAACAGCCAACCTTTTATTTTGCGAACTGGCGTCAATTGCGTTAGAGATAAGATTAACCAACGCTTCTTCAAGTAATGCTTTGTCACCAGATACAAAAATGTTTTTAGAAGTATCAAGGTTGAGTTCGTAGCTGGTAAGTCGATATTGCAGTAGGTCAACTGCAGATAGAATCACTTCTTCAACCGCGATTTTCTCATGTGCGATTGGTCGTTGATGAGAATATCGCAATACCTCTTGGCTGATATGGGCTGCGCGTTCAAGGCCACGACGGATACGGCTCACATTTCGCTTGGTCGTTTCACTATCGTGTAAATTCTGCTCTAGCAAGTCACAACTCATTAGTGCGCTGCTGATTGGGGTCTTAATCTCGTGAGCAACGGCGGATGATAACTCACCTAACTCTTTAAGCTTTTGGTTTTGAAGAGACAGCGATAGGGCCTCTTCGATCTGTTGCTTTCTCTCAATATCAAATACTTTAAGTGCTTGCCATAAGGCTGCAAGGAGTGCGACAGCGCCAACACAACGAAATATCAACACCCAATGCCCAACGTGTTCAGACATGAGTCCACTTCCGATGCCATAGATAAAGAAAGCGATGCCGGATAAGAAGAAATAGCCGTGCTTGGGTATTTGTTTCTGAAGCATAATGCGTGAATATTGGATTAAGGCGCTACCCGCTACGGTGCTAGCAACAAATCCAAACACGATACGGGTAAAGTGTAGGAGGTCATCATAATAAGCGACGGGTTCGTAGTTTACGTACTGATAAATAAAATTCACAAAGTAAATGACAACGATCACGCCCCAACCTTGACGAATCGCTCGCGCATAAGGGCAGTCAATAATATCTAGCATTTTCCAGGCAAACAGATTAAGAGGTAAGAGAGCGATCAGGAGTTTGCCTATTAATAATAACTTTAAAGGACCTGTGATGATTGATTCTTGCTGGTAGATGACAAGGTAGAGTTCTGACCACTCATGAAAACCCAGTATCAAACCGGCGGCGCCAAGGTAAGGTAATACCCTTGCGATCCGAATTGTGCTTTTGGATGTATCTCTAAATAGAATAGAAAAATACAGAGTGATGAACGCTAGTCCGTAAACGAGATAAATTTTAAATACGAAGAGAGTGTTCATTGATGACATTTTTTATAAAAAGTGATGGTGCTGTTATAGCACCCATTGATGTGATCTTGATCACTGATAACTTACTTTCTATTTTTGGTTTTTAACGAAATTAGATGGGGATTTTAAAATACTCTATTTAAACATGTGCTTAGGGATTGATCGTGGTTTTTGAGTTAAGAGTAGTTCGTTGTGAAATGATTTTTTAGAGAGTTGATCGTTAAAATTGGTAATCAAAATAAATGATAATCACCCTTTTATTACCCGCGTACATAAACAGATAATAAAAGGGTGAGAATTAAATTTAACCTAAATGCTGTAAAGGTGAATTTAAATTATCATATTACACTAATTATATTTAACTACTTTTTGTAACGCCATTTTTAATGGAGGCACATCCTTGTGGTTTTGCTTTGTCTGTAAGGATTTTGCTTACGTGATAAATTTAAACCTTTCCCTATTTAAATTCAATAAATAGTAACCTTCAAAAATGGAATTATAAGTTACGCATGTTTTTAATTTTATTGATTTGAAGTTGTGTGTATATTTCCTCTCATTGGAAACACAAGGTGATTATGTTTTTCAATGTTTGGGAATAAAGTTATCAATTGGTAATATTTATTGTTAATTTTATTTATCATGCTAACAACTATTAAGGGTTAACTATGCAAGCTAATATGACTGGCGATGACATAATGTTAGCTGGGAAGAGGATATTATATAGTCAGTTAATAATAGGGTCGATATTTTTACTCTATGAGGTTTTCTTTAAAGACAAAGTAAACCTGGAGTCAGCGTTAACCGGTATGGTTATCGCGATAGTACCTTCATTAATTGGTATGATTTTCGCTTCATTTAAAGCTAAATATAGACCAAAACAAAGTCTGAATGACTTAATGCAATTGAGTCGAAATATTAAAATCATATATACAATAGTCATGTTTATTTTGACGTTTCGATTCATGGCATTGAGAAATGTGACGGTGTTAGCTGCTTATTGCATTACAGTGTTAGGGTTCTTTATCAGTCCTCTATTCAAAGATAAGCAGGAGAACTTTTAATGGAACATGTTCAATCAACACATGATTATATCGAACATCACTTAACCTTTTTGACAGTAGGTGAGGGATGGAGTGCAATCAATCTAGACTCTATGATTATGGTATGGTTGCTGGGATTGACCTTTATAATCGGCTTTCGCTATGCCGTTTCTAAAGGAACGAGTGGAGTACCTGGTCGATTCCAGTGTTTGGTAGAATTGGTGTTTGAGTTTGTTGAAGGTCTTGTAAAAGAAATCTTCCAAGCTCAAGATAAAATCATTGGCCCTCTGGCTTTAACGATATTTGTTTGGGTATTTTTAATGAATGCCATCGACCTTATACCTATTGATTTTATTCCGGCCTTTACTCGAGCAATCGGTGTGTCTCACTTTAGAGATCTGCCTTCTGCAGATGTGAATGTTGCTATGTCCATGGCATTGGGTGTTTTTATCTTAGTATTAGGGTATTCATTCAAATACAAAGGGGTAATAGGATTCTTTAAAGAATTAACAACGCAACCATTTTCTCATCCATTATTATATCCGGTTAACTTATTACTTGAGTTAATAACCTTGATATCTAAACCAATTTCCTTAGGGTTAAGATTGTTTGGGAATATGTATGCAGGTGAGATGATATTTCTACTTATTGCATTGATGCCTTGGTGGATGCAATGGGCACTGAGTGTTCCTTGGGCTCTATTCCACATATTGGTAGTTGTACTACAAGCGTTTGTTTTCATGGTTCTCACCATCGTCTATATGGGTATGGCGGTTGAAGAACATCATTAATTTTTAAATTTATTGGTATTTAATTACCACTTATTTGTTATTTTTATTGTTAGGAGTTGTTATGGATATTGTTAGTGCTGTTCTATACGTTGCAGGTGCACTATTAATCGGTCTTGGAGCTGCTGGTGCAGCAACAGGTATTGGTAACCTTGCGGGTAAATACTTAGAAGGTGTTGCTCGCCAGCCGGATCTTACGCCGATGTTGCGTACTCAATTCTTTATTATGATGGGTCTAGTTGATGCGGTACCAATGATTGGTGTTGGTATTGGTCTTTATATCATCTTCGCTGTTGCTTAATTCAGAGTCAGTATTTGAACTAATTAATTAGGTGAGGATGTTATGAACCTTAATGCAACCATGTTGGGTCAAGCAATCTCTTTCGTTATCTTTGTTTGGCTTTGTATGAAATATGTATGGCCACCATTGGTAATATTGCTTGATGAACGCCGAGAAGAAATCGCGGTAGGTCTTCGAAATACAGAAGCGGCGGCAAAAGAGTTGGAACTCTCTAAAGCGAACGGTGAATGTTTAATTGCGGAGGCGAGAGAAAAAGCCCAAGCCATTATTGATTTAGGTCAGCAACGCCAGAATTTATTGGTCGAGCAGGCTGCAGAAATGGCGAAGCAGGAAAAGAATCGAATAATCGCTGAAGGTCGAGCTGAAGTAGAGAATGAAAAAACTCGCCTACGCCAGGAACTAAAAGCAGAGATGGCTGATTTGGTGATTGAAAGCGCAAGTAAGCTTATTCGCAAGAATCTCGACTCAAAAAGTAACCGCGATCTTGTTGACCATATGATCAGCGAAATATAGAGGTAAGTCTTATGAACGATTTTACTTCTATTGCTCAACCGTACTCCAAAGCAGCATTTGACTTTGCTAAGCAAGAAGGACTCCTTGATGAGTGGGGACAAGCATTTGGGTTATTAAAGCTTGTCGCCAATCAACCTGCGGTGATGACTGTGATTGATGACCTTGAAGAGCAAGGCTCAGAGCAGGTGTTGTTAGATATGATCCTAACCACTTGTAATGAATGGCTAAGTCAATACGTGAAGAACTTTCTCAAAGTAATGGCAGAGAACAAGCGTCTGAAATTACTAGCGACCGTGATTACTGTGTTTTTTGAGCTCAAAGCAGAGCATGAAAAAACCATGGAAGTGACAGTTTATAGTGCAGAGGTTTTAGAGCTAACTCAGCTTGATGCGATGAAGCATGCTCTTGAGGCCAAATACGGTAAAGCGGTTCGAATCGCGCAAGAAATTGAGCCATCGCTAGTAGGCGGTGTTGTGATTAAAGCTGGTGAGCAGGTGTTAGATGGCAGTATTCACTCGTCTCTTAGCCGCCTCGCTATCAACCTACATACGTAGTAGGGGAAAAATATGCAATTAAATTCTAATGAAATAAGTGAACTGATCAGAGAGCGCATTGCCAATTTTGATATGGCAAGTGAAGCGAGAAATGAAGGCACCATCATTTCGGTCAGTGACGGTATTATTACCATTCACGGGCTTGCTGATGCCATGCAAGGTGAAATGATTGAGCTTCCGGACAATCGTTACGCGTTGGCACTTAACCTAGAACGTCACTCCGTTGGTGCGGTGGTTATGGGCCCTTATGCCGATTTGTGTGAAGGGATGAAGGTTCGAGGTACCGGTCGTATTTTAGAGGTACCGGTGGGCCCTGCATTGCTTGGTCGCGTTGTTAACACTCTAGGTCAGCCGATTGATGGTAAAGGTGACATTAAAGCTGAGCGTCATGATCCAGTAGAGGTCATCGCGCCGGGTGTTATCGAGCGTAAATCCGTGGACCAACCGATTCAGACCGGCTACAAAGCCGTTGATGCCATGGTACCCATTGGTCGTGGACAACGTGAATTGATTATCGGTGACCGCCAAACCGGTAAAACTGCAATGGCAATTGATGCCATCATCAACCAACGTTCGACTGGCGTGAAATGTATCTATGTGGCGATTGGTCAAAAAGCGTCCACTATTTCTAACGTGGTTCGTAAGCTGGAAGAGCATAACGCGCTAGAAAACACGATTGTCGTTGTCGCGTCAGCGTCAGAGTCAGCGGCTCTGCAATACCTTTCACCTTATTCAGGCTGCACGATGGGCGAGTACTTTCGTGACCGTGGTGAAGATGCACTGATTATCTACGATGACCTCTCTAAACAAGCGGTGGCGTACCGTCAGATCTCATTGCTGTTGAAGCGCCCACCGGGTCGAGAAGCCTTCCCTGGTGACGTGTTCTACCTTCACTCACGTCTATTAGAACGAGCTGCGCGAGTTAATCAAAGCTATGTCGAGCACTTTACTAATGGTGAAGTGAAGGGCAAAACCGGCTCACTGACTGCACTGCCTATTATTGAAACCCAAGCAGGGGATGTGTCTGCGTTTGTTCCTACCAATGTAATTTCAATTACAGATGGACAAATATTCTTGCAAACCCAGTTATTTAACTCAGGGTTGCGACCAGCGGTTGACCCAGGTATCTCGGTATCTCGAGTCGGTGGTGCTGCGCAAACCAAGATCATTAAGAAGCTGTCTGGTGGTATTCGTACTGCACTGGCCCAATACCGAGAGTTAGCCGCGTTTGCGCAGTTCTCGTCAGATCTTGATGAAACAACACGCAAGCAACTTAATCACGGTGAAAAAGTGACTGAGTTGATGAAACAAAAGCAATACGCACCTATGTCCGTTGCTGAGCAATCATTGGTTATTTTTGCTGCAGAGCAAGGCTACTTAGAAGACGTATCCATTAAGCAGGTTGCAGGGTTTGAAGAAGGGCTAATTGCCTTCGCTAAACAAACCGCACCCAAACTTATTGAAGAGATAGATCGTAGTGGTGATTACAACAAGGACATCGAGACTCAACTTCGAATTGTTCTTGAAGAGTTCTCCGCGCTGCAATCGTAATTCCATCAACGAAGTAGGAGTCAGCAATGGCAAATACCAAAGAGATACGCACCAAGATCTTGAGTATACAAAGTACTCAAAAGATAACGAGTGCGATGGAAATGGTGGCAGCAAGCAAAATGCGTAAGGTCCAGGACAATATGGAAGCGTCACGACCTTATGCACAGAACATGAGAAAAGTGATCAGTCATGTGTCATCAGGCACCTTGGAATACAGTCATCCGTATTTGCAAGAACGAGATGTAAAACGCGTGGCGTACATCATTATCTCTTCTGATCGCGGTCTTTGTGGCGGGCTTAATACCAATTTGTTTCGCAAAGTATTAGGTGAAATGCAGCAATGGCGACAACAAGGCGTTGAGGTGGACACGACACTGATTGGCTCGAAAGCAATTAGCTTTTTTCAAGCTTCCGGTCATGTCATTGCGCAAACCTCTGGGCTTGGTGACCACCCACAACTGAAAGATATGCTTGGTACCGTGCATGCCATGATGGAGCACTATTCAGAAGGGCAGATAGACCGACTTTATCTCGTCTATAGCCAGTTTGTGAATACCATGACGCAGCAACCTACGGTGACGCAACTTCTGCCGTTCCCAATGGAAGAAGAGAAAACAGAGACGCGCTGGGATTACATCTATGAACAAGCGCCGCGAGACATACTGGATCACTTGATGCTTCGTTATGTTGAGTCACTGGTTTATCAAGGTGTGGTAGAGAGCATCGCTTGTGAGCAGGCTGCACGGATGATTGCGATGAGGTCGGCGTCAGATAACGCGGTACAACTTATCGATGATTTGCAGCTGGTCTTTAACAAAGCGCGCCAAGCAGCCATCACACAAGAGCTCAGCGAAATTACCGCTGGTGCCCAAGCGGTGTAACAGAATTTAGAGGTTTGATTATGAGTATTGGCAAAATTGTCAAAGTTATCGGCGCGGTCGTTGATGTAGAGTTTGAACAAAACCACAGCCCGCGAGTTTACGACGCACTGAGATTGATTGGTGAAGAACACACGTCTTTGGTGTTAGAGGTTCAGCAACAAATGGGCGGCGGTATCGTTCGTTGTATCGCCATGGGTACGTCAGATGGCCTGAAACGCGGACTTAAAGTTGAAACGACGGGCAGTGCTATTACCGTTCCTGTGGGTGAGGAAACCCTTGGGCGTATTATGAACGTACTAGGTGAACCTATTGACGAATGCGGTCCCATCGGTGAAAAACAGAATTATGAGATTCACCGCAGTGCGCCAAGCTACGAAGAACAAGCGAACAGCAATGAGTTGCTAGAGACGGGCGTTAAGGTGATCGACCTAATTTGTCCTTTTGCTAAGGGCGGTAAGATCGGTCTCTTTGGTGGCGCGGGGGTTGGCAAAACAGTCAACATGATGGAGCTTATCAATAACATAGCGAAAGCGCACTCCGGGTTGTCTGTTTTTACAGGCGTAGGCGAACGTACTCGTGAGGGCAATGACTTTTATTATGAAATGAAAGATGCGGGCGTTCTCGATAAAGTTGCCATGGTGTACGGGCAAATGAATGAGCCTCCTGGTAACCGACTTCGTGTTGCGTTAACGGGTCTGACAATGGCAGAGCGCTTTCGTGATGAAGGTCGTGACGTACTGTTGTTTATTGATAATATCTACCGTTATACGCTGGCAGGAACGGAAGTGTCAGCTTTGCTTGGCCGTATGCCATCAGCCGTAGGTTATCAACCGACACTTGCAGAAGAAATGGGTGTACTTCAAGAGCGAATTACGTCTACCAAATCGGGTTCGATTACGTCTATTCAAGCCGTTTATGTTCCTGCTGATGACTTAACCGATCCATCACCTGCTACGACGTTTGCTCACTTGGATGCCACCGTTGTGTTGTCTCGTAACATCGCAGCATTGGGTCTGTACCCAGCGATCGATCCGTTGGATTCTACGTCTCGCCAACTTGACCCGCTTGTTGTTGGTCATGAACATTATGACATTGCCCAGTCAGTACAGAAAACGTTACAACGTTACAAAGAGCTTAAAGACATCATTGCGATCTTGGGAATGGACGAGTTGTCTGAAGAGGATAAACGTTTGGTGTCTCGTGCTCGTAAAGTAGAGCGTTTCTTGACACAACCGTATCACGTGGCAGAGGTGTTTACTGGTCAACCTGGTGTCTTTGTACCGTTAAAAGATACCTTAGCCGGATTCAAAGGTCTCTTAAATGGTCAATATGACGACATCCCAGAACAAGCATTTATGTATTGCGGTTCGATTGATGAAGTCTTAGAAAAAGCGAAGACGCTTTAGTGAGGTAGCACGATGGCAATTGGTGTTTCGCAACGAACCTTCCAGCTTAATGTCGTGAGCGCTGAAGGCACGTTATATTCTGGCCCCGCTCATGCTATTGCGGTGACGGGTGAAGATGGTGAGTTAGGTATCCGTCCGGGGCATTCGCCACTCATCAGCAAGATCAAACCCGGTGTGGCAAGGATCTTGGGTGACATAAAAGAATCAGAGACGATTTTATACGTGTCAGGCGGATTGATAGAAGTTCAGCCCGATGTGGTGACGGTACTTGCTGATACGGCATTGCATGGTAAAGAAATCGATAAGGCTAGGGCAGAGACCGCAAGGCGAGCCGCAGAAGAGAATATCAATAAATACACCGATGATATTAACTTTGCGCAAGCACAACTTGAACTAGCAAAAGCGTTAGCTCAGCTACGAGCGGTTGAACTGACGATGCAACAGCTACGTCGTTAATCGGTAACCACCACCGTTACTTCGTCACGCTAGCCGTTAACCAAAAACGTTAATGGTAGTTAAAAAATAAAGGCCTTATGCCTTCCTCGAAGAGTGAGGGCATAAGGTTTTTTTTCGATTTCATTTTGAGAATAGTTTTTGGTTAAGGATTAACGAGTAAGCATGCAGTGATTAACACGACCGCTCTCTTGGTATGAAGTGTCGGTGACAAAAGGTGGATAAAGAAGACAAACAGCATATTGTGCGGCCCTAGCGATGTGTTCTCGATGCAAAATAAGTGTGATGGAATTGCATTGAAATGGCATTTTATTGCGAGTCATTCTTGTTATTCAGTGAATAAAAATATCAATAAGGTTAAAAAAGAGACACTTTATTTTCTTCAGAGCTAAAGTGATGTTGTGATGTGAGCGTTATGTTATCAGGTTGTTTATCTCTATGTGTGGGTAAACCACCAATAACATCAGCATGACCAACTACTTATGGAGAAAATACAAATGGAATTCACTAATAGCCTTCAACGTACTAGAAAGTGGGGCAAAGTCAGCATGTTAGCGGCTATCTGCTCAACATCTTTCCACATGCAAGCGAATGCGGTGCCTGTAGTTCACTCAGAATGTCGACCAGACGGGCTCTACAAAACGACGGACATCGATGTGCCATATTGTACCGCTTACGATACCGAAGGGCGTGAAATTATGGGGGCGGATCACCCCAGACGTGTGATTGGGTACTTTACTAGTTGGCGTGCAGGGGATGATCCACAATCCTCTTATTTGGTGAATGATATTCCGTGGGAGCAATTGACTCATATTAACTATGCCTTTGTCAGTATTGGCTCTGATGGCAAAGTGAACGTAGGTGACGTGAATGACCCTAACAATGCGGCCGTTAATAAAGAATGGCCAGGCGTTGACGTTGACCCTGTGCTCGGTTTTAAAGGGCATTTCGGCGCACTTGCCACGGAGAAGAAGAAACATGGCGTAAAAACCCTTATCTCCATTGGTGGTTGGGCTGAGACAGGCGGTCACTTTGCTACGGATGGCAGCCGCGTGGCAGATGGTGGCTTCTATACTATGACCACCAATGCCGATGGCTCGATAAACCAGCAAGGTATTGAAACCTTTGCGACTTCAGCCGTAGAAATGATGCGAACCTACCAGTTTGATGGGCTGGACATCGATTATGAATACCCAACCTCCATGGCTGGGGCTGGCAACCCGGATGACGTTGCGTTTTCAGAATCTCGTCGTGCTTATTTGATGAACTCTTATCACGTACTGATGAAAGTGCTACGTGAAAAACTCGATGCAGCCAGTGCCCAAGATGGTACACATTATATGTTGACGATTGCCGCGCCATCTTCAGGGTATTTGCTTAGAGGGATGGAAACGATGGCCGTGACCAAGTACTTGGATTACGTCAACATCATGTCTTACGATTTACACGGTGCGTGGAATGATCACGTTGGTCATAATGCGGCCTTGTTTGACACAGGAAAAGACTCTGAATTGGCGCAATGGAACGTCTATGGTACAGCCGCATATGGAGGTATTGGCTACCTCAATACCGACTGGGCATACTATTATTTCCGTGGCTCGATGCCTGCGGGACGCATCAATATTGGTGTGCCTTATTATACACGTGGCTGGCAAAATGTGACGGGCGGAACGAACGGGCTTTGGGGGCGAGCACCTTTGCCTAATCAAGCCGAATGTGCTGCAGGTACAGGTGAAGGGGAGAAGAACAATTGTGGCTATGGGGCATTAGGCATTGACAACATGTGGCATGACAAGGATGCAAATGGGATAGAAATGGGCGCGGGCTCGAACCCAATGTGGCATGCGAAGAATTTAGAAAAAGGCATTATGGGCTCTTATGCCGCCGCCTACGGCCTTGATCCCGTTAATGACCCTGATGATGTCTTGTTTGGCAACTATACTCGCCACTATGACAGCGTCGCGGTTGCTCCGTGGTTATGGAATGCCGATAAAAATGTATTCCTCTCCACTGAAGACGTGGACTCCATTAATGCTAAGGCTAATTACGTCATCGATAAAGAAATTGGCGGGATTATGTTTTGGGAACTGGCGGGGGACTACAACTGTTACCTCTTTGACGTGAATGGTAACCGTGGTGCGATTGACCTAAGTGAACAAGCCTGTGCGACTGGCAACGGTGAATATCACATGGGTAACAGCATGACAAAAGCCATGTATGATAAGTTCCTGAGCGCCACTCCCTATGGAAATACTGTCGCAACCGGTGCGGTCCCGACCGAAGCGGTGGATATTTCAGTCGAGATTGGCGGCTTCAAAGTGGGGGACCAAAATTACCCAATTAACCCAAAAGTCACCTTTACCAATAACACCGGTAGTGATATCCCAGGCGGCACCGAGTTCCAATTTGATATTCCCGTCTCCGCTCCAGATAATGCCAAAGATCAATCGGGTGGCGGGCTTAAAGTCATTGCTTCAGGGCATACGCGCGCCGACAATATTGGCGGGCTAGACGGTCCAATGCATCGCGTCGCATTTACGCTGCCAAGTTGGAAAAGCTTACCAGCAGGTTCAGCCTATGAACTCGATATGGTGTACTACTTGCCGATCTCTGGGCCGGCGAATTATACCGTCAACGTAAATGGTGCAGAGTATGCTTTTGCATTTGAGCAACCTGACTTACCGATTGGTGATTTAACGATCGGTGGCGGTAATCCTGGTGATGGAAACGGTGGGACGCCCGGCACGTGTAGCTCTACTGGTGTCAATGCGTACCCTGATTTTCCGCAAACGGATTGGCAGGGCTTGCCTAGCCATGCAAGTGGCGGAGATCAAATGAGTTATAATGGTGTGATATACAAAGCTAAATGGTGGACAAACTCGATTCCTGGTAGCGATGGAAGTTGGGAAGAGGTCTGCGTACTTTAAATTGGCATGTCATGGATTGATATTGTCCGTAGTGCACTAGCATAGTGCATAAACCCGTCCTATCTGCAGAGTGTTTTCAGATAGGGCGGGTTCGTATCAGAGCTAGCAGGTTTAACTACGATGACAAGGCTCGTGTTTTATACGCCACTAAGTTGATTCGCTTATTGTCACCATGAGTAATTAGCTAAAAACATAGCTCTCCGGTATAACAACGACGCCTTTCTCCGAAATAGAGAACCTTGCTGCATCTTCGGTGTGATTAAAACCAATGACGGTATTATCAGGAATAATCACGTGTTTATCGATGATGCAATTTGCCACTCGGCAGTGTTCACCAACCGTTACACCATCAAATATAATGCTGTCCGCCACCGTAGCGCCGTCATTGATTCTCACATTGGAAGATAAGATAGAACGATGCACGGATCCCCCAGAATTCACCACACCATTGGAGATGATCGAGTTAATAAATATCCCTTCGTTACCCGTCACTGACGATACCGTTCTAGCTGGTGGTAATTGAGGCTCGTAGGTGCGTATTCCCCAGTTGTTTTGGTACAAGTTCATTGGGGGAACGGGTTCGAGTAGGTCCATATTAGCCTCATAAAATGAGTCGATAGTCCCTACATCACGCCAGTAGCTATCTTTCGCCACTCGTCCCACTTCTTCGCCAAAATGATAGGCGTAGACACCCAAACTATCGATAAGCTTAGGTATTAAATCATGCCCAAAGTCATGACTTGATGACTCTATTTCGGCATCGTCGTTTAACGCATCTTTTAAGGCTTTCATATTGAACACGTAGATGCCCATCGAAACGAGCGCCTTATTTGGGTCGTTTGGCATTGAGGCGGGATCAACGGGTTTCTCTTGGAAACTGACAACTTGTTGGTGGTGATTAGTTTCAATGACACCAAATGCAGAGGCGTCTTCTCTTGGAACATCCATACACGCAATGGTAAGCTCCGCTCCGGTTTCTTTGTGTGCTTCAACCATTGCGGCGTAGTCCATACGATAGATGTGGTCACCAGAGAGTACAACAACATATTCAGCATCACTTCGAGACAACAACCACATGTTGTGATAGATCGCATCCGCCGTCCCTTCGTACCATTTCCCACCTTTACGCATTTGAGGCGGAACGACGGTAATAAACTCTTTCAATTCGGGGTTAAAAATCGACCAACCGTCACGGATGTGTTTATGCAATGAATGAGACTTGTACTGTGTCAGCACCAATATCTGCCTTAAACCAGAGTGGAGGCAATTGGTTAAGGTGAAATCAATAATTCGATACTTACCACCAAAAGGCACTGCTGGTTTTGCTCGATCATCTGTTAAAGGGTAGAGACGCGAGCCTTTCCCTCCTGCGAGTACGATAGTAAGAACATCTTGCATGATAACTCTCCTTGTTTGGTGCAGAACTCTGGATTGGGGGGCGCACTGAAACTAATTTGTGGTCGAATCGACATTTTTAGTTGCCTTAATAGAGTTAATACAAGAATTACGCCAATAGGTAACGCTTTGAAAAATAGTAATAAGATGATTGGGCGCGTGTAATTTGCACCACATTAACTGCCTATTTAGGGCGCTTGCTCCATTCTGGTGCGCGGTGTAACTAAAAGACAATTAGGGACCCATATATGGAACGTTTGTGTTCCATATTGGTGAGATCACACTTATTACTCCCTGAAATTGTTATAGTTTATTTGTTATCATGAGATATTAAGGTCACAATTTATGAGATTGATGTCACTCATCGCGTCTATTGCACTATGCATAAGCAGTACAGTCACGCTTGCACAAACACCGACTGAGATTGTTGAAAAGTCTGATCAGTCTATGCGTGGTGAATCGAGTTATTCTGAATTAACGATGCGAATCATTAGGCCTAATTGGACGCGAAGCATGAGCATGAAAAGCTGGACCAAAGATAAATCGTTATCATTGGTTTTGGTTACCGCGCCTGCAAAAGATAAAGGCTCTGCATCATTAAAGCGAGATCGCGAAATGTGGAATTGGATCCCTAACATTGAGCGGGTGATAAAAATTGCACCTTCGATGCTTGGTCAATCTTGGATGGGATCGGATTTTACCAATGATGATTTGATCAATCAGTCGTCAATTGTCGTGGACTACTCTCATCAATTAGTTCGGGAAGATACCTTTGATGGCGTGAAGGTGTGGGTGATTGATGCAATAGCAAAGCCTGACGCACCAGTAGTCTGGAGTAAGGTGAGGTTGTGGGTGTCACAAGCAAATTTCCTGCAACGTAAAGCAGAATTTTATGATGAGTTTGATGAAAAGGTGAGTACCATGCAGAGTTTTGATGTGAGGCAGTTAGGTGGCCGAATGGTCGCGACTCGCATGGAAATGGCTCCAGCAGACAAACCGGGACAAAAAACTGAGATGATAACGCATGCCGCATTATTTGATTTTGCGATAGAAGATAGCTTCTTTTCTCAAAATCAAATGAAAGCCCTCCGAGACTAACCTGTTACTGACTTAAGTCGAGGGAATATTGATGTTGATAAAACTGGCATGGCGAAATTTATGGCGACAAAAGCGACGGACGATCTTAACGGCGTCTGCACTTGCACTCGCGTTAGTCCTGTCATTGTTAACAAGAAGCTTTCAAGAAGGGAGCTATAACACCAATATTGATAATACCGCTCGTTTTTATACCGGTTTAATTCAGCTACAGGCGACAGGTTATGCCGATAACCCAAGTATTGATGATCTATTGTCAGGTGATATCCATCAAATGAATCAACTTACGGCGATGCCGTCGATTGAGTTTGTCCTCCCGAGGCTTGAAAGTGTCGCATTAGCTGCCGCTGGCGATCGTTCGAAAGGCGTCATTGTGTTGGGGGTTGATCCTGTTCTAGAGAATAGGTATTCCGGGATCAGTAACAAGGTGTCGCAGGGGCAGTACCTAATATCGGAAGATGATCCCCTTACTATTTCATCAACATTGAACGCAATCCGTCATCCTGGGGTATTGATTGGTGAAGGGCTCGCGCACTATCTACGCCTTGGCATAGGGGATGAAATTGTGCTCTATGGACAGGGTTACCAAGGGCAGACTGCTGCAGGGCTTTACACTGTAAACGGACTTTTAAAATTCCCTGTAGCGAGCCTAGATAATCAATTGGTTTATATGCCTATTGGTCAGGCTCAAGCCTTGTATAGTACAGGCAACCAAGTAACGTCTTGGGTGCTCCACACCCACCGACTGAATGACGTCGATGAAGTGAAAGCGTCTTTGTCTTCTTACCTTGGTGAGAAAATAAGGGTTAGAGATTGGAAAGAGCTGTCGCCTGAGTTGGCGCAGCAGATCGCCTTAGATCGAGCGGGTGGCATTTTTCTCATTTACCTCTTATACGGTATCGTCGGCTTTGGTCTATTTGCCACGATTATGATGACAACGTTAGAACGCCAACGTGAATTTGGAGTCATGCTCGCGGCTGGTATGAGTCGAGCTCGATTGGTTGGACTGCTGTTTGTTGAATCCGCCTTTATTTGCGTATTAGGCATAAGCATAGGTATTACTATTGCCATACCAATGTTGAGTTATTTTTATTTTCATCCTATCGAGATAACGGGTCAAGCGGCCCAGGTGATGCTTGAATCTGGTTTTGAGCCTATTTTACCGGTTCACTTAGACCCTGACTTATTTGTTAATCAGGCGATTGCGGTGGCGGTAATACTGTTGGTTTGTCTTATCGGACCGACGTGGCGGATTTTACGAATGAACTTAGTGAGCGCACTAAAAGGAGGCACCCATGGTCATTAAGATGGCGTGGCGAAACCTTTGGCGCAATAAGCTAAGGACCAGCATTATGCTGGGAGCCATGATATTTGGCTTAACAGGTGTGGTGACCATGATAGGGTTTATGAATGGTCTTGTTGATAACATGATTCACAATGCAATTGCTTGGCAGACAAGCCATATCCAGATTCATAGTAAACAGTTTAATGATAATCCGGATATCAATGCTCATCTGCCGGGTTCAGAAGCGATCACCAACCAATTCAATAATGATCCACGAATCCTTAAATGGACATCTAGGTTTTTGGTTGACGGTATGATTGCTTCCCCACGAAGTACAAGAGGTGTGCGGATCGTCGGCGTGGACCCAACGATAGAAGCCAATTTTACGCCGATATCACAACATATTATTGAGGGAGCATGGTTAGATGATAGCGGTCGCCATCCTATCGTTGTATCGATGAAAACAGCCGAGCGTTTACAGCTGCGAATAGGTTCAAAAGTGGTGCTGACCTTTACAGACCCACAAGGTGAGGTGACGGGATCAGCATTTCGAGTTAACGGTATTTTTCAAACACCGTCCGTTAGTTACGATGAAGGCAACGTGTTGGTGCGAAAGTCAGATATCCAACACGTCGCCCAACTCAGCGACGTTCATGAATACTCGATTATGGTTGCCGCTACTTTAGGGGCTGATAGTCGTTCGATGGTCACCGATATCGTCACTGCTCTAAATATGAGGTTGCCATCGTCAACACAAGCGCGAGCTTGGTTCGACATACAACCATTGCTTGCTTCAATGATGAGTACGATGAAAATTAGCAATCAAGTGATGTTGATTGTATTTGTGGTCGCAATGGCATTTGGCATCATCAATATTATGCTGATGTCTGTGTTTGAGCGAACGCAAGAGTTTGGAGTCTTGATGGCGGTTGGTATGCAAAAGCAAAAGATCTTTTCACTTATCATGCTTGAGACCCTATTTCTAGGAAGCGTTGGAGCCGCACTGGGGATTGCGAGCAGTATTACGTTAATGACTATTTTGGGCATTACAGGTATTGAGCTTGGGGCAAGTTCAGAAGGGTTAGGTGCTTATGGTATTGATTCGTTACTTTACCCACAGGTCAGTTACGAGCAGTACCTGATGGTATTTGTGACCGTATTAATGGCATCAATCTTCTCTGCTTTATATCCCGCGCAACAAATTTTGAAGCAGCGCCCAGTTGAGGCGATGGCTGAAAGGCACTAAAGGAAACCATGACAATAACACTAAGCAAATTGACTAAAACCTATAACGCCAACGGTGAATTCCCTGTGTACGCGGTTCAAGGGTTAACGCTTTCGATTGCCGAAGGGGAGTTTGTGGCCATTATGGGGCCATCTGGATCGGGCAAGACGACAATACTCAATATGCTAGGGGGCATAGATCAACCAACCTCTGGACAAATTGTCATCGATGGGCTTGATATCGCCACATTGTCAGAGAAAGAACGCATTGCCTTTCGACGCAACCATATTGGTTTCATATTTCAAGATTACAGTTTATTGCCCGTATTAACGGCGTTGGAAAATGTCGAGTTTGTGATGCAATTACAGGGCATAACTGAGGATAAGTGTCGTGAACGAGCAGAGACTTTATTAGATCAGGTTGGATTATCCACGCAAAAACACAAAAGACCGACCAAGATGTCGGGTGGACAACAACAACGGGTTGCCGTAGCGAGAGCGCTGGCATCTCAACCTCGTTTCGTTATGGCGGATGAACCTACTGCGAATTTAGATGCACAAAGTACCTCTGAACTACTTGATATCATGCAGCAATTGAATGAAGTAGAGGGGACCACCTTCATTTTTTCAACGCATGACCCTCGCGTGATAAAAAGAGCAAAGCGCGTCATCGTTTTTGAAGACGGAAAACTGGTCTCTGATACACCACAAGTCGAGCAGTAGAGTACCGAATTAACTATGTTGAAAAAAGTCGTAACACTCATTTTTATTGTTGGCGCGGCATGTTATATGGTGAAGGTGAAAGCCGAAATACCGGGATTAATACCTGAAAAAAGTTGGGATCTTAATGGTTACGTAAAATATATGGCAACCGGTAGTATTCCCGATCATGGCGCTAACTCATTAGATAACCTCATTCACCAGCGATTTAACTATGAATATCGGTTTTCATCGTCACTGCGATTTAATGCAGGTATGCGCAATCGTGCATTGTTTGGTGATAGTTTGTCGCTGCCTTACTATTCAGAAGTGGCGGAATTAGACACGGGTTATTTTGATCTATCCCGTAATGTTATCGATAACGACCACCTTATTGTGAATAGCCAGTTCGATCGACTGTATTTAGATTGGCAAGGCGAGCAATGGAATGCTCGCGTCGGACGCTCTCGTATAAATTGGGCAATGAATACCGTCTGGAACCCAAATGACCTGTTCAACTCGTATTCAATTTATGATTTTGATTACGAGGAACGTCCTGGCACCGATGCAATATCAATAAGCCGAAAACTGGGTTTTGCCAGCAGCTTTGACGTAGTTTATAGCCCGAACAAAGACAGTGATCTTCAGCGTTATTCGGCACGATACTTGTTCAATTACAATGGTTGGGATGCGCAGACGCTCGTGGGTCGTTCGGGGCTCGATAATGTGCTAGGTGCGGGGTTTGCTGGCGATATTAATGGTGCGAGTTTGCGCGGTGAGTTGACTTGGTTTGATCCGTGGTCACAAGGAGAAGGGGGGGCTCAAGAAAACGACAACGCGACGTTAGTCTCTAGCCTGGAAACAGATTTCAGTTTTAGCGGTCAACGAAATTGGATGCTCCGTGCATCGGTGCTGTATATCAGTGAGCCTCAAGAAGCCTTGGATGCGGAAGCCTATCTGACACTGCCATTGACAGCAAAAACCCTGAGTTTCACTCGCTATACGGGATATGCCGATGTCAGTTTTGATTTATCCGCGTTAAATCGCTTTACTGCGTCAGGGAGTTATTATGAAGACGGATCGTATTTTGTTGGTTTGTCGAACAGCTATTCACTTGCCAATGATTGGCAATTACTGACCGTACTTCAGCGTTTTGATGGTAGCACGCAAAGTTTGTTTGGACAGACGCCGTCTACGCTGCTGTACGCCAATATCAAATGGTCTTTTTAATCCCCATGGTTTTATCGGTATTCAATTGAGGTACAACAGAGGAGCATCGTTGAAGTGATGAGTGGTGACTCATTGGTTCGATTGATGAAGATGTCGTTTTATTTTTTCGAAGACCAACGGAAACCAAGCCGTAAAATCACTGCGCTGGTTTGCTAAATGTGCGTCTACCTGTGACTCTGACCACCACTGGCATTGTGATGCTTCGTCTGGATTGAGTTTGGTTGCGACATCATCGATGTGAGCAATAACGACATGATCCAGTTCATTTTCAGTGAGGCCATTCGAAAATTTAGCGCAATAGCTTATATGTCCAATGTCTTCCAGTTCCAACGTTGCATCAATGCCCATCTCTTCAACTAAACGTCGTGTTGACGCGGCGATGATCGATTCTTCTGGGCGAGGGTGAGAGCAACAGGTGTTGGTCCAGAGTCCTGCGCTGTGATATTTGTTTAGGGCGCGTTTTTGAAGTAGGTACTCAAACCCATTAGCAGTTTTTCGGTACAGCATGACGGAAAATGCCAAATGCCTCAGGCCTAGACGGTGAGTATTCAGTTTTTCTTCTACACCAATTTGGTTACCCAATCGGTCTACAATGACCACTATATCGTCATACATATTGTTTGCCTTACTGCTACTGGAAGTGTGCAAAGCTCCAAGCTTTGATTACTCATTAAGTCTAACTCACTTCGTTCCTTTCGCGAGCGAGGCGACTATACCATGACCAAAATATATATCACGGTGTAAATAAGAAATACTTGCATGCTAAGCCTAAGACGCTGTATCGACGTGATGAAAGGGCGTATTAAACTTTAGTCGTAATCTGTTGATTTTATTTGGTTTGAGTCTATTGTTATTTATGAGACCCAACAATAAAAAGGAAGTGAATATGGATGTAGTGGTGAAGCTAACTAACGGACAGTTTGGTGTGTTGGAAGATTGTGAGCGTCTTGACGTTGAAGGCCAGTTGGTAGAATGTTGGGTTGAAGAAAAAGAGGGCTTTGAGCTACAAAGCGGTATGGTTGAGTTTGTTGTTTAACCATTGATTTTATCATTTATGCTTGCTTTGACGCAGTCGAACAGAATGCAATAAAAACGCCTAACATAGTTTATGTTAGGCGTTTTTATTTAAGCGGGTGTCACGTTGGGTATCATCGGCTATGCATTTTTCATCGAGTTATTGAGTTTTACTGAAAAATTCAGTATCAACAATAATCCTATCGGGAATAGCGATGCAAACAGCATCCATGTCCATCCTTGTGAAAATAATACGATACCAGCACCTAATGATCCTGCCGCCTGAAAGGTAGTGATGGAGAAATCGTTGATCGCTTGAACTTTAAACCGCTCGTGTGGGCGATAAGTTTGCGGCAAAAGTGTGGTTCCGCCAATAAACAGAAAGTTCCAGCCAACGCCTAATGCGACGAGCGCCCACCAATAGTGGTGGACGGAGTGACCGATTAGACCAATAGCAATACATCCGAGCAAGATAATACTGCCCAATGTAATCAGTTTATAAAGTCCGATTCGTTTAATGATAAAGGGAGTGATGAGCGAAGGGAGATACATCGCCATGACATGACTTTGAATGACCCATTTTGCATTTTGGATATCATGTCCATGCTCCGACATGGCAAGTGGGGTGGCGGTCATCAAAAACGCCATTACGGCGTACGCGGTTAAGCCGGATCCAATCGCGAGCCATAACAAAGGTTGACGAAATAATTGATGGACAGGCCTGACGATACCGGAATTATTGCTTACTTCTGGAATTTGGAGGGGCTTCATTCCTAGAGCAATGACCATCGCACCAATCAGTTCCAATACCCCCATCGCCATGTATGCGTTGGCGTAAGCAGAGTCAAATACACCAATCAGTTGACCCCAGTTTAGTAATTCTGGTCCTACCCAAGCCGCCGCAATACCACCAACTAAGACCAAGCTGATCACAGAGGCATGTTGAGTCGCGTTGTCGCAACTCTCAATAGCGGCAAATCGATACTGCCCGACATACGACAGTTGTGTTCCTAGGATAAAAGTACTGAATGCGAACCCCCAGAAATTGCCTAGCTCAATCGTCCAACTCGCAAAAAACGCCGCCAAGCTACTAATGAGTGCAGCGATAATGAATGCTTTTTTCCTGCCAAGAAGGTGCTGAATTTTTGCCGCTGGGAAAACGTTGAGTGACACACCAAGGATGAGGGTCGTGACAGGAAGCGTGGCGTAAGCAGGGGAATCATGTAACGTCGCACCAATAATGCCGCCAAGAAATACATTTAGTGCACCAACGGATAAAACGAACGGCTGTACGCAGGCGAGTAACCAAGCATTCCATGGCAGGTTCTTCATTTAAACGATCCAAGTAAAAGAAAATAGAGGCTTTGACTGTTGTACAAGAAATGGTGAGGAAAAGAAAGAAGTGCATTGAGGGAGCAATGCACTTCTCTTGACACTATATTGGTTTACGCTTGGCTTTGTAGCTCGGCTTTTGCTTGTTGCTGTGCGAGAAACTTAGCAATGACTGTTACGCCAGCAATGTACATTGCGCCACCTAGCAGGCCAACCGCCATCCAAGAGAAACCGTGCTCAACAACATGGTCTTTGTGCAGAATACACATGACCACATAAGTAAAAGTGATGTAGCTAAACGCGAAGTGCGCCACAGGACCTAAGCCAATAGTAATCAGTACCACACCACCGACATAGATATAAAACGCGTTTATACCGCCAACAAATGGGGCTAACGTGCCTAACACGGTAGGGATTAGCATACCCATCGCAATACCGGTGATGCCTGCTGCGAAGATGTTTTTAAGCTTACTAAGGTCGAACTTGGCTTCAAAGAAAAAGATGAGCGCTAGGAAGGCTGGCCACTTATCGTGAATACCTAGCTCTTGTAAAATAGCGGTACCCGCGACAATCCAAAGTGTAAGAAGCACAGTTTTTGTTATGTGTATGGAGTTGAATACTTGATTCATGTTGTTGTTCTCTGTAGGGCGTTAAGTTAAACGGATTGGGCGCGGATTTTATAGATTGTCGCGAGCAGGGTCACTATTAAAATTGTGGTAAGTGCCTGATTAATTGGAGTTAGATACCAACAACTATGAATTTAATTCATTGATGTTCAATTAATGCTCAGACGCATTGGTCGCAGTGATAGTGAGTGGAATTAAGGCTTGATGATTGAATTATATGTTTGTAAGAAGATAATATTTTATCGGGAAATATTATCTTTCTTGGGTTTGTTTGAGTGAATGTCTGCCCTCAATGACAGCGTTAAGATGTCGATGAGGGCAGTACGCAGCTAGGCTGCGCTATTCTTTACTGGAGGCGTTTTTTCGCTATCGGACTCAGGTTTTGATTCTGGGTCTGATTCTGATGGCGATGTGTCACTAAGGACATCTGCAAGCGTAGATTTAGATAGGTGACCCTGTAACTCGCCATTGTCATCCACAACAGGCAATGGATGGTCACTGTCTAGCGTTTCTGGTATCACGGCTTCAAGTAGTGCATCACTTTGCACGGCTGGAACATCGTCGAGCATCTGAGCCGGGATTTCTTTGTGGTAATCCTTTTTCTCAACTTGATCGAGTGCTTCTTGAGTAATCACGCCTTGATAGCCATCATCATTGACGACATAGCCAAAGTCTTCAGAAGAGCGGCGCATCTGTGCAATCGCTTCACCTAACGTCTCGGCAGTAATACGCGAGATTGGTGGCTGCATGACCGTTTCAACCGTCAGTGCACGCGCTCTGTTGACGTCTTTAACGAACGCTTCAACGTAATCGTCGGCTGGGTTCAGTAAGATGTCTACAGGCTTGTCTTGTTGGACGACCATACCATCGCGAAGAATAGCGATGCGATCGCCGATACGAAGCGCTTCATCCAAATCGTGAGTAATAAAGATAATGGTCTTGTGAAGCTTCTCTTGAAGCTCAATCAACTGATCTTGCATTTCACTACGAATGAGCGGATCAAGGGCTGAAAACGCTTCATCCATCAATAAAATATCAGCGTCAGTGCACAAGGCTCGAGCTAATCCGACACGTTGTTGTTGCCCGCCTGATAGCTGGCTTGGGTATTGCTTTTCATAGCCTTCAAGGCCTACGGTTTGTATCCATTCGTTGGCTTTTTTGAAGCGCTCTTCTTTGCTCAAGCCTTGAATCTGCAAACCGTAAGCGACGTTGTCCAATACCGTTTTGTGGGGGAGTAGGCCAAATCGTTGAAAGACCATCGACATCTTGTTACGTCTAAAGTCCTGAAGCCCTTTCTTAGATAGCTTCATTACATCAGATCCATCGACAATGATCTCGCCTTCAGAAGGCTCAATTAGGCGATTGAAATGACGAATCATGGTCGATTTACCAGAGCCTGAAAGCCCCATGATGACAAATATCTCACCAGGATAAATATCAAGATTGATATTTTGCAGGCCAAGCGTGTGACCGGTTCGCGCCAAAAGGTCGTCTTTGCTCTCACCGTCTTTAACGGCTTGTATATAAGATTTGTGTTTTGGGCCAAAGATCTTGTACAGATTTCTAATCTGAATAATAGGTTGAGGTTGAGTCATTAGTCTCGTCCTCCTAGATGTGCCTGCGTGCGCTTAGCATAGCTTTGCGAGACGCGGTCGAAAATGATAGCCAGCGCGACAATGGCCAAACCATTGAGTAGGCCGAGCGTGAAGTATTGGTTTGTGATTGACTTAAGAACCGGTTGCCCCAGTCCTTTTACGCCAATCATAGAGGCAATCACTACCATGGCAAGAGCCATCATAATGGTTTGGTTAATACCTGCCATAATGTTGGGCATTGCTAGCGGTACTTGAACACCAAATAAGCGTTGCATCGGGCTGGCACCAAAAGCAGTAGAGGCTTCTAGCACTTCTTTATCGACTAATCGGATGCCTAAGTCGGTTAAACGAATGACAGGAGGAATCGCATAAATTACCACGGCGATTACGCCTGGAATTTTACCGATACCTAGCAGCATCACGACTGGAATGAGATACACAAATGCAGGCATCGTCTGCATAATGTCTAATATCGGTGTGATGATGGCTCGTGCTTTTTTGGACTGCGCCATGATTATCCCAGTCGGTATCCCGAGGGCAATGGCGACAAAGGTTGAGACGAGAATAATACTCATGGTTCGCATGGTATTGTCCCACATACCAAAGAAGCCAATCAAAAAGAAAGCAACAGCCACAGAGAGGGTGAGTTTCCACGACCGACTTGCAACGTAAGCTAGGCCGGCGAGAATACCAATGATTAACCACCAAGGGCTAGTGAGAAGTAGCTTCTCAAACCATATGAGAAAGCTAAGTAACGGGTCGAATAAGGATTCAATCATGTCTCCGTATTCTCTTGAGAATTCTCGGTATGCGCCATCAAGTGTTTTGCGTATATCGAGCAATTGTTTTCTATCGAGTTGAGGAATTTCACTCAACCAGCTGGCATCGAACATCTGTCACTCCTTGACCACTTATGCCACTATTTATTGCCGTATTTTCTTTAGCACCAATGTTTGTTGATACTGGATAAGTCGGATACCTATCTGCGGCTCAATAGTAAAAATGTCGTTCTGTTTCGCGTCTTATCTTCTATTTCCATTGACCACCCCATATGACACTAACCGATTCACTTACCACTAAGTCATTCATTTGCGGCAAGCTTATTTGCTAGCATCGTACGAATTGATGGGGCATTGCACTGTACTGTTGAAGAGTGAACACTATTCCAAAAACGACCATAGTTGTTGTCGTTGTAAAGTTGTATCAGTAAATAAAATGCGCCATCTAACGTAAACGTTAAGCAAAATGTTTTTGTGCTTAGCTAAATGGCGGAGAAATAAGACAGCGATCGTTATGACCGCTGTCTATTTGCGATTGAACGTCGTTAAAGACGAATGGCGATTTATAGTTTATCGATGGCCATTTGTACTTTTGTTGCGACGTCAGCGGGCAACCACGCTGCCCATGTGTCTTTGTATTCTTTCATGAAATGTTCAGCGGCATATTCACCATCGGCTTGCTCGTCTTCCATCCAAGCAAGTAAACCGTTCATTTGCGCGTTAGTAAATTCACGTTTATCAAAATACGCCATCGCGTCAGGTGAATTTTTAGCAAATGCTGTCGTAACCACAGTTTCTACAACAGAAGGTGGATACATCGTTGGTTTTGGATCTAAACAGTCTTCGCTAGTGATGCAGTCTTTGAATTGTGTGGCGTCAATACCACTACCAAAATCGACTTTAACCATTTTATATTTACCCAGTACCGCGGTCGGTGCCCAGTAATAGCCAAACCATGCTTCTTCGCGCTCATAGGCTTTGGCAATTGAACCAGATAAGCCCGCACCTGACCCTGGATCGATAACGTCAAAACCAGCTTCTTCTAGGTTGAGTGCCGTAAATAGGTTACCCGCCGAAATTTGGCAGTTCCAACCCGCTGGGCAAGAATAAAAGGCCGACTTGGATGGGTCTTCTGGGTGTTCAAATTGCTTGGCATTTGCAATAACGCCTTTGATGGTGGCAAGTGAAGGGTCTTTTTCTACCATATAAGCTGGCACCCAAAAGCCTTCTTCTCCGCCATCAGACAGCGTCGTACCCGCGTATTCAATGCGTCCTTCTTTTACACCGGCATCGAGTGCTTCACGCATTGAGTTACTCCAGAACTCAGGTGCAATGTCAGGTTGACCTTTGGATATCATGGATGCGCCAGTGGGCATGGTATCGCCCGGTACTAACTCAGCTGGACAGTCGTAACCATGCTCGAGAATGAATTTGTCGATATTGGCAATGAGGGTTGCCGAGTTCCAGTTCATATCAGCGATAGTAACAGGGGCGCATTCGCTAGCAGAGACAGTTTGGAGGGAGGTAGCTAAAAAAAGAGAAGAGAACAGCAATTTCCTTGCAAGGTATTTCATAGTGATTTTCCATATCAGGGTTCACTATTAAGTATATGGAATGTTAAAAAATATTACAAACCACATTCCTGTTCTGTTAATACACAGATCACTTATCCGTCAATTAATGCTGATGAATTATGCGACTTGTTGCGCTTTTTTTCATGCTTAGTCAGCCAGATGATAGGAATAACGATCATAAGCGTACCAACGGCCATGAAGATATCGGGCATTTCGTCGAACCAAAGTAACCCAACTACGACGGCACCGATCAACCCGCTGTATTCTGCGCTGGCAATTTTATTGCTGTCTACCGAGCGATAGGTCAATACGCACGTGGCTGCGTAAATCAATATAAATAAACTTGACGCCGCTGCTGTCGGGAATGCGTTCCAATCCCAAGTTTCACCCTCTAGATAGACTAAGCACAGCGAAACGGGAATACCGACAAGGTTAGTCACGAACAAGGTGTGAACAACCGATTGGTGCTTGGGTAGTTTTCGTATTAGTAGGTTATTGATAGCAATGCTCAGCGCAACGACAAGCGCGGCGAGTGCTGCAAAGTCGATTTGGTCGGGTCTAATAATGACTAATACACCGGCGAACCCCATTACTGCGGCAGCAATGGTTTGTGACGACAGTTTTTCTTTAAAGAATAGCGAGGCCAATGGCAACATCATCAGCGGGGCGGCGTAAAAAATAGCGTTCGCTGTGGCCAGTGGCATAGCAGAAATAGCGTATACCATGAAGATGGCGCCAAACAGCCAAACGTGTGCTCTGACCGCGTGCCATTTAATGCCTTCAGTGAGATTTTTAGGTTTACTGAGCAAAAATAGCGGTAATAGAATGAGCACGGCCGAAAGCTGACGAAACAACACGAATTGAAAAACAGCCACGTCATTCCCTACGCTTTTAATCAGCGCATCCGACAAGATTGCTATTTGGTTTCCGAAGACAAGCAATAACATTGCGGTGCCGACTGACATGCTTTTCATTTTGTTCTCCTTTGCTACTTTACGAGAGCATAGTGATGTCATAGGATGAAGTTAAGTGATAAATATTTACTTAGTATGAGATATTTAGATAATGAAGCTCCCTCCCTTACGCTCCGTTCATTATTTTGAATCAGTGGCGCGCAATCTAAGCTTTTCGAAAGCTGCCGATGAACTCAATGTCACTCAAAGTGCCATCAGTCATCAGATTCGTTTACTTGAAGATTATTTAGGTGAGCCCTTGTTTTTGAGACAGGGTCGAAAGCTCTCGCTGACAGAAACCGGAGAGCAGTATCTCGAAGAGGTGAATCCCGCGATCGCCTCTATTGCCAAAGCGAGTCAGCGGATAAGAGAAGGAGAGCAGGGGACGATAAGACTCGCTCTGTACAGTTCACTGGCGGTCAAATGGTTGATCCCACGATTGTCTGAATTTAAGCGTTTGTATCCGGAAATAGAATTGACACTCAACATGGTTGCCGAAGACCCCGATTTATCGGATGCCACCGGCGATTGCTTTATTACGGTAGAACAACCTGCGCGCAACTACGTTGCTGAGCCACTTTACAACGAAGTCCTTTATCCCGTGTGCAGTCAAAAGATTTGGAAAGAGATCCATGACCAGCCGTTTCCTGACGCACTTTGGAACTACCCGATTTTGTCGACCGATTCTGTTTTGCACGAAAGAGGCAAAGATTGGCATAAATGGTGTGAAGCGGGTGGTTTTGAATTACCGCATGGTCTTGATATGCAACATTTTAGCCATATGTTATTGGCGGTAGAAGCCGCCAAATACGACCAAGGAATTGCCTTTGCCAATGGTTATATGATGACCGACAAAGATCTTCAAGATTTGGTTGTGGTGCCTTCTCATGGTCTAGACACGGGTGATCATTTCTATTTCGTGTATAAGAAAAGTCGAGCAAGACAGGTTGAGATCAAAAAATTGGCCAATTGGCTCCAGCAACAGTGTTAACCACCATATGGTGGCCGTCTCCACACAAAGGAGACGACGAAAGGTTTAACTGCCTGCCCCGGCTTCACTAAGCCGGTTCTTCGATCAAGCTTGTGCTATGAAGAAGCTCAGTTACCTTATTGATCGAAAATTGATTATCGACGGCGAGCGTGAAATCGCAGAGTCCAACTTTCAATATTAAATTATTGAGCTCAGGAAAGTGTGCATGGGGAGTGATGGAGACGCTTTCAATCAAATCAAGGCGAATAAAGGTGTGACCAAATTTGTAGTTGGTGTCTTTGACATCAATGATGTGTTTTCCCTGATTGGCAATGATAAGGTCAACGCCGTCGGTCATGATCATAGAGCGCAATAACTTGTGTTGAGTGAAATTATGGTAAAGATCCATCAAACTGCTTCGTTTACGATCGGTGAGTAGTTTTTCACTTTGGTACGCCAAAATATGTAAAGGCTCAAGTATTTGTTCTGTACCACAGTAGAAGCTATAGGTGACTTTATCCGTCAAGGATTGATCATTGCTATTGGCAGGGATCGGGTACGTGTTTCTAGGTGAAACAATTTCCCGTAACAGTTTAATGACGCTGCTGGCGACATCTTGCGACACCAAATTATATTTGATGACCATTTCACCTTGGATTGATTGTAATCCAATAAAGTTATCGAGTAAGTCACCGCCATGGGTGAGGAATAGCACGTCGGTGTACCACATCTTATCGGCATGGATGCGCTCACCGTCGATTTTCAAATGTAGAATGAACTCTTTTTGAATAATCACCACTTCAGGATACAGCAACATACCCGGCTTCATATTTCTTCGTTCTTGATGTACAGGAATTTTGAAGCTGTAGAGTGCACCTTCAAAGAAGTGCTGTTGCTCGAAGAACTGAGGCGGAATGTCTTGTTCAGACTTAATTTCGACCAACCAAGGGCCAAATTGGTCATACTCTTTTTTTAGGTCGTACATACCTTACCTTCCTTGTTGTCTATTCTTTAATCAATACAACTCTATGTAAAATAATAGCACTTTGTTGTGATCTTACTCGAAAGACGGCTGATCGTGCTCTGTTGATATGCATTCGGTGACCGACAAAGTAGGAGACGTTGAATGAGGAGAGACAGCGTAGGCTGAAGACGCTTTAAAGGCGGTAGCCACCTGTGAAAGGCCTTCAAAAATGATGGAAGAGCAGCAATATACCGCTCTTCCAACATGAATTGAGACAAGAGGGCGCTGTTAATACCAACAACATGCGATATCACAACCGCAGCTTTTCGTCATATTACGAACCGCATGGCATTAACAAAGCGCTAGAAGGCGTTAAAAGAAAACAGCTGCGCCCAAGAATACGTGTACATTTTGCCCATAATAATCGTGGGTGCCGCCTGCAACCCAGTTGGTTGAATCATTGAGAGTCACCGCATCTGCGTAGGACTCTAGATAGATTTCGCCCCAAGGAACAGGTGCCCAGGCGCTACCAATGTTAAACATTGACGTCTTGGTTCCAATCGCGTTTGTGTCATTGTTTCGCTCAATACCAAATTCATACCCGCCATAGACGCGAACAGAGTCGGTGACATAAACATTTGCTCCAAGGCCAACGTTATCGGTGGTGGTGTTGAATGGTGTGCCACTTGAACCGTTGCGGGCTTCAAAACGCTCAAATCGTGCGGATAGTGACGCCGCACCCTCACAGAAATGATGCTCGATACCCAGCGCAAACTGTTTGATATTGGCATCTTTTAGAATGATATCTTGAGATATGTCTCCGAGCAGATCGATGACACTTCCCGATATATTATCGGCTTGGTTGTATGCGGCGACGAAATACGTTCCCCAAGCATTGGTATATGCGGTTGCCGCCCCAAACCCACTATCAATGGTAATTTCGTCACTGACCGCAGGCAGAAATGCACCAAAGTTTAAACGGTTACCAAAGCCAATATGGTCTTCAGAACGTTTGGCTTGGTATTGAAGCCCAATATAAAAGTTGTCGGTTTCTTTCTTCCACACTAACGTATTTTTAGTGCGACGGCTGCCAAGTTGATCCGACTGCATCATATTCAAACCGCCCGCCCAGTAGGAGTAATACCCAATGTCTGACTTCACATAAGGGCTTTCTTGTCGACCAATCGTAATCTCGCCAAGGTTTGTATGACCAAAGCCGACATAAGTTTGGCGCTGTGCAAGTGCGATCTCCGATTCGTCGGATTGCGTACCAAAGTTGACGTCCCACTCAAGCTTCACGATGGCTCGATAGTCGCCTAGAGTGTGAACCACATCGAAGCCCATCCAAGAACCGGGATCTTCAACATACAGATTGCCAGATTCATAACCAATAGCGTCGGCGCTGCCCATTGGCGATTCAGGGTCGTAATGGTAGCTGCTCATCTGAGCGGCAATGGCACCATACATGGTAAGTTCTGTATTGTTATCGCTGTAAAGCTCCACTGCAGTGGAAGAAAAAGTTGCCAAAGTCAGCAAGGAAAGGGCGTGAGAAAAATTTAAATGTTTCATATTTTTGTACTTATATTAGGTAATTAAAAGCTAGTGTTTGTTTGAAATACTAGCGACTGCTTTATTAATTAGATAATACTTTGATTATTGATATGTATAATGGTTGTTAATGAACTAAGTTATCGTAATAATCAACATTTATCGCAAGCAGTCTATTGATAAATAGTCTTTTTATTCATGAGGGTTATCACAATTTATTTTTTTATAAGTTTTTATGCATTCGATAATTTGTGGGTAATGAAGTTGTTCTATTGATAGATTTAATTGATGCAAGCGTGGGGCGGGTTGTAGAGTTGTTTAAGAGAGCACAACACGATATTTTAATAATTGAGGTTGTTGATTAGATGTAAAAAAGCCCTTAAGAAAATTTAAGGGCTAGGGTAATAACGGGGACATTATCTATATAAGACTTAGAAAAAAACGGCTGCACCGAGGAAGAAGTTAGTCCCTTTTGATTGTGTATCACCTGGCAAATTTGTTTCATAGTTGAAGTTGTCGTTAAGTTGGACATCATCATAATAGCTTTCTAGGTATACTTCGCCCCAAGGTACTGGCGCCCACCCGAAACCAACGTTATAGATATTTACTTCTGATTTGGTATTTCCAGTCAGCTCGTTGATTTCTTTAGCCCATTCATAACTACCATATATACGCATTGTTTCGGTAAAGTAGAAGTTCGCGCCTAATCCCAAGTTATCTGTTTTGCTATCGAAAAGTGGTGAATTACTGCCATCTTTAGCCTCAAAATGTTCATATCTGCCTGATACTGATACGGCACCTTCCATGAAGTGGTGTTCTATGGCTACAGCGTATTGTTGCACTTTTGCATCGTTCGCAGTGCCCGTTACACTTCCTAGGATATCAATGAAATCGCCGTTGATATTGTTAGCTTGATTATATGCAGCAGAAACATAAGTACCAAAATCGAAGGTGTACGCGATTGCCCCCCCAAAGCCATCATCTATCGAGATTTTTGAACGATCTTGTAATTCATTGTTATTATCGAGAGTGCCCCCTACGATAAATGATCCAAAGTTGAGACCATTACCAAATGAGATTTGGTCAACATCCCTTTTAGCTTGGTACTGTAATCCGACATACAAGTTGTCAAAATCATTTTGCCATACAACGGTGTTTGGAGCACGTCGACTACCTAATTCATCGGACTGCATCATATTCAAGCCACCAGCCCAATACGAATAGTAACCTTTGTCAGTTTTCATATAAGGACTTTCTTGGCGACCAATGGTCACAGAACCAAAGTCTTCGTGACCGAAGCCAGCGTACACTTGTCGAGCAGTAAGCGCCTCTAGACTATCTCCATAGCCATTGAGATCAGTTTGTGTCCCAAAGTTTACATCAAACGCAATTTTTGCAATCCCAGAGTATTTTCCAGCAGTATGCTTGATATCAAAACCAAAATATGACCCCGGATCTTCGATGAATGTTGAATCACTATTTAATCCATAAGCTTGAGGTGAACCCATTGGTGTTGATTTGTCGTAATCGTATGAGCTTACTTGTGCAGCGATTGCGCCATACATAGTTAATTCGGTGCCCTCGTCATTATAAAGTTCAATAGCATTGGCATGCGAAGCTGCAAAAATAGTGATGGCGAGTGTAGAAAGTTTAAACAGACCTTTCATATTATTATTTCCTTTTAATTGTTATCCATTTTTTAGGTTTTATACCCCATTTAAAAATAGAAATTATTTTTAAAATACCACTATTGGGGGACAGGTTTACGTAGTTGTTATATTTAGCGCTTGTATTTACTTCTTGTTATTAATGACTTCATCATTTGGTTACAGTGTAAAATATTTCATCCAAACAGGTGTTTAATCTAAGTCACATAAATTGGACCGATGAATTGATAACTATTTAAAGTGTCAATAGTTAAGCGGGGTGAACTGCCAAGAAATTCGATTGATGTTAATTGGATGTTTTGTGGTATTTGGTCTTGTTGATTGTTTTTGGTTATTGATTGGGTTTGTGAATGATAAAAAAATATCACACGTTGTGATTGGATCTGGCCATTGTCTGGGTGGGGCGAACGGCGATGTGTGATTTTTATAAAGAGAGGGTTGGTTAGGGATTTTTAGGTTTTATTAGGCTGGGTTTTTATGAAAATCGGTATGTCGCTTCCCGAATGGCGCGATTACTCATTGAGAGGTGAATGAAAGCAGCATAGGATGTCGTTAGTCTAATATAAGGAGAGAACCCATGGTTTCGAAAATAACATCCGCGCCAAGTGGTCCAGAGTTATCTGAACTGGTTCAGGGGTATTGGCGACTAGCCGATTGGGGGATGACCCCGCAAGAACGACTGACTTTCTTAAAGCAACATATCGCGCTTGGGGTGACAACGGTTGACCATGCTGATATTTACGGAAACTATGAATGTGAGCAATTGTTTGGCGAAGCGTTAGCGCTAGATAGCCAAGTACGTGATGAGATTCAAATCATCACCAAATGCGATATTCAGTTGTGTAGTGAGAAATTCCCAGACAGAAAAATCAATCACTACGACACAAGTGCAAAGCATATTTATGAATCGGTAGACAATTCGCTGCAGCGGTTGGGTATTAATGAGATTGATGTCCTTTTGATTCATCGCCCCGACGCCTTAATGGACGCGGATGAAGTAGCGGGTGCATTCACTGAATTGCACAAGGTCGGTAAAGTTAAGCATTTTGGTGTCTCTAACTTCTCGCCGCGTCAGTTTGACTTACTTCAGTCTCGCTTAAGTAAGCCGCTTGTTACCAATCAAGTGGAAATCAATCCGCTGAATATAGAAGTGGCTCACGACGGCACCCTAGATCAATTGCAACAACTTCGTGTTTCACCAATGGCTTGGTCAACGTTAGCGGGTGGTGAAATCTTCTCTGGCCAGTCTGAGCAGGCACAGCGAGTCCGTGGTGAACTGGAGGCGATTCGCCAAGAGGTAGGAGTAAGCTCTATTGATCAGGTAATTTATGCTTGGGTGAAGCGTCTTCCTTCTAAGCCTTTACCTATCATAGGCTCTGGAAAAATAGATCGAGTCAAAGCGGCGGTTGATGCTCTCGACATTGAGTTAAGTCGCGAGCAGTGGTACCGAGTATGGGCGGCATCTAAAGGACACGGAGTGCCATAGTCTAAGTTAAAAATCGCACTTTCGGAGACTAGATAATCGCGCCTTTGTTATTACGGGGCCGCACTAGAAGTACTTCACCTGTTAGCATTAGAGTTGGTGTCAGAAAGTCTTGCCGACTCTAATAGCTACGGTTTTGATCAAAACGCAGCACGATTGATGCAATATCTGAAGTGCTGTCACACCATCTGACCCTCAATACCAAGAATATTTAGTGAAGAGAAAATACAAAAGGTTAGCTCGTAACTCTTGGAATGAATTTTCTTCGACTGCTGTGGCGGTCGCATAGTCCCCCCCTAATCTATATTCCAGAAAATACCTCACTGATGGGTCCTGCATGGTTCACCCCCCTGAACTTAAGCTGAGAGACATGAGTGTGCGTGAAGATTGCTTCATGATAATAACCTTTGTAGTTAATGTGATGGCGTTATCAGGGTAAGAGGGATGAAAGTAAAAGTAGAAGCCTGTTATTTCGGTGTTGCATCTTTTATATTGTCTCTTAAAGTCAGCCTTAAGAAGTGCTGAGTTGACGGTTAAATATGGATAGGAACTGAGATGAGCTCGATAGCGACAACAATTCACTTTCAGAGACTGAAGCAATTGGAAGCCCGATTTGGGCTAGAGCGAGTGGTCGTCGATAAGGCTTTGTTAGCTGAAGTATTAGTCTGTTCAAATCGAAACGTCGCTAACATAATGAAAAGCCTATCTGCTTTGTTATGGGTTGAATGGAAACCGGGGCTGGGACGTGGGAATAAATCGACGCTGATGATCATGCACTCGTTTGAAACACTCCTTATCGATAGACTGCAACTTATGATTACGACTGGGGGGTTGAGTGAGGCTTGCCAATTTGCTGAACGGTTTCATTTTCAACATGTATTCAAACGTAATCTGCCAGAGTGGTTAAAGCTCTATTCAGATGATATCGATCGGCCCGATGAGTTGGTGGCGTTGGTTTCATACTCGTTGCCATCATGTCATCCACGTACGATGACTAACCTTAATGCGGGTCTTTATGTGAATGCGATGTTCGATACGCTCATTCAATTTGATTCAACCACCCATTCCTTCGTTCCACATCTTGCTCATGAGTTTCACGAAACTGAAACCGGGTTCGCGTTTCGAATTCGACCTGATGTGTATTTTCATAATGGCGAATTGTTGACACCTGAACATGTTGAGCATCATCTCAAAAGGCTTCAGAGCAAAGCATCATTAAACGCATCAGCGTTTAGCGGTATGAAACACGTCCGAGTGAATAAAAGGTGGGTTGAGGTCGAACTTTTGCATCAAAGCCCACTTTTATTACATGCATTGGCCGATATCCATAGCAGTGTGTATTTAGATAATATGTCGGAACCTAGTTTTCCTTTTGGTACCGGGAGCTACCGTTGGGAAACCCGAGCCCACGAGCGCTGGTCATTAGTCAAAAATGACCGTTATTTTGGTACCCATGGCATCCTAAAACGCGCGCAATTTTGGACGGTTGATGATAGTAACCGCGAACAATGCGGCCATGTTATTGAATATGACGGGGCGCATGTAGACCTACAGCAAGACGGTGCCAATAACCTGATAACACATTCAAAATTAACCGGCTGCCAAGCACTATGTATTCACTCGACGCTGGCATTTGAAATTCGTGAGCGATTGGCCAAAGTCGTCACCCAAGGCATTGCAACGCAGACGCCAGAACGTTCATTGTGCGGAACATTATTTGGTGATGATCATGTTTATCCTGCCATTGTTGCTGCCGACAAACATCAGTCATTGCAAGGAGCGCAAGAGACATCGTTAGCGGGGCAAGAGATCTCATATTGGGCTCATCAAGCTGAATCACTAAGTGGTATTCTTGATTCGCTGCGCGACGCCGGCGTGCAACTGGTGGCGGTTAACGATCGAAATAACGCCATGATATGGCTGAATGATTACCTATTTGGTCAAGATAGACTGCTGGATCAGTATTATTGGTTACTGGGTAGTGAGGTCGCACAATACCTTCTTCCCAGTGTATTACGAAACCAATGGATGGATGAGGTTCTGTATTCAGATAATTTAGCGCAATTATTTAAAGAAATTGAAAATCAGTGCAAGCAAAAGCGTTTCATCGTTCCATTAGGTGAAATATCCATCGCTTTTAAAGCGCATCCATCTTTAAGGGGGCATAGCGTTGATTCTATTGGGTTAATGCGGCTTTCTGGATTATGGTTAGATAAGCGCTAAAAATATAGCGTAGGTGCGCCATTGCCTTTCTCCATCGGCTTGCAAGGGACACGTGCAAGTGGAGTGGGTTGCGTCCAGAGACTCGGTGAGGCTCTTGGGTAAGAGTATGTTTTACTTTTTATTGGATGACTATGTTCGAGCAAATCAAAGGCTTCATTAACCCAAGTAAAAACCCTGATCTCACATCCGCACATGAGTATCAGCGCCAGCATCTGCCAACTCTTTGGCTTTTAGGTAAAACAGGTGCTGGCAAGTCGTCATTTATTCAAGCGATCACGGGCTTGTCATCCGTTGAGGTGGGTAACGGTTTTGCGCCATGTACGATGACCTCTAAAAGCTATCAATTTCCGCAAGATAAACCGGTAATGCGCTTTTTGGATACCAGAGGGGTGGGCGAGAGCAATTATGACCCGGCGTTGGACATAGCCGAAATTGGAAAGTCAGCGCATGCATTGGTGGTTGTGATGAGGGTTGACGATCCAGAGCAGTCTGCGTTGTTATCGGCCTTAAAATCGATAAAGAAAAACATGGACCATCTGCTTGTGGTCCATAGTGGTGTCCTATTGTGTAGCGAGCAAGACCGCACGAGACAAAAAACGTTTAATAACCATCAAATCCAACAGGTATGGGGGAGTAACTTTGATTCTATCGGTGTTGACTTTGAAGCCCCTAATGGGTCCGTCTATCAGTATGAGCAATTAATTGAAAAACTGAGTGTCATGCTTCCTGTTGTTGGCATGATGGTAGCGGATAAAGAACATGAAACCGTTGAGCAGGCTAACTATGACCAGGTTGAAAAGGAAGTGCTTTGGTATGCCGGAAGTGCGTCAGCCAGCGATCTTGTTCCGGCTGTTGGTTTGGTGTCAGTGCCAGCCATTCAAGCCAAGATGTTGCACAGTTTAGCGAATCAATATGGCGTTGAGTGGAACAAACGCACGTTTAGTGAGCTTATCGGTACACTTGGCGGCAGTTTTGCGTTGCAATATGGTGTTAAATTGGGGGCAAGGCAACTTATCAAGCTTATCCCCGTTTACGGACAAACCGTCGGCTCTGTTGCTGCAGCTGCGGTCAGCTTTGCAACCACCTATGGCCTAGGTCGCGCGGCCTGCTTTTACTTTTATCATAAGAGTAAGGGTGAAGACGTGTCGAATGACGCGATGCAGGCGATCTATAAAGAGGCACTTAAAAAAGGTAAGGCGGCATCCGGTTATGAAAAAGATTAAGAGTTTTTATCGTTTACTCTCTGAACTGTCAGGTGGTCGTTGGGGCATTGTCGTGATGTCTGCCGTATTACCAATCGTTATTATGATGGGCTTTGGGTTAGTGTTGGCGTTTAAATATGGCTATATATTGGAACTGGCGATTGCGATCTTGGTGAGTACTTTGATCGTCACACTTCCTCTTTATGTGCTTAGTGTTTCGTCAAGCAAGCCTGACACCGGCAAGCAAGCTAAACAGGAAAACCAAAAAGGAGAAGCCGAGACTAATAATGAAAGCGGCGGTGCTGAAATTGAGGATGGGCTCGTAAAAGCCTCTGAAGATTGGTCTCAACAAGAGCGGGTTATTTGGAACGCTGCAAAAAAGTATACGCGAGAGTGTTTACAAGACGACGTACAATGGCGTGACATCGACACCGTAGGCCTTGATGTATTGGCGTTTATTGCTCAGAGATTTGATAAAAAAACACTAAATTTTTCGATTCCCGAAGGGTTAAAGTTGCTTGAAGAGGTGAGTCGTCGGTATCAACTTGTGGTGAATGACAACATCCCCGGAATTGAATATCTCAAGATTTCTTACATTCGAGCGGGTTATGAAGCCTACGACAAATATGGGGAGTTAGGCCAGAAAATAGTGAAAGCGGCAATCTGGGCAAACCACGCGAAAAACCTGTATTACAATCCGTTAAAAGTCGTGTCTGACCTCAGTAGAGAGCAAGCCACCTCATCGATGACACGAGGGGTGGTTGATGATATGCAAGCGATGTCGAAGCAAGCCTTGCTCGACGAGATAGCCGCCGTTGCCATCGACTTGTACAGTGGTAGGTTCAGCTTTGATGAAGAGGATTTACAAGTATCAGATGCTTATGAACTGGATGAGCAACGATTCGCACCAGAGCTGGAGCCGATTAGAATTGTGATGGTAGGGCAAACGGGGTCAGGTAAGTCATCATTGGTCAATCTGTTGAAAAATGAACTAGTGGCGGAGGTGGATGCGTTGCCGTCTACCGACACATCAACGACATACCGTGCTTTGGTGGATGATATTGATGTTAGATTGGTTGATTTACAAGGCCTAGACGGTAAAGACAAAACGGAACAAAACATGCTGCATGAAATGATTGAAGCCGATTTAGTGCTTTGGGTCTTAAAGGCCAACCAGTCAGCACGTCAATTGGATAGTCAGTTAAACGAACGCTTTGAGCAATTTTATGTCGAACAAAAAAACGTCTCTCGTAAAAAGCCAGTGGTTGTCTGCGTCGTGAACCAAGTTGATAACTTAAAACCAATTGGTGAGTGGCAACCACCGTATGCCCTTGATAATCCGACGACCACAAAGGCAACCATTATTTCTCAGGCACTGGCGTATAACCAAGCCTTGTTAAACGCTGATCTGGCTTTGCCTTTGTCTATTTCTCCCGAGAAAGCACACTTCGGCGTCGAGACACTTAAACTGACATTAAGGTCAGAAATTTCTGAGGCCAACAATGTGCAGCGAAATCGACAACGAATGGAAGCCATGAAAAGAGGCGTAGCGGTTAAAAAACAATTAGGTCGAGCCATTAAAGTCGGCCGAAAACTTGCGCCGAAGGCTTTAAAAGTAGCGAGTCCTAAGTTAGCTGAGATGACCATTAAAAAAGTGATTAAGTAAGCCTTTAAATAATCACTTAAATACGCAATAAGACGCCACTAAACCGTGGGGCAAGGAGCGACACATTTGAATAAGAAACTACGTTGGGGAATTGCAGGTTTGGGCAATATTGCCCATCGATTCGTCAAAGACTTAACCCGTCACGTCGATAATGCTGAACTTTATGCCGTGGCTGCACGTGACGAGGAGCGGGCTTCTAGCTTCTCGAACCAATACGGATGTACTGTTTCGTATGGTTCATACTTAGAGCTTGCAGGCGATGCCAATGTAGATGCGGTCTACATTGCAACCATCCACCCATTTCATAAAGACCTCGTTGAGCTGTTTTTAAGCAAAGGTAAGCATGTCTTAGTTGAAAAACCGGCATTTACCAACGTAAAAGATTGGGATGCAATGACCGCGTTGGCGAATGACAAAGGCGTTTTGCTAGCTGAAGCAATGAAGACGGTGGCGTTTCCTGCGTATCAAATGATGAAGCAGTTTATTCACGATAATAAAATCAGCATTGATTCAATCGAGGCTTCGTTTGGCAACTGGCATGAATTCGACGGAAATTGGCATTTGTTTAATCCGGACTTATCCGGTGGCGCGACGTTGGATGTCGGTGTCTATGGCTTATGGTTGTATGCGGACTTATGCCAACTGACGAACTCAATGCTTTCACGTCCACGTGCTGAATACACTAATGATAATAGTCAAAGTGAAGTGGATGAGAACGTAACGTTTATCTTTGAGGGGGACATGGCCGGTACAATTGGTGCGTCGATTACTCGAGACCTGAAACGCGAAGCGGTTATTCTGGGCACTGAGCTTGAGATTATTATTCATGGAAAATGGTGGAACCCGACGACAATAGACATCACCTATAAAGGCGAGTTTCATCAGATTAATATGCCGGTACGTGGTGGAGGTTTTGAGTATGAGATCGAACATATTTCGTCTGTACTACTAAGCCATAAGCGCCATTCTGACATCATGCGTCATGAAACAAGCCGCCAGGTGATTGATATGTTAGAACAGTCTTTGGTCGAAAATGGCTATGATTACTTGGCGAATCCATACGTTCGGTAATCAATTGGGCCTGGTAGTCGTACAGTCGATGGCTTACCGGACGGAAAAGGGTAGGCTTAATATGCGATGTACCACGGTGTTATATGGTGTGTCGTACATTAAGCCTCGAAGCAATAAATCGGGATTATTGGTCGTTTTCGTCGTTCGTAAACGAGGCTTCAATCCGTTTTAGTTCTTCTTTTTCTTTGAGCTGCTTTTCTTCTTGGTTAGCAAGCTTTCTTCGGTTGAGCTCTTTTCGCTCAGACTTGCTCAAAAACTTAACGGCCTTTTTCGTCGTCAGCGCATAAGCAATGACATCTTCGCCTTTTTCTCTGCGCTCTGCTACGCGTTGAGAAAAGCGTTCATCATCGCGTGCTTTTCTTTCCGCTGCGGTTAATTTACTCATTATTTATCCTCATCAGTTTTCATAGCAGAACTCTACCATGATCAGTCAAACAAATGAGAGTAGTTGCACATTCATAAAGCTGATGACGGTATAGTAACATGAAACCTGGGCGACACCCCACCCTATATGGGATGACGGCGTTTGGATAGGCGGTGTTTTATTCGAAATGGAGGTTTTCTATACGAAGGTAAGACTTCGCAGTCGGTAGTGTTTATTGCACCTAAGCTGACCGATGGTGGCCGGTGCAATTAGGATAAATCTTACAAGCGTGACTCGACGAGCTATGCGTCATTTAAATCTCAGAGCCCTTATTCAATAAGGCCTTACAGGATATTCAGTTGGCGTGTGTCGATTGTGATGGTAACGGAATCGATAATATCTTAGCGAAAGTCATAAATTCGTATACGATGCGCCACCCTAAAAAACTCTCCTATACGATCTGCCGACTATGTCTATTAACGCGCTTTATACCGACCTCTCAAGTTATTATGATTTGATGTGTGCTGATATTGATTATCATGCCCAAAGTTACAGTGTGCGACGCTTACATCAGATATTTGGTAACGGTGGTACGACCCATCTAGACCTCGCGTGTGGAACCGGTCCGCACGTTCGTCATTTTATTGATTTTGGTTATCAAAGTAGTGGACTCGATATTAACCAACCTATGCTAGACATGGCCATGATGCGTTGCCCAGAGGCTGAGTTTTCTTTACAAGACATGGCTAATTTTGAGCTTGCGGAGCCTGTCGATCTCATTACCTGTTTTCTTTATTCCATTCATTATAATGGTGGCCTCCGCCAGCTTGAAGCGTGTATTGATCATGCCTTTAATGCACTAAAAAAAGGCGGTATGTTTTGTTTTAATGTGGTGGACTGCCTTAAGATTGACAACCATTCGTTTGTGACACACACCACTTACCATGAAGGGAGTGCGTTGACTTTTCGTTCTGGCTGGCAGTATCGCGGGCAAGGGGAACAGCAATCATTATTGCTCAGCATCGAAAAAACCAGCGAGCAAAAAACACAGGTCTGGCATGATGAGCACCCGATGGTCGCATTGACTATTGAAGAGCTGCTTTCGTTATTGAAACGACGCTTTGACGTTCATGTTTTTGAGCACGACTATGAAAAAATTGTGCCTTGGGACTTACATTCAGGTAATGCTTTGATCGTCTGTGTTAAGGCATAGAACAACCGATATACCGATATTCGAAGTAAATACAAAATAACGTTCAAAGCAGGATAAGATTCAAAAAACACCTTGTTATGGAACAATACGATTGTGCGGCATTATGGTTGCCCCATAAGTCGATCAATGATGACTTGCGCTGAAACCTCGGCGCATCCTGCTGTATTTTCGCCACACCAAAGCGGTGAAAAATCACTTAATGACTTCTTCTCTGCTGAGGCGCGCAACAAGCCCATCTCCAAGGACGCGTACGGAAAGGTTGGCGCATTCTCATTAATGTATCCAAGTCGTTCCATTGCTCGGTTGACGATACCGCGGGCAGGGCGCCCAGTGAAAATATTGGTCAGAGCGGTATGTCGGTTTCTCGCGCCGTTTTTTATGGCAGCGCGGTGAAGGTCAGAGGTGGTGGCTTCCGAACACAGCAAAAACACAGTGCCCACCTGAACAGCCTGCGCCCCAAGAGCAAGCGCGTTCTCCATATCCTTTTGATCAGTAATTCCTCCCGCCGCAATGACGGGTATATTAACGTTAGCGATGACATTGGGCAGTAGTATCGACAGGTAAGCTTGGCTTGCGAGCTCCTTCGTTAAAAACATCCCTCTATGACCACCTGCCTCCAAGCCTTGCACAATAATGGCATCTGCGCCATTTTGTTCTAACCACTGCGCTTCTTTAACGGTGGTGGCGGTTGAGATAATACGCGTGCCCCAACTTTTTATTCGGTTTATGAATGTTTTGTCAGGAAGGCCAAAATGAAAACTAATGATCTCAGGGACAAACGGCTCAATGGCATCGGCAATATCGTGGTTGAATGGCATTCGATTTGCGTTCTTCGGGATGGTGTCTTTATCGATATTCAATTCCGCTAAAAACGGACTCAAAGTCTGTTGCCAGTGTTGATGCTGACTCACATCGTATTGAGGCATGTCATGACAAAAAAAGTTGAGATTATAAGGACGAGATGTGGCAGCTCTGATCGTTTTAATCTCAGTAACAATAGCCTCTATACCCAACATACCACAGGGAATTGAACCTAGGCCACCGGCCTTATTTACCGCTATGGCGAGGGCATTATTTTGTACTCCCGCCATTGGTGCTTGAATAATAGGAAAGCGGCTGCCCAGTAACTCGTGAATATTTTGCATGAATTAATGCCTTTCTGCTGACGTGTATTTAGTGTTGGGAGTGGCGTTAATTTGAACGGATATGATAAAAACCATTAAATTAGAGTATTTGCACTATTACTACCCATTAGCTTAGAATAACGAGTTGTGTTTGGCGAGTATTTCGGTAGACCGGTATTTTCCTTCTCGAGAGAGCCGATTTCGAAATAAGTGTAAGTAAAAGCGCAAAATTACAACGACATGCCATAATTACTATCATAGTGAACAATAACTTACTAAACGAGTGAGTGAACCAATAATATGTATACAAAATGATTAAACAATACACGAGTACAGTGAGAAAAAGCCACATAGAGTGTTCTGCAGTTAGAGTGATGAAGGGTTTATAGGTATGCGTAAGAAAATACAGTGGATAGGCATCATTCCTTCTTTTTTGATATTTGGTTGCAGTAGCTATATTCCGCCAGAAGAGCGTCAAGCAGCTCGCGACGATATCAATACCGCGTCTTCTGAGATAATCAGCAAGCTTGAAAAAGACCACACTGAAATCTCCACACAATTAGCGGACTCGGTCGGTTATGCAACGATCAGTATGTCGGGTGTCAAAGTGCCTGTGATAGGTGGTGGTTCTGGTGTGGGTGCCATTTATAGCAGCGTCGACGATAACGTAACCTATATTAATGTTGACCGCTACGATGTTGGTGCGGGTCTAGCGTTAGGGAACTATGAAGCATTAGCCATATTTGATAATAAAGAAGACCTAGAAAAGTATCGTAAAGGGGTATGGCATGTATCGGTTGGAGCGGAATTAAGCTACGGTGAAAGCCGCTCTAGTGCCGCCACGACTTTGATCGGTACCGATGATTCTGATGTCCCGATTTATTTGCTGTCGAGCTCTGGTGGCGCGGCGATAGGCAGTGCGAGGTTAATATCAAGCTCTGTTAACTATGACCTTACCGAAACGGGCGTGGGTGATATTAGTATTGCCAACAAGGATCAAGATGTTGCAGACGGGACAACCGCACCGAAAAAATGGGATCGAGCGTTACCATTCTTCGCTCAAGAGGTTATTGATAAAGGGTATTCTCTGCCTAAGCCGTATGGCATCAGTCTTATCTATACCAATACCTTCCAGTACATGGACATTACGGATTTGAACGTCGGGATTAATGGATCCAAACAATATCCAATTGAGTTCGTGTCATTTGATAACAACAGTAATAGCACGCAATCTCCTCAGCTTAAATTGGATGCGTGGTTATTCCCATTTATGAACGTGTTTGGAGCTGTGGGTAAAATTAGTGGGACCGCTGATATTGGGATACAGATTAGTGGTGATGACCTGATTGATCAAACTGGTGCTGATTGTACCGGGCCGATTATCGGCAGACCACCTCAATGTATATTTCAAGGCAGAGAAATTGGTGGCGTAGCAAAGGCCACGCTTGATGGCACTAACTATACGTTAGGAACCATATTAGCGACGGGCTGGAATGACTATTTTGTTACTTTACCTGTCTCATTTACTTATGCTGATATGCGTAAGAATGATGCGGAAGGCTTAATCCTAAATGTATCGCCGCGAGTCGGTAAAGTGTTCCCTACCGTGGGATCACAATCGGTAGCTGTTTATACGGGCGCAACATACTTAGATAGTACGCTGACATTAACCGGCACCTATACTTACGAGGGTGTTGGTATTGACTATAAGGTGAAACAAAGCAACATCGACAAGTGGACAGGCTTAGTCGGCGCCAACTACAACTTTAACCGAGACTGGTCACTTATGATGGAGTACGGTTGGAAGAGTGACAGAAAACGCCAGTTTATATCGGCATTGAATCGTCGCTTTTAATCAGCACAAAGATACCTTGCAACCAAAAGGCCCAAATATGGGCCTTTTTCTATGGCGGATTAGCTTTTCTAATAAGCGAGGATGAATTTATTTAGTAAATTAATTACCAAATAATATTTGACCTATATCACAAAAGGAGTAAAATTTGACCTGTTCTTGAAATCAAATTACATAAAGCAGGCAAAAAATGAACTCAGCACTTCTATCAACACTGAACAACGATCAAAACACTGAAGTAAAAGAAACCCCAGCTCAAATGTCAACACTGGCAGAAATCGCGTCTCTAGCGACCATGTTTTTAGCAACATCTGCAGTCGTATTGTTACTTAGCCTGACTTGGGTGCTGTAACGACTCACGTTTTCAGGGACATGAAACAGCGATGCTTTGCAATGTGATTGCTCGAGTGTCGCGAGTCCTCCCTTTTTTATCTTTATCTTTATCTTTATCTTTCAGCAGATCTCCCCCCTCAAGTACTCGACTCTATAAAGAGCATGCGGTTTGAATGGTTAGTCTTTTCAAATAGCATCGTACTAGGGTCTAACAACGACAAATCTTCCTTGCCCTGTGGGTAAAAACCAATCTCCTCTCGATACAAAATATTGTTGCCCTTTTTTGTTTACTGCTGTCGCGCCTTCAGGCAACCGCTTGATCACCTGACCCAATCGGTAACGACGTTTATTCGGCTTCTCAACAACCACGTAGTGATCGTTTCTTTCTTCATAGTATTGCCCATTGATTAAAGCATAGGAAACGCCAGCAATGGCAAGAAATATCGCTGAATCGGGTAGGCGATGCCGGTCATAATGATGAACCACATGCACTTCTTTTTTGTGGTGCTTATGGTGTTTATGTTTTTTCCATGGATCCGCAACGCTCTCAAATGACAGCAATAGTATTGATACGAACGCGATGTTTTTAATGGCGTGATTCATAATGCACTCACCTATGCTTATTAGGTATTAGGTATTAGGTAATAGTGTGGTTGAGTGGCTTTGTAAGATAGTGAGCGAGACGTCAGTAAACGGTTGGGATTTGAATGAGGGTGAATGGTATCGGTGTAAGTCATTCCCTCGGTTGATTGATCAGAGATTAAGAGAAAGCCACGCGCAGTGTACGAACAGTAAACGCCCATTTGACACTGTCTGAGGTTATACTGTGGCCTTACGGTTTATACAAAATAGGGATACCAATGAAAAAAAGAATCTTAGTCACCGGTGCGACAAGTGGAATTGGTTATGCTTTGGCGATAGAGCTTTGTGCGAAAGGTCACGAGGTTGTCGCGACTGGCAGGAACATGAAGAAGCTCGATGAATTACATGCTGCGACTGGTTGTCATACGATCGCAGCTGACCTGGGCGTAGTTGACGAGGCGTTGGCTATGTTTGAAGCGGCATCGCAACATTTGGGTGGTTTAGATGTGCTGATTAATAATGCAGGGATGATCTCACGTAAGTGCTCTATAGAAGAATTTACTTTAGAGGAATACGACGAACAATATGCGATAAACCTCAGAGCCCCTTCGCTGTTATGCCGTGAGGCGTTAAAAGTCATGAAACCTCAGCAACACGGACAAATTATTAATGTAATAAGCACCGTGGCGAAACGAGCAAATGCGACAATGAGTATTTATACTGCGATGAAACAAGGGCTTGCCGGTTTTAGTGCTATTTTGATGAAAGAGGCCCAGCCTCATGGCATTAAGGTGACTTCCTTGTTTCCAGGTGGCACGGATACAAACTTTCGCGAAGCCGACCGTCCAGAGTATATGAACCCGGTAAGCGTCGCGAAAACGATAGCTCAGTTACTAGAATTGCCCGCCGACTTGGTGATGCATGAAATGACTTTCCGACCGCCCGTTGAGTTAGAATAACGATATTAACTGTTATGCCATTATATTACTGTTTATACACACCTCTGTGTGTTCTCGGTGGTCTGATGGCAATACAGTGAGTAACGTTACTGTCATTCTTTCTAAAAAGGTGGCCATCAGTTCACCATAATTCGACACATCGTTTTCTGCGATCGAACGAACGATGATGTCTAGTTCATAGGTCGGAAACAGTACCGCGCATTGAGTCGGCTGTTGAAGAAAAAAGTGGTGAAAATAACGTCTTAGATTCAAGATTACCGTATTAAAAAAAGTATCTATAATTTTTGCTGCACTTGTATCATGCAGCAAGAAAAGTATGGCAATAAAATTGTCTTCAATAATAGTTAAACTCGGCAATTGCTCATTACTTTGGTTTAATTCTTGATTTAATTTAATAAAGTGAAAAAGTAATCTTACGGATTTTTCTTCGGAAATTTTTTGGTGGCCATTCTGCTGGTTATAACATTGCCTTTGAAAGTGATACGTCAAGTAATCCATTAATGCTTCCAACTCGAGCTTTGTTAAAGGATTAACGTAGGTGCCCACGTTTGGTTGATAATGTATAAACCCAATAGATGCTAGCTCTTGTGTAGCCTCGCGAATTGGAGAAAGTCCTATTTGATAGCGTTGGGATAATTCATTAATAATAAATTTTTGATTGGGCTCGATAGTTTGATCAAGAATGTCTTGTACTATAAGTTCCATTGCTTTTTGTTTAGTCGTCTTCAACTGTTACTACCGATTATTGAATGTCTGCTGATATTGTCCATATCATGCCGGCGAAAAATACAGTAAAACTACTGAATAAAATTGGAATATTATGTTGTTAAGCAGTAATTCTACGGTACGGGTTTATATTCCATTCATACATAATTGTTTATAACTATAAATGAACGTGTGAAGACTCCCTTTATGAACAAATACTTAGTGATAACAATGTTAATGGCAACCTCTTCTTATTCGGTTGCTGAAGGCACCGGTGGTGATATTATAGACCCATCATCAAAACTAATATTTTCCTACAAAAATGTAACGCAAGATGTCGCACAACAAGAGTTAACGCACTGCCAAGGTCTTGCCAACACAACACAAGAGGAAGTAACCAGCAATAAAGGGTCAGGTGCTCGAGGGTTGTTGAAAGGTGCGGCGACAGGGGCTGCTGTTGGTGCTATTTCAGGCGGCAGTGGTTCTGATGGCGCTAAAGTAGGCGCCGCTGGTGGCTTAATCGTTGGTAGAGTTCGTGGCAACAACCAACAGTCTTCTCAACAAAAAACAAATTTGGATAACTACAAAACGGTTATGCGTAATTGTATGGTGAACCGCCAGTATGTGGCGTTAAACTGATCTGAAACGTTAATGCCCAATACCAAAGCCATTCCGAAGGGCAAATTGAATAAGTTCTGCATGGCTTTTTAGTCTTAGTACGTCGATCATTCGGTATTTATGAGATTCGATTGTACGTGGGCTTAAGAATAATGCATCGGCACATTGCTTAGCACTGTAACCCTTGGCCAATAACTCTAATACCGAGCATTGCTTTTTACTTAATAAAAGCAATTTTTCGCTATCGTTGATGGCCGTTTCAGCCCCTTTGTTTAAGCTGCGTGCGATGATAGAGTGTTGCCAATAACAAAGCCAAGTATCTGAGATGATCTTTAATCGTCTGAAGTCTTTGTCACTCAACCCATTAGCGGGCTCTCCAAACTGAGTAAATGCCAGCGCTCCCCACACCTCCCCAAACAGCTCCAATCGAATAATGCCATGCCAACGTCCTCCTTGAGAGTAGAGTAATTTTAACGGTGTAATAGGCGATGTTCTCAGGGCTTGATGGTCGAAGCTTTGCCAGATGGACTTCGATTTTAAAAGGTCTATGTAGTTAATGTAGTTACCACTTGCAAAAAGGACTTTATCTAACATTAGATCAGGTGTTTTTGCCACTGACATTGTTCGCTCATCGTTCAACAGCAGCATCGAGTTAGGAAACAATGTCAGCCGATCCAGCTGGAACCAATCAAGAACCTGTCTGGCGACAACATCAAAGGTATCTTCAAAATGAACGGGTTGGCTTCCTGACAATGCGACGGATTGACTCATTAACAAAGTTTCAAAGCTCTCGCTTGATTGAGATGTCATAAGCGATCTCTTGTGACGACGTGATATGATTTAAGCTAACGCTAACAAATGGTTATTGTCAACAATGTGATGAAAACTATCCTTGTCTTCATTCCGTTAAAGCCCCAAGATGGCAGTCAATCACTTGTAGTAACCGCTCTCTTGGGGGACATAGGCGACCTATGATCGACGCTTACATGGCGTTTAAATAAGACTTGTAAGAGTGAAGTCGAACCGTTGCAGCGCCAATGACATCGATGAAACCAAAAAATGCGTGCGGCTTGGTTGCGGCGATCCATGCTGATCCGGTAGCACCTATAGGAATCACCTTTCCGTCTGGTTCGATTATTTCAAGTACCACCGTTCGTCCATGCGTACTTGTATTAGCACCGACGTGTTGACGTACGCTTTGTGGGCCTTGAAGCGGTGAAATTGATGACTCTCCCGTTCCTGCGGTAAAGCTATGCACGCGTGCTCTAAAGACTTCGCCTGGATACGCATCGACATAAAACTCAGCAAACTGACCAGGCTTCACATAACGAAAGGTCTGGTCTGGGATGCGCATTTCTAAGAATTTACGCGACGTATCATAGATATGCATATTACCCACTCGACTTCCGTCTGCCACGTTGACGACCGCGACTTGACCGTCAAAGGGCGCTCGTACCGTTTTACGCTCTTGTTCAAATTGAACGCGATCGTAGTCGGCATGTAGAGAAGTGAGAGTGGATTCTGAGATTCTTAGTTGTGAGTGATAGTTTTCTACATCGCGTTCTTTAAAGATTTCTGGCGATGTTTTCGCGCGATGTAAATCACGCTTCATTTGCGCTATTGATTCTTCTTGGGTAACGATCGATGCTCGTATTTTCTCGAGGTCGGCATACGATGTCGTGTCTATTAGCGTGTAAATGACATCGCCTTTTTTAACCACTTGGTTATGGTCGACGTGTATTTTGTCAATCTGTTCGCGCAACAAAGGGGATAGTACAGAATGTGGCGCTTTGATTGTAGAAGAGTACGTTAGGTCTACCGGTGCCCAAAGACGGGATAATACCCCCAAGATAATGAGAATAAACGCACCGCCTGAGACAATCCAAAACCCGCTTTTTAGCGTCCATTTAATGGCTCCTGTCGAAACAAGGATCCACATGATAAGGATGTAAGGGATCATGACTTCTTTCATGACTTGGCCTCCGAGCTTTCGATGTGGTTGTTGAACGCTGAGGTAGTCGATGATGACCCTCGGCTGTTTCCAATCACTCGACTGATGGAAGCACCAATGTGTTCCCAATTGGCAAAGGCGATGATGATGGCCAGTACCCACCACGCTTTGTGCACAAATAGCCCACACAGGGAGAGGGCAAACACGAGCTGGATGTGAGAACTCTTCTTCTCATGCGCCTTATGCACAGCGACTTCATGAACTCGCCAAAGTAGATAGATAACAAAAGCGGCAAGCGCAATGGTCACAGAAAACAAATAGCCACTAAAATACTCTGAATTAAAGATCATCATCATGGCGTCATTAGGTGTATTGGTAAAAGAGCCCATATCAACGTCTTTTGAGTTGATCGTGCCCATTGGCGCTAACAGGTAAGCACCTAGAAACATGGTTAGCATAAATACTGTGAATTTAATCAGTACCTTGGCGATCACCATGATTATACGCATAATATTTTTTATCGCGTTCATAGTTGTCTCTATTTTTAATTGAATAATGGTCACTGTATTAACCATTTATTGCTATCTGAGGGATATCGTATTGTCCACTTCACGATGTTCACTCGATATAGTTAACCTGATTACAGCGAAGCGCTCGCTAAAAAGCCGCTAACAGGGTTAGCGGCTCAGACATAGGTGTATCAATACACTAACTTACTTAAGAACTTGTTGGCTAACTTGTTCCAATTGTTGGAGTTTGCCTTGAAGCATGTAAGTATTTTGGTTGAAGTTACCTGGGTTTAGCACTTGGCTATTTTGCATTGGGTAACCTGGCAACGTTGCCATGAAGTCTTGAACTTTGCCGCCTACTGGTACAAACAACCACATGTTGTCAGCCATCCAACGTAGGTACATACCTGATTCATGAGGTGCTTTCTCAAATGGGTCAGCACGTAGATGTACTACTTGAGGCCAGTTAGTTTGGAAGCGAACTGCATCAACAATGTTACCTTCTAGGACAGCAAATGAGATTTTGAAGTCGTTCCAACGTACGGCGTTCAATTCAGCATTAGCAGAGAAGTACAGCATTGAATCACGAGGACCTTCTTCCGTTTTACCTTCAAAGAAAGGTAGGAAGTTGTAGCCATCTAAGTGTACACGCCAGTTTTTGTTGTTGTACGTAGCACCTTTATCCGACGCTAGCTTCTCAACCACTTTGTCATCACCTGCCGCTGCTAAAAGCGTTGGAATCCAATCTTGGTGAGCCATGATGTCGTTAATCTTAGAACCTGGTTCAATGACACCAGGCCAGCGAACGAGTTGAGGTACACGCATACCGCCTTCGAATGTTGTTCCTTTCTCACCGTGGAATGGCGTTGCGCCGCCATCTGGCCAAGAAACCGTTTCAGCACCGTTATCAGTAGAGTAAATAACGATGGTGTTGTCAGCGATGCCTAGGTCATCAAGTTTATCAAGCAAGATACCAACGTGGTCATCGTGCTCTAGCATGCCATCTGCGTAGATACTGATGCCAGATTTACCTTGGTATTTTTCTTGTAAGCGCGTCCAAACGTGCATACGAGTGGTGTTGTGCCAAATGAAGAATGGTTTGTCAGCTTTCACTGCTTTTTCCATAAAGGCTAAAGACTCTTCTAGGAATTCCTCATCGGCATTTTCCATACGCTTACGCGTCATTGGTCCAGTATCTTCAATCTTGCCATCGGCAGTAGATTTGATTACACCACGAGGGCCAAAGTTCTTACGGAACTCAGGGTCTTTCGGGTAGTAGTATGTCTCTGGCTCTTCTTCCGCGTTCAGGTGATAAAGGTTGCCAAAAAATTGATCAAAACCGTGGTTGGTTGGCAAGTGTTTGTCTTGGTCACCCATATGGTTTTTACCAAACTGGGCTGTCATGTAGCCTTGCTCTTTTAGCAAGTCTGCGATGGTTGGCGCCCAATCAGGAATACCGTGGTCAGAGCCAGGCATACCGATCGTCAATAGGCCGGTACGGAAAGGTTCTTGACCCGTCAAAAATGCAGCACGACCTGCAGTACAAGATTGCTGACCATAGTGGTCAGTGAACAATGCACCTTCGTTTGCGATACGGTCGATGTTCGGTGTTTGATAGCCCATCATGCCATTGTTATAAGCGCTGATATTGTAGATGCCAATATCATCACCCCAGATAGCTAGAATATTTGGTTGCTCTGCGGCAACTGCTGCGCCAGAAGCAGCAAGTAAGCCTACTCCAATAGCTGCTTTATTAATACGGGTCGTCATAGGGACTCCAATTGTTTTTTTGTGATTGGAAATTAAGACGTTATTTGTGTGGAACGTCCTGTTGGCGACTAAACTAATCTTAATATTTGCAAGCGTCAGTTTATAGTGACTATAACCAAAGGTTATGAGCCGCTTAGGTATTATCAGAACACTCCAATTCGATGAGATAACACATGAATCCAGCACAACAGAAAATCGGCGAACTTATCACCCGTATTGAGCAAGATGTCGTGGGTCAACACCACGTTGTGAAGGCTTTAGTGCTGGGGCTGCTAACGAATGGACACATATTATTAGAAGGATTGCCGGGGACAGCGAAAACACGTTCGGTAAAAGCGTTAGCGAATACGCTAAATGCAGATTTTGGTCGTATTCAATTTACGCCAGATCTATTACCTTCAGATGTGACGGGTACCGAAATTTATCAAGAATTTGAAGGCAAGCCTCAACTCACATTTCAGCGTGGTCCCATTTTCAATAACATCGTGTTAGCGGATGAAATTAACCGCGCTCCGGCTAAGGTTCAGGCAGCGTTGCTAGAGGCCATGGCGGAGTCAACGGTCACTGTTGGTGAACAAACGCACGTTCTTCCTGAGCTATTTATGGTCCTTGCGACCCAAAACCCAGTGGAACAAGAGGGAACGTATCCATTACCAGAAGCACAAATGGACCGTTTCATCATGAAAGTGGATGTGGACTACCCAGAAGACGATGCTGAGTTAGCGATTATTCGACTCGTCAGGGCTGAAGAAGAACAAACCTGCAAGCCAGATCTTGATGATGGACAAGCATTGACCATTGACCCGGCCGTTATCCTTCAAGCCCGTCGCGAGCTTCCAAGTATTGTTGTCTCCGAACTTGTGGAGCGATACATTGTCGCGCTGGTGATGGCGACGAGAAAACCAGAGCGATACGCAGACACTAAATTAGCTGATTGGATTGCGGTTGGCGCCAGCCCAAGAGCATCAATCGCGCTCGACAAATGCGCACGAGCCAATGCGTGGCTAGAAGGGCGGGATTATGTTCTTCCTGATGACGTCAGAGCAATGGCCTCTATGGTTTTAGGGCACCGCTTTAGCTTGTCTTATGATGCGTTAGCCGATGGAATTACCCACCAAACGGTTGTGGACACGTTGCTTGATTCTGTCGAAATTGGCTAAAAGGGGCGTTCAATATGATGATCCCACCAACCCCGCCAGTACCACAGAGCATCGACGCAAGAATCCACTGTGATTATGCACAACTCGTGCGCTTGCAGTCACAGTCTCAATCCTTCCACTTGTTGCCAAACCTGAAAGCGGGCAGTGCCTTATCGGGACGGCATCATTCCCTTTTTCGGGGACGAGGGTTGAATTTCGAAGAGTTGCGCCATTACCAACTGGGTGATGATATTCGGAATTTGGACTGGAAAGTGACCATGCGAACCGGTAAACCTCATGTGCGTACGTACACGGAGGAGAAAGACCGCGACGTCATGATCGTTGTCGATCAACGTAGTGCCATGTTTTTTTCGTCGGTTGAAGTGATGAAGTCGGTCGTTGCAGCGGAAATCGCCGCGTTATGCGCATGGCGCGTGCTCAAAGACAGCGATCGGGTAGGTTTTTTGATTGCCGATCATCGTGCGTTGAGTTGGAGCAAATCGAAGCGTTCACAAAATGATGTTCTTGCTCAACTGAAAAAGCTGGCGAAAGCAAACCAAGAACTGAATGTGTCGACTGTGGATCAAAATGGCACCAGTTTTGACGATATCGTTCAATTATTGCTTCGCTTAAAGTTGAGGTCTACCACGCTTATTATTATCAGTGATTGGAGTGATGCTAGCGAGCAAAATCTGTCTCACTTGACCCGAATGCAGCAGCATAACGATGTGCTCGCGATCATGGTTTCAGACCATTTAGAGCAACAACTTCCCAGCGGCATGTCTGAACATGGTTGGGTCATGGGAAATGGGCAGCAGCAACTCAGTATTCAAAATGAGTCGATGTTGGCTTCTGTGAACCGTCAGCTCACTCTCAATATAGAATCTAAACGTGAGCAGCTTTCGAAACTGATGCGCCGGAATCGTATTCCTCTTGTGGAAGTCGATACGTCAGGCACACATTTGGCGCAGTTTAAGAAAATGATAGGGGGTAGTTGATGACTGAACATCGGCCTCCCAGTACGTACATTTTACGCGAACTTATTGATATCGATGTACCAGTGCCCGTGAGCTGGGTACCTCAAACAGTAGGATGGAAAATAGTCGCCGCTTTACTGTTTGCGCTTCTAATGTGGGCGGGGTATCGCTGGATAAATCGCTGGTGGAACAATCGTTATCGAAACGAAGCCATTCATGAGTTGGTTCGTATTAACTTGAGCAGTTCTCTCGCAGAATACCACCTCTTTTTAGTGACGAAAACGGTGTTGCGCTACTTAGATTCAAGATTAGCTAACGCTTTTGGGCAGCAGTTCTTATGCGCTTTAGACGACTTTGGCTCATCTAAGACGAGGCCACTGTCGACCGAACTCGGTGTGGCTTGGATGGATAGCTTAGTCACCCCAAATTTTGAATTATCTCTCGAACAGAAACAAGCATTGGTAACAGAGTTAACCTTATGGATTAAGCATCATCAGTCCGGAGGTGATCATGTCGTTAGCTAGTTTTGGATTGCTTAACATCGAAGTCGGTAATATGCAGCTCAGTAGTTTGGAGTTTGTTCACCCGATGTGGTTGCTGGCTCTGCCATTGCCATGGCTTATTTATAAATTAATTCCTGCGTACCGTACAAAGAAGCAAGCCACAAAAGTCCCGTTTTTTAGCGTGTTAGTTGAAGCTATTGGTGAGCCGCCTAGTGATGGTGCACATCAATTAAAAGCACGCTGGTGGCAGCGCTTTGTGTTAATCAGCGCTTGGCTTTTAGTGATTTTGGCACTGACGAAACCGATGGTGTTGGGTGAACCACAAACACGCGAACGCTATGGACGAGATATTATGGTCGTACTTGACCTTTCTGGCTCAATGGCAGAGAAAGACTTTGTTTCTTCAAGTGGTAAGAGTGTCAATCGCCTTGATGCGGCCAAACAAGTGCTTAATGAGTTTGTTGATCAACGAGAAAGCGATCGGTTAGGCATGATCTTGTTTGGTGACGCCGCATTTGTTCAGGCCCCTTTTACCGCTGACCATACAGTTTGGAAAGCATTGCTATCAGAAACTGAGGTGGCGATGGCTGGCCCGAGTACGTTACTTGGTGATGCTATTGGTTTAGCTATCAAAATGTTTGAGATTCAAGCCCCCGGATCTAACGCGGCAGAGCATAATGCTAGGGAGAAAGTGGTCATCGTGCTGACTGATGGCAATGATACCGGTAGTTTTGTTGCTCCAATTGACGCGGCTAAGGTTGCCGCCGTCAAAGGTGTCCGTATTCACATGATAGCAATGGGCAATCCACAAACGGTGGGAGAACAAGCGCTGGATATGGACACCATCAATCGAGTCGCAAGTGAAACGGGTGGGGAATCGTTTGAGGCGCTCGATCGTGATGCTTTACTGCGGGCATATCAAGTCATCTCTGATCTCGAACCCACGCTGTACGAAAGTACGACTTATCGTCCTAAGCAGAGCATTCATCATTATTTGGTGTCACTGGTTATTATTATTGTTTTGTTGGCATTCGTTATTGCTAGCGTTCTACGTGTGTTGACGAAAAAGGCAACATCGCGCGTTACACCTAATGCAGTAATAGGAGCAAATGCGGTAATAGGAGCTAATACTCGGGTAGAAGATGCACTAGCAGGAATGAGTACATCTGCAGGAGCGAGTACGCCTGTCGCTGATAGTACGAATGATCAGTCGGAGAAGAGTCATGATTGATATTCATTGGTTAGAACAATTCATCGCCCAGTTTCATTTTATTCGACCGATATGGCTAATCGCGTTTGTCCCTATGTTCGTGGTGTTTTACTTACGCTGGAAATGGGAATCCTCATCGAACGACAATAGTTTTTTGCCGGCTCATCTGGAGAAAGCGCTCACCATTCAATCACAAGGGTGGAAAAACCAGCTGCCTTTGAAAATGTTGATACTTGGAGTCAGTTTATTGATTGTCGTGGCATCGGGGCCAACATGGCAACGTGAAGCGTCGCCTTTTGGTGAGGACAAAGCATCACTTGTTATTGTACTGGACGTTAGCGAAAGTATGCTACAACAGGACATTGCACCTAATCGGCTTGAGCGAGCGAAACAGAAAATTCAAGATTTATTGGACGCTCGACACGGTGGTCGAACCGGACTTATTGTTTACGCAGGTTCGGCTCATATAGCGATGCCTACCACTCAGGATAATCGAGTGTTTGCCCCATTTCTGTCTGCGATCAGTCCTGAAATCATGCCTGTAGCGGGAAAATCGGCAGAGCAAACTCTGCCATTGATTCAGCAACAACTGGATGGTCAACCAGGGAGTTCAGTGTTGCTGATCTCTGATGGCGCAACCCCAGGTGCCGTCAGTGCCTTTGAACATGCATTTTCTCAATCTCCGACACAACTTCTAACCTTAGCTATGGGAAATCGTGACGTTGTCACTCAAAGCCCTTTGGACCTCAATTCATTGCAACAACTGGCAAGCAGTGCGAACGGACAAGCCCTTGAAGCCACCATTGATGACCAAGACATCAAGGCTTTAACACGTTATATCGACACTCACATGGAGATGAATGGTGAGTCAGCGATGCCGTGGAAAGATATGGGCTATGGATTATTGGTTCCCATTGCATTGATGTTGTTACTTTGGTTTAGAAAAGGTTGGTTAGTGCAATGGTGTTTGGTCATGACGTTTGCATTACCTGCAATGAAGCCGACTAGTGCATGGGCGGATGATGAGAGGGCTCTGAATGGTCAACAAAGTGCGCAGCTCGAAGCCAATTCTCAAGGTAATACAGAACAAATGGACACGATATTACCGAAGAAAACACTAGGGGATTCCGCGTATCAGTGGTGGATGGACTTGTGGTTTACACCCGATCAACAAGGACAAAGGTTGTTCGATGAGCAAAGGTACTTAGAGGCAGCACAGCATTACACTGACCCCAAGTATAAGGGCGTAGCTTATTATTACGCGATGGAGTACCCATTGGCCCATAGTGAGTTTCTCAAAATGGACAGTGACCTTGGTGATTATTATGCCGCCTCTGCGCTTGCTCGTCAGAGAGAATACATCGCTGCGCGAAACATGTTGCGCGCCATTTTGGAATCCGACTCGTTGTCGGATTATTTAAAGCCAGAGGTTCAGCAAAACTTATCGGTGATTGAGGGCATCATTGGTGAAATTAATCGGGTAAGTGAAAGCCAAACCAACACAACAGAAAGCATGGAAGAGTCAATTGAGCTTGGTGATAACCCTCAAACAGCGGAAGGCGCAGAAGAAATTACGAATCAGGAGTTGATGAAAAAGGAAACTCTCAACGCCAATGAGATCCTGGGAAGCGAAGCCTTGGCCGACAAGTGGTTAAAACGTGTCGAAGCAGACCCTAAGCAATTTCTGCGTGCTAAATTTCAGATTCAATACCTAAATCAGCAAGCAATAGGAGCGAAAAATGAATCTTAAGTCGTTACTATTCTCACTAGTCATCGTTTTTTATTCTTTTGTTCATGCTTCTGCATTCGCGAGCGTTTCAGTCACTAAAAGTAATAATACAGGCACGACGAATCCTGTTGCTGAAATGTCAGTATGGCTAGGTTCTGATAGAGAGGAAAAAGACCCTACCTTCACAACCAATGAACAAGTGGTATTGTCAATAGAAGTGGCCACACCTCGTTGGTTTAGCGGTGGTACCCGAATTGGCAGCATAGAGGTTCCCAATTTGATTGCCATGCAACGCAATCCAATGGGAATTAATGGTACTGAGCGAAGAAATGGTCAGACATGGTCAACACAACGTTGGGAAGTGACCTTGTACCCACAAGCCTCTGGAAAGCTAGTAATACCACCAATAGCGGTGAAGGTGCAGGTATCAACAGAGAATAAAGGCAGTGTACCGATTACCTTTTATACTAAACCGATGTCGTTTGATGTCCATATGCCAAGTGGTCACCTGTCATCACAACAGGCATGGTTGTCAGCGTCTGATATGACACTTGAACAACACTGGGAATTATCGAATACCGAGCTTAAAGCTGGCGATACGATCACACGAACTGTGACGTTAAATGCGAGTGATACCTTGTCTATCCTCATGCCTAATCTTATTCATAATGTCGCCAGTGAGCGCTATCAGACTTATTCGAAACCACCGGTGTTAACCGACACGCACGAGCGAGGCGATTACGCGGCTGAGCGTATAGAACAATCGACCTATGTGTTGCAAAATGGTGGTGAGGTCATTTTACCTCCTATTGAAATCAAATGGTGGAACACGGACAAGGAAGTGTTAGAAACGGTGATGCTCGAAGGGAAGGTCATTCATGTTGACCACACCTTTGCATCGTTTATGAGCAGCTATCAACAGGCTATCATTCGCCTAATGATAGCCTTGATGGTAATCATTATATCCAGCGTGTTTATTTACCAACGTGTTCGTAAGAATAGTTTGCCAGAGGTTGTGTCTATGCTTTTGGCGTTGAAAATGAGCCGTTTTGCAAGAGTGCGCCTGTTGACGTACCGACGTCTGCGAAATAAACAAGGAAAGGTTGAGTTATCACTCGTATCTAAAGAAAAAGAGTGGCTGGAACGGTCTCGAAAATGGCAAAATGGCAGTGAAAATAAACGCTTATATTTCCGAGTTTGGCGAAAGATCAACGCAAATCAAACAAGTAAACATAATGAGCCAAGGACATCTGCGTTTGGTGCCTTCATGGCTTGGCTTATTCCACCAGCATTGTCATTTCCGAATAAGCCACGGTTAAAAGACCCTAAAGTTGGTCTATCGGAAGACAAACGAAACTGAACAAGATACTAAATTTGACAACCACCACATTGCAATAGAGTGGCGTGGTTATGGATGGCTATGAAAAATACAGAACTGAATCTTATTCCTATTTTTGTCGCAATTTATGAAGAAAGCAATCTCACTAAAGCCGCTAATAGAATGGATATTAGCCAACCAGCAGTAAGCAAAGCTTTAGCAAAACTGCGTGATATTTACGACGATCCTTTGTTCCACCGAACCGCTTCTGGTGTGGAACCGACTCCGTTCGCCAGCGATATTTATCCGGCACTGGCGGCAGCATTGAAGAACTACACGTCGACCCTGTCGGCATCAAGAGGATTTAATCCGAAGAAATCGAAACGCATTTTTTCAATTGCTAGTGTGTCTCCGGCAAGCTTTAACCTTATACCCAATGTCATGAAGCTTATTAGTGCGGTAGCTCCGGATATCTTTTTAGAGGTCCACTTACTGTTTACGGAAGATTATGAATCCGACCTACGTTTACAGCGGTACGATCTCATCATCGATATGACTCCTAAAGGCAGGACGTCACTAAAATATGAGCGTCTTTATAATGAGTATTTACAAGTCGTGTGCAGTCAAGACCATCCACGGATTGGGGATACTATTGATATCAAAGAATTTTTAAATGAAGAACATGTTGTTGTATCACGTTGGCATACTCGACGCAGTTTGCTCGAAGTGGGTGACTTTGATGAGCTTCATAATAGGCGAGTTGTGTATCGCGCGGCCGGTGCAGTAGAAATGTTACCAGTCATTCAAGAAACTGAATATATTGGTATTCTTCCAGAAGCAACGATTGAGGAGTTTTCGTCAAAATACAACGTTAAGGGCATACCTTTACCGTTTGAGTTACCGGACGTCGGGCTTTGTATGATTTGGCACCCTAGCCGAACCAACGAAAGTGGGCACAGGTGGCTACGTAACAAATTTAGAAAAGCAGCAAAAATGAGAAAAAATAGAGACAGTTAATGTACCTTAAAAACAATAACTTAAAGCATAAAGCATAAAGCATAAAGCATGAAGTAAGGTGAACAGTCACGAACGCTAGTCACTCACAGGCAAATGCACGTAATGAAAGATTAAATAGTGAATACACAACCTTTGTTGCCTTGGATGACTGTTATTGTTCCAATAAATAAGGTGCTCATGCTCGAGATGGGCACCTTATTACCGTTTTAATCGCTATCTTTTGCAAGACGTAATCCAATGTCTGACATGATGATCGATTGACTGGCGAAATCGCGTTTAAAGTTCTCAGAATCCTTTTCTGGATAGGAAAAGCTGCCGCCGCGTAGAGATTTATGGGCGAGTTTTATATCCGTATCCTGTGCATTGTTGGGGTTATCTGTTGGGCCGTAACGATAAAACGTATCATCAAACGCATCCATGACAAATTCACCCACGTTGCCAGTCATGTCGTATAACCCAAGTTCATTAGGCGCTTTTAATCCAACTGGGTGGGCTTGATTTTTTGAGTTCCCCGCGTACCACGCGACGTCTTCAATATTGTTTGAGCCGCTATAAAGGTAACCTTGACTTAGATTGCCACCACTGGCTGCAAACTCCCATTCCGCTTCAGTAGGCAGCCGATATTCTTCGCCAGTCAGTTCGTTTAAGCGTTGGATAAAATAATTGGCTTGTTGCCAACTGAGATTGTTGACGGGGATTTGATCGCCTGCAAAATAGCTCATTGATGAACCCATGACGGATTCGAACAATGCTTGAGTCACTTCAAATTTTGAAATATAGAAGCTATTGACGGAAACCGTTCTTGATGGTTGCTCTGCTTTTGATGCGTTTTCTTGGTCTGAACCCATGGTAAACGCGCCGCCTTCGACTAAAACGAGGTCATCGTTAATTTGCTGTGCGATAGGATGCGTTGTTTGTGTCCCACACCCTGCTAACACAAGCGTTAAGGTCAGTGCGCAGTACTTGCTTAGTGTCGATTTGGTCCGTTTCAGTGGATTGAATCTTGATTGACATTGCTCATGCTGACCTAAAGGTATTTGACCCAATGTAACTTGATGTTGCTGTGTTTTATTTGAAGCCGCCATCACAGAATGTTCTCCAGTCTTTGTGGACACACAGAGTATCGGGTTTGGTCATTCCATTTGGTTATAAAGGGTATAACGAGCAAATGGAAGTGCTCAGAATTATGATGGTGACTACTCATTAATTTCAGGTGTTTTTAGTATGCATATCAGTCAAGGCCCTCAGTTTAACGGCAAAGCATCGAAGCGTTTACATGCAATGGCTAAGCCAATTGGCGCAGCATGTAATATCGACTGTACTTACTGTTATTACTTAAGCAAACAGGACTTGCTGGAATACAAAAAAGGATGCTCTCCGAGGATGGACGATGAGACGTTAGAAACGTACATTCGCCAGTACATCGAAGGTCAAAATACACCTGAAATTATATTCTCGTGGCAAGGCGGTGAGCCGACCATGTTGGGGTTAGATTATTTTGAAAAAATTGTTGGATTACAGGCAAAGTATCAACCGCAAGGCATCATTATTTCTAACGACTTACAAACGAATGGCACACTACTGAACGATGACTGGTGCGAATTTTTAGCTAAGCATCAGTTCTTGGTTGGTCTGAGCATAGATGGGCCAGAACTGCTGCATAATACTTATCGCACCAATCGAGCTGGACGCGGTACATTCCGACAGGTTATGAACGCCGTTGAGTTACTTCACAAACATAACGTGAAGTTTGCAACATTAACCTGTGTAAATAACTTAACCAGTCAGAACCCTCTTGAGGTATACCGCTTCTTGCGAGATGTCGTTAAATCGCCGCAAATGCAGTTTATTCCAATTGTTGAACAAAAAACATTCCGTACTACCGCACCACAGACTTGGGATGCTAACGACCAATTAAAGCAAGGGGATAAGCGACTGATCCCAGGACACAAAGATTCAGTTGTAGAGCCTTGGTGTGTCTCTGATCACGCGTGGGGCAATTTTCTTATTGCTGTGTTTAATGAATGGATTCAACACGATATTGGTAAGGTGTTTGTTCAATATTTTGAAGCAAGCGTCGAAACGTGGACAGGACGTCCTAACCCATTGTGCACACTGAATGAATTGTGCGGCAAGGGGTTAGCGATGGAACCAAATGGCGACGTCTATGCATGTGACCATTATGTGTATCCAGAATATAAAGCTGGCAATATTCATCATCAGAAGTTGGATGATATGGCTTACAGCCCGACCCAGCAAAAATTTGGGTTCGCGAAGTCACGAACATTAACCAGTCAGTGCCAAACCTGTGACTATAAGTTTGCTTGTCATGGGGAATGCCCCAAAAATCGATTTATCCGAACAAAATCTGGCGAGCCGGGCTTAAATTATTTATGCGCTGGTTGGCATAAATTCTTTGCTCATGCGGATAAGGCATTGGCCTACATTTTGCGCGCGGCAGGGCACCCAGTTGTACATGGTAAGTTCAACGATGAAGTGTTGAAGAAACAGCGATTAGATGCCTTGTCAGCTCGTACCCATAGCAGCCCAGTTATTTCATACAGTACTAAGCTTTAGGATTGAAAATGATGAATAAATCGCTATCTACTACCGCTCGTTCAGTGGCCTCTGTCGCCATTTTGTCGGCGACCATCGCTTCAACCGCATTTTTTCCTGCGTCTGGCTTTGCTGCGGAAATGGGTTCTGCGGACTCAAACAATCCGCCAGTAACGACGAGCATCGAACAACAGCTTAGCCAATTGTCTTATACCGCGCAAAACGTTAATGAGTCACCAGAAGTACGTGCCAATGCCTTGAGGGAGTTAGCGAATTACCCAAGTCAGAATGCACTTGTTGCCGTTGCTAGAGGGCTAAAAGACTCTGAGTTTGTCGTACGAGAAGCGGCTATTGTTGGCGCAGAACCCTATCCACTTGAACATCGCTGGCGTATGGTTGCACCGCTATTGAATGATGCACACGAATCGGTTCGAACAACCGCTGCCGCCAGTTTGGTTCGAGATTATGATAACGTAACACCGGAACAACAAAAGCAACTTGAACTGCCAATCGCGGAGTTAAAAGATTACTTAGGCGGCAAAAGTGATTTTGCCTCTCAGCTTCTGCTTGCTGATGTCCTTCGTTGGAACAATGAATGGTCAATGGCCGATAAGAAGTATCAAACACTGCTTATCAAACATTCAGATAATCCACAGATATGGCTTAATATCGCCGATAACTACCGTGCACAAAATCAAGATCAACTTGCGATTGAAACCTTAGATACCGCGATAGATGTTAATCCAGATACGGCGTCTCTGCATTACTCAAAATCATTGACATTGGTTCGCATGGAGCAAAAAGAAAAGGCCGCAAGCGAAATAGAAAAAGCCGCAAAGCTTGCCAAGGACAACAGTTATTACTGGTATTTAAACGGTGTCTTGCAAGAGCCACTTGATGTCGATAAATCGACTCAGTCATTTGAAAAAGCTTACCTGATTTCCGGTGCGCCAGAACAACTATACGCCGTCTGTGATATTTATGTGCGTTATGGTAATGACAATGCAAGTCAATGCTTAGATGAGCTCGGAAAAATCGCACCAGCGTATGTTATTGAAGAATTAAAGGCTAAGTTGGTTACCAAAGGGTAAGTTTAATTAATACACAAGAAAAACCCCAATAGTCAAATCGTTGGCTATTGGGGTTTTTCTTGTGCAGTGTGGTTTGAGCATTACTGTTTGTACTGAGTCCACGATTTAGCGTCAAAACTATAAAATTGCTGTCCGTTGATTTCTAGCATGGTGGTACCCGAGTTTTGTGATACTACAGGGGTCTCAGGCAAACCAGAAACAAGTGATGTCAATGTTGTCGTATCCCCGTCGTATACACCACTAGAGGCAACATTAGCAATAAAATCGGAAAGCGCTAAAAAGCTAACAGGCGCAGTTACTTCCACTTGTTTTTTATTATCTAATGCGGCGTCACCAAAGAACTTAACTCCAACCGGAATGGAGGTAATCGCTTTGGTCGGAATTTCGCGCATTCCTGATATTTGCATTCGATCCCCACGAACAGCGGCACCATGCTCTGGCAGAATGACCACCATAATGTTTCGACCACTCGCGTCAAGATTGTTGAAAAACTGCAATAAATCGTCAAGCAGTATTGATTGCTGCCTTTTATAGGTCACTAAGCGAGAGCCCGACTGGCCAACAACACGATTCCCATCGTGGATGCTAATTGTGTTGTAGAGGCTGACCGTAGGTTTAGTGTGCTCGATTTCACTCCATGTTTTCAAAACCTCTTTATCCCGATATATCTTAGTACCGTCAAAGGCGTACTGAGAGGGCTGTAATGCATCAATATCTACTGCAGCAGTAAACGGACCTATATTGCTGGCAATATGCTTGTTGAAACCATCAAACTTACCGTCGTGATTCATCAATATTTCTTTTTCAAAACCTAAGCGATGAAGTTGGTCGAACAACGAGCATTGTTTCGTGAGAGTGCTGTCAAAAAGCTTAGCATGATCTTGTTGTCCACAATTCGCACGCAACACGCGCAAAACCGCTGGGCCACTGTAGGATGTTGCAGAATTAAAGTTTTTAAAGACAATATCGAGTTGGTCAAATAGGGGGTGGTCTTTATTGCCGCTGTACTCCAAGTCATCCCATGCCAAAGAGCAGATATTAATAAACAAGATATCGTAGTTTGGTTTGTGATTTTCAATCGTAGACAGTGTTGATGTTAGATTTTGTTGTTGGTCAAAAAAGTTAGATACGTAGCGATTTAAGCCTTCAGAAGACGTGTCGACCTCAGCGTTGATATCGTTCATCTGGGTAGGCTTGGTTACTTGTGTTGAAGGGGGTTGCATGTCATTTACGGCAGCGCTTGGTGCTGACGAGGTTTGCCAAAAGTAAGAGGGCATTGATGACACGATCATTGCGACGACAACAAACGTAGATAACCGGAAAACTTGGTTGAGGTAAAGGTAACCTACAATGCTAAGCGCGAGAAGAAGAACAAAGTCGAATGATATAAAGTCGGTGGCCAATGCAAGTAAGTAACTACGATCAAATTGACTAACCAGCGCCCATTGACTTGTAAGGCGCTCTATTGGTGGCAGGAATGAGTCATGGTGTAACAGCAGCAAGGCTATAATAGCTGCGAAGAAATGACGCATTCGGTTTAACCATTTATTCCCTATCGGGATCATGACAAAGGCTAAAAAAGCAAAATTGTAGGTTGGGTCGAAGCCAAGAGTGTCATCCCAGAATAGCATTACTTTTATGGAAAAGTAGATGGTCCACCAGCCAAGGTACCAGGTGTGAAGGCGAGAATTTTTCATAATCAGAACTTAGTTTTTTTTAGGTATCTAGGACGTTTAAAAAGAAAGTTAAACAACGCGTGGAATAACTTAAATAATGTTGGCACAAGGAAACTAATCGCCACCCCAAAACAGGTAAAGAATAGAGCGACAATAAAAAAATCATTAATGTTCATAGACTATCCCAAGTCACCTTCTTTGCTGTTTTTGTTTTAGGCTCAGACAAAGGTTCAGGTGTGGGGTAATCATTTGATGACCGGCTTGAACTTGTTGTGCTGAGTGGCGCTAATCTATGTGTGATTTTATCTGGTTCTACAAACGTATTGATTTCAATAAAAAGATCATTGATGGACAGGCTAAACACGTTGGTCAATGCCTGAGAAACTTCGTAAAGTCTAAGCGAACTAAAGAAGATGAAGAATTTACCATCATGCGTTGCCGCGATATCCCCTTTACGTTTTAATTGGCAGTAACTTATCACTTCATCCATTAAGACCGAAGAGAACGGTATCAATTCAACCAATGCAAATTCTAGTTGAGAGTCTTTGATCGTTTCAACGACGTCTAATGTGGTGCGGCTAAAAGTGTCGAAGGATTGAATTCCTGACATTGAAAGTGGACTTTGGAAGTATTTCGATAGCGAATCAAATGATAGGGAACCTTCATCCATGGTGGTATGTGAAGCTAAACGAATTTGGTCGAACAGGATAGAGTCAGTTCGATCGTGTTCTACAATCGCTTGCGCTCCTGCACTTAATAACATGTGGAAGTCGTTATACCGAATACAAGGGACAGACTCTTTTACAATGACTTTAAGGTTACGGCCATATTTTTGTTTGAAAGAAAAAACGTGTTTAGAGACGCGGGAGATATCATGGAATCCTCGACAATTAAAGACAACAACGGCTTCCTGTGAGCGATCAAGCTCGTCAGCAACATTCTGTGAAAAAGAGAAAGAATGAAAATTATGTGCTGCGACAAATGAAGAAGACGCTGCGGACTCTTCAATAAATGTAGGTAAGAATTCATTTTGTATGTAATCAGAGTTAGATTGATTTAATTTGAACACTTTATTACCAAGAGAGATATTGCCTGCACGGTAACTGATCATCTTTGAGTATATATCATCTTGAAGGTGGGTAATATTGCCAATATAATAGGTTGGAGATGAAATAAAAGGAAATAAAATATTTCGAATGTAAGAATCATCTGAATTAACAATGATAACGGTAATCTGAATAAATAATGAAAAGCTATGCGTAATTATTAACTCTAGCTCTTTGCTTGTTAACTCATTTTGATCGAGAAGAACGACGACATGTTGGTCATTACGTACCGTTACTCGGGATAAATCAATCAAAAAGTCAGAGGTAACTAACGTATCATGTGATAAGTAAATGTCTGAAAACATGTCATTTAAAGCACTTTTTATTCGAGATGTCTTTTCAGGATTTTGATTAAGGCTAGGCAGTATTGATTCTTTGTTTAAGTTAGATAGCAGTAGCGAAAATCGATTAACAAATAAGGGTATTTGAAACTGTTTAATTGCAAGTGAGTGCATGTCTTCCCATGAATCGATGCCGATAACTTGTTGAATCATTGTAAATTGCTACCTAAAGGGATGTCGTCTTGTTAAAAACAGTGTACTATGCAGCATCCTTATTAACAAATATATTCAGAGTGTAAATGTCTAAGGCGTTATCAGATGTTTCGCAAGTTTTTAAATCATATGGATTGAAATGCGATTCTTATAAAGATCTAGAAAAAGATTATGAATTACAAATGACGTATCAAAAATGGCAGCTTTTGGTACACAAAAAGACTAACGACAGTGTGACGGCGACAAGTGAGAAGCTTGTTAGTGCGAACGACTAACCGTGGCTTTAATCTCAGTTCAATCGGTAAATAGTGGTGCGGGAGCCAACACCGTGGCGGCAAATATGGCGGCTGCGTACACGTCTCGTGGAAAAAAGGTTGTTCTGATTGAATTAGACAATCGAAATGTTTTAGGGTGTTGGTTCGGTAAACATACCCTTGATGATGACGGGTGGGCGAATGCGCATTCAAATGGAAAGTCGTGGAAAGATGCGATCTTCATGAGCCCTGGAGGGACATGTTTTATACCGTTTGGAGATGCTCATCTAGACATTGAAATAATGATTAATGTTCTAAGTAAAATGTGCCAAACCGCTTCATTAAAATTTGATTACATTATTGTACTACTCCCAAATAATCTTAAAATCGAAGATTATGGTGTCAGTGTTGACCTAGCTTTGAAGGTTGTTAATCCTACACCGCTATCAGTTACGATGCTTTCTAAACTGCTCAACAACAACCCCGCTACGGAAAATACTCGATTTGTCCTGAACGCTTGTCGTCATGACGTTGGCTTGTCCCGGGAGCTAGTTTTAGTTCTAGAAAAGATGCTAGGAGATAAACTGTTATCGTCTTACCTATACTTTGACATTGCAGTACAAGAGACATTTGCGGAGCTGTCCAATGTAATCGTTTCTGCTCTCTATTCCCAAAGCCATATTGAATTTAAACAATTGGCGACGGTGACCCTATCGTACTTGGAACAAAAGCAACAGCAGGGTCGTTAAGATGAATGTCGTTAAATTATTCATTTCGCCGTCTCTGTATCGAGACTTTTCGAATTCCATAAATACCCCGGAATACTCCCTTAGCACTCGTCATTTTTTCTTATTCATACTGTATTTGCTTACCAGAGCCTTTCTTCGTCATCCGTTAGATTTGAAGGCATGGAACCATTATTTTCCACAAATTGAGTTTGATCACTTCTCGTATGGCGATAATATTCGAATTGTCATTCAACTGCTTTGGATCTGCTTAGTAAAGCAAAATTTCCATTTAGATAGTTGGTTGTTGGTTCGTCATTTATGTTTTTTAAAATCGATGCTTCGATACGGCGCGCAGTGGTTCCGTAAGATTAGTTCTATAGCGGTCAGTTCTTTGGATTCAAAGCTTGAAGATGTAGGTTCAGAAAAATACTCCAATAGGATCCTCCCGGATCCGCTTCTGTATGGTATTTTATTCGTCCTAACGCTGCTCTGTTTAACCGTTCCATTCTCAATTGCTGCACAGGCGTTCTTTGTTGGTGCGTTAGCGTTAGTCGCGTTTTCAATTCGAGGAGTGGAAGGTAGACTGCCAAACTTACTCCTCATTGTACTCTCCCTGATTGCGTCATGTCGTTATATTTGGTGGCGCTATACGTCAACGATTAACTGGGATAAAGACCTCGACCTAATATTGGGCCTAATACTACTAATGGCTGAAACCTATTCGTGGTTGGTGCTCCTTCTCAGCTACTTTCAGTCTATTTGGCCACTTAACAGGAAACCCGTGTTACTGCCAGAGTCAGTGAAGAAGTGGCCATCTATTGATCTCTATATTCCCACCTTCAATGAAGAGTTAGAGGTAGTTCGAGCAACTGTCTTAGCCGCAAGTACAATCGACTGGCCAAAAAACAAACTTAACATCTATATCCTCGACGATGGCAAAAGAGATGATTTTCAAGCCTTTGCTGAGCAGGTTGGCGTTGGCTATATAAGGAGGCCAACAAACGAACATGCGAAAGCTGGGAATTTAAACTACGCATTGAAACACACCAATGGTGAGTACGTTGCAATCTTTGATTGCGACCATATCCCCACGCGAGTTTTTTTTCAGGTGACGATTGGAGCATTTCTCAAAGACGATAAGCTGGCATTGGTTCAAACACCCCATCATTTTTTCTCTCCTGATCCCTTTGAGCGCAACTTATCAAACTTCAGGAAGCTTCCCAACGAAGGCAATCTATTTTATGGATTGATTCAAGATGGTAACGACATGTGGGACGCGACTTTCTTTTGTGGATCCTGTGCAATTTTACGGCGCGGTGCACTTGAGGAAATTGGTGGTGTTGCCGTCGAAACGGTGACTGAAGATGCGCATACCGCGTTAAAGTTGCATCGGTTGGGCTATCGCAGTGCTTACTTGAAAGAACCAATATCCGCTGGACTTGCGACCGATAGTTTGTCGGCGCATATCGGTCAACGGATTCGCTGGGCACGAGGGATGGCGCAAATATTCAGGGTCGATAACCCGCTATTAGGGCGAGGTCTAAAGTGGCAACAAAGATTATGTTACCTCAATGGAATGATGCATTTTTTAAGTGGAATCCCACGGTTGATTTTCATGGTAGCCCCTCTTGCTTTCTTGTTGTTCGATGCATACATAATCTATGCTCCGGCATTGGCTATCGTCCTATTTGTATTACCACATATGTTTCATGCCAGTTTAACCAACTCGAGGATCCAAGGTAAATATCGTCATTCATTTTGGGGAGAGGTATATGAAACGGTTTTAGCTTGGTACATTGCAATCCCAACCACAATTGCGTTAATTGCGCCTAACAAAGGTTCATTTAATGTGACGGAGAAGGGGGGGCTAATACAAAATAGCTTTTTTGACTGGAATATTAGTAAACCGATTATAGCGTTGCTGATACTCAATTTATTGGGGTTTGCCGTTGGTATTCATAGGTTGTTCGACTATGAATTTACCGAAACAGCTACGGTTTTAGTCAACCTATTTTGGACGCTCTATAACCTGTTCGTACTTGGGGTCGCGCTTGCTGTATCGGCGGAAGAAAAACAAGTCCGTCAGACTCATCGAATTGAAGTGGATTATGCGATTTCATTTACGACGACTGATGGCCATCATTACCCCGCACAACTTAAAGATTTTTCGTTTGGAGGGCTGGGCTTTGAAATTCACTCAGAAATAGTGCTGCGGCAAGGTGATAAAGTCAATGTGGCGTTGCAACGCTACGGTATTACGGAATCATTTCTGTGTGAAATTAAGTTTTGTCAAAATGGAACGGTTGGCGCCGAGTTAATGCCGATGACATTGGAAAAAGAAAAACGTTTTATACAATGTACTTTTGCGCGGTCGGACACATGGTCTAAGTGGCAAAAATCGTACGAAGAAGACAAACCTTGGCAGAGTTTAAAGAATATGTGTTTAGTCAGTGTCATGGGTTTTAGAAAAATGGTGGATTACAGCCCTAGAATATTCCAATTGATATATTCAAGGTTAGAAGCACTGGTTTTATTCGGGCTGACTTTCAGGCCTCGATGGGTGTATTAGGAAATGATAATGAGAATGATAAGGACGCTATCGATATTATCGCTGGCAATGATATCCACGGCGTTTGCCGCTGAGTTCAACGAGAAAGTGAACCCTAATATGAGTCTCGAATATACATTCGAAGACATTACAGGTGAGTCTTCTATACAGCTAAAAGGCAATCAAAGCACGGCTTATTTAGGGTTTGGTTCGCGTCTTGATCAAGTGATTACAGGCGGAAACCTTCGGTTAGAGTTTTTGCCATCGCCAGCATTGCGTGCATCCGTATCGCACGTACGAGTGTTTCTTAATAATGAACTGATGGATGTCGTTGAATTTAACAACGCTTCAACGACTAAAAAAGAGATGAAGCAGATTGCCCTTGATGGGCGTTTTTTCAAAAATTATAATCAAATTAAGTTCGAACTTATTGGCCGTATTGATGCTCAATGTAGCGATGGGAGCGATCCTGCGCTTTGGTGGGAATTGAGCTCAGCAAGCTCGATCCAACTTGATGTACAACCATTAGAAATAGCGAATGAGCTTAGTTTGTTACCGGCCCCATTTTTTGATACTCGTGATTTCCACGATGTGTCCATTCCTATGGTCGTACCGCGTGATTTTTCGCTTTCCGGCGTACATTCAGTATCGGTAGTTGCCAACTACTTTGCTAGCCACGTTAAATGGCGTGACATTACTTTTCCAGTTTATGATGATCAATTACCGGACAGGCATGCAATAGTGTTTGCCTCGAACAAAAATAGGCCGCTATTTTTAAAAGACCTGCCTGAAATAACGCGTCCTACCATTCAAATGGTAAGCCATCCCAGGAATCCCCACATTAAGCTGTTGCTCGTGTTGGGCGCTAACGAACAACAGCTGTCTATGGCGGCTAAAGGACTTGCCGCAAGCAATCAATTGATGTCAGGTGAAGTGGCGTATGTGCACGAGCTAAAAAACTTGAAAGCACGGCAGCCATATGATGCGCCCAATTGGCTTCCGACGAACAGAGCTGTCAGGTTGTCTGAGTTGGTTGAGGGGGACTACCAGTTAGAAAGCCAAGGGGTGAACTTATCACCTATTAAAGTTGACTTTACTTTGCCACCTGATTTGTTTACTTGGAACGCGAAGTCGATTCCGATGAAGTTAAATTACCGACATTCTCCTCCTCAAGAGGGGACCAGTAGTTCAAAGTTGAGCGTCGCGGTTAATGAACGATTCGTTAAAGCATTTTCTTTGGATAGCGGGGAAACCAGCAAGGAGCAACGAGTATGGCGAATTCCAGTATTAGGTAGTGAATCATTTTCTGCGCATGAATCGTTAAACGTTCCTGGATTTAAAGCGGCGACCCAAAACACGTTAGGCTTCACTTTTCAATTGGCTCAAAGCACGGCTGCGGAATGTGAAGGAAGCTCTACGTCGATCCAGTATGCCGCCATTGATGGAAATTCGAGCGTCGATTTTTCTGGATTTCCTCACTACATCCAAATGCCAAACAACCAAGTATTTGCTTCATCTGGGTTTCCGTATTCAAGAATGGCAGACCTGTCTGAAACCGCTATCGTCATGTCAGGAGAACCCAGCCCTAAAGAAGTTGAACTATTACTTGATACGGTTGGTTTCATCACCAAAAAGACAGGGTTGCCCGCTTATCAATATAAGTTGATCGATTCGTGGGATACCGCGGTTCTAAATGACAAAGATGTTTTGGTACTAGGCGTTCAGTCTGCAACTCGCTTTGGCTTAAACTCCGATTCTCTTGCTTATGTTAACTCCTCTGAAGACGGACAATTTATGACCGCGACACTCTCATCTGATGAGGGGGCTTTGAATGGGTTTGGAAAACTAGCAGGACGGGCACCAACCGTATCGGCGCACTTGTCGACGCGAGGCGAGTTTGCATCAATGGCAAGCTTTGAGTCACCTATTTCTGCTTTGCGAACCGTCACGGTGTTGTCGGCAAGGAACGAGCAGTCGATTCCGTTGTTGCAATCTGCGTTGAATAAAAACAGTGCTGAATTGGCTGGCTCTGCGGTCGCAATTACCAAGTATGATATCAATAGTTATCAGATTGGTAGCCAGTACTTTGTAGGTTCATTGCCTTTGTTTGACCTTGTGTGGTATCACTTTTCAGATAGACCCGTGATTATGGTCATCGTTGCGTTATTGTTGGTACTTGGCTTCACTTTGTTGATGTGGCGAGTATTGAAGCGCTATGCATCGCGTCGATTAAAGCACTCTTTAGGACACAACGATGAATAAGATCGTCATTTATCTATCTTTGCTGCTCTCTTGTTACTCAGTGTCAGCAGAGCACGACCTGTCTTGGTCAGATTTTAAAGAAGTGTACATTATAGATAATGGTCGGGTTATCGATGGATCTGACCCTCGAAGTATCACAACGTCTGAGGGCCAGTCTTACGCCTTATTTTTTGCTTTGGTTGAAAATGACCGAGCAACATTTGATCTTGTGTACGAGTGGACGCGCCACCATTTAGCCGGTGGCGATCTAACGGCGCGATTACCCTCTTGGTTATGGGGTAAGGGGAATAACGGCTATGAGATTCTAGATACCAACTCCGCTTCCGACTCGGATTTGTGGATAGCTTACACATTACTCGAGGCTGGGAGGCTATGGAAAAGCGACTATTATCAAAATGTAGGTTATTTACTAGCGCAAAGAATCTTAGCTGAAGAGACAATAAGCTTGGTTCCGGGCGTGCGACAACTTGTCCCTGGAAAATACGGATTTGAAGTGGATAAAGCCGTTAAGTTGAATCCAAGTTACGTTCCTATGCCGTTGCTTGCCAAGTTTGTGCACTCATCGACTGATAAGCGTTGGACAGAGTTGTGGAGCGGTTCGAGAGAACTTCTTTTACGCTCTCAAGTATTTGGTGTGAGTCCTGATTGGATACTCTACGACGGTCAAGATTATTACTTTGATAATGAGACTGATGATCAGGGTAGTTACAATGCGATTCGCACCTATATGTGGGCAGGTATGATGCCTAGAACCATGGAAAGTCGAGAGCAGCTACTCAAGACATTGCAGCCGTTTGTTAACCAAATACGAACAGAACAGTCGATACCGTTGACAACCTTTGCGCAATCAGGAAAAAGTCGCGGTAGTGCTCCGGTGGGCTTTACTGCTGCTATGATACCGCTTCTTGTGGCGAATGAAGACGACGAACTTGCCCAGATATTTGCTACTAAAACAAAGCAACAGTTACAGACAAAGCGTGATGATGAATACTATAACAATGTGCTAGCGTGGTTTGGCATGAGTTGGTACAACAAGCGATTCCGGTTTGATGACCATGGTGAGCTTATTCTCCCTTGGGCAAACTCTGAGGCACTGACTCCTGAGGTAAATGAGCAGTGAGGAGGATTCCTTTTACGTCAAATTGCTACGCGATCGCTTTGTGCTACTCAGTGGCAGTCAATGCCACGACTCATACACCCGCAGTTTATTATCAATCTGCACCAAACTGGCTGGAAAATCAGATAGTCATAGGGGAGCTTAAGAAGGATGAAGATTTAGTTTTTTCTGCCGTCGAGCGTTGGCTTGCTATTGCACCTACGGACCCTCAGGCACTTTTTGCCAAGGGACGCTGGTTGATTCGAAACAATCAGACTGAGTTGGCATATCCGTTGCTCGAGCAGGTAAGTAAAAGTGGTGATAAAGACATTCAGCAAGCCTTTCGCAACTACATCGACGTTAATGAGCAGAGAAAAACGGAATACAATCAAATCATGTTGCTCCAAAAAGGAGGGCAGTATGATAAGGCTCTAGCGGGATTTGTGGCGCTTTTTGGGGACCAACGGCCTGACGTTAATTATGAGCTTGAATACTTGGATCTTCTTTCTACGTTTCCCGATCGTGCAGACGAAGCACTAGAAGGATATAAGGCGTTAGATGACGCTTTTCCACAAGTTGGAGAGATCCGGATTAGGCTTGCGCGACATCTAGCTCGATATTACGACAGCGAAAAAGCCATCGAAATTTATTCCTCTTTGGCAAATGATTCACAGTTAGGGGTCTTTGCAAGCAGTCTTTGGTTAACCGAGTTGGAATCCCAGCCGCTTTCAAAGCAATGGTTTGCGACCTATGAGCGAGTTGCGAGTTATCACCCTGATGATCTTGCTCTTCAACAGCGCTATGAGACAGCAAAAAGTCGATGGCTGCATGAAAAAGAGTTACGAAAAGATCCGTTGTACCGGAAAAAGCGCAAGGCTTTACAGGAGGTAGGGCGTGGGAAATTTACATGGTCTGGGTACGACACGTTAATAGCGTCAAACCGAAAGTGGCCAAACGACCCTTTGACACTCAGTTCACTTGCTAAACACGAATATCGACGTGGTAATTATACGGCGTCATTGGAGTATATTCGACGAGCACGTCAAAGTGATGATAACCCTGACTTAAGCAATTACTACAACGCTGAAGAGCGAACTATTTTATACTGGCAAGCCATTGATATTGCGCGTAGTGCTATCGTCCGTCAAAATTTTACTAAGGCTGAAGCTGAACTTGACAAAGCGTTGAGCATTGATAAACGTATTGCGTTAGGTTACGTGATGAAAGGTCAGGTTCTACGGTCTCAAAGCAATATACAGTCCGCGCACCAGTGGGCTATTAAGGCAAAGGATATTGAGCCCCTGAGTACCAGCGCTCTTGAACTGTGGGTGGAAACTCGCTATCCAAGTCAAGGTAACGAAGGACAATTGCAAGCGTTGTCTGAACTTAACGCCGAGCAACGCCATGTACTGAAGTCTTTTACAGCACGTGTCGAGCATTCAGTGGTACTTGATAGATTGCGACAGGATAAAGAAGCGCCCTCAGAGTTGGTGTCCTCCTCCATATTTCAACACGTTATGAACAGTAATGCTGATCTGCCTTGGTTAAAAAAAGAGATTGCTGATGAATTAGTGATACTGAATCAATACGAATCAGCTGATTATATGATGCGCACTGCTTATATTGAATTTCAAGATCCTGAACACACGCACGCCTATAGTCTGTTCTTAGTGTCAAACAATCGATGGGCTGAAGCGTATGGTATTGTCACAGAAAACCAACTCAATGGATTAACGTCATCAGAACAAGCGACGTTCACAAGAATTAAACTGGAATATCATCGCCAGATGATACAAAGGCTATCTGATGATAAGAACGCCTCAGACGTTTTACTTGAAGTAGACCGGTATATTCAGTCGGTGGCTAAAACAGATGAGCCTATCGCTACCGTTCTATGGTCGGAGTTTGGTTACCCAGAAAAAGCGAACGATTTAATCGCTGAAATTGATATTAACGACTTACAAGATTACGAGTTGCTGCTCTATTCTCAGGTTGTGTATCAAATGAATAATCCTGATATACATCGCCTTGTTTATCAAGAAACAAAAGAACGAAAAATCAATGCCAAAATCGTTATGGATCGTGAAAAAGCCTTGAAAGCCGATCAGTCTCTTGTTGAGCACGATGTGAATCAAGCGATAGATGCCTATGTCGAACTCATTGGTGATGAGTTTCCATTGGGAGCGGATCGTTATTTAAATACCGTTGAACATTCTCCTGAAAACGCAGAAAAATTGCTTGAAGCCTCTGCTAATCATGTGTTTCAACTTGATAAAGAAGACTTCATTGCCGCGATGGTAGTGGCTATAAGGCTAAGAAATCAATCCTATATTAACTTTTTTAATAATCATCGTTCTCAATTTGCGTTAACGGGTTTTGACTACTGGCGTTTGCAGGAAGAGGCGGTTGATGCTAACGATGAGGGGCTGGTTGAACAATTCGCTACCACCGGTTTATTACTCGATGATCAAGAAAGAAGTGAGTCGCCAACAACCCGCAGTGTCAAAACGGCGTACCGTGAAGCTGATGACAATTGGATGACTAACGATCTCATAGCAACGCTAGATGAATTACGTAACAAAAATCAATCTTATGTTATGTTCGGCACCGAATTTAACTCGGTACCAAATGGCGCTACATTTTTAACTGTTCCTGTTGAGTTGAGTTTGGCGATACCTGATTGGAATGGGCATTTGAAGTTACGGACAGATAGTGTCTACCTTGATAGTGGAACACTCACGTACTATGACGAAAATGTGACGTTTGAGCGTAGCCGAGTCGGTCAAGCATTCTCCATTGGGTGGGAAGCCGAGCATTGGCGTGCGGATATCGGTACGACGCCGATAGGCTTTAGGCTTAATGATTGGGTAGGAGGAGTAGAAGGAACAACATCACTAGGGGATGTATCTATTCGCGGTAGTGTGAGTAAACGCCCAGTGACCTCAAGCCTGATCTCATACTCCGGTTTAGAGGTTGCAGATAGACGAGGGAATGTAACAGAGTTTGGTGGAGTGACGCGCACCGGGAGTACGATTAGTTTATCGTGGAATGATGGTCGACCATATGGTTTTTGGGGCTACGGTGAATACCATCAACTAACCGGTGTTAATGTTGCCGATAATGATCGTTTATCTGGGATGGCTGGTGGGTATTATAACGTCATTAATACCAATGATAATTCGCTATCGATCGGTAGCTCAATGTTCTATATGGGGTATGACAAGAATCTAAGTGAAGTAGTAATAGGGCACGGAAATTATTATAGTCCGCAATCGTACTTTTCGTTATCAGTTCCAGTGTCGTATTATCGACGTGTCAATTATGATTGGACCTACGGTGCGAGAGCGTCGGTTTCTCTATCCAATGCTAGTTTTGACGCACCTTATCAGTTAGAAGGTAACCCATCAACAAGCTCTGGGGTTAGCAGTGCTGTTCAATTGTACACAGAATATAAAATATCTGACCACTGGACATTTGTCGGCTATCTTTCTCAGCAATTTTCAAGTGATTATCAACCAAGCCTGTTTAACCTATATTTTAAGTACAATTTTGACTCCGTTTGGGAAAAAGCAAAATTACAACCCGACCCATTAAGGTTGTATTCTAATTATTACTAACTTGGTTACTTGGTTACTGAGCGTTTGGAGCACGAGTATCCATTTAATGGCCTCTGATAAAGAGAGGCCATGGTTAGTTTTATAAGAAATTACGGTTTAATTAATTGTTTTTGACTTCATAAATTTAGCGCGTTGCTTTATCCATTTGTGAGCCCAATCTTCAGGTGCATTTTGGTAAAATCGTTCAACCGTTTGGTTTAGTTCACGCATTGTTGGTATGAACTCAAGCTGATTTGATACATCGCCCATTCTAGCCACTTCAACATCGCTAAAAGGTCGAGGCGCATAAAGTAACGCGTTTATATACACTGGTTGAGCTTCATTTTTTTGGTATTCTGTATCCGTAAATAAACGCATGTTTTGCTTATCCATTGCCCATTTAATCCCTTCACCTGCACTGTATCTCATCGTCGCAATGAACTGACCGTTCGAATATAGTTTGTAAACTACATCACCAGCGTCCGACGTATAAAACACCAAAGCAATACGGTGCCATGTATTCGCTTCAAATATACCGGCGTATTGAGAGTAAAGCCCGAGTTGATTATCTTCGTTTAGATATATTTCAACCTTGTTATTGAGGCTATTCGCATCAAGGATTGCCCGAAAATTGTTACTACTATCATCAGGCCAGAGAGCGTCAAAAACGAGTGTATAGTTTGAGACAAGGTTTTGGTTTGAAAAGTCGCCATTTGAATCGTGTTGTGTTTGTAAGTGCAACTCTCCGTTGGTGTCGGCAACAAGTGCATCAAGCTTTATGACGTTGCCCACACTGCCATCAGGAAGCTGAGGGATGTTTAAAGACTCTGTAGTGCCACATGACAACAGCGATGATTCACAAGTGGCATCTGTTTCGTCTTTGAGTTGAAGCTTAAGAGACGATAGTTGACTCTGTTCCGCAAGGAAAATGTTATCAGTGTCATTGAAATTCCATATCGTCGTAGCATTGATTAAGTCATTGTTACAGCTATAAAGCTCGTCATCGGAATCAATAAAAAGGCAGCTTGCAGTGCGGGTTCTGGCGTAAGCATCATAGATTTGCCATGCTTCTGCAATTAGAACGGCATCGCTTGGGTCATAATACAAGGCGTTAAAAAAATATTCTGGATTCCACGCTGCTGACTTAAACAAGCCAACATTATAAATAGCGGTATCGACTAGGTCATCTAACGGAGGACCATTATATTGAAGTGTTTCATTGGCATCAGCCATTAACTTTAGGTTTGCACCAGACACTTCGACTTTGTAAAGCGCGGTGAAACCAGGTGTATTAGAAGGTTGTCGCTCAATAGGGTACGAGCGATGAAAATGCTCTTGGGTTAATGAGCCAGGCGCCCAAATTTCACTGTCTTCAATTTCGTTTTCATTCAGGAGGCTAGCGTCGATTGCGAAGTGTGTTTGTGTTTCAGGGTTTGTATACGACAGCATCCCTTTAAAGAGTAATTCTCGCATTTGTGTACGATTGAGCTGATTTTTTGAAACGGCGATTTCAGTGTGAGCATCTGGGGCGTATCGACCGAGTATCGTGTCTATTTTTGCCTGAGTGTTTTCGTCCGTTAATGACGTGGTTTCAATATCAGTACTTTTGATTGGTTTAGCAAAGGACGCTGATTTATCGGCTAGGTCAAATACAATTTCGATGTCTGTATATCCCTTGGCGTTAAAGTCAGGCAACACGACAGTGGTATTATTAATGAGCTCTGAATCAGGCGTGGCATGAGAGTGTCCTCCCAAAATAAGGTCTATACCATCAACGTAGGTTGCTAAAGCTTTATCCGTACCAAAGCCTAGGTGACTCAACATAATCATATAGTCGACGTCTTGTGCGTAATCACGGATAAGCTGTCTTGCTCTGTCATTCCAATCCCAACGCATTTTAAAGTCGGGAATAAAATCAGTTTCGGGTGTGATTTCTTGGTCGAGCTCGTTCCATGGGCCAGAGGTCATGCCAAACAAACCAATTTTTACGCACCCTACTTGTGCGATGGCAAAATCAATGCCATCAAAGCCGCTCGGATCTGTCCCGTAGTATTCGGTATTGGAGGCAAGCACGGTTGCGATGTCGTCTTTAGAATACTTGATTAATTGTTCCGGTCCCCAAGCAAAATCATGATTGCCAATAACGCGGTAATCAAACGCCATGGCTTGAGTCGCTTCTAATGTAGCATCCCCGAAAGACAGCTGTTCAGCGACTGACCCTTTTTCGTAATCATCCCCGCCATTTGTGAATAACGTATGAGGGTTTTCTTTCAACGCCTGTGTATGCGCTGCTTTTATTTTGCTGTAATATTTTTCGTTAAACCCAAAATGCCCATGAAGGTCTGCAACATGAATAATTCGTATGGTTTGTTTTGTCGCTAAAACGTCGCATTCAGGGCCAACCATTTTGACTGGCGCAGGATTAATAATATCTCCAAGGGAGACGGTATCGTCACTATTACAACCCGTGAGTGACAGGGCTATTAATAAACAACTTAAAGCAAGATAATATTGAGATATGGGCATGGATTTTAACAAAGGTAGCAAAGATTTTAACAGTATATCATGTAGTTAGTTTTCCAAGCACGAATTAACTCGCAATCCTTAGAAAATCTCAATGGTAACTGATTTGTATTAATGAAATGTAATGGTTGCCATAGAATAATATAGAGATGAGACGCTCATAAAGGTGTTTATGAGCCTTTGTAGGTAACGCGAATAGAATAGATGGTAGCGATGTTTATTAGAATAATAGTACTAGGACTATGTTGTGTGTTTTCCAACGTTGTTACTGCTAACTGGGTTGAGAGCTTTGTAGGCGGTCATATTGACCTGGTATCGCGTGAAGACCTAGGTGCATTATCAGACATATATGATTGTGGTGAGACGGAAGGGCAATATTATTGTGGTTTTGATCTGGATTACCGAGGCGTCCCTATGGACGCTAAGGTATCAGTCAATGATGACGAAATTAGCCGTGTAGAATTAATAGCATTGATGACGCCATATCATTATACGAGAATTCCGTTCAGCTTAAGAGTTGACGGATTCGAACTTGTAGAAGTCTTAATTGGTGAACAACGGTTCAATGTGGCGGAAGAGCTCGCAAAGCACTCTGCAGCAGAAACGGATAAGAAACTGGTTGAATTTTTGAACTTATCTCCCATTTCTGTTTCTAAAGTATTTACCTGGGTCAGAAAAAATGAGATTCAGGATAGGTTGGCTACAGAAACAGTCTGTATGAAAAGTGACAAAGAGCAGATTTCGCTCGTATGGATGTCCAATCCATCTTTTTAACGGTGTCACACAATAGTATTACGGTTGTCATTTCTCTGTTACATAGAGTCAGTAACTTAGAATGCGTAGAGTAAAGAAGGAATTAACCATGAAAAAAATGAGACGTGCTCGACTTCATCGTTGTCGTATTCAGTATTGGAAAGAAACCAATCAAAAAACAACAGATAAAGAAAAAGCATAAACAATAAAAAGTAATGTTCCACCCGCAAACCAGCAATCTGAAATTGCTGGTTTTTCCATTTTTAGCGTCCGCTAAAATCCGTTAAAAAACGATAGACACAGCAATATTTCAGGATTACAATCCGCTCGTTTTGGGGAGTAGTCACCTAAATTATTTGTCGTCATCTCGTTAAGCAAAGCTTATCCGGCAAATAAGAACACCTAGTGTGTTTTGACGAGACCAACGCAATCAAAGTCTCAGTACGTGTGTACTGGGGTATTTATTGGTTTGCGGAAGGTCGATTCTTACTCACGTCCTTCCGCTTGGAGGACTTATGCCCTTATCTATCTACCTTTCTTTTCTCGTATTAACGCTCGGCTTAGTGGCGTTAGATATCTATCAAACCCGTGGTGGCCTTATTACCATTCGCAAAGCGGCGATATGGAGCGGTTTCTGGTTTTTACTTGCTTTTGTGTTCGCAGCATCGATCTATTTCTTTTGGGATGTCTATGCCCCTGATAGTGATTACAGCGCAAGAAAAGCAACAGTGGCGTTCTTGACGGGGTATCTGCTCGAAAAATCGCTCAGCATCGATAATCTGTTTGTGTTTGCGATCATTTTCCATCAATACGCTGTTCCCGAGCATTTGAGGCCGAGAGCGCTGTTGTGGGGGGTCATTGGCGCGTTGATATTAAGAGCCATCATGATTGGCGTTGGTGCTCAGTTGCTTGCACAGTTCCACTGGGTGATGTATCTCTTTGCAGCGTTCTTGATCTGGACGGGTATTCAGCTCGCGAGAGACAAGGGTGAAGATGAAATTAACCCGTTGCCTGAGCGCGTTATTCGTCGATTATTTACGGTATCCGATGATTATCGAAGTAATCGATTATCGGTCATAGAGAATGGAAAGCGTATCTTTACGCCTATGTTTATTGTTATTGGCGTCATCGCCTTCATGGATGTGTTGTTCGCTCTTGACTCTATTCCGGCCATTTTCGCGGTGACTAGAGAGCCATTTCTAGTGTTGGCGGCAAATGTATTTGCTTTATTGGGGCTTAGGTCGTTGTATTTTGTTTTGGAGGGCATGATGAATCGATTTGTCTATCTAAAACCTGCGTTGTCGTTCATGATGGTGTTCATTGGGATTAAGATGGTATTGGTTGGAACCGCATGGGCGATACCTACCTGGGTTTCACTCAGCGTGATTCTTATTACCATGTTTATTGCTACTTTCGCCTCTTTATATCACGAGCGGAATGCTTTACTTGTAATTGATAAGAAAAGGTAACGTTAGCGTGTTGACTCAGCGAACTATTTCTGAATAGTTTATGCGCAACCATTCGTTAACAAATGGATTTGTTAACGTGCTTTGGTGCAACGTTATCCACAAAAATCGTGAAATATTGAATAGTCATGCATTGATATTGAATGCTTTTAATGTGGGTTTGTTAAAGGTTCGTTTCATTAGAAAAACTTATCTGAATATCAAAAAATAGTCATTTTTTTAAGCGCGTATTGTTGCCTATTATTGCTCCAACAACGACGAAAAACGAATTTGTAAAGAGAGGCAATCATGGCACAAGCAATGAATATCGAAACCATCGCTCTAGCACCCTCTATGGATAAGAAAGCCTACGCGGTTAACATCAAAGGATTGATTGCACACTTGCTAGATATTATGTTCGGTAAAGGTGAAGTTCAAAACACGTACTACACTAACGAGCTGTCTGGACATATGCAGAGAGACATCGGTCTTAACCGATAAACGATGCAGTTTAAAGTGAATATTAAGAAGGGGCATTGACGAAAGTTGATGCCCCTTTTTGTATCTAAGTACCTGGGTAATTAAGAATCGGTGTTGCAGTCCCTTGCTTCACAGAGGCTGCGTTTAGTTGTGTAAACCACCGTCTCTTTGTGCTTGTCTAATTAATTCTTTTCTTTTTTGCTCAGCATCGGATTGCTTTCCCGCAGTGCTAGTGTTTCGACCTAACTCTTTAGGCGAAAATACATAATATTTATTAGTCATCATCATGTCTCTCTCGATCAAACGATTATCTGAATTACCGTAGGTTAAGACGATTATTGTCATTTTCAGATTAGAGTACATCAACCTAATGGCCTTTATTTAAGGCGTAGGGCATAGGTGGATATCGAATTAAAGCAATTAACCGGAAGTGATCTAAAGCTGATTTAACTCAACGTCTTGTCATGTCTAACCCGTATGATGGATGACGTTTAAACAATATGACTAGGTGAACTACAATGGCAAATCTTATCGACCGATTTCTTCAATACGTCACATTTGATACACAATCTGACTCGTCAAACGGTTGTTGTCCAAGTACCAAAGGACAAAGGCAATTTGCAGACGTTTTGAAAGCGGAGCTCATCGCCCTTGGTTTATCTAATGTATCTTTAGATGACAACGGTTATCTTATGGCGACATTGCCGGGCAATGTAAAAGGTGACATTCCAGCTATTGGTTTTATTGCTCACATGGATACCGCGCCAGATGCTTCAGGAAAGGACGTTAGCCCTCAAATCGTAGAAAACTACGTAGGCGGGGATATAGCATTGGGTAGGGGCGACGAAGTGCTTTCTCCAATTCAATACCCTGATCTTCACCTGTTACATGGTCATGACATTATTACCACCGATGGAACGACATTACTCGGCGCAGATAATAAGGCAGGAATCGCCGAGATCATTACTGCGATGGCGTATTTAATCGCGCACCCTGAGATCCCACATGGCGATATTCAAATTGGGTTCACCCCAGATGAAGAAATAGGACGTGGTGCTAACCTATTCAATGTTGAAAAGTTTGGTGCGCAGTGGGCGTACACCGTTGATGGGGGCCCAGTAGGTGAATTAGAGTATGAAAACTTTAACGCTGCTGCTGCGACGGTCGAGTTTACTGGGGTGAGCGTGCATCCAGGAACCGCCAAAGGCAAGATGGTGAATGCCATGACACTTGCTTCTCGTTTTCAGGCAGATATGCCTGAAAACGAAACACCTGAAAGTACAGAAGGGTACGAAGGTTTTTATCATTTAGGCTCTGCCGATCTATCGGTGGCAAAGTCGACGCTTCGTTATATTCTTCGTGATTTTGACTCTGACGGATTGGAGCGCAGAAAGGCCTACTTACAAGATAAAGTCGATTCATTTGATCTCGGCTCTAAACGGGCGAAAGTCACGTTAACCTTAGTGGATAACTATTCCAATATGCATGAAATGGTGGCACCTCACCCTCATATCATTGAGCTTGCGGAGAAAGCGATGTTGGCGTGTGATGTGACGCCTAATATTAAACCTATCCGCGGTGGTACTGATGGAGCAAGGTTGTCATTTATGGGGTTACCATGTCCGAATATCTTTACTGGTGGTTATAATTTTCATGGTATTCATGAATTTATTACTATTCAAGGAATGGAATCAGCGGTAAAAGTGATTGTGCAAATTGCGAAAGAGACAGCAATTCGGTATCGTTAAGCCAAACCTTTACTGATATAGGCACTCATGGAAGACACGGAAAAAATAATCACGTATTTAACGGACAATAAACTGCTACTGAGTGCCTTAGTCCTGTTCCTAATACTTATTATTCGTCGGGTCACCCTAGGGGCGATCCGTGGTGACGTCGCGTTTATTTCAGAGGACCAGCGTAAGTGGATGTCTCGAACCAAGAATGGTTCATTTGCACTTATCATGCTGATGTTTTTCTTAATCTGGAAATCTGAAATTAGCGAGTTTGCTTTATCGGTTACCGCAATCGCGGTGGCTATTGTTGTGGCATCCAAAGAAATCATCCTGTGTTTCACAGGTTCGATCCAAAGAGCGAGCTCTCGATCTTTTCGAATCGGTGACTGGATTGAAGTGGGTAAGACCAGTGGTGAGGTTATTGAACATAACCTGATGGCGACTGTGGTCCAAGAGATTGATTTATACCATGGGCATTACCATTTCACGGGTAAAACCATCACAATGCCGAACAGTATGTTCTTCACATATCCGGTGAAGAATCTAAATTTCATGAAACGCTACGTTTATCACCACTTTTCTATTGTTGTGCCTGGCTTCGATAATTTATTCCCTCTAGTTCCAGAACTCGTTACTCAAATAGAAAATCATAGCGAAGGGTTTATTGATGTCGCGCGCCGGTATAATGGTGTTATTGAAAAACATGCGGGTGTTGATCTACCAGGTTCAGAGCCTCATGTTTATTTAACGAGTGGTGCGACTGGAGAACAAATAGTCAACGTCATGATTTTTTGTCCAACCGAATTAGCGACACATTTGGAACAAGAGATTCGAGCGGATTTTATGATGATATATTCTGCTGCTTTTCCAAAAGGCAAAATCGAAAAAGTTCAATAAAACATAGCGTTATATTTTGAAACACTTTCATGTGGTCAATTGATTTTCCTCGGACATTCACATGACTTTTAGTTAGATACTGTGGCTTGCCTGTTCCAACTAAAAGATAATCGGTGTTTCAATGCCTAACAAAATAATCGCTTTAAGTTTAATCACAACCGCTTTATTAGCGGGCTGTGGAGATAAGAGTACTAAACAAGCTGGTGGTCAATTACCCCTTGTTCAAGCACAAGAAGTAACGGTCATACAGCATCAACAAAGTAAGTCTTACATCGGCCGTATGGATGCGGTCGAAGATACGTCTATTACTGCTCAAGTATCAGGGTACTTAAAAGAAAGGCATTTCTTTGAAGGCCAAATTGTCGAAAAAGGTCAGTTACTGTATTCCATCGAGCCTTCATCATTTGAAGCTCAAGTGGCCAGTGCCAACGCGATGGTTTCTGAAGCAGAATCCTCTCTAAAAAAAGCGGAACTTGATTTCGCTCGTGGTCAGAACTTAGTTAAATCCAACAATATTTCTCAAGCGGAATTCGACGCGCTAACCGCATCACTAATGAGCGCCCGAGCTCAATTGTTAGCGGGCAAAGCTCAGCTAAAAGTGTCAGAAGTGAATCTATCTTACACTGAGATTCGAGCGCCGTTTACTGGACGTATTTCGGACAGTAAAGTCAGTACGGGTGATTTACTATCCCCGTCTTCTGGTGTGTTGACGACGTTAGTGAGTATGGATCCAATGTACGCAGCGTTTAGTATTAGTGAGCGTGAACGCTTGGCGCTTGGAATGGACCAAATTGAAGGTAACGGAGCTGATGAGTCTGATGGGGTAGCGGTCAATATTATCCTTGAAGATGGTCGAGTGTTTGACCACCAAGGTACGTTAGATTTCTTGGGTAACCGCATTAATCTCAATACCGGTACGTTAGCGATGCGTGCAGTAGTCGATAACCCGGATCAACGCTTGCTTCCATGTCAACACGTACGCATTGAGTTGATGGAAAAACAGCCAATAGAAGTTGTCACCGTACCAAGACGATCGGTACAAACTGATCTTGAAGGTCACTTTGTGATGATCATGACCGCCGGGGATGTTGCCGAGCGCCGTAACGTAGCGTTAGGGCCACAAGTTGATACTGGCGTGATCATCAAAGCGGGTTTGAGCTCGAGTGATGTCGTCATTACACAGGGGTTACAGCGTGTTAGGAATGGAGTTCCTGTACGAGTTGAACAACCGGACGCTGCAGACCAAGGTGCCTAAATGTTAAGTCGTTTCTTTATTCAAAGACCAAAGTTCGCTTTGGTTATATCCATTATACTGACGCTTGCAGGGGCTATCTCTTTAACCGCCCTCCCTGTTGCTGAGTATCCAAAAATTAGCCCTCCTTCTGTCAGTGTGACCGCGTACTACACGGGGGCAAGTGCAGAAGTCGTTGAAGAGGCCATTGCTGACCCAATAGAAACATCAGTCAATGGTGTTGAAGATATGATTTATATGTCTTCAAAAAGTGCCAATGACGGTTCGTATTCATTGAATGTCACTTTTGATATCGGCACTGACCCAGATATGGCTCAGGTCAATGTTCAGAACCGTGTATCGCAAATCGAATCGAAACTTCCACAAGAAGTTCGCATGGTGGGCGTGACGGTTAAGAAGCGATCGCCTGATCTGCTTATGGTATTGAACTTTTACTCCCCCGATGGCACTTACGACGACAAATTCCTGATTAACTACGTGAACCTGAATATTAAAGATCAGCTTGCACGTGTTAAGGGTATCAGTGAAGTCGGCGTTATTGGTGGTGGTGAATACTCAATGCGTGTCTGGCTTGACCCAGATAAGCTTGCCAACCTCAAAATGACAACGTCGGATGTCTATTCAGCGCTTGGTGAACAAAATGTTCAGGTAGCCGCGGGTCGTGTGGGGGCGGCACCTTATGCCGACCCTCAGGAAGTGCAATTTAACTTAGTAACGAAAGGCCGTTTAGAAAGCGTTAATGAGTTCGAAAATGTGGTTCTTCGCGCTAATACAGACGGTTCGTCGGTTTACCTTAAAGACGTAGCACGTGTTGAATTGGGTAAAAAGTTTTACGACGGGACGGGAGAGTTCAGAGGCCAAGATGCGTCTATCGTGACGTTGTCACTGCAATCTGACGCGAATGCGTTAGAAAGTGGTCAAGCCGTGATGGATATGCTCGAGAGGTTGAGTGTTAACTTCCCTGAGGGTATGTCGTATGAAACTAGCTATGACACAACGCTATTCGTCGCTGAGTCGATTAAAGGGGTAGTGGTGACCTTGATTCAGGCAATCTTGCTTGTTATCGCGGTGACGTATCTATTCTTGGGTAGTGCAAGGGCAACCTTGATTCCTGTTGTCGCAATACCGGTTTCATTAATTGGTACGTTTGCCATCATGAACCTGACAGGTTTTACCATTAATACGGTGACCTTGTTTGGCTTGATTTTGGCGATCGGTATTGTGGTTGATGACGCCATTTTGGTGATTGAAAACGTCGACACGATTATGAAGCGTGATCCAAGCCTATCACCACGTAAAGCAACACTGATGGCGATGAAAGAAGTAACGGGTCCCATTGTTACGTCAACATTAGTATTACTCGCGGTGTTTATTCCGGTTACCTTGCTTCCAGGTATCACCGGGATTATGTATCGCCAGTTCGCATTAACGATTTGTATTTCCGTTATTATTTCATCGATTAACGCATTAACCTTGTCGCCAGCATTATGTTCACTGGTGTTAAAGCAAGGTGGTGGTAATACTGCGCGTTGGTTCCAAACCTTTAATAAAGGACTGGAGCGCATTACCTTGAAGTACGGAAAAATGGCTGGCTTCTTAGTTAAGAAAGCTATTTTGCTGATTGGGTTCTTCGCTGTGGCGATAACGGCGGTAACGTTCTTGGCAAAATCAACGTCAACAGCTTTCGTTCCACAGGAAGATAAAGGTATCTTGCTGGTTAATGTTCAGCTGCCAGACTCTGCTTCTTTGTCTAGGACGACAGAAACCACATCAGAGCTGATGGAATTGGTCGAGCAAGAGCCAGGAATTGATGGTGTTACCGTCGCCAATGGCTACGCATTCATGACAGGCGCTGCTGCCTCGAATGGCGCGTCTATGTTTATTAAACTCAAAAGCTGGGACGAGCGAAATAACCTCGAAGGTGACCATTCTGCGAATGCTATTGCTGCCCGTATTAACGGCAAATCAGCTCAGCAGATCCCGGGAGCGGTCGTCTTTGCCATGGGGCCACCCGCGGTTCCGGGAATGGGATCGGCGTCAGGCTTTGAATTTGTACTTGAAGATACGCTAGGGCGAAGCCGCACTGACTTAGCGAACGTCATGCAAGAAGTCATTCAAGAGGCCAATAAACAACCTGAGATTGCTTACACATTTAGTACCTTCCGTGCCAATGTTCCCCATTACCATGTAGATATTGATAGAGAGAAAGCACAGCAACTGGGCATCCCTTTATCATCAATATTTCAAACGCTACAGGGTAACTTAGGCTCGCTGTATGTGAACGACTTTACTATGTTCGGTAAGAACTTCCGAGTGACACTACAAGCGGATGCTGAATATCGAAGTAGTATGGATGACTTACAGTTGTTCCATGTTCGCTCTGATAAGGGAGAGATGATCCCGCTCAGTACGCTAGTTAGTTATGAAACGGTGTTCGAGCCAGACGTTGCATGGCGTTACAACATGTACCGAAGTGCGGTGATTCAAGGTCAACCTGCAGAAGGGTATTCAAGTGGAGACGCACTGGTCGCAATGGAGCGTGTCGCTGCCAATGTTCTTCCTATGGGGTATCAGCATGAATGGACCGGTATGGCGTATCAGGAGATTTTAGCTGGCAACCAAGCGATTTATGCATTTGCGTTGGCACTGATCTTTATCTACCTGTTCATGGTTGCTCAGTATGAGAGTTGGTCAATTCCGCTGGCGATTATACTTGTGGTACCAGTGGCGACATTGGGCTCGTTTATAGCGTTGACCTTAGCTGGTATGCCTTTGAACCTTTATGCACAAATAGGTCTCGTGCTACTAATCGCCCTCGCAGCAAAAAATGCCATTCTGATTGTAGAATTCGCAAAAAATGAACGAGAAGACAAAGATGTACCAATCGATGATGCGGCAGTCCGCGGTGGAATACTGCGTTTCCGTGCGGTGAACATGACGTCTTGGTCATTTATTTTGGGGATAGTACCTTTGGTGTTCGCTTCAGGAGCTGGCCATGTGAGTCAAAACTCCTTGGGTGTTTCCCTTATTGGTGGACTGCTTTGTGTGTTGTTGGCTGGTACGCTACTTATTCCAGGCTTTTACGCAATAATTCAAAGACGTAGAGAGAAGCTAAGGGGTGGGAGCACGAAATTAATCCCGTTAGATGATGATTAAGTTAACCGCTTTATTACCACTTAATCTGTTTTGATCAAAATGCCTCGTAGATAATCTACGAGGCATTTTTGTGTATGGCTTTGTATTCTCAGGTAGACAATTGCTTACTTTGGGGTATTGCCAGCTACAAAGGGAAGACCCAAAATCCATCTATAGGTAGTAGTTAGATTCGTAACTCTTTGGAATTTAGAGACTAAATCTACTTAAGGCAGTCGTTACTTTATAAATGTGTAATGCCTTACTAAAAATGTAATATTATTTATACGTGTTTGAGTAACTATGTAAATTTATGTATGGTGGCGCGCAATATTATTGATATTACGGATGGGATGATGGACAGCCAGAAACTATTAATTGTTGAAGATGACGTTAAATTGAATGAAATGCTAGCGGATTACTTCAAAACTCAAGGCTTCCGCGTTCGTAGTGTCGTCGATGGAAATCTTGCTCAAGATGTCATAAAAGAATTTGAACCGGATCTGATCATATTAGATCTTATGTTGCCTGGGCAAGATGGCCTATCGATTTGCCGTGCTGTACGGGACAGTTATTTCGGAAAAATATTGATGCTCACCGCCAGTGACGATGACTTTGATCATGTGGCGGCATTAGAAACCGGTGCAAATGATTTTGTTTCTAAGCCTATTAAACCAAGAGTCCTACTCGCACGAATCCGAAACTTACTTCGTCAATCTGTGGGAGATAACGTCAATAAAACAGGTCACTCGCTGATGTATGGCCAACTCGTCATTAGTCAATTGAGCCGCAGTTGCAAATACAAAGACATTGACGTATCACTGACCGATAGTGAATTTGATTTACTTTGGTTGCTGGCTTCTTCGCCGGGTGAAACCTTATCGAGAGATTTCTTAACCAAGACGTTACGTGGCATTGATTATGACGGTATCGATCGCACTATCGATAACAGAATTGTGACCCTACGTAAAAAACTTTTCGATGACGCGACCAACCCCAAAGGTGTGATTACGGTTCGTGGTAAAGGCTACCTATTTGTTTCTGATGGCTGGCAAGATTAAGGTTGTATGATCAATGTGGCGAATATTTGTTGAATCTTTAATTGGACTTATCTTACTGTTCGCGGCCAGTATCGTGGGTTACGAGCATTTGATCTATGGTAAGTCAGACCCCGATCTTGCCGACGCCAATCTGCAGGTCGAGGCATTTCGTGACATATTGAACCATGTTTCTGTCAGTGAGAGTAATCAAGACGCAACGGAGTTGCTTCAAATATTCACTAAGAAGACCCATCGATTATTGGACGATGTTCCTAAGTCGGCCTTACCAGAAGATGTCGCTCAGTACTTTAATAGTGAAGCCAAACCTACTTATTTACTTGGCGACTCCGGCCAGTTTTGGTTGAAGTTTGATAATAGTAATCACTATTTTAAAATGTACGATGACCCTGACTCAGAATTGGTCAAGGCGATTGAATTCGCAGATCAAGTCGTGTGGCTCTTCTTCTTAGCCAGCTTCGTGGTATTCAGTTTTGGATTTATTTGGTTCTTGAGTCGAAGGCTTCGAGAGCTAGAACGCACCGCGAATGACTTTGCAAGCGGTAACTTTGCCGCTAGGGCCTCAGAACGTCACGGGATTAAATTAGGCAAGCTAAATCGAACGTTTAATAAAATGGCAGACGAGATTGCTAACTTGATGGTGAGCAATAAATCGTTAACGAATGCCGTTGCTCATGAATTAAGAACGCCTATTTTCAAAATTCAATGGCAAAGTGAGGTGTTGCTTGAGCAAGTGAGCTCGCCAGAACATAAAAAACAAATACAAAGTATTATTGAAGATACAGAAGAGATGGCGACGCTGGTGGATGAACTGCTTTATTACGCGAGAGTCGAGCGACCTGATGCTGCTATACATTTAGAAACGGTCGATGTGGTTACTTGGCTAGAAAATCACCATGACAAATGGCAAAAAGATGTCGGAGTCGATTTCGTTATACAAGCCGGTGATTCTCCACAAATAGCGAATATTGATCCTTTTCTTTTGTGTCGAATGATTGTCAACTTGCTTAGTAATGCAAAACGCTATGCCAATGAACGTATTGAGATAAACGTATTGTCCTGTGAGGAGAGTACCGTTATCCAAGTACAAGATGATGGCTGTGGTGTACCGAAAGAACATTGGGAAGGGTTGTTTGAACCCTTTTATCGAGTGGATAAATCTCGGGATAGAACATCAGGCGGCTACGGTTTAGGGCTTGCTATCGTTAAGCACATCATGCTTCGTCACAACGGGCGAGTTAAAGTTTGTGACAGTGAATTAGGTGGCGCGTGTTTTTGTTTGATTTTTCCTCATATAGAGCATAAATAAATCACTAGACATAATGACAATATTTCGCTAATTCAAAAGGGCTTCAGCCACACTTTCATGTGATTGATCTATCGCTGCCAACTGTTCCTTGAACGTTATATACTAACCTTGTACATGTATTAACAAGGTAACGAATTGAACCGTATGAAATTTATCCATACCTCAGACTGGCATTTAGGCAGACAATTTCACAACGTCTCTTTATTGGACGACCAACGCGTCGTTTTAGAGCAAATTGAGCAATATCTCACTGAACATCACATTGACGCGTTGATTATTGCTGGTGACATTTATGATCGCTCCGTCCCTCCGACAAACGCTATTGAAGTATTAGATAAATTTCTGACTAAAGTGATTCAAGAACTTGGCGTCCCTGTCATCATGATATCGGGTAACCATGACGGGGCGAAACGCCTAGGTTTTGGTGCGCGTCAGTTTGATCAGTCCGGCCTTCACATTATCAGTAGCCTTGAACAGATGACTCAGCCAATTGTTATTTCTGGCGCTGACAATACGCAAATTAATTTCTACGGCATGCCTTATAGTGACCCTGAGCATGTTCGCCATTTCTACGATGTTCCTGCAACTAATCATGATGACGCTCACCGAATTATGGCTGAGCAACTAGACCTTGTCATGGACACCTCAAAAAACAACGTTTTAATTAGTCACTGTTTTATTGATGGAGCAGAACCGTCAGAGTCGGAAAGAACCTTGTCAATTGGTGGTGCGGATCGAGTCAGTTACTCTCACTTTAGTCATTTTGATTACGTTGCTTTAGGGCATCTACATCAAGCCCAACAACGCGGAGCGCCACATATTCGTTACTCCGGTTCGATCATGAAGTACTCGTTTTCCGAACAATACCATAATAAAAGCATGACGCTGGTTGAGTTTGATTCTAATGGATTAGTATCAACGACTGCGATTCCACTAATCTCGCCTCATAATATGCGCATATTGGAAGGAGAGATGTTGGAGCTGTTAGAAAAGGGAAAAGAGGACACCCATAGTGAAGATTATCTGTTAGTTCGCTTAATGGATAAACACGCTATTTTGGACCCAATGGCCAAACTTCGGGATGTGTACCCCAATGTATTGCATCTGGAAAAGCCCGGAATGCTGATTGGTGTTGATAGAGAGTTAGCTCAAGCTAGATTGGCGCATTCAGAGTTTGATATGTTCAAAGACTTTTTCCAAGAAGTTCAAGGCAATACGTTGAGTACTGAGCAAGAAGACATGATCACTGACATCGTTAGCTCGTTAACGAAAAGCAACAAGGAATAGCGACATTGAAACCAATAAAATTAACCTTATCTGCTTTCGGACCGTTTGCTAAGACCGAAGTGATCGATTTTGCGTTGCTAGGGCATTCTCCACTCTTTCTCATTAATGGACCGACAGGATCAGGGAAAAGCTCAATCCTTGATGCCATTTGTTACGCCCTGTATGGAGAAACAACAGGAAGTGAGAGAACGGGCGATCAAATGCGTTGTGATTATGCAAGTGCAACGATGCTGACATCGGTGACATTCGATTTTGAGTTGTCTGGCGAGCAATATCGAATTGAACGCAGCCCTGACCAAGAAGTGCCAAAGCAGCGCGGTGAAGGAACAACGAAGCGCACGCATGCCGCGGTGCTCACGAAGGTATCTGACCAAAGTTTAATTGCCAACAAACCAAAACAAGTAGCGGTTGCGATTCAAGAGCTTGTAGGGTTGGATGTGAAACAATTTCGGCAAGTAATGGTACTCCCGCAAGGAAAGTTTAGAGAGTTGCTTACCGCAAGCTCAAAAGAGCGTGAACTCATCTTTGGCCAGCTATTTCAAACGCATATATACAGTAATATAGAACGTACTCTATTAGAAAAAGCCGCTGGCATTCGCAAAGCTAAAGACGAGTTTGATAACCAAATCAAAGGCGCTCTTGAGGTTGCAGGGCTTGAATCGGAACAGCAATTAAAAGCCCAAGAAGATGTGTTATTACCAGAGGTTAATTCGCTTAAAGACGACCTTAATCAATCAGATAGGGCGTTAATCGAGGCTAGAAAACAAGCAGAATTAGCCACGCTTCAAGAAAGAAAGTTTAACGAGTTGGATGAGGTTGCTAAGTCAACATTGTCTCATCAGGCGAATCGTCCTGTTGATGACACCAACCGTATTCAACTGGCTGCATTTCAATCTGCCGTTAAGTTACAACCTGCGTATATACAGAAAAATAAATTAACAGCAGACACCGTTGAAATGGAGCAGCGGTTACATATTGGAGCCGGAAAAATAGAGAAAGCAAAAGCGTCAAGCGATGCGGCGAACAGAGCGTTAGATAAAGCGCAACAGCAACATAACTTTACACGGACATTGGATGAAGAGCTTTACCGGATAAAAGGTTATGTCGTGAATGTTCAGCAACTTGAATTACAACGTACAGAACTTAACAATACTTCTTTGGCAGTGACCAATTTAAAAACTGACGTTGAAAAAAGTAAGCAAGCCGTCGCCACCAACTTGATTCGCTACGAACAGAGTAAAGAGAAATTACTCGAATCTGAACGCTCAGTGGCCATGGTGAAGGAAAAACAACTCGCACTTGAGGCGCTACAAGCTAAAAATGAATTGATTGGACAACTCACGAAGCTAATCGAACAAACAATCGCGGGGGGAGTTCGAAAAAAAGAGATAGAGACACAGTTAGCCTCTGCCAAGCAACATTACCATATCCTCCAACAACAACGAATCCAGGCTGAGGTGGATTGGCACTCTGGCCAAGCTTATTTATTGTCAAAATCACTAGAGCAGGGCAAGCCTTGTCCGGTTTGTGGAAGTGAAGCACACCCTAATCCGGCAGCACCTATTGGAGCTGAAGTGACGGTAGAGTTGGTCGAAGACTACCGTGTTCAGGAATCAACCGCAAAAACGCAACTTGATGGTCTAGTTATCGATGCTAACCGAGTCGCCGATAGCGTGTCACAGCTTGAGCAACGGAAAAATGAAGTGAGCCACACACTTTCAATCAACATTGATTCCGTCACCCAAATTCGAGATCAAGTTTCGAGCGAGCTACTGGCACTTTCTAATGAAATCAAAGCATTACAGACCATTGATCTCAGCGCATTAAATGCACAAGTTGACGTTGCGAAACAAAACCATATTGACGCGGAAACTCTTGTCAAACAACAAACTGCGCAAGCAGATAACCTCGTGAGTTTGCTCAGCGGACTATCGGCAGTGGTGCAAGAACTAGAGTCACAAAACCAATCACCTTATAAAACGTTGGCGGAGTTAACCACGAGAAGACAAGCCGTTGAATTGGAAAAAGCACAGCTAGATCACTTAATGGAACGCACCAAAAAGCAAGCGGTAGAATCGGCAGAATTGGTGACTCGCTATTCAGCCCATTTTGAGTCCTTGACGACGCAAAGTATACAGTTACAAAAAGACCAACAAGCTGCTCAGCAACACTGGGATGAGTCGTTGGAGGCGAGCGATATTATCAATGAAGCTGCATTTAATGATGCTTTGATGTTAAGTGCATCGGTTGGGCAACTAGAGAATGACATTCGTCAATATGAACGCATCACAACGCAGCTGACGGAAAGGCAGGCTTTATTGTCTAATGAGTTAAATGGAATCGTTCGCCCCGATGTACTGTTGTTTACAGAACGAGTGAATCAGACCGAATTGAGATATCAATCATTGCTAGTATCGCTGCAAAACGCACAGTCAAAATTAGATAACCTGACAAAAGTAAAACACATTCTAACCACACTCTATACTCAAAACGATGCCTTGGACAAAGAGTACAAAGTTGTAGGCACACTCAGTGATGTTGCCAACGGTCGGACAGGCAGTAAGGTGAGCTTACACCGTTTTGTTTTGGGCGTTCTTTTAGACGATGTATTGATTCAAGCTTCTCAACGCTTGAGGTTAATGAGTAAAGGACGTTATGACTTAAAACGTAAAGAAGTTCGCAGCAAAGGCAATGCAGGCTCGGGTTTAGATTTGATCGTCGAAGACGCTTATACGGGCAAATGGCGCGACGTGGCGACCTTGTCCGGAGGGGAATCCTTCATGGCCGCGCTGTCGCTCGCGTTAGGATTATCGGATGTGGTTCAATCTTACAGTGGCGGTATACGATTGGACACGCTGTTCATCGATGAAGGGTTTGGTAGTCTTGACCCCGAATCACTTGACCTGGCGATTCAAACATTGATTGAATTACAGCAGTCAGGAAGAACCATCGGTATCATTTCGCATGTTTCTGAGTTAAAAGAACAAATGCCATTACGATTGGATGTTCACGCATCAAGGCTCGGTAGCACGGTGAGTTTAATTAATTAGATTTGCAGTTCCATACAGAAGACTTAATAGAGTAGGCACTAAGAATGGCAAAGGCTAAGTACTGTACAGACTAAATGTTGTAAAGACTAAATGCTGTAAAGGCTAAATGTTGTAAAGGCTGGGCGCAGTAGAGTTTAAGTACAAAAGGTTCCAGTACGCCGACATCTAATTTGATTGGTGTACAGTATCAAATTTATTTAACGACAACTCCCATTGGAGTGTGTATCAGGAAAGTATTCATGTTAAAAACAATGACATTTTTTGAGCGATTTGAAACCGATATTCTTGCTCAGACCAAGACCATCACGATTAGAGATGCGTCTGAGAAAGATTATGAGATTGGCAACGTTGTGCCGGTTTCGACCTTCGAGGATGGGCGAGAGTTTTGTCACGTCAAGGTGTTGTCGGTAAAGGCCATCGACTTTGACGAAATCAATGACCTTCATGCCGAACAAGAAAACATGACGCTTCCTCAATTAAAAGAAGTCATCGAGGAGATTTATCCAGGAGAAAAGCAGTTGTATGTCATCGACTTTGAACTTGCTTAATTTGGCGCTCACAAATAAGGGCAACACTCGCCCAATACAGGTGGGATAATGAATACAACTCAAAGTTAGATAGTGTGGTTGATAGGAACCACACTTGTCGTCATCACTAGGCTATGGATTAGCGTACAGTAGTTGATAATAAGCGAGCAGCGATTTGGGGAACATGACTCGGCCTTCCCAGGTTCTAGGAATACCCTGCTGCTTGCTTTGATAACAAGCGCCCAACGTTGCGCCTAATAAAATGGCGCGACCACAACTATCGCCACCACAAAATATGTTTTCCCGGATCGTGGCTTCATAACTATGTGCGTTGAGTAATAGATGCAACGTGACTGGAAACGCGGCTTCTAGGCTGCAGTGCATCCCAAGTTTTTCCGCAACCACGGTTGATGGTTGCAGTACCATCTCCTCAGCGCTTGAAATTGCTTCGTCAACCACCGCCGACAAATTCTTCGCACTCTGGACACATTCGACAGGTGTCTTGCCTTCAATAGCGGCTTTTAAAATGGCGGTAGCGGCAAGGCCATAATCAACAGCTTCAGTATTATTGTTAGTGACTCGTATTGCGGATTCGGCGAGCGTAAATAAATTAGGGTCCAGGTAATGTTTCGCGACGAGTGCTGGAAGTTTAGATAGCGCTGGGTTTTGCTTGTCATCAGCACCACAAGCGGTAAGTGGGGTACCCTTAATTTCAAGATGGTGGAGGTTGAGGAGAGTTTGTCTCGTTGGTTTATCTATATAGCCTTGCCAAAAACCGCCAAAATCGAACCATTGACGAAAGCTGTCAATATACTGGCTTTCTTCGTAATTTCCTCTATCTGCGATAGCATCTATCATCGATACAAGCTGGGCGCCATATTGAGACACGTCACCAGGTCTCTTGTTTGTGTGCGCAAAGTATCCTCTATCAATGTAATCCTTAGCGTTTGGCGCGTGGAACTCTGGTGTTCCGTTTGATAGTGTTTTAATCGTGACTTGGTCGTATAACCAATGAAACCCCATAGATGCGGCATCAGCAACCAGCGCGCCTACGATTGAGTTGACTGCTCTATTATTGTTTGAGTTCATATATGATCCAGTTAAAGCGTACTAAGTTAATGTTAACGTTAATAGTTATTCTAGTTTGGATTACGAGAACCTACCTTTAAACATGACTAATTCGTTGATATTTACACGTGGTATCAGCATTTTGTGCATAACCATTTATCTTGTTGCATATTAAAAAATGCCAGTCTAAACGGACTGGCATTTGGTTGAGATGCAATTAATCTTCTGTACTGTATGACTTTACTTTTGCATTTCTTCGACTGTGTACTCAAATTCCGGAACAGTGAGTTCTACGCGCCTATTTTGTGCTCGTCCTTCTGATGTTGAATTATCAGCAATAGGATTCGCCTCACCCATACCACTGACCGTCATTCTTGAACGTTCAATACCTTTAGACTCGAGGTAAGAGGCGATAGACTCAGCACGCTCTTCAGAGATTCGTTGATTGACCTCTTCTGGTCCAGATGAATCCGTATATCCAACAATTTCAACACTCGCTTCAGGGTGATCGGTCATAAGTACGACCAATGGTTCGAAATCAGATAAACGCTCTTCATCAAGTGATGTGCTGTTAAAGCCAAAATTCTCTTGTCCAGAGGCTTGTTCAAATGTCTTAGTCATGACAACCGCTGTTGCCACAGCTTCGGTTGGCGCTGGCTCCACTTGTGTTGTAGCGGCTGCAGCAGCAGCGGCCGTTGCAGCGGCCGCTGCGTTACCAAATGAGTAGGAAACACCAAGCCATAATGTATCAACGTCAGTGTTAAACCAGTCGTCTTTTGCGTCATTAATTCGTTGATATTCGAGTCGACCCGACCATGCAGTGGCAAAATCATACTCAACCCCAACCCCACCCATAAGCGCTGTAGTTTTTCGATCACCATAGGTGGTGTAGGCCGCACCAATCTTACCAAAAACAGACCAATCCTCAGTGAAAGGATACGAAAACTTCGGCGCTAGCGTCGCGGCACTCAGGCTCGCATCTTGAGTGTAACCGATGCCGTTATCTACAAATGATGTTTTGTAATTGCCCAACCAATCGTATGCAAATTCTAAAGCGATGTAATCATTCCAATCGTATCCGCCAAAGAAACCGGCACTAAAGCCGCTGTCTGTACAATCCGCGCCTGCTATATTACAAGCGTCGGAAAGTTGTGAACCACCTAAACGGCCACCTAAGTAAAACCCTTCATCCGCCGTGACCTGTGGTACGGTCAAGGCACTTAGTATTGCGGCTGCTACCACTGTTATTCTCATAATGACGTCCTTTATCCTTAAAATGTGTATTACGGTACATCACTGATAAAAATAGTTTAATAACAGGGTATTGGCAAAAAAAAGTCGTTAAGTTTCATATAAAAAAGCAGGCGCAATATAAATGCTCAGCCAGATTGGATAAAAATGAACCTGCTCGTACTAAACTAAAGTGCTAGTTGGCCCTTTGTTTGTAATGATTTACAGTGTGAATTTTCACAGAATGGTTGAACTTGATGGCAAATAAAACGGCGTAAATTTGAAGTGATCAATATAAGTATGAGTGCATATTGTGCTTGTGCGATTGACTGAGTTTTCCATAAACTAGCTTCCCGTCAATTCAGTATTCACAAAGTCACTAACCAAATGCACAGCCACATTGTCGTGCTTCACATTTCATCTATTCTTAACTAGGAATGGATACTAATGATTACATAGTAAGGGTAGGGATGTTGGTCATGAATAACACTATGCTGAGAAATAGTGTCGCAGCGGTATTCGCACTAGTCACGCTAGTGGGTTGTGGCACAAAATTTCTCTACAGTAATTTGGATTGGATCATTGTTGAATATATCGACGATTATGTCACCTTGACTGGCGGGCAAGAAGAGATCTTGAGTGAAAGAATAGAAGTGTTAAGTGACTGGCACCGTCAAGAAGAATTGCCTTCCTATCTTCGCCAATTAGATACAATTCGACAGCAAGACCCTAATCAAGCGTCGCAAGCATTTGTTTTAGAACAAATGAGGGAGGTCAGGCAGCACAGCCAACGATTGGTAGAGCGAATGACCCCCGATCTCTATGCGTTGACTCAGCAATTGAACGACGAACAGGTCAATGAGTTGGTGAAAAACCTTGCGAAACAAGACAAAAAGTTATTGGAGAAATATCAAGGATTAGATGAGGCATCCATTCGCCAGTTGTATCAAGAGCGGATCGAAAGTAGTTTTGAGCGTTGGTATGGGGAAGTCACACCCGAACATCATTTGTTGGCAATTGAATGGTCAGAAAGCATGGAAATAACAGCGGTTGACTGGCAAATGCATCGAGAAAATATGCAAAGATACATCAAGCAGTTGCTACTCAGAAGAAACGATCTTGCTTACTTTCAACCTGAATTTCAACGTTTTATGAATTCGCCTGACAGCTACTACTCGGAAGCTTTGACTGCCAAAGTTCTTAGTAATCGCCAGACAGCAGCGAAATACATCGCTAAGTCTCTCAATACACTGACAGAGAAACAAAAAAAACACCTCATTAGCGAAATTGATGACTGGCGCGATATCGCTAAGGACTTAATGGCTTTGAAGACGTTAGACTATAGTCCTACAGCTTTCATCCTAAGAACCTCCTACACTGAGTCAGTATAATTGTTGGCTACTACAAGCATTAGGGAGAGTGGGACGAATGGAAACGAGTTTATATTTGGCGGAAAAAGGACTGCTTTTAGTCGGTATCATGTTTATTTTAACGGGTATGGTTCAGTATGGCCGTCGTAGTCAGGACTGGAAAGGTGTTATAACCATGTTTTATAAGCGAGTACCGATGAACGTAACAGAATATAAGCGCTACAGACTGGGTGTTTCCTTGGTTATAGCTGCTATTGTCATCCGTTTTGCATTTCATATCTTTTGGCCGCAGTTTTAGATAGAACGGTTTACATTAAGAGTTCGAAACGCTCTATCCATTAATACTGACGACCTATCATTACTTACGACAAGGTGAGGGTTAATGATGAAGCAGTGTAATTATACGCATACCTTACCTTGTGAGCTTTACAGTACCGAGTCGGTCAGGCAAGGCGAGAAGGTGGTTGCATCGCACCTGAATATCGAACTTTCTACTTTAATGGAACGCGCTGGGCAATCGGTTTTCGATTACCTAATGGATACATACCCCTCTCTCAATCATATTCTGATCTGTTGTGGTAAAGGAAGTAACGGCGGTGATGGTTATATCACGGCTGCGCTGGCCTTGCAGGCGAACATCTCGGTGACGTTGTGGCAAGTTGGCAGTACTGAATTACTGAGTGGCGATGCTTTACACGCCAAAAATCACTTCCTGAATCTTGGTGGTTCGATTACGTCACCAACCAATATCGTACCTGATTCAATAAATGTTGTTGTCGATGCGATATTAGGCACCGGTCTATCCGGCCCTGCGCGTGCTTACCACTCTCATGTAATTGACCGTATTAATCAGTCAAATCTGCCTGTTGTCTCTATTGACGTTCCTTCCGGCATCGATGCGGATACAGGACACGTCTTTGGTAAGGCTATTATTGCATCTCACACCGTAACGTTTATTGGCGTTAAGTCAGGGCTCGTCACGGGTAATGCACGACAATATGTTGGGCAACTCGTGTTTGCTGGCTTGGGCATTCAGGATGAATTTAGGCGTGTTATCACACCGCTTGCTCAATTGTCGAACAACCAGTGGATGTCACAGATTCGATCAAGAAAGAGAGATGCACACAAAGGTAATCAAGGGAAAGTCGTGGTGATTGGTGGCGACAGCGGTATGAGTGGTGCAGCCTATCTTGCTTCTGCCGCTGCATTTAGGGTAGGAGCGGGACTCGTGACGACCGTTAGTCATACAGACAGCCTAACCCCCCTTCGTTCTCTATTGCCCGAGGCCATGATAGTTGAGTGGGGTCATCGTCATTTATCTTGGGGAACGGTTGCTTGTGTAGGTGTTGGGCTAGGACGTAATCAATGGGGGGAAAAGCGCTTTTCTGAAGCCGAGTTGTATTTCGATACGCACAATATCGCTCGGGTGTTAGATGCTGACGCGCTATATTGGCTAGCCCGCAAGACATCAAATTTGTCATCATCAATACGTATTCTTACGCCACACCCTGGTGAAGCGGCGAGTTTATTGGATGTATCGGTTGCAACTATCGAAGAAAACCGATATCTCGCGGCGAATCAATTGGTAGATCGTTTCGGCGGTATCATTGTCCTAAAAGGTGCAGGGACGTTAGTCTGCGATGGTAACAATACCGTTGTTTGCCATGCTGGTAACCCTGGAATGGCAATAGGAGGTATGGGCGATGTCCTCGCTGGGGTCATTACTGGCTTACTTGCTCAGGGCTATTCGCCATATCAAGCAGCGGTCCTAGGGACCTTAGTTCATAGTATTGCTGCTGATCAGTGTGCAGAAGAGCGAGGCGAGGTTGGTATGCTGGCCAGTGATTTACTTCCATACTTAAGGGAAGTCGCGAATAGTTATAACAGATGATGGAGACTCAGAGTTTTTAATGGCCGTGTCTGTGTCAATGGATAGGGTGTTTCAGCATAAAAATGAGTATTTTGAACGAAATATTTACAAATTTGTGCGCTAACAATCATTGCGAAATAGCATTGCTGATCATTTTTTGAACGGCTGATTAGCGGTTTTTTCTTAGAGAATCGTTTGCTTGGTTGTTTTTTGTCCAAGTTGAGCGCTGGTGTTGAGATAAGGCATGTTGTGTTTAATCAACATTATTAATTTAATAAACAATAAGTTAATAATGTTTTAGCTTAAAGAATAAGCACTTAGAATTGAGCAGATTTGCAGATGTTCGAAATAGTATCACAAATAAATTTGAAAAATCAGTCTTGTAAGATTTATTTCCCAACCTATAATGCTGAAAACCGGAGCGCCTGCCAACGCTCCGGTTTTTTTGTGTCCGAAGAAAGGTAAACCGTCTGCCAACGTTTTGCCACGCACTATGCTTAGTTATGTAAGTGATATGCCCACTGGAACATTTACTAACAAATCAAGGAATAAATACAATGCGTATCGAACAAGAACTTAAGTTAGGCTTTAAAGATGTACTGTTTCGCCCTAAGCGCTCAACACTAAAAAGTCGTTCTCAAGTAAATTTAACCCGCGATTTTACATTCAAGCATAGTGGTCGTCAATGGTCAGGTACTCCTGTCATTGCAGCAAATATGGATTCAGTTGGTAGCTTTGAAATGGCGACTGAGTTAGCGAAACACGGCGTTATGACGGCAATGCACAAGCATTACAGTGTTGAGCAGTGGGCTGAATTCGTAAAAGGCGCTGATAAAGAAACATTGAACAAAGTATTTGTTTCTACTGGTACGTCTGACCGCGAGTTTGAAAAAACAAAAGCTATCTTGGCGTTAAGCGACGATCTTGAGTTTATTTGTATTGATATCGCAAACGGGTATTCAGAGCACCTTGTTGAGTACGTTCAACGTGTACGTGCTGAATTCCCAACGATGACGATCTCTGCAGGTAATGTTGTGACTGGTGATATGTGTGAAGAGCTTATTCTTGCTGGTGCGGACATTGTTAAAGTAGGTATCGGCCCTGGTTCAGTGTGTACGACACGTGTTAAAACAGGCGTAGGTTACCCACAACTTTCTGCCATCATTGAGTGTGCAGACGCAGCTCATGGCCTTGGCGGTATGATCATTGGTGACGGCGGCTGTGCTTGTGCTGGTGACGTTGCTAAAGCGTTTGGTGGCGGTGCAGATTTCGTAATGCTTGGCGGTATGCTTGCTGGCCACGAACAATCTGGTGGCGATGTCATTGAAAAAGACGGTAAGACGTTCATGAAGTTCTACGGCATGTCTTCAGAAAGCGCAATGGCGAAGCACTCAGGTGGCGTTGCTAAATACCGCGCAGCAGAAGGCAAAACAGTGCTTCTTCCTTACCGTGGTGACGTGAACGATACGATTTCAGACATCCTTGGTGGTGTACGTTCAACTTGTACATACGTAGGCGCGGCAAAGCTTAAAGAGCTAACGAAGCGTACCACGTTCATCCGTGTACAAGAGCAAGAGAACAACGTTTACGGCAAAGACGCATAAGTTAACGCTTAGCAAAATTTGTTGAATGAGGGCCGCTTTTTAGCGGCTCTTTTTTTGCCTGAAAACGTAGAAGAAGCGGTTATATGTATAAGTTCTGAGTAAGGTTATGAAGCGTGGATAGAAAATTATCGGATTTAAATCAGATAAAGCTTTTGACTGATTAAGCACGTACTCAAAATATGAGTCGAACTGCAACGCGCATGGGTAAAACAACCAGTGCGATTTCAAAAAGCCTGCAGAAAATTTGTGAAGAGCTAGATGATGAGTTAATTGTACGTCAATTATCTGGATTCCAGCTGACTTAACTCAGTGTCTAGGACTGCTGGTGCGGATCACAAATCGTTTAAATTTAGATCTCAGTCTCTTTTATCTGCCACACATTTCTGTTTTTATAGTGAATAAGTTTCTTATAAGAAAAGGAATTACGTCAATGCAGATTAACAAACTCATGCTTCCCATCGTGCTCCTTGCTGCGTTTTCTGCCCGCGCCAGTGCTGATGAATGCGGAGAGATCACCATTGCAGACATGAACTGGAATTCAGCAAGCCTTATTGCCCATATTGACCAATTCATTTTGAATAACGGCTACGGTTGTGAAGCAGATTTAATCCCCGGCGATAGCGTCCCTACGGGCACATCAATGATAGAAAAAGGTCAACCTGATGTTGCGCCAGAGCTTTGGACTAATGGCATCAAAGAAGCGTTAGATAAGGGGGTCGCGGATAAGCGTCTACGTTACGCCGGTAAGGCTTTAGTAAACGGTGGTGAAGAGGGTTTCTGGGTACCCAACTACCTTGTTGAACAGTATCCAGAGATGACGACAATAGAAGGTGTTATTAAACATGCTAAGTTATTCGAACACCCAGAAGACGATGAAAAATTTGCATTCTATGGCTGCCCAGCAGGATGGACATGCCAGATAACCTCCGAACACTTATTTAATGCTATGGGTTTAGATAAACATGGGTTTGAAATGGTTGATCCGGGTTCAGGTGCTGCACTTGCAGGAACCATTGCAAAAGCTTACGAACGTGAAAAGCCATGGTTTGGTTACTATTGGTCACCAACACCTGTGTTAGGTAAATACGATATGGTTAAGGTTGATTTCGGAAGCGGTACCGACATTGAAGAGTTCCGTAACTGTACGACTCAACCTGATTGTGAGTCCCCTAAAGTGACCATGTACCCACCAGCACCAGTCCACACAATCACTACAGAAGCCTTTGCTAATAATGAGCCTCTTGCTTACCAATACTTTGAAAAACGTGGTTTTACCAATAAACAAATGAGTGAATTATTGGCATGGATGGAAGACAACCAAGCCGACGCCGAAGAAGCCATGTATTACTTTCTAGAAACCTCACCACAGGTATGGAAGCCTTGGGTAGAAGCAAGTGTCGCCACCAAGGTAGAGCAAGCGCTTTAAGCCTTATTAAAGCTAAGACCGGTTCTCCCAACAACGAATAAGTCTGGCCAAGCGCCAGACTTTTTATCTCTTGAACATTGTATGAAGGGAATTACCAGAAGCTATTGCTGAGATTTAAGCTTTGAAAAGTAATCTTGCCAGCTAACATGCTTGCGTCCTGCAGCTTGTTCGAAATGACTAGGGTTATCCGACTTACCTTCAAGGATACCTTGATAAATACCAGCGATAACCGTTCCAATAAAGTCACCTAATTCAGTGACTCTGTCTAAGCGATATTCTTCAACACTCATTGACGTGAATGTAAGATCGGTCCCAAACGCGTCATTCATGTAATCCGTGAGCTGTGCTTGGGTAATAGCATCACTGTGCAGATTGTAGGTATTGCCGTTATGCTTATCTTCAACGAGCATGCGCGCGTAAGCGTAACCCAACTCCTCGCGGGTTGTATAACCACACTTGCCTTCACCTGCGCAATTAAAGATGCTCCCCGCTTTCTTATAGCTCTCAATATATTCGATGTCAGGTTCGATATAGATACCATTGCGGCCGTTCACCCATTCAAGTCCGCTCTCACGAACATCTTGCTCTGTTTGACGATTACTTTGAATGACAGGAGAAAATGCCGTGTTTTCCTCGGCGCCTTGCACACTGGTATAAACGATTTTTCTCACGCCTGCCTTTTTAGCGGCTTCAATCACATTGCGGTGCTGTCCAATACGCTTATCCGGAGCATCCATACCAGACACTAGCAAAACCACATCCACACCTTGTAATGATTGTTCGAGCTGCTGAGCATCCTCATAATCGCCCGGCCGCACTTCGACACCCAAGCCAAGAGCTCGCTCTGGGGTTCTTGCTAGAGCGATCACTTGATCTTTTGAGGTTAATTTGACGGTGGCTTCTACGATAGCAGAGCCCAACTTCCCACTTGCGGCAGTAACAGCAATCTTCATCTTTTGTCCCTCTTGGTTATCTAGCAGTTATCTTCGGACATTCAGTAATATACTAGATCATTACAAAAACAGCGTACGTCTTCATAGCCGTTTTTGTTCGCGACCCAAATAAGGAAGCTCTCTAGAGTTTCATCGTTGTGTGGTTTTGGTCGCTGTAGAAACATAATTAAATTACAGGCTCGTACCTCCCAAACGTATTAATTTAGCCGATTGAACTTTAAAAAAACGTTTGATTTTGATTGTGTGCGTAGACTGTCCGCTCGAAAATAGAAACTGTGATGTGATGTGATGTGATTAGGTTTAGATAAGTGTTTGCCCAAAAGCGTGCCAGTTCAGCTTCCGTTAGCGTGTCTTCGTCAGCGCGTTGTGGACCTATTTTAATGTCGTTCATTCCTATTTAAGTGAGTCATACGCTGATGAAGATCCTCGTCTGGACGAAGATGACGGCCTAATAGAGATGGTTTGAAGAGCGATAAGCTAAGTGGCCTCTGTCCAAAAGTGAGTTTGAGATAAGTGGCTCATTAACGAATATCGAACGTTAATATAAAATAATGAGTGCTAGAATAGTGTGAGAAGCTTTCTTACCGATAGCATTAAACTAATTTTATGATTTCGCAAAGATATCAACTTGGTTGGTTTACATAGAACCAAGATCTGGTTGTTTCAACGTTAAATTTGTTGACTGAGGGCCGCTTTTTAGCAGGTCTTTTTTTTCCTGAAGATCGTCGATAACGAATTAAACCGTAAATGATTAAAATGGACGAGTTACTAGCACACCAGAAAATAACACCAAACATTATACGGTTTGTTGTTCTGTATAATGTTTGGTATCATAAACATTCCTTTAAAGCGATTTGGAATTAAAATGGAAAGAGGTAATCTTTTTAGTGGTATCCCAGATGTCATTACCAACGAACTTTTTGAAGATATTCAAAACCACTCGAATATACGAATAGAAAGGATTGTCTCTGATGGACATTCGAGCTGTGTTGACGATTGGTACAATCAAGATGAACACGAGTGGGTGTCTGTAATCCAAGGAGAGGGTGTGATTGAATACGCTGATGGGTGTGAAATAACGCTCAAGGCGGGCGATTATGTCAACATTCCAGCGAATACAAAACATCGGGTAAAATCGACGTCAAACAAAGAGAAAACCATTTGGTTGGCCGTGTTCTATCAATGCTCGACATTATCAAGTAAGAATTAATATGAATAAATGGATATTGGGCGTTTTGCTCACGGCGATGACAATGACGGGCTGCGCGCTTAAACCTTCTCCCGACAATGCGCGTTTCAAAAGTTACAATGATTTTCGAGTAGGCCCTGAGGGTGGCGTTGACCTTATTTGGTCTAGAGAAGACATCACCTCAAAAGATGAGTTGGAATCAATTTTAAAGCGTTATGATAGTGTGGTTCTAGATCGTATCTATGTCGTCGTTGAAGAGAGCGAACTATCGGATGATGAAATTACCTTACTTACAGAGCACTTGAAAACTAAGTTGTCAGAGAAGCTCTCTAGTTATAAACGTATTGTTGATACTCCATCTGACAGCACACTGCGAATCAGTATCGCTATTAGTAATATAGAGACACCAAACCCCGTGCTTGCGGTCACAAGCAGCATTTTGCCTGTTGGCTTGGGTATTTCGACGATATCTAAAATCACAACGGGAGAGCACACCAACGTCGGTAAGGCCACTATCGAGCTTATGGTCTCAGACTCAATAACAGATGACCCTATTATTGCCGTTATTGATCGTCGTTCAGGTAATAAAGACATGTCGACAATGATTGATTCCTTAGATGACGCCAAAGATGTGATAAATTGGTGGGTAGAGCGTTTAGGGGTGACATTAGAAAGCACTCAGTAACGTAGCCTGACTTCATTCACAAGAGACCATTAAAGTCCCATGCTAAATAAAGAGAACCTGATAAAACTGGCGACAATGAAAATGCCCTTTGGGAAATATGCAGGGCGAGTGCTGATCGACCTGCCCGAAGAATACCTGCTTTGGTTCGATAAGAAGGGCTTTCCTGAGGGAGAAATTGGTTCGCTACTCAAGTTGTGCTTGTGTCTAAAAATAGAAGGTTTAGAGAGTGTTGTGCAGCCCCTTAGGCGCATGTAAGCATTGGTTGACTTAATACGTTAGTTTTGGCGATGCGTGCCCACCTCAGTTCGGTGGGCATTTTTATGTCGGTCTTTTTATGAAGTTGAGAGAGCCAAACTGGGGTTAATGATAAACAGGGGTTGACTAAATATTATGCAATCCCCATGTTTGTTTTAATGCTGACATTAACATGGATTGGTAAATGGAATACTTTCTCACGGTCGTGCTCTTTGCGTTTTCTGCATCCGTCACGCCTGGCCCGAATAACATCATGGTGATGACTTCAGGCGTGAATTTTGGCGTTAAAAAAAGCTTACCGTTGCTGATAGGTATTTGTGTTGGTTTTGCCGTCATGTTATTGCTTGTTGGGCTGGGTTTTGCACAGCTTTTTGAGTTATTTCCTAGCTTACATCTCATTATTAAATGCATCGGTACGTTCTATTTATTGTATTTGGCTTGGTTGATTGCAAATTCATCCGGTTCAGTTCGAACATCATCTCAAGCTCGTCCTTTCTCATTTATTAAAGGAGCACTCTTTCAGTGGGTCAATGCTAAAGCTTGGGTGGTCGCAACGGGAGCCATTGCCGCGTTTACGACGTCTGGGTCCAACTTTTATAGCCAAAACCTGACGATAGCATTGACGTTTTTTGTGGTGTCTTTCCCTTGTGTTGGCATTTGGTTACTCTTTGGTTCAATGGTTAAGAAATGGCTAAATAGTGATAGAAACCGTGCATGGTTTAATTATGTTATGGCAGGTCTGCTGGTGGTGTCTGTGATACCTGTAGTCATTGATATTATTAGCCAACTTAGCCTAAATGGGTAAAGCAGGTTCGCCAATTCAAAAGGAGTAGCCATGATATCCCATATTGATCACCTAGTGCTTACCGTGTCTAATATCGAAGAGTCTGTACGCTTTTATCAACGAGTGTTACTGATGGAGGCTGTGTCGTTTGCGAACGGGCGGCGGGCCGTTAAGTTTGGTCATCAAAAAATCAATTTTCAGTTACTTGGGCAAGAACCTCGAAACCATGCACGAGTTGGCTCTGCGGATTTATGCTTAATAACTTGTTGGACGTTAGCTGAGGTAGCTGCGCATTTAGTTAAAGAGGAAGTGGAGATAGTGGAAGGACCCGTTAAAAAGTCAGGCGCAAAGGGAGAGATCACTTCACTTTATTTCCTTGACCCGGATAGTAATCTGATTGAAATCAGCTGTTATTGGTAATATTCATTGCATCGCTAGTTACTTACAAATAAATAGTCTATTAATCCCCAATGGGGCGGCGTTGTTAGCGAAGTCGTTGGTTAGCTGTCGCTTTAGCGAGAAGTAGTTAGGCAGGCGGTATTGTTTAGCCGAAAATTAAAAGAGCATTGAGTTCAATGCTCTTTCGCTGATAGGTATCGCTATCGTTAATTTTTATCTTCTTTATTACGGTTTTCGTAGTAATCCCAAACCGTATATTTTTCATCATCCGAGATAATGCAATACGGTACGCGTTTGCCGTTTTCAGTGAAGCGAGCGAGTTTATTGCCTTGTTCAACACAATATACGTAAGCGGGATCACTAATGACGGTTATCTCATCGACATCGTATTTATCGGGCTCACTTGCACATCCAGCTAACATTCCAAGCGCGACTGTCGCCATAACCCACTGTACTTTCTTCATCTTTACTCCTATTTCACATCAGGCTTTCGCATAAGTGTAGGAGATTACGAAAGAAAAGTGTTCATGTTAGGTAAAAATTTTACTATTTAAGTCTTTGAAACGTATAAATTGAGAGTTGTGACTATTATTCTTACATTAAATGGTTTTGCCTTATTAATCTGACGACCAAATACGTTGCGTTTACGTCTGGGATTACACGGTGAATTCACGGTAGAAGTCATGAAGGGTATTGCGTCGAGACTATGATAGACTTACCGAAAATTACGACTATACAGAGTAAGACATGCGACATATAACCACTGCGATTCACCCGTCGATCGAGCATTTAGATGACAAGGTTATTTTTCAAAGAAAGGCGACGCGTGCGATTGCAATCGATGGCGAAAAAATCTTGTTATTGTTCACAGAGCGTTACCACGACTATTCTTTACCTGGTGGCGGATTGGACGAAGGGGAAGATATTATTGCTGGGATGGTGCGAGAATTGGAAGAAGAGACAGGGGCCCAAAATATTCATGGCATCAAACCGTACGGAATCTACGAAGAATTCCGACCATGGCATAAGGACAACGCCGATGTCGTACATATGGTCTCGTATTGTTACTCATGCAAAGTAGACAAAGTATTAGGTAAGACAGCTTATGAGGACTATGAAGTAAAAAATGGAATGAAGCCCGTTTGGATTGATATTCATGAAGCCATCGCATTTAATGAAAAAACTATTATTGAGAGTGATAAAAAAGGGATGAGTATTGAGCGTGAAACGTATCTGTTGCATCTCATTGCCAAAGAAATGCTTTAGGAGGTATTAACGTGAAATTGGTGACAAAAGACGATAATTTCTTTTTCTTACTTGTGTCGTTGTTGGTTCTCTTTTTTTTAAGCGCGGTCGTGCACCAATTTAAAGACGAGGCACAATCTTATGTGCTTGCGCTATTGGTACTATGTATGTCTACGTCAATTGTGGGTGTTCAACGAAAACAAACCTTTTATCGGTCATGGTACGCCGTGATGCTGTTAGTGATCGTCATATCTGGTTCGATTTCTTTGTTTGAAGACCATGACCTGTCATTGGTTACTATGTCCGCCATGTTGTTGTTTGTACTGGCACAAACGTATTCCGCGCTGAGACAAGTGGTCATGGCGAAAACAGTGACACTGAATCAGATTGTTGGCTCAATTTGTGTGTATCTGTTATTTGGATTGAGTTTCACGTTCATTTATCTCATTCAACTGGAAATTTTTGTCGACCCCTTTAATGGCCTCGCTCATAAACCTTGGCTAGACAACCTTTTTGAGGTCATTTATTTCAGTTTTATCACGCTTACTACGGTTGGCTATGGGGATATCTCCCCAACATTGGCCATTCCCAAATTTTTTGTCTTTTTGGAATCTATCACGGGAAGTTTTTATCTGGCTATTATGGTTGCTAGCTTGGTCAGTAGCCACCTAGCACAAAAGAGTGACGGCTAGCGGTCTGGCGTAAATTCAACCGTCGTGCGTAAGGTTAAGAGCCTTACGTAAATAGAGAGAAGCGTTGAAGACAAAAGACTGAAAGAGGTTGGTCTTTCGTCTTCTGCGTTGAGGGAATAATTAAGCGAGCCCTTTACCGATTTAGATCTGCTATGATGCTAAAAAATCCGCTTAGGTTTGAATTATGGAAACAATTGCCGTACTGGTTGATGTACAAAATATCTATTATACAACACGTCAAGCTTTCAAAAGTCGCTTTGACTACAACGCTTTATGGCGCCAACTTTCTGAGCGATATCAAATTGATTCGGCCAACGCCTACGCCATTTCGTCGACGGATCCTAAGCAACGACAATTTCACCATATATTAAGAGGCATTGGGTTCAAGGTGCACCTCAAGCCTTTTATTCAACGTTCTGATGGTAGTGCAAAAGGCGATTGGGATGTAGGTATCGCGCTTGATGCCATAGAGTTGGCAGCTAATGTTGATAGAATCGTGTTGTTGTCTGGAGATGGTGACTTTCAGATTTTGGTTGAACGCATTCAACAGCGGTTGGGCAAAAAGGTGACCGTCATAAGTGCACGTGCATTAACTGCGAACAACCTCATCGAGGTGGCCGATGACTATCTACCTATTGAAGACTCATTATTGATTTATTAAGAATGAAACTAATACCCTCGACATTGCTTTCTGACGAGCTAGCAACAGAGTTTAAAACGGTTCAGGCGATGGTTGCGATTTACTGTCGAGACCATCATCAGTCAGGTGGTCTCTGTGAATCATGCCAAGCGTTGCTCGATTATGCAGAGATGCGATTAGACCGCTGTCCTTACGGACAAACGAAACCTACCTGCAATAAATGCCCCATTCATTGTTATAAGCCGGAACCAAAATCGCAGATGCAAGTCGTTATGCGTTACGCGGGCCCTAGAATGCTGTTGCCTCATCCAATTTTATCGATTCGCCACTTGCTGCATGAAAGGCGGGCTGTGCCAGTCAAACCGCCAAATGGACTATCTAATCGTGCGAAAAGAAAGCGAGAGCTTGATGAGGGTAATCCAAAATAAATTTAATGATTTACAAAGAGTTGGCGATCGACAAAGAGTTAACGATCTACTGAGCGTTCATGACGCAAATACCCAAACCTTGAGTGTTAAAAACACCAGAATACTGATGATGGTCGTGACCAATACGTTATTTGTCACTCGTGCGCAGGCTATGGCAAAGACTGCGCCTAAGCAATAAGGTAAGTTATCGTTCCAATTGAGTTCACCATGCGGAAGAAATACGATAGGCCCCCAAATTGCGGTGAGCACCGCTGGGCTGGCGTAACTGAGAAATCGCTTGGTGCTAGCACTAATTCTTAACGGTACTTTCGGCTCTAAAAAGAGATAGCGGCTGATAAAAACGATAGCAGTAAGCAGTAATATAACCCCAAATATCATGAGCGATACTTCCTATTACCTAGTCGACCTTCGCTAAAGTACCCCACACTCATGCCGACAACGCTGGCAATAACAAGTCCTAACTCAACATTCATAACCGCCAGTACAACCGAAGTCATTAACGCTGATACGACCGCTAATAGGGTTGGTATCGATTGAATATTGGGTACGACAATGGCAATAAACGTCGCGGCAACTGCAAATTCTAAGCCGTATTGTTGCAAGTCGGGTATTTGAGCACCAATGATGAGGCCCACTAGTGTTGCGACATTCCAGATAACATAGAAAGATATTCCAGCACCAAATGCAAACCAGCGGTCAAACTGTTGAGGTGTTTTGTGGCCACACAAAGCAAATAACTCGTCGGTGAGTAGAAAACCTAATCCTAATCGCCATCTTAATGGCAACGATGAAATGTGTTCTCTCATTGACAGGCTATAAAGAAAGTGACGAGAAGTGATGAAGAAAATAGTAATCACCATCGTCATAATAGTTGCGCCGGATTTAATCATGCCCATCGCGACGAGTTGTGCTGCACCAGCAAATAAGACAGCGCTCATTGCTTGACCTTCCAGCGGTGTTAGACCCGACTCAATGGCAAAGGAACCGGCTAAAAATCCCCATGGGACAACCGCTAGGCTAAGGGGCATCATGGCCAAAACACCTTGCGAAAATAATCTTAATTTTGATGGTGTAGTCGACACTGTCACCTCCTTGTTATGAATGATGTTGTATCGATAGAGTGTATTTTCAACCCTTGTCTCATGCTAAATGGAAATTATTTTTGTTTTCATATGCTTGTTAGAATCACCGACCCATTTCTCGGTAGGTTTATTCATGTGAACACACAACATCTCTCTTCGTGGTTTAAGCGGTTATTATTGCTAGCCGTATCGCTATTACTCACTGCGTTAACGCTGCTTTTTAACAATATAGTGGATGCGGCGGATCGCAACATCTCAAGTGACGAAGATTACGGACGTACTTTGCCATTTTATGGCGATCGTGTTCGAGATATGGGTATTAAGCTACCCAAGCCAGTAGGGATCTCGCTGTTTACTCACCAACAAGAAGATTTGATGAACCTTGGTGACTTTAAAATAGACGGCGAACCTGTTGATGACGTGTTACCAAGTGGTGGAAGCTCTACAACGAACACAACCAGTATCGTAGCCGTCAGAGCTGATGTATGGCTTTTACCATTTTGGGGATTTAACGCCATGGTTGGGAAGGCGGTGACATCATCAAATATCTCGATAGGGGTGGCAGGACTTGATAGCGACAACATAGCCCGCTTGGAAGCGAATGGCATGGCAACAACCTCAACCGTTACAGCGGTTGGGTCAACGTTGGCCTATGGACACAAAAACTACTTTGCTACGATTGATGCGCAGTATGTCTCTACGTCTGTTTCAGGAGTGGGAGTAAGCTTAGATGCACTCGTGGTGACTCCGCTGGTGGGCTTGAATATTGGCGATAGTGGGTGGCGCATCGTTATAGGAGGGCAATATCAGGATTATCAAAAACAATTAAAAGGTCAATTGGCTGATATCAAATTCAGCGCAACACAATCGTCTAGTCGATGGTCAACCATGGTGGGACTACAAAAAGCCTTCGCTGAGAATTGGGAAGCATCATTGATGGCACAAAGCGGCAAGACACGAGAGGGCGTTACGTTTATGCTCGGAAAGCGTTTCTAAAAGCCGGAGAGGCACTGTAATGTGCAGCGGCATATATGGTTAGTCACTGGGCCTCAACGTGTAGATATCAATAACTTGTGGTGGTGCTCAGTGTTAAACCACTTGTTTTAACCTAGGTTCGAGCGCCATTGGCATTGCTAGATGATAGCCTTGGTAAAAATCAAACCCGAGTGTTTTCATTATCTTAAGTTGTTCTTCTGTTTCTACCCCTTCGATAACCGTTTTTGCTCCGCTCGCTTTTGCTAACGCAATGCCTCGCATTAAATTAACAGTGTCACCATCGATGTAATCTAGCAGGAGTTGGCGGTCAAATTTGAGAATGTTAGGTCGAATGGATGCGACTCTTTCGGGGTTCGATTCCTTACAACCAAAATCATCAATCGCAATGAGGAAGCTGGCATCGCTCAAATGTCTGGCAGCAGAGGCCAATGTTTTTGGGCTAAATGACGTCAGCTCAACCAACTCAACAACAACACGTTTGCAGTCGATTTGAAGTGCTTTGAGACGTGACATTAATAATGATGAATGTAACCCTTCGGCGGCCAGTCGCTCACTAGAAATCGGTAAGAAGTTCAGAAATAATAACCTTTCCCGGTAACTAGACATACTGAAATTTCGAATATGAATCACTCGACTTAATCGATCAACATTGAGTTGGTCTGAAAGAGGAATGTTTTCGTTTTGGAAAAATAAATTTGGCGGGATAGCGTGACCGTGATTATCGAATAAACGGACTAAGGCTTCCAATCCAATGACTCTTCCGGAAGAACAAAAGATAGGTTGAAAAACACTTTTCATCACGTAGTTTTTATACATGGCGATGTAACAACCGGAGTCGTCAATTTTGATGCATTGAGTGAACTGGTGTTTGTCTTTGAGCAGCATGAGATAACATTTGTATTCGATATAGTTGGATAACTATGTCATGAGTTACAAATATGTCAAATTATCTCTATCAATGTGTTGATATATATGCATTGGTATTTGCTATTTTTGTTAGCACTGAGACGTTCACTATGTCATTTTCATTGAATAACTGGAGAGTAGACTCTTGTTTTTTATTGTTTATATCGTATTTATTGATGGCCTTTATGGAAGGCGCAACAAAAACGGCCAAATCTATAAAAACAGGTGCTTACGTAAGCTTAAGAGTTTATTTTTGAGATCTCACCCGTATTTTCGTGATTTATTATTATCGATCGTCGAAATAATCCTTATTACGGATATATTTGCTCATCAAGTGATAAGAAAAAGGACGAATTAACCAAGAAATAAGTGAACGTCCAAATCGAACAAAAGACGGCGTGTTCTCATAGATCTTTCCATTATAAAGCCAAAGCATTTTTCCGACATGCCAGTACATTAATGGGAAGGGGGGAAGAAACGTGACGACGTCTAAATCACAACATATTCGGTAGGTTTTGTGTGCCAATTTGTAGCGTTGTTTGAATCGCCAACCGCCGATAGCCGGTTGACCAAATGTGACAATGCGTTTAATGGATTTTGGGTATCGTTGTTCAAGGACATCAGCAATGATACATCCAATGGCACCACCCGATGAATGCCCAGTTACAGTGATGCGTTTACCATTTTCAATAAGCTCACTTGCAATGGCGATAGTCCTTTCAAACAGAGATAGGCCAAGCACATCAGCCTTATGACTGGGTTGGCTTTCTTGGTTAAGTATGAAATGAAATCCGGCGTGAATAGAATAGTCTAAGCCAAATAATTGGCATGAGCGCTTCCACAACGCTAAATTCAACAACCAATCACTAGGGCTATGTGAGCCTTTGATGACAATAATGGCTTCTTCGTGCTCCTTGCTCCACAAAATACGAACCACAGTTTTACCATGACGATTTGTTATGGTTCTTTGACCGTTGGGGTCAAACCCATAACGTGTTTGCTTAAAAACTCGCGGGTAAGCAAGATTACATAACACGGCGTACTTTTCGTATTGGTATCGCTTCAGGCTTTTCATCAAAGAGGCATGCTATTAAGACGGAGATAACGCAAACATACAGATTACTGTGAAAAATTAGCGTTAAAGTTTCATGACAATCCGTAAATTCAACGTTCAGCTTTGGATAATGGCATAGAGCTGTACATATTTTTTGAGGGAATCTCGTTGCTGCGTGCGTTTAATAGGATGAGAGTAGTGAATGTAACGAGGGGTCAACCGATTTCGTGTTAATAGATTTTGGCGCAGGTAGTCGGTGCTTTCGGTCAGTTTTACGCCTTGTTGTGCATACAATTCACAATCTTCCGGGAGTTGGTGCGTCCACCAATGGATAATTTCCCGACTGAAAATGTTCCGGTTTATCCAGTGATCAGCAATTAAAACCAGTAAATCATGCGGTTGGATCGCGTAACTATATTCGAGTTGCCATTCTTGAATCTTTTCAAAAAGTAGGGCTCTACTCGATGGGCTGGCGTTAACAAAATGGTGAGTGAGTACCCAAACTGTTCCTTGAGATGACGACACGCGATAATGTTGTGGAGCATCCGATTGACGACGCATCTCTATAGGCGCGAACTCGCAATGTTGTTGCTCGGTGCTTTGATTACTGACGAGCCTTTTGACAAAGGCAAGCCCTAGATGATGTTCTGTCATCCCTTTATTGTGCACCGCCGGGTAGTGGTGCGCACATAGGTTCAAACAGTCATCTTGAAATTGGTTTAAGCTGTGAACAACAACATCCAAAAGCACGGGGTTTTCCTTAACCTATTCTTATTGAGAGCTTCGCGGTATTGAGTGGTAATACTTTGTCTTTTGATCAGGACCTTCTAGACCAGGTTCCCCATCTGACAACCCCAATGATCTCGATCTCGTTATCTAATACTTGATGAATGGCATTTTTAGTTGTGTCGTCGCCATACCAAACGTGAATGACAGTGCCAATCTTTACTAAAGTGAAGAAGTCAGGGGTGGGGTTTCCTGGTAATCGAGCGAGCACGATATCGTCATTTAACCAGCTCTCACTTTGCTCAACTAAGGCAACACAATCCCATTTATACGATATTGAACCAGCAGCAGGATAGACCACTCCAAAACAATTGCTATGTTCAGGTGGCACTGGAATCGCCCCCATAGACACAACGTTATCACCGAGGAGTAGAGGGGTGACTTGACTACGCTTGTATACTTTAACGGTCGTTGCTCCAGCTTGCACAGCATTTGTTAATGTTTGGGCTTGTGTGTGTTTGTCACCAATACCAAAACATAACCAATGGGCTTGAACCTTAAAATAGTCAGCAATCAGTGTGAGGTCTTCAATTGAAGGGTAGGTTCGTGTCGCCCCTTTTGTTAGATATCGACCGATGGTGGCTTTTCCTTTACCGACTGCTTCAGCTAGCTCGTGATTGGTCACTTCGTGTTCTTTGATCAACGAAATGATACGTTCTTGATACCCTACGTCCATGTTTCCTCCATAAATTTGTGTAAAGCATAGTAGTTTAGTTTCAAAAATGAAACAAAGAATCTATACCAATAGTAATTGTGAGAACTGGATAGACTTATTCTGGACTCTCAAAGACCTTAAAAGAATTGCGGTTTAAACTGTAAGTAATTATTAATACACAACACAAGCGAGATACCGATTATGTTTGAAAAACAACAAAGGGAACAAATTATACGTGACTTACAACACTATTTTTCTGACGAATTAGAGCATGAACTAGAACAATTTGATGCGGAGTTTTTGCTCGACTTTATAGTAAAAAAAATGGGCCCAGCCTTTTACAATAAGGGATTGGACGATGCGAAACAGGTGTTTGAACGTCGCGTTTTGGATATTACGGACGAATTATATGAAATAGAAATGCCAGTCGATTAACGAAGTCACTTACCTAGCCAGGACATAACTCGTTCAAAAAATTTGAATGACTTCATCAACCTACGGATGTCGTCGAATTGTCAATAAAAGTAAATACTATATATCAATCGTTAAGGAGTCGTTAATATGACGAGTGATAATTGGTATCAATAAATGGGATTGGAAATGGCAACAAGCTCGACAAAAAATTACAACGCGTTATCACGTACACTACACTGGTTATCTGCGTTAGTGATCATCGGCATGTTTGCGGTAGGCACTTGGATGGTTGACTTAACTTACTATAGTGAGTGGTACAAAACTGCTCCGCATTGGCATAAGTCAATTGGCATATTATTGGCCGCTGCTACGGTATTAAGATTTTTCTGGAACAAGATTTCACCTACGCCAAGCGTAGACGGTAGTCCCATAGAAAAGCTTGGTGCTAAGGTAGGACACTTCCTGATGTACGTTGCATTGTTAGTTATTTTTGTGAGCGGTTATTTGATATCAACCTCTGACGGAAGAGGAATAGAGGTATTTGAATGGTTCACAGTACCAGCATTGGGTGAACTATTTCCAAATCAATCGGACATATCAGGTGAGGTTCACTTTTATGCTGCTTGGTTTGTTATTTTGACGGCCGCGGGACATGCGTTGGCCGCACTTAAGCATCACTTTATCAATAAAGATAATACCCTTCGAAAAATGTTAGGAGTTTCGAAATGAAAAAGACACTAATCGCAACAGGAATGGCAGTGGCAATGATATTACCACTTGGTGCAAACGCGGCTGATTATACGATTGACACGAAAGGTGCCCATGCTTCGGTGAACTTTAAAGTGAGTCACTTGGGTTATAGCTTTATCCAAGGTCGATTTAATGACTTTTCAGGTCAGTTCAGTTTTGATCCTGCCAATATTGATGCGTCTTCTGTTGAAGTTAAGATTGATACAACCAGTCTTGATTCAAACCATGCAGAACGTGACAAGCACATTCGAAGCTCTGATTTTATTGATGCAAGTAAATTTTCTGAAGCCGTCTTCAAAAGCACTGGAGTAGAAGACAAGGGTGAAGGCGTGATGGACATTATGGGCGATTTGACGCTTCATGGTGTGACACAGCCAATCACAATCAACGCTGAATTTATTGGCCAAGGTCAAGACCCATGGGGTGGTGAACGTGCTGGATTTTACGGTACGACACGCCTAGAGCTTGCTGATTTTAAAATCCCGGTTATGGGTGCATCGAGCTATGTTGATATGGAACTGCACATCGAAGGTGTGAAGCAATAATTTAATGGTTTTGGTTTCTGTGGGTCGGATTTAACTGCGCGCAGCAGCACAGGATTGAACAAACCAAAGGCGACTATTTCTAGTCGCCTTTATAATATATAGCGCTTTTGCTATGGCGCTTATTTACCATGAAATTTCTATACATCATGTAAGTTTGATCTGCGGTTCGGCTAAGGTTCATAGCGCCTTGACCTCTAGTCTTAGGACAATAAAACCATCGCCATCTTGGTAATCTGATACAACATTTCTTTTTCTATTCAGCACTGACACCATTTAAATTGTGTCAGTGCGTTTTCGTGCATGTATGAGTCACCGCAATACACAGAAGACGCGAATGGGTTAAAAATTAGATATGATGAGTGTAACGCTAACCTAATGGTTTGGTTTTTAACCACTTGAATCAAATGAGTTAAAATTACTATTGACTCAAAATCAGAATCACGTAAAGTACGCCTCGTCCTCACGGCAAATGTGAGGGGATGGTGTTTGCATGTGCCCTGGTGGTGGAATTGGTAGACACAAGGGATTTAAAATCCCTCGACGTTCGCGTTGTGCCGGTTCAAGTCCGGCCCGGGGCACCATCTTTCAGCAAACATCTCATAATGGCGCCTTGGCAGAGTGGCTATGCAGCGGATTGCAAATCCGTGGACCTCGGTTCGACTCCGGGAGGCGCCTCCATTAATTCTTCTGTTGTAAAAACACCTTCATTTGTTACTTACCATGTTGCATTGACTTACTTAGTCTGTACCTCTGTACCTCTGTACCTCTTGTTACTGTTTTGGTTTGGCAAGTTAATTATCTAAGATAATTAAGTGGTGTACTAAAGTTGACAACACTCTCTAATTGAAGGCTGACCTCTAAGCCCTTACTTCTCATCCCTCGTTTCTACGCCTTTGAATTTTTACAACAATAATGTGCGATTGCTCTCAGAGTGAGCCATTCATAACGCGTTATTTTGTGAGGGTGAGCCAGCGTAGGTGAAATTTTTTTCGATACATAAAGTTTACATACTTACATCTCATTATGTGGGCGCCACTGTTATTTAACATGTTCTTAGTAACTCATATACAAATAATAAGTAGGTTTGCTAAGTGGACAATAACAAATTTAAATTATCAGTAATCGCGAAAACACTCATCCCTTTACTCTCTGTTGCCGTTATTGCGGGTTGTAATGACAGCAATGACAACTCAGGTGGAGGTACAGGCGGTAATACGGGCGGAAACATCGAGGGCTTGTATGAAGCAGGCCAAAACGAAGTGGTGGTTTATTATAAACAAGACGTAGCGGCAACGTCTGGTTCAGCTTATGACGGGTGGGGTTTACATCTGTGGAACGGTGAAGGGTGTACCAGCACCGATCTCGAAGCAATGGGCCTCGATGATAGTGGAACGACTTGGGATGCACCTAAGGAAGCGGATGGTGTGAGTGAGACATATGGTGCCTATTACGTCTTGAACGTAAATCCAGATGCCTCTGACCCACATAATTGCATGAACTTTATCTTGCATAAAGGAGATGAGAAAGCATTCGGGAGCTCGAATTCAAAATTGCTTTTGAACAATCTGGATGACAGTAAAGGGCTATTTGGTTTCCACGGCAGTAGTGAGTTGTACTATAAGCCTATTGCAGAACGCCCAGTCGTTATTGATGGACAAAAAGCGCACTGGTTAGAGGCCGACACGATCGCTTGGGAAGCCGCGGCTAATGCCAACAAAATTAGTTTGTTTTATAGCAAAAGTGGTTCAATTACCATGGATGATGACAAAAACATCGTCGGTGGTGACTCGGTCGATATGAACGTTGAAGGCGATTTGTCAGAAGAGCTTAAGCTGCGGTTCAGACATTTAAGCGGCCTAAAGTCGGCTTCGCTGGATGTCAGTGATGAATTGTTACGAGACATTTTGAAATCTCAGATAGTCGTTGCAGCTTACAACGGTGATGATGAAGTAATAGCAGCAACAGAAGTTCAGAAACCAGGTGTTTTAGATGCGGTCTTCGTGGATAAAACAACGGGTAATGCAATCAATGAGACGCTGGGAGCGCTGGTCTCCGGTAGTGATGCGACTTTTAAAGTTTGGGCTCCAACGGCGCAATCTGTCGCTTTAGAAATTTACGATGCCGACAAAAAACTAGAAGACACGGTTAGCATGACTGAAAACGCTGACAATGGTGTGTGGTCATCTGACGTTGTCAGTGGCGTTGTGACTAAATTCTATCGTTATAATGTGAAAGTTTATCATCCCACAACTCAAGTAGTTGAAGAGCGATTAGTGACCGACCCATATTCTGTCAGCCTTTCTGTCAATTCTCGTTATTCTCAAGTTATCGATTTAAATGACCCAAGCCTGATGCCTGAGGGCTGGGGGAGCGATGCGCATGATCGCCCGGAAGTAGTGAACGACGAAGATCACGTTTTGTATGAATCACATATTCGTGACTTCAGCTTTAGCGACACAATGGGTACCAGTGCTCTTAATGGGAAGTATCTAGCACTTACTGAGCCTTCTCGTGAATCAGTGAAACACCTCCAGGCTCTCAAAGATGCGGGGCTGACCACGCTTCATGTGTTGCCTGCTTTTGATATCGCAACGATTGACGAAGAAAACAGTGTCGACATTACGGATACTGTTGGTGACTTATGTAGCGCATCGCCCGCTGCGTCAGTTTGTTCAACGGCGGATTCCTCGCAGGTTATTGAGGACTTGCTAGAAAGCTATGACCCAAGTACAGGCAGCGCGCAAGCATTGATGAATGATCTTCGTATGTTGGATAGCTTCAACTGGGGTTATGACCCTTACCATTACACTGTGCCAGAGGGCAGCTATGCAACAGACGCAAAAGGGTCGGTTCGCATTAAAGAATTCCGTGAAATGGTGAAAGCTTCCCATGATATGGGGCTTAAGCTGGTAATGGACGTGGTTTATAACCATACCAATGCATCAGGCGTGAACGACAAATCAGTACTCGATAAAATTGTTCCTGGTTATTACCACCGCCTTAACGTTAATACGGGTGGCGTAGAGAACTCAACATGCTGTGATAACACCGCAACAGAAAACCTGATGATGGGTAAGTTGATGGTCGATTCATTAAAAGTGTGGGCTGACGATTATAAGGTCGACGGTTTCCGATTCGATTTGATGGGACATCAACCTAAGTCCTTGATGGTTCAGGCGCTGAAAGAAGTTCGAGTTATTGACCCTAATACCCTGTTCTATGGCGAAGGCTGGGACTTTGGTGAAGTGTCGAATAATGCGCGTTTTGATCAAGCTAACCAGCTAAATATGGCCGGCACAGAAATTGGCACCTTCTCCGATAGACTTCGTGATGCGGTACGCGGTGGAAGTCCTTTCGATGGTGGACAAAACAGTGATGGTAAGCACCCTTTGCGTTTCAACCAAGGGTTTGGCAACGCGGCTTATATCAATGAAGAAGTGACCAGCTCTCAAGAAACCACTGATGCTATGCTGCACAATCAAGATATCGTTCGTTTGGGGATGGCGGGTAACCTAGCCGATTATATTTTGGTGGATTTCACTGGTAGCACTAAAACCGGTAAGGATGTTGACTACAACGGCGCACCTGCGGGCTACACCAAGTTCCCATCAGAGAACATTTCTTATGTCTCTAAGCATGACAACCAAACACTTTGGGATAACAACGCCTATAAAATAGCGACAGGCACGTCTTCGGCCGACCGAGCACGTATGCAAACGCTCTCGCTTTCTACCGTGATGTTGGGGCAAGGTATACCATTTATCCATATGGGTTCTGAGTTGCTTCGTTCTAAGTCAATGCAGCGTGACTCTTATGATTCTGGCGATTGGTACAACCGCGTCCGTTTTGATGGTTCAGACAACAACTGGAACGTGGGCTTACCGAGAGAAGATAAAGATGGTTCAAATTGGAGCTTAATTAAAACGATTATTGATGACGATTCCGCAGAGCCAAATAGTGGTGACATTGCGATGGCTAAGGCGCAATTTTTAGAGCTATTGACGATTCGTAGCGAAAGCCCGTTGTTTAGACTAAACAGTGCGGCAGAGGTGATGAATCGAGTCGACTTCAGAAATGTTGGTATTGACCAAACTCAAGGTTTGATCGTAATGAGCATTGACGATGGCACATCGGCAGGGGCTGATTTAGATACTAACTATGACGCCATTGTTGTTGTGATTAACTCGACAGCGGAAACTCAAGACTTCACCATGACAGGTGTTGAGGGGTTTGAATTGCATAGTATCCAAAAAGCGTCGGCTGACGCCACGGTACAACGTGCTTCGTTCAACAACGAAACATTTTCAGTACCGGCGTTGACAACGGCTGTTTTCGTTCAGCCGCAAGAGGGGGCGCAAGGTGCTGGCTTACCGGTTGATATGTCAAATAAAGATATCACGACGATTCCACCATTTGGTGATACGACGGTCTATGTCAAAGGCACGATGAATGATTGGTCTGACAGCACTGATTGGGCGATGACGTTTGTCGGAAGCGGTCTATATCAATTATCGGCAACACTAGACGCTGGAACTCATGCGTTTAAATTTGCTGACAGTAACTGGAGTGCGCCTAATATCGGTTGCGGCTCTGCTGATATCAGTGATAACTCACTAGACCTTGGTAGCAGTGATAATTGTGAGTTGACGATAGAGCAAACCGGCAAATATAACTTCGTTTTTGATGCGACTTATATGCAAGACGATTCGATCGAAAAACCTGTCATTACCGTAACAAAATCTGCTGATGTTCCGACATTTGGTGATACGGCTCTTTATCTTAGAGGTACGATTACCTCATGGGATACACCAAGTGAAGACTCTGCTGCAAAATTTGGCTACGTTGCCAATGATGTTTATGCACTCTCATTTGACCTAACAGCGGGCAGTTATGAAATGAAAATTGCCGATGCAGGCTGGGGTGCGGCAACCAACTTTGGGGGAAATGGTCAAGTTGTTCTTGGAACAGAAATGACCATGGATGTTGGTTCGGATAGCGCGAATTTAGCGATTACCATTGAAGAGGATGGCAGTTATCAGTTCAAACTGAATACCGCATCGACATCTGCACCATTGCTGACAGTGACTAAACAGTAGGCGGTGAACGGATCAACCGTTAGCAATTGAAACTATAAAGAATGAGCTAAGCAATAAATGAACTAAGCGATCAGTAAATTAAGTCATTTGCGGTTCACTCAATAAGAAAAGGGCAGGAAAATTAAATTTTCCTGCCCTTTATTGATCAGAGCGTGTTGGTTTGATGGTTAATCAACGACAACCGCTGTGCCACTAGCAGAAACCATTAGCATGCCATTTCCGGATCCAAGTACCTCGTAATCGAGGTCGACGCCGACAACGGCATTTGCGCCCATGTCTGCGGCTTTTTGTTCTAGTTCTTTCAGGGCGATTTCACGAGCTCGCTGCAGTTCTCTTTCATATGTACCAGAGCGGCCTCCGACAATGTCTCTTAAGCCAGCAAACATGTCTTTAAAGACGTTAGCGCCAAGAATAGCCTCTCCAGCAATGACGCCTTTATAAGCGACAACTCTTTTACCTTCAATAGTTTGTGTAGTAGTAACAATCATAGATAGACCCTTATCGAAAAGTGACTTGCGTGTTAACACCATAACAGCTGGTAGTGAGATATAACATGAAGGAAATGTATGAATTTGGTTTTGGTACGAACTAACGCTAAATTCACGCGTTCAAGTGATGAGTTACTCAAAGATAAGTAAAAAGGTAGGCCTTTGAAAGAGGGCTGATAGAGCGTGGTTGTTTGCGACTTATGAAAACACCAAGTCATTATCAAATAAAACAACGCCGCTCAATTGAAATGAACGGCGTTAAAATATCGGCCTTAATTTACGGCGGCGATCTCGACGTTATTTTTTAATCGGCGTGTAGCCATATTCTGCAATGAGTGCTTGTCCATTGTCAGACAAAACAAACTTGATGAACTTGTCGGCATCATCGTCGATTTCGTCTTTCTTGTGTAGCAACAAGAATGGACGCGCCAGTTTGTATTCGCCTTTTGCGATATTGGCTGTGCTGGCTTCAACCCCTTCAAATTGAATGGCTTTGATAGAGCGATCGACAGACCCTTCAGAAATAAACCCAATGGCATGAGGGTTATGGTTAACAATGGTTTTCACCATACTGTTGCTGTTAACCACGAGGTTGGTTGGATTGATATCGGACACCAAACGGTCATTAACAATGCGAGTCAAACCAAGCAAGCTTTCGAAGCTATATCTCGTACCAGACGATGCTTCGCGAGTGACAACTGCGATGTCTTTGTCTTCACCGCCGACTTGTTTCCAATTCGTGATTTTACCTTTGTAGATATCAAAGACTTGCTCACGTGAGAGATTCGGTACTGGGTTAGTGATGTTAACAACAATGGCCAAGCCATCGTAGGCAATTGGGAATACATCCAACGAATCACTACTTTCGCGTTCAGTTAAGTAGCGACTACTCATACCAATATCCGCGACGCCCTTATCAACCAGTGTAATGCCAGCCGTCGAGCCAATACCTTGAACCGCAATAAAGGTTTCTTTATGGTCGGTGTTGTAATGTTCGGCAAGAACATCCATGACTCTAGCGACTGACGTGGAGCCAGAAATATTGACTTCTTCAGCGTACGCAAATGACGTAGCTGACAGTGAAATAAGTGCAGCCATAGCGACACGTAGCATAGAATAACTCCATTAAAAGTAACGATTCGCCACATCATATGTCGTTTGTATGACACTTTTGTGATGAAGTTAAAGGTGGGTGCCACATAATGTCAAAAATTAAATGCTGCGGCTTCAAGCATCTAACAAATTCAACAAAAAACAGTTATATTAAATACACTAGTGAGGATAAGGTAGAAGTGTATGACACTAATTCAAATGTCTCAGTGTAGGTTAGAGCGTTGTGCCGAGATGGTATGCATGAACCGGAATAAAAGCATTCCAGTTGAACTAGGAAAGTCCTTATTCGAAACTATTCCCAACGGTGTGTTGTTCTCCAACGCGCATTATTTGCTTGATTCCACGTTTTCAGATTACACCAACCCCGTTGCGAAAGTAGAGTTTGATGATGCATTAAAGGTTTGGCACCTTTCTATACCTACGGAAGCTGACGACTCGCAATGGATCCCTTATCCTTTTTTATCACAAAGCGTTGATTTAACAGCTATTATGCGTGAAATAGAGAAAGATCCTAAATCGTATTTTTGGTGATGATAGTGGTTTTCGGTAATGTTTACTTCGCGTGGATATCTAGTTGTGTAATAAAAATGGGAGAGCTAATGCTCTCCCATTTTTATTACACAATACTTATATTTATCGCGTTTAAGTGCGGTATCGCACAAGAACTTGACTTAAAGACCGTGTTGATTTGGCAAGGCTGTTAATAGAAAGCTCACTTCGTTGAGCGACCTCTCTAATTGTCGCGGATTGGGAGCGGATGTCACTTAATTCACTCGCAATGCTCGATGCAACCGAGCTTTGCTCCGATGCTGATGTGGAGATTTGAGTACTCATATCCATCACAGCACGAGCTGAGTCTGCTATTGAGTTGATATCGTGGCCAATATCAGAAATCAGTGCACTACTTGACTGCGCTTGCTCGACCGTTTGTTGTGTAATCGCTGCGATGTTGTGGCTTTCAGACTGAAGCTTCTCAATCATACTTTGAATTTCAACGGTTGCGGCTTGCGTTCTGCTTGCAAGCGTGCGGACTTCATCAGCCACCACTGCAAATCCTCGACCTTGCTCACCTGCACGAGCGGCTTCAATCGCGGCATTGAGTGCTAACAGATTGGTTTGCTCTGAAATAGCATTGATGGTGGTAATAACATCATTAATCTGTGTTGTGTTTTCAGTTAACGCAGAAACTGAATGTGACGCTTCTTGGATGAAATTGGACAATTGATTAACATCACCAATCGCTTGCTGGACACGTTGATAACTCTGTTCCACTTGCTTTGCGTCATCTTCTGCTTGCTGATTGGATTGTTGTGAAATGTTCGAGACTTCTTGAGAAGAGGCCGTCATTTCTTCCATGGCCGTCGCAACTGAGTCTAATGAGGAGTATTGGTTGCTGATTTGGCTATTACTTCGGGCCATTTCGGTGTGAAATTGAGTAGAGGTTTCTTCTAAGCTTGTTGCAGAGGCTTTCACTGTCACGACTAATTCAGTCAGTGTATCCATCGCCTTATCAAGCGCGACGCCAATCGTTCCAAATTCATCACGACCTGCAACGAAGTTTAATCGAGATGTAAGATCGCCATCTGCAATTTTTTTCGTGGTGGCATAGAGTGTCCAGAGCGCTCCACCAAGAAATGTCGCGAGCCAGTAAGAAAAAACCGCAAAAGGGATCAGCCATAGGTACGTGAGAGCGAGTGACGTTAATGCACTCGATTTCGCTTCTTCGACAATCAATGATGCCGATTGATTTAAGCGATAGAACTTACCGTCGCTTCCGCGGACGACAGCTTGCACGTTATTGCCTTGAATCGAACTCGCTTGAGCGGATGTAGTCGAGACCCCTAATGCGCTTAGACTATCTTTATTCGTGGTTTCAAGGTATGCCGCTAATCGGGATTCTGCTGAGACTATAGCCAGTTGCTCTGCGCTATTGACGGTGTCTTGGTATCGGTTTATGGCTGTGAATGACAATGCAATGACAAATAGGGTGAAAAGCACCCACATTTTATCGCTGATCGACATTTTTATGAATATTGAGTCGATCTTTCTAAATTGAACTTCTCTCATAGAGACTCCGCTGCTTTCTTATGATTTTTTGAACTTATAATTGGTTTGAATAGACAAATGAACAGGAGGTTTTCAGATGAAAACCTCCTGTTCATTATCATATCGGCGTTTGATGCAATTACTTAACCGATTTTCACGATTAATGTGATTTGAATCGCTAATCGCTAATCGCTAATCGCTAATCGCTATCAAAGACTTGGTAGGACGTTCATTGAAATCAGTACTTGTGAAGCGACAATGAGAAGTCCAACAATAAAAGAAAGGTTGAGGGCAGTTTGGCCACCGGCTACGACGTACAGGTTATTGCTCTTTGAGTCGCGTCTAATTTTCTTAATCATTGCTACTGGTAAGAAAATAGCGAGCGTCGCAAGTGCGATAGCGGCGTAACCCAAAGCCATAATAAAGCCTTGAGGATAAAACAATGCAAAACAAAGCGGGGGAGTAAACGTGACCAGTGCGGCAATCACTCTCTGCTTGGACGTGAGCGAACCTGTTTCGTTATCATTAGATGCTGTTGACGTGTTGTACCGACTTCCAAGATCACGTAAGTACTCGAATAACCCTAAACTCACTCCTAAAAATGACGTCATTAAGGCTAAGTCTGCGAACACACCGATAACAGTGGCTAGCTTATCAACGTGAACCGTTTGTGCCAGTGAACTTATAAGGTTTGAAAGCCCTGCGTTTTCAAGCAATGTCGTCTGACTGACAACACCAAGAGTGACGATTTGCCAGAAAACATAGATAACCAAGGGCAAGCTTGAGCCAATGATGATGGCTTTACGCAATGAACCCGTATCGCCTTTTAAATAGTTCACAATAGCCGGAATACTGCCGTGAAAGCCAAATGATGTGAAAATCACGGGGATTGCGGCAAGAATTAACCCCTGTTGAACAGGCATGCTAAGCAAATAAGAATGGCTAACACTTGGTGCCAATAAAAATAGGACACCCCCCATGGCAAATAGCTTAACGGTAAAAAGTACGCGGTTGAGTTTATCGACAGCGTGAGTGCCCAAGGTAACCGTTAGAGCAACAAGAAATGTGAATATTAACGTTGCTACGGTGTTTGATAGCTCGATCCCCAGAATCATTTGGACGCGTTCACGAAATTGCCCACCACCTCCGGCAATATACGCAGCACATAACGCGTAGAACAACACCAGCATGGCGATACTCGCAATGTATTGTCCTTTTTTGCCTAAAATTTGCTTTGCCAGTGTATGAAGCGTCGCTGAGTGATCAGCATGTTGATGCAGCTCAACCATTAAAAGAGCGGTATAGGCCATCAGAGCCCATAAACCCAACATAATGATAAGTGACGTACCAAAACCAATCCCAGCAGACGCGATGGGTAGGGCAAGCATACCAGCCCCAATAGTGGTACCAGCAATAATAAGAGTGCTTCCAAGAACTTTTGATTTCATGTACAAAATACTTTACGGTTTGGCTTTCTAAAGTGGTACTGACTAACAGTATCGAGAAATAGTAGCGCTTTAATCTGGATGTTTGATGATTATGTAGATAATTAATTGTCAAAACAAGTGAAATGTAAAACTTTTCGTTATGTGGTGTAATGTTTTATGTACAGTGTCGTAGTTGTGCACGAAATATGGTCAACGCAATCGTTTAACAATGAGTTGGGTCAAAGATTGCGTGATAGACCGTTGGGTTTCACAAATTAGTCATATAAGTTAGTTATAACTCGATAAAGAGCAATGAAGCCGACTCTTTCGTTGGTCTCGGGAAAATAAGGAAAATACGATGGACACATCAACACACGAAGAAGCACTAGAATGGATCGACGCTATGGAAATTGGATTTAACTTGTCTGGTCTAAACGAAGTCGATCAACCAGAAGATAAAGAAGAATAAAGCAGAAAGAGGAGGACACTTGTCCCCCATGAATTTGTCATCATTGACGTTATCTCGAATCTAAACACGGTAACCAAATTAGCATTACCTCAGCCATTTTCATCTAGGCGATAGACGAGTTTTCCTATTGACGGATGTCTTGGCCAAAACAGTGGAAACTTCACCTCGTTAGCGACATTTCTCATTACCACTTTTCTTTACCGACACCTACACTGAACTTATTGTTGTTGTAAATCAGGTTGTCGTGCCTTTTCATGTGGTTATTGTTGTTATTTCTGCCAACTCTAGTGGGGGCTGGCGCTTTTTATGCAAAATCTAACTGGGTTCTTGAGAACGCAGCATCGTTCGCCATCCTGTTCCCCGTTTTTTATACGTTCTGTGCTCTTGGCCTACTTATTTGTAAAAAGACTCGTGGCAGTATTGTCGCTTTTTTATTAGCGGGAGTTTGGGGGAGTGTATTAGGTCAAGTGGTGTACCGGAGTACACATTTTTATACTGACCATAGTGCTTGCACTGACGAGACCGTGAATATTGTTCAATATAATGTCTATTACGATAATCAGAATTTAGAGGCTTTTATCGAGTATGTCGCAGATACCCTACCAGATATCCTCGTTTTACAAGAAGTATCGCCAATTCATGGTGAACGTTTACAAGTACTTGAACCTCTCTACCCGTATAAATTCGGCGGACAGAGTCGAGTTGGTTATCCTAGTGGGCAAATGATCCTCAGTCGCAAGCCTTTATATGGAATGAACACGGTGTCATCGCGCTCAGGTCATAAAATATTAAAAGTAATCTGGCGGGCGACCGCCGATAAAGATGTGTATTTAATTGCTGCACATCCACCTTCGCCAAGAACCGAGCAACTGTGGGTAGAACGAAATGAAGTGATTCGGGATGTCGCGGTTGAAGCTCAGCGCTCACCATTGGATACCACACTTGTCGTCGGTGATTTTAACCTTGCGAGCACAACGTCGCGATTCACGAGTTTAATGTCAACATTTGACACGAAACCGGTCTTTAGTTGGCCAACGTTTGTAAAGCGTTGGGGGGTGGCATTCCAACCTGTTGTCGCTATCGATCATCTTTGGATTCGAACGACACAAACCACTCAGCCAGCAATTTGCTATCGGCATACCGTCAACAGCATCGCAGGATCTGATCACCGACCAGTACGAACCTATTTGAATTTATAGCGCCCATAAAAAAAGCGCCTAAGGCGCTTTTTTTATCATCTTTATGGTTATTTTTTACGACAATATTCGCAACGTAACCACATCGATTGCCCTTCAACTTTACCAGAGAAAAGCTCAGGGTCATCTTGTGCAAGGCCAATATTTCTGACCATAGTACCAATTTTAACCACCATTGAAGACCCTTTAACAGGGAGGTCTTTAATGATGGTGACAGTGTCACCTTTTTGCAAAGGAGCACCGTGGCAATCAACGTGCTTTAGACCGTCGTTTTCAAGACCCGTCTCAGCCCAAGTTTTGACTTCTTCTTCCATGTACATCATGTCGAGAAGATCTTGTGCCCAGCCTTCTGCTGAAAGGCGGTGAAGTTGGCGAAATGCGACAACTTGAACAGGGGCAACTTGGCTCCACATGCTATCGTTAAGACAACGCCAGTGGTTCACATCCATAGACTCTGGGTTTTCAATTTGGCTTGAACATGTTTCACAAAGCATGATCGCGTGATCAACGGTAACGTGCGAGTGCGGCGCGACAACAAATGGAGATAGTGACGTTTCAGCGGCACAAAGTTCACATTTGTTTCCGCAGCGTTCAAGCATCGTTGCTTCAGTAGACATACTTAACCCTTATTTTGATGAGATCGGGCGAAAAGCCTCGTCCGATGGTTATTCTGTGGTACTTAAATTTTAGTATCACCGGATTGATAGCCGCGCATTATACATGGTTTTACTTAAAAGTGTGATACAGAAACGGAAAAGCACGGCGAGACGCCGTGCTTTGAACCTGAGTGGTCGTTGCGTTATTCCAAAACAGAGGACGAGTTGGAGATGACGGCGCTGCCGGTAGCAATGAAGCTTGTCACTTGACTTTGCATCTCAATATGGTGGGCAAGATCTTGATAAGTCGTCACGTCTTGCACTGAGATATAGCTGCTATGCTTGCCGATGTCGCTAAAACGAACAAATGGTGTCGCTTCGGTTGAGCCGCCTTCGTTACTGCGGACAACGGTAAGTCCTAACTTTGTAGCCAGAGGTTCGGTGCCGGCAAAAAGAGATTGTTGAACGTATTTACTGACGCCTTGCCCTTGGTCAACCAAGCCAGGGACATGGTTGGGGACCGTGCCATCGTCTTTGACCTGGGCCATGTAAATCGGTGTGGAGAGCGCTTTTAATAAGGTGGCGTTGGTATAAGGATCAGCGGTATCAAGAACGGTTTGAACGGCATAACTAAACTCAGTCGTCGCAGTTAAAATACGTTCGTTGTTCGTCGTGGGGTCTTCGCGCTTAAAGGCGTCCAAACATGAGTCGTAATAAGTATCGGGGTCTACCGCATATTGGTCACAGGCACGTGAAGAAACGAAGGCGTCATAACCTAATCCCGCCGATAACGCCACATTGTGAGCAACCAAAGGGCCAAACGATGTTGAGCCTAACAAAAGATTAGCGATTTGACCGCCAGAATTTACAAATGCAGCACGGCTGAATTTAAATAAAGGATCCACTGAGTCATTCAAAGGCGCATTCGCTTGTGTGATTGCAGGGACGCCTAACACACCACCAAGTGAGTGTCCGATGAAAGCGGGCGGAGTAGTAAGGGTTGAAGGCAGTGTCGCTAGCACCGTACCAATAAAACCCCCCGAGACCTGGTTAGTTGATAACGCCATTCGTAGCGTCATGATATCTAACATTGACTGACGGATATTATCCCGAGCAACGGGTAACACGGTTAGGTTCATGTAGTTTAATACATCGTCTTGCGCTGACTTGCCATTTGGCAGCGTTCGATCTCCGTGAATCGGCGCGTCGATAGCAATAACGGCTTGACCAGCATTGACAAGGTTGCTTGCAAAGAAATAGGCGTTTTCTTTCGCTGAAGTAATGCCGTGCTGATACACCACTATGCCTGATATTTGTCCGTTAGTGGGCGTATAAAGTAAAAAGTTAACCTCTTGTATGGATTTGACAGCAGGTACCGGTGAGTAACGTGTCACGATACGCTCTGAGTCAAACGTACTGCCATCAAGCTTCGTGAAGGATAACCCCATCAACTCAGGTAAGAGAGAACTAGGATCTGACATAAACGTATTAGGGTCGATACTGTGGTCTTTTAATTGATCGACAAAATTCGTTCTTTCGGCATCATCGCCAATAATACTGTTGGCGATAGCGAGACTGTCTGTACCTGATTCAAATGGCTGCGTATTCCAATTGTCCCCCGTTTCTAAATAGTAAGGCAGTTTAACCACACCTTTGGTAACAGAAACGGCGAGAGGAGTGGTGTTATTGTAGTTTGCGATAACTGCATTTCGTTCAGTATCAGTCAGCTTCAAATAAGTGTTGAAGTTGTCATCATTGGCGAGCGCCGTCGCGAAATCAACCGACTTACCAAACGTCATGCTACCAATGCTATTGACGTCAATGTTATCGATATTGTTGGGGTTTGCTGAGCCTTTCCAAATATCGCTGTAATCGGTATTGGGTGCTTGGGCGGCGGCTAGCATTGCTTTGGTAGCATAAAGCGTTGCACCAATCGATTGAGTAGAAAACCACGTTGAGTAAACAATATCGTTAGGGTCAATACTTCCACCTGACCCCGCGGCGATAAGGGATTCGACACCTTGAACAACCTTTTGTGCAGACGCTAGTGAACCTTCTGTGTAAATTTTTGTTTTGGATTTAAGCGCTGCGTAGCTCTGCGATGTGCCGACAGAGAGCCCATTGCTATCGAGCAGTGAATTGTTAACCGAGATGATGTATTCACTGGAACCAGAAAGATCTTTGAGTAAGACCACGACTAATGTGTTTCCACTAGTCTGTAAAACGTAATCGTCACCATACGTCAGCAACTTTTCGGGGAGCGGTGACGATCCTGTTAGCCCTTCTGTGAGCTTGACTATAGTCACCGATGTGGTTGATGGGGTAGCGCTTAACGGGCTATCAAAATTGATAGCAATAGGCTGAGTGGTTGACCATCCATCAACTTGACCCATTGCTGCAATGGGATTATTGAGATTTTCGTTGCCGCCAGTCGGGATTTCTAACGTACCGTCAACCGTATTCATGAGAGCAAAGGTTGGAAAGGGCACGTCAGCATTAGCGCCTTGCAGTGTATACACCACGTTTGTAGGCTGATTTAAGGATGTTTGAATATAGTCTTCATAAGCCGTCGAAGTGGGTGTTCCGGAGAGTTCGCTCTCACCACCACAACCAGACAAAAGAAAAACGCCGGACATGAGTGACACTAAATATAACTTTTTCATCGTCGTATCCTTACTGACTTAATTGAAAACGTAGTTGAGCTGCACGGCACCAATATAGGCATTTGACTCGCCACTAAACGCTAATTCCTGACCGAGTTTGTCGGTTTCGGTGAATGATCCTGATTTTCCGTACAGGTAGGTGAAGCCAGCGTCTAGTGAGAGAGCCGCACTGACTTGGTAGGTGAGGCCTGCTGAATACCAATAGCGGTCTGAGTCAGGGATACTTAACGTGGCTTGACCCGCTTGTTTATCGAGTGCGAAGCCAGCACGTAGCGTCCAGTCATGATTTAAATAGTGGGTAAAGCCTGCAGAGTAACGGTTGCTGTCTTCATAGCTTTCGTTTTTATAAAAACATTCACCGGGCACGCCTCCACCGGTACAATTGGGAGAGGTCGCCTTAAGCTCTTTAAAGGCACTCCATTCTGTTCGTTGTAAGCCGTAGTGTATTGCCCATTTTTCTGCGACTTTGTGGTACCCAGAAAACTCCCAAATAGCGGGGAGTGTGACGTCTAAGTTTGCGGTCGTATTCGTAGGTGTCGAAATGCCACTGTCATAGCTTGAAAAATCGCCATCTTCGAACGATAGGTCAATGGCGGATCGATAAGAGAAGCCGAATCGATGGTCATCATTGATTTCATATAGCGCACCAAGATTCCATCCAAAAGCATAGGTATCCCCTTTCATCGAGATGAGCTTGTCACTGGGTGAGCCGCCAAGAAAAGGAGCCAATGCGCCTTTGTGACGATCGAGTTCCGCTTCGGCATACACTAAATTTACCCCGCCCCCTAAAGAAAAGTGATCATTAACACGATAGGCAATGTTGGGGTTGAGGTTAACTGAGATTAATGAGGTATTGCCCGCAAGATCGCCAGCCGCAGCGCTATCTGGATAATCAGTTGCCACACCATAGGTGCTGAAGAGTCCAATTCCCCACGCCCACTGGTCGTTAATTGGGCTAATGTAATAAGCACCTGGAACGATTTGTGACGGTGCGATGTCCTTCAATTCTTGATTGTTGGTGGTATCGGTAATGTTAACATTTGGATCGACAAGGGTAATCGCACCTGAAAATTGTGCGGCATCAAACAATGTCATTGCCGCCGGATTTCTTGCGAGTACACTGGCGTTATCGGCTACAGCGCCTTCACCAGAGAAAGCACGGCCTAAACCAGATGCTGAGTGTTCGTTGGCTTGAAACCCAGCAGCTAGCGATGTCGGCGCGACAACCCCCAGAAGGATAGGCGTGAGGAGAGCTCTTTTCTTCATTCTAAATTCCCTTTAAGAAGTCATTCACCATCGTGCGCATATGATTTGTATTTTTGGCAATATAGTGTCTGATCTGACCAGTTGTTAACTATATGTAAATAAAAAGTAAATGCAAGGTGATTTTTTAATCAGGTGATATGGGTAAAAAAACAGGGATACAAGGAATGATGAAAGTAACGATGGGGGAGACTGGTTTTCTGACTGTGCCGTGATTACGTTGATGTCGCCACGGCACACTTAGTTTAAGGAGGTTAGCTGGGAATACGACAGCTAGGTGTTGCAGCATTGTAAGCGGGTAACGTCGCCGCTTTTGCCTTAAGATCGTTGATTCGCGTATCGTGAGAAGGGTGTGTCGATAATAATTCTGGCGGTTGGTTTCCCCCTGAAGCTTTTGCCATGTTTTTCCATAAATCGACACTTTGTTGTGGATCAAAGCCGCTCTTTGCCATTAATTCTAAGCCAACGATATCCGCCTCTGACTCTTGTGTTCGACCATATGGAAGAATAACGCCATATTGAACCCCTACGCCTAATGCTGCCATGGTGACACTTTGGTATTGAGACCCCCCTAGCGCGACGTTGGTAATTTGCATACCGGTGTTCGCTATTTGGGACTGCGATAACCGCTCGTTGCTGTGATCGGCTAGAACATGGGCGACTTCATGTCCAATAACCGTAGCGAGCTGATCTGGGGTGACTGCGACGTTGAGCAAGCCAGTATAAACGCCAATTTTTCCGCCAGGTAAAGCGAACGCATTCACTTGCTCACTGTCGAAAACCACTACCTCCCATTCCGAAAACTCTGCCTGCGGAGGAACGTGATCAGTTATGGTTTTTGCTACACACTGTACATAAGCATTGATCGCTTTATTGGTGCTTATTTTTTGTTCTTGTTTCATTTGCTCAAAAGACTGCGAACCGAGCTGACTCATTTCATTATCGGAGAATAAAATAAGTTGGTTCCGACCCGTAGGTGATGACGAGCAAGCTGCAATTGCTGTAGTGACCAAAGCGGTACCACATACTTTTGCCCAAGTTTTCATAATGACGCGGCTCCTTTGCTTCCATGCGAGTGCTTCCATTCGAGAGTCCTTTGAGAATCTACGTAGCGTGATTAACGAATTTCTATCGTGTGCCTTGTAAACCTTAAGAGTGGATATAACACTTCAACGATGGTTTTCGATTATTCTGATATTTGCCAATTGAGATAACTCAAGGCATGATGTTTTTTATTCTTGACCCTAAGTATAGGATTTAACAGTGAGTATTTGGAAGAAGAAACTCTCATTAGCTGCGCTAAATCGCACTTCCGAGAATACGCTGATTGAACATCTACAGATTGAATACACGGCTTTTTCGGACAATTCCCTGTCGGCGACCATGCCAGTTTGTAGTTTTACCCATCAACCGCTAGGGATGCTGCATGGCGGCGCATCAGTGGTTCTGGCAGAGACCCTAGGCTCACTTGCTGCCAATTACTGCGTGGATGACAACCACTATTGTGTGGGGCTGGATATTAATGCCAACCATGTACGAGCAATGCGTTCAGGTATCGTAATCGGGACCGCAACGCCGGTTCACCTCGGCGTTTCTACTCAAGTATGGCAAATAGACATCACTGATTCACAACAAAGATTGGTGTGTACAAGCCGGTTAACGATCGCGGTGAAAAAACACAAAAAGGCGACAGCATGACGGTCGAGTTTAGTGGGGGAAAAGTGCTCACAACCCCGCATGAAATCGTGGTGCGATTGACGACGGGCCATACTACGCTGCAAGCACAGGTTGATGCGGTCCAACTTATATTGCCAGCGTGCGTGATTTCGGCGAACGGTTCAGAATGCAAGTGGTCGATTCGGTTGGATAATGAAGCGCAAATTCAGCAGATTGCGAATGAGACCAGCATCGAGATTCTGTCTATGTAACTTGCTAATTGGTGTAGTAAAGAGGAAACTAACGTTAAGGTTATTAAGTTAGTGTTTCCTCTTTATGAGTAGTCCTCGTCTCCGTAAACAATTTGAAATCCTATTTGAACACTTCTCTGGTCAAAACGCTGAAACTCAGCTAGATGATGTCACTGAAATCCTCTTTTGTACACGTCGAAACGCCCGCATTGTATTAAATAAACTGGAAGAGGAGGGATGGATCGAATGGCATCCCGCCGCGGGGCGAGGAAAGCTATCCAAGCTGAATTTTAAGCAAAACCGCAATGATGTCAGCGAAACGCTGGCGAGGCGTTACCTAGAAGAAGGTCGAATTGGGCACGCACTGAATGTGTTGGACAAAGACACCAACCGCCTAAGCAATGTGATTCAAAGTTATTTAGGGGTGACCCAGACCGATGGTAAGCAAGTTATCCGTTTGCCTTATTACCGGGCACTTTCCATGCTTAACCCGTCTAAACCATTGCGACGTTCAGAACTTCACATTGCCCGGCAGGTGTTCAGTGGACTAACAAAGCTTGATGAACACGATGAAATTAAGCCTGATTTAGCCCATCACTGGCAACAATTAACCGATTGTCATTGGCGCTTTTATATTCGTCCTGGGGTGCGATTCCATAATGGTGAGCCATTAACAACAGAGCACATCAAAGCGAGTATTGAGTCGTTAAAAGATGTTCGGTTATTTTCACATATCGATGAAGTCGTGAGCCCATCGGCCTGGGTGCTCGATATTCATTTTAGTCGCCCTGACTATCATGCGGCATTTTTGTTCGCGGAAATCAGTGCGAAAATACTGCCACCTCCAGAGATGAGAAAAGAGGATTTTGACCGCTTCCCCGTAGGCACTGGCCCATACAGCGTGACCACCAATAATGAGAAACGACTGATTTTAACCGCATTTGATGGGTATTTTGGCTATCGACCGCTCCTTGATACGGTTGAAGTATGGATTATTGATGAGCCACATTCTACGTTAGTGTTTCCAACATTGGCTGATCCTGTTGCCGGTGCACGTTCAGAAAAGCATGATGATATTGACCTTGATCCTGGGTGTACTTACCTCCTTCTTAACCGGGTTAATGGGTTGGCAAAAGACGATGAATGGGCACGTTATCTCACGAAAAAGCTAACCTCATTATCGGTATTTAAAAAGCTACCCGAGCGCACGGTTACTGACCTCGGCATTATACCTGCTCATGGGCTAAAGCCAGGTTGGTACCATCAGCCAACTCATAGTGATTCCTCTCTTGAAACTGGGCGCGCAAACCTAGAACTTACACGTGATATTAGAATTGCCTATTATTCTGAGCATCCAACGTTTCCGGATATTTCCAATGCCATTGAGCAGCTTCTAAAGCAAGATGGTATTCGAACGCATTTTATTCGTTACGGGCATGACTCACCGGATCCTAAAGATGTCGATATCTGGATTCGACCAATGGGTATTGCAACGAAAAGAGAAGAGGCGATTGCAGGTTGGCTATTGGATTATAGTGGCATTGAAGCCATGTCTAAGCCTGAAGATTTCTTAGTTTGGTCTAATCTAGTTGAAGAGTGGCAAAGCCAGAAAGAATTTAAGTTTCCGGCGCAAGAAATAGCGAAACGGCTTGTTCAAAGTTATCAAGTGATTCCTATGTTTCACTGTTGGTTAGGCATAAGTAAAGACCATTGCGGAAGCTTACAAAATGCCAAGTGTAACGCTTTGGGTTGGTTTGACTTTAGTCAGGTATGGGTAAAACCTGATGTATTGGAGCCCAATGATTAGCGGCAATATCAATATTAATTCCAATGGCATAGGTTGACTAAAGTAGGCGTGCATTGTGGCAAAACCGAATAGTAAAGCACCATCCAAATCGGTCGATATATTTTGTAATAAATGCGGTGTTAAACTCTATCGTTATAAAAAAGGCGGTAAGGGTGCTCTGGTTAAGTGTTTCAAGGAGCGAATCACGGCAGATTACACACAAAGCTTAGGTATATGTCCAAACTGCAGTAGTGTGTTTGGGCGCGATGCTCTCGTACGAGGCACGCCCGCGATTAAGTTTGTGGGTGGTAAGGTTCGAATGAAATAAATGGAGAATTTCAGTGAAATCTAATGCGATAACGGTACTGACGACAGTAGCCAATGAGCAGCAAGCAAATCTTCTTATTAGTACGTTGCTTGAAAAGCAACTCGCCGCGTGTATCCAAACTCAAACCATAGGCAGCCATTACATGTGGGAAGGGAAGGTATGCCATGATCAGGAGATGTTGTTGATCATCAAATCGACGAACGAGGCGTATTCAAAGCTGGAGCGAACTATCATTCAATTACATGACTATGAGATTCCGCAAATTGTCGCATTACCCATTGAGGCAGGCTACCGGCCTTACCTCAACTGGTTAAAGGATAATGTAAGACCGTAAGCAAAATGGCCACTTAATTACCTGTGCTCAAGCGTTTATGCCAAAGAGTGTTTTGTGCTCTTTGGCGTCATAAACCAAAATAAAGTAAGCGCTGTAATGGCACCTAAGGTATCGCTGAGCATATCTTTTTGTGCATCCCAAATATCACCTTGTGAACCAAGGAACGCAATACCTTCATCTCCGCCTGCTAATTCGGCATACCACCATTCAATTATTTCGTATGACGCTGCAAGACTCATAATGGCAAATAAGGCAAATAATATGGCTGGAGTTTTCCCCATTATGTTTTGCTTGAACACATATTCAGCAATAGCAAACGCGTATAAACCGATAGAAAAATGCGCGACACGGTCAAAGTTATTCCTCTCTGAACCAATCAACTCATTAAACCAATCAAAAGGAACCTCTGAGAAGGTGTATTTGGCACCAATGGTGTGAAGTATGAGCCACGCGAACATCAAGGCATAAGCCGTATGAGTAAAAGTGAATTGTCGAGAAACGAGCCAGATCACCGCGAGAATACCGACCGCAGGTACAATCTCGGCAATCCATACCGCTCTTGAACTCGGTGACACCGCTGAAAAAATGAAGATGGCAGAGTACACCACTGTTAACAAAAGAAGTGTTCGACTATAACTGAGTTGGGGAGAAGTAATCATTTAGATGCTTATTGTCGTAAATAAAATTAAGCATAGTATAATTGCAATAAAACATCGTTCAATTGATGTGGGATGTATTTTTGTGACTAAATCTACAAAATGAGTGAATCAGGCTGAAATTGGTTCGAGATTACTTTGAAACTCCACTTACTTTTTTCTAACATCGCATTACAACAATAAAGATAAGAAAGTGAAGTCATGAAATTAGAAACTGTCGATTATCTCGATCCGAAAGCACCAGAGTTGTTTGTCAATTCATTGAGAACAACAGGGTTTGGTGTTTTAGAGAACCATCCGATCCCTAAATCACTCGTTGAATCAATATATAAGAATTGGCAAGCATTTTTCAATTCAGCTGATAAAGACGACTATCGCTTTAACGTAGAGACGCAGGACGGGTATTTTCCTCCAAGTGTGTCTGAGGTCGCCAAAGGCCATGCCGTTAAGGATATTAAAGAATATTTTCATGTTTACCCTTGGGGGCAAATACCTGCAGAGTTAAAAGATGAAATCCTTGATTATTATGCTCGCGCGAATGCCTTTGCTGAAGAATTGTTAGGTTGGGTTGAGGCTCATGCGCCTGTTGAAGTCAAAGAAAAATTTTCTATCGCTTTATCGGACATGATCAACAACAGTGATAAAACATTGCTGCGTGTACTCCATTACCCGCCAATGACTGGAGACGAAGAACCTGGAGCGATCCGCGCTGCAGCCCATGAAGATATTAATTTACTCACCATATTACCAGCTGCCAATGAACCGGGGCTTCAGGTCCAGACCCAAGAAGGGGACTGGCTAGATGTGCCTTGTGATTTCGGTAACTTGATCATCAATATCGGCGATATGCTTCAAGAAGCCAGTGACGGTTACTTTCCTTCTACGACGCATCGAGTGATTAACCCAACCGGTGAAAAACAACAACATTCGAGAATATCGTTACCGTTATTTTTGCACCCTAAGCCTGACGTTGTCCTATCGGAAAGATATACCGCAGACAGCTACCTAATGGAACGCTTAAGAGAGCTGGGTGTGATTTAGTCGCAGATGGTCTCTCTTTAGGTTTATACGTTGACAATGTATTGCTTGATTAACAATACATTGTCTGTTTAGCGTTGGCCGGTAATACGTTGTGTGACGTCACAACGCAAATTAATTAAGCATACAGCGAGTCAGTCACTGGCTGGCTAATTAATGTGTTTACTGTTCGGTACAATGCTAACATTAACGGAATAGATTGAGAGGGAGTAAGACGTTGACTGAGCGAAGAGAGGGAGAGATCCACGTGTTTCAAGCGGAAGAGAATCCCTTGATATGGTCGGTTTTAAATCGATTAGAAAGCCGTTCTGATAGCTGGAAAATCCATATACTTGCATCAGAGCTTTGCAATGACGGTGTTATCCCTATTCTCGATTCTCAGCCAGAAAAAGACCTATTTAAGCGTAACTTCTTGTTGATGAATGCGTTGTATCAGCTGCAAGGTCTGCTTATCCCTGATAAGTGGCTAAACCTTGAAGCGATGGCGATCGAATTGTTGCCATTCAGTCCTTCAATCCATAACCTTTCTGTTGATGATCCACTGCGAGAATACTATTTGGATTGGTCGCACTATGATGCGGATTCATCGGAAGTTAAGCGATTATTAAATGCTTTCTGGGATCGCTATCAAGAACAGGTCGGCTCTCATGAGGTGACAATGTCACAAAAGGCGGCTTTTGAGTTTTTCGAATTGGACTGCCTAGCGACGCCAAAGGAAATCCGTCAGGCATGGCGTCGTCTTGCTTTAAAGTGGCATCCCGACCGAGAAGGCGGGGATGCCGAGCAGTTTACACTAGCTTGTGAGGCATGGTCACAGCTCAAGTCTCTATAATTTTTTTCAAGAACCTTAGAACCTAGAGCCTCAAGGTCACGCCGTTAGAGCGTTACATCAAACCAAACGCAGTCGGTCTGATGATTACCTTATTTCTCGTTCTACTACCTTGGCTGGCGCATTTTGGCACTGCGAAGACGATTTAACGCAGACAGGGTGTCAACGATGCGTGGCTTGGCTAAGTCGCCTGAATTGGGCATTCTAGCGCTCCAATCACCTTCTAATAATTCGACTAACGCCTTGGGTGGATGCTCTGACCAACCTGGCTGCTGTGCCAATTGGAACAGTAGCCAACCGATAGCATTCAATTCTGCATTTGATTCCAGTTGTTCTAGCGCTTCTAAGTCAATGGTATCCTTACCAAAGCGAAGTGAGTTGGCGCCTTTGCCTGATACTCGGAACTTGCCATCCGCTAAGATAGACAACAAATGCGCTGAATCGATATGGCGCGGCGGGATCAGTTCTAAAGGCTTTTCGCTTTCGTTTTGACGCTCACTTGGATGAAGCTTGACCACTTCTTTCGCTTTGTCTGTGACGTCGATCGCTTGATAGTCATGCATTTGAATCACGGTATCGGCAACGTCTAGATAATCACCTGAGCCACCCATAACGATCATGGTTGATACGTCAAGTTCATCACGAAGTTGACCCACACGATCAACAAAAGGGGTGATCGGCTCATCACCTTTAGAAACAAGTGCTTGCATGCGTTCATCACGAATCATGAAGTTCGTTGCTGATGTGTCTTCATCAATTAAGATTGCTGTTGCGCCAGCTTCAATAGACTCTTGTAACCAAGCGGCTTGCGACGTTGAACCCGAAGCATCTTGTGTGCTGAAATCTGAGGTATCTTTACCAAATGGCAAATGATTAATGTAATTGCTCAAGTTTAGATTATGTATTGAGCGACCATCTTCTGCTTTAATTTTGGTGGCTTCTGTCGAGGTGACAATACACTCACGTCCGTCGTTCGGAATATGGTTATAGATAGACCGTTCGATGGCGTTGAGAAGCGTTGATTTACCGTGGAAGCCACCACCAACAATGAGTGTTACGCCTTTTGGGACGCCCATGCCTGTTACTGCGCCGAGGTTAGGTCGTTGCAAGGTTATTTCTAACGAGCTAGGAGAAACAAACGCGATTGCGTCTTTCATTGGTAAGTCACAGTTGCCGGCAATACGGGGTAGAACGCTACCGTTGGCGACAAACGCGAGCAGGTTATGTTCATCGAGTTGAGCGCGGAGTGAATCCTGGTCTTCGATGATTTCGCAATGGCGTTTAAGTGCTTCTATATCGATCTCACGCTCAAGCGTCGCCTTACGAATGTATTTCGGTAAATGAAACGTCAGAATGTTAGAGGCTTTTTTGCCTAAGATACTGCGACCTTCTGCGGGTAAATTAACACGGAAACGTAGCTCGATACCTTCGTCGCTAAAAATGACCGATGTCGCATCCATCACCGTTTGGCCGGTAAGCGTCATAGAGACGTTATTTTCTTGTTTTGCAAACTCTACGAATGTGCGAGCAATAAAATCTCGTGCCGCAATCTGATAGCTCTGAGACGTTGATTTTAGCCACTCTAAACCCGTCAATGACCATTTTCTAAATGCACGCACTCGTGACGCGGCTGCATACGGATCGGATTGAACATGGTCAATATAGAAATCGAAATCAGTGAAGTCGTATTGGCCTTTAATTTGCTGGTAGGCACGGTAGTTCTGTTTCTCGATTTTTTTCAGTTTAGCTATCAAATGATCCATGACGAAATTTCCGCATTTCAAGAGTTTGGGGCGCGATTATAGGAGTCCGCGTGGTGATGGTAAAGACCTAAACGTCATTCTACCGACGATGAAGCGGGTATTCATTGTTTTTATGCCTATAACCGGGTCGTGGATGGACGTTACCGGACAATATCGACGACAAAAAACGATGCTTAACGAATGATAAAATCGTTTGGAATAGGATATTGTTTGATTAATTGGCTTTCAAATACATCACGCGGCATTGGTTTAGCGTAAAAATAGCCTTGGCCGAGGTCACACTGTTCGCGCCGAATAAAGTTGTTTTGATCGTTGGTTTCCACGCCTTCTACCACCACTTTTTTGTTTAACTTTTTTGCAATCGTAATTATGGACTTTAGGATGGCCTTGTCTTGTTTGTTGTACAGTACATTGACCAGAAACTCTCTATCAATTTTTAACGAATCGAAGGGAAGCTTTTTTAAGTAATTGAAGGACGCATACCCAGTACCAAAATCGTCTAGGGCAAACATTACGCCATGTTGCTTTAGGGCTTCGATATTTTTCCTTGCCACATCGAAGTTGCCGACTAAACAACTTTCGGTGAGTTCAAGTTCTAGGTTTGCTGGGGGGAGTTCATTTTGTTCTAATAAATGGATGACTTTTTCGGCAAAGTCTAATGAACAAATCTGCTTAGCTGACACGTTAACAGACAGGTGAAAGTTGGGCGCAATCTGAACCCATTCTGAAGCCCGGTCAATGGCGCTACGCAAAACAAAATATCCGACTTCGATGATCAGTCCATTTTTTTCCGCCATATGGATAAGCGCTTCATTTGATACGTCGCCAAGTATTGGGTGTTTCCATCTTAGCAGCACCTCGGCACCCATCCATTTACCCGTGGTAAGGTTGACTTGCGGTTGGAAATGCAGGATTAAATCATCATTTCTCACGGCCTGTAATAAGTAATTTTCCAGTTGGTTAAACTCTTTTTGCTCAATCTGGTCAGCATAAGAAAATACCTTGACTAAGGTACCTGACTCTTTACAAGCAACAGAAGCTTGATACGCATTATTGATAAGGTCTGTTGCGTCGCTGGTATGGTAAGAGTTTGCAACACCCATGTAGGCATGTAGATGAATATTGTGTTGCCCAACAATAAATCCTTCGCGCGCAACACTCGATAATTGTGTACATAGATTGGGTAAAAAAACATCATCGAGTGCTGGAATAATCGCTGCTAGGGCAATCTCTGTCGTAGAAACGCGTGCTATATGACTAATGTGAGGGGTACTGGTATGTATTTTTTGTTCGAACTCTTTTAATAACCGATCAAAGGCTTCACATCCGATTCGAGCTTGGACACGTTCGCCGTTGGTGAAGTGTAGGAAGATGACAGATAAGTAAACTTTATTAGAGGCCACTGCAGCCCCTTGGAGCATACGCTGCAACGCGTTCTCAAATCCAGAACGGTTTAGCATCTTTGTCGCGGGGTCATGAGTTTGTTGAAACACCATTTCCTGTTCCAACTTGCTTTGTTGATGCTGTATTGCCGTGATGGTGTTGCTCAGTAGGACAATTTGTTGGTCCTTGCCTTGGATTTGTTGTTGAAAAGCTCGCTTCACACGAAATAATTCATCAGATAACAAACGTAGCGTGAGAAAATGGTTAATGTGTTCACTTGCCCATCGTATATGTTTAGTGATCGGAGCCGATTGGCTGCAAATTTCAAACACTCCTAACTTGTTGGCATGTGGTAACGTGTCTACGATGTCCACATTGAATCGGGGAGAAACAGAAGGGGTGTGGCGCTGGGTGAATGAAGCTTTTAACTTGTCGGCTATTTCATGTTGTGATGCTCTATCGCAAGACAAAGATATAGGTGCTAATGCGTTGTTCGACTCGGTTTGGCTGTTGACGTCATGTAACAAGTGAATCGTCAGAAGATCGCCATCAACATAAAACCACCCAGACCATAGCTGGTCATTGTGATTGATGTAATCGCTAACAATCTCAGTTATTCTCCGAATGTCAGACGGTTGAAGCGCTCTATACTCAGTTACAGCTTGTTTCCTTTCCATCGTTATTCACCACATCCTGTGGAATATACACCTTGTCTAAGACCCAGACCCTCGGTGTGTCCAAATAATGATTAAAGTATATGTAATCCGCAGACGTTAATAAAAAAAGGCTCTCCCTAAAGAAAGGGAAAGCCTTTTAATGTACATCACGTCTCAGTAGTGAGAATGATTAAAGATGAAAAGCTAAACTAAGGTTTGAGTTTTTTAAGCTGCTCTAAATCAGTCTTTTTAGAGTAGTCGACCCCTTCGAGCGCGAATCCATTAAGGTTCAGGAATTCTTGTTGGAAACCATCAAAATCGCCGATGGTTCTAAAGTTAGTTTCATCCATTTGATTTAAAAGCTCGGCTACACGTGCTTGAGTGTTTGGATTAAGCTCATAGTCGTCCATTCTCAACAAGCGCTCACCGTCGACGGGAATACTTGATTGGTTGTAGAGCTTGGTAGCAAACAAGCGTTGCATTTGTTCAATACAACCTTCGTGGTTACCTTGTTCTTTCATGGTTTTATATAGCGCGAGCAAGTAGGGTGTTAAACCTGGGATAAAGACACTTGCTTTTGTGACTAGCGCCTTGCAGACCGCAGCGTAGGCATTGCCATTAAATGGAGATAGCTCCAGGTTTAATGCATGGCTGGTTTGGTGCAAATCGACTTTTGCACGGCCTAATGTGCCGTCTAGATAGATCTGATGGGTGACTTCAGGACCTATATATGAAAATGCGATAGTTTTACACCCATCAGCGATAGAGTCAGAGTTGATGAGCGTATCAATCCAATTGCCCCAATCTTGACCGCCCATGACTTTTAGAGTGCCTTCGATCTCTTCATCACTAGCAGGCTCGAGCGTCGTGTTTTCCCATTGTTCAGTTTCAAGATTAATGATACCGCCAGATACACTTTCACCAATCGGCTTAATAGCAGAACGCCAAAATTCACCGTTTTCTTTGGTACGACGGCCAGAGGCGAGGCTATAAATGATGAGATCAACTTCGCCTTCAAAATAGGTTTCAATCGCTTCAATTACTTGCTCACGAGTCTCGGTTGAGTATGCATCACCAATAATATTGATGGCTTGTCTACCTGACTGCTGAGCACGACGTTTGAAGTGAATATTATTGTACCAGCCAGCAGAACCCACACCCTTTTCAGAAGGGCCATGTTCAAATGATACGCCGATCGTATCGGCTTCTGCGCCACCAAATGTTAACGCGATTCGTGCAGCAAGGCCAAACCCAGAAGAGGCGCCAAGTATGAGGACTCGTTTAGGGCCATTTTTGATCGGTGTAGCTGATTTGACGTATTCTATTTGGTTATCGACCGCCTTTTTGCACCCTTCTGGATGCGATGAGCGAGCAACAACACCGCGAATAACCGGTTCAATTACCATTGATTACAACCTTCTAAGACGATGACAGGACACAGAGTAACGTAACAAGTTATTATCAACATTGAGCTAGACCATTAAAAACACACTATGTGGCTAAAAATTTGATAATAAAGGCAACAGAATGTGTCATGTTTTCGTGAGAAAAGAGAAAAGAGAAAAGAGAAAAGAGAAAAGAGAAAAGAGAAAAGAGAAATGCGCAGTAAGGGTACGAACTTTGAATCAATACCAGACGATCAGCTAACGTGCTTTGGTTTTCAGTTTCCGAAAGCACGTGTTTAATTGTGGTTCTGGCGATTTATAATGCCAAGTAGGGGCGAAGCTCGTTCGCTATTGTTTCAGCGATAAAAGGCTGAGCAACCGCTTTTGGGTGAAGACCGTCTTCCATCATCCATTCAGGTTTTGTGATGACTTGTTCTAGGAAAAATGGGATTAAGGGCGTAGACGTTTCTTCTGCGAGATCGGGGTAGATAGCTTCAAACATTTTTGCATACCTTTTTCCATAATTAGGTGGAATGCGAATCTGCATTAGCATAACCTTGGCACCAGCATCCTTACTCATTGTGATGAGCTGGTGTAAATTGTTCTTAACGATATTAGGTTGAAAACCTCTTAATCCATCGTTAGCGCCAAGTTCAATGAGTACATAGTCGGGCTGATGCTCTTCCAGTAAGCCAGACATTTTTGCTAAGCCATTGCCCGTGGTGTCCCCGGATACACTGCCATTGATAACCACAACAGGTTGCTCTGAAGTGGATAGCAAATCAGGGAGTAATGTCGGCCAACTTTGCTCTGCTTTCATGTTGTAACCGGCACTGAGACTGTCACCAAGAATCAGTATTGAGGTCGCTTTAGCATGAAACGATGCTAGGGATATAAGAATTAAAACAAAAAAGGAACGTTGCCAAATCATGAGTTCTTCCATAATAAAAGCCAAATCGGTATCGAAAGTAGTGTCTACGAAAACCGAACAATTAACAATCCTTGAAGGCGTAAATCTTTCTATTGATGCCGGCGAGTCCATCGCGATTGTTGGTACGTCGGGCGCCGGTAAGTCAACGCTGATGACATTGTTGGCTGGGTTAGATGTGCCGAGCTCTGGGTCCATTGAGTTACTGGGTAAAAAGATATCAGATCTCGATGACGAAGCGCGTGCCTCGTTACGGAGTGAACACCTTGGTTTTGTTTTTCAAAGCTTTTTGCTGATCCCAAGTTTGAGCGCACTTGGAAATGTCACACTGCCATGCTTATTAAGAGGCGAAAGTGAGGATGTGGACAAAGCGAAATTTTTACTTGAATCCGTTGGATTAGGGCACCGATTAGATCACCTTCCTTCTCAGTTATCGGGCGGAGAACAGCAACGTGTTGCCATCGCACGAGCATTTATGACCAGCCCTAAGATCCTCTTTGCTGATGAACCGACAGGAAACCTAGACCAAAACACGGCGCATAAAATTGTCGAGCTGCTTTTTAATCTGAACAAAGAACATGGTACGACCCTAGTACTTGTGACTCACGATCTCTCTCTCGCCAAACGTTGCGACCGTGTTTTCTTAATGGATGCCGGACAATTGAAAGAGGAACGCTAATATGGCTGGTGAATCAGTGAACAAGCGATTACTGCTGTGGAGCGTTGATGAGATAAGGCAAGGGCAGTTGTGGCCGATCGCATTATCTTTAACTATGATCATTGCCTGTATTTTCGGTTTGGCGGCACTGGCAGAACGTATGGAGCAGGTGATTGTTAAACAAGGTAAAGATGCGTTGTCTGCGGATACTATTTATATATCTGCGAATCCAATCTTGGACGACAATCTCACCTTAATTAAACAATCTGGTCTTGAAGCCTCGTACTACACGCGATTTGCAACCATGTCATTTAGTGATGTTGGAATGCAACTTATTACGGTAAAAGCCGTCGACGACGCCTTCCCTTTGCGCGGGTCATTAACGTTAGCATCAAAAAATCACCAACAGCATCATGTTGCTCCTGGTGAGCTTTGGCTTGATGAGCGTATTGCCGAGCAACTTAACGTTGTGGAAGGGGACGTGGTTACTGTGGGAGATGCAGATTTAACGGTGAGCGGCGTTATTGTCGAAGAGCCGGGAATCAGTTTTAACCCATTTCAACAAATGCCTACGGCGTACATCCATCAAGACTCGGTTGATGAAACCGGTGCCGTCCAGTTGGGAAGTCGAGTCCAATTCAGGGTTTACCTTGCCGGAGACGATGATGCGATACAAGGTCTGAAAACGGACATTGCGTTATCCCCGAGCGATCGATGGCGAGATCAAGACTCAGCAAGCCGCAGCAACGATATCTTTGAAAGAACGACACAATACTTGTCCCTAACGGTTGCGATCATCATCATTATGGCGGCGACGACCTTAGTATTGACGTGTCAGAACTACGTGCAAAGCCGCAGAAAAACGGTAGCGATGCTGAAAAGCCTTGGAGCAAGCAAGCGCTGGGTGATCCGTTGGCTAACCATACAGGCATTACTGTTAGTGACGATGGCTATTGTTGTCGGTATCGTACTTGGTGTGGGATTGGAGTACTTGTTGCGAATCCCGTTAACAGACTTACTTCCAAGTCCACTCCCAAGCTATGGTGCAATGCCGGCAATTATTGCCATTACGTCAAGCTTACTTATCGGGATCCCAGCGTTGGGTATCCCATTGTACAAGCTAGTGTCGGTTTCCTCGGTTGAGGTCTTGCAAAGTGTCGACGAGAAGCGAGGAGGTTGGATTTACCTTCTCATTGCCGTACCACTAATACCACTCGTGGTGGTTTACCAAAATAACACCTTGATATGGATTTTACTGGCAGGTATTGCTGGGTTGTTCTTGTTATTAGGCGGCGTCAGTGTTGTATTTACGTTGTTACTAAGTAGGGTCACGTTACCCGTTTCGCTGAAACTTGCCGTAAGCCGAATTAATCGGAGTAAAAGGCATACTGCGGTTCAGTATGGCGCGCTAGGTTTGTCATTAATGCTGTTGACCACGATTTGGTTGGTCAGAACGGATTTATTGAGTGACTGGCAACGGACGCTCCCAGCAGACGCCCCTAATGCGTTTGCGCTCAACATTGCTGAGCATGAGATAGAACCTTATTTAGAGGTATTGGATAGCCACTCGGTACAACGCTCGCAAGCGTTTCCAATTACGCGTGGGCGTCTCACCTTGATAAATGGTCAAGATGCAGAACTCTCCCAGAAAAAGGGCGATGTAGAAACGGATGCATTGAGTCGAGAGCTCAATTTTACCTATGCGTCTGCACTACCAGATTATAATGATGTCCTTGAAGGACAATGGACATCCGTTGGCGGAGTATCTGTTGAGCAGCAAGTAGCGGAAAACCTAAACATCAACATTGGTGATGAGTTAGGCTTCACCATCAATGGTCAAAGTGTGTCTGCGACCGTTAACTCCATTCGTTTTGTGGAGTGGCGTGACATGAAACCTAACTTCTATTTTATTTTCACTCCGGATGTAATGGAAAACATTCCTAGCGCTTGGTTAGTGAGTTTTAGAATCGAAGACAAAGACAATGAGTTAGTTTCCTCATTATCACGACAATATTCCACGGTCAGTTTAATGGATATTCGTTTAATGGGTGACAAGATCCAATCACTGTTGTCTCAGATAGTTTGGTCTATTACAGTCCTCGCGGCTCTAGGTGTCTTAGCAGGGGTGTTGCTTATCTTCACGTTGCTACGACTTAGCTTGGCGCAACGGCGAGATGAACTGCGTCTATATCGAACCCTAGGGGCTAGCCGGCAGCGTATTGTTCGAACCATTTGGGCCGAGTATGGCATTATGGCTTTGATCGCGGGCCTCGTGGCGACGTTGGGTGCCGAAATTGTCGTCGGCTTAATTATGAAACTTGGTTTTGAACTTCCATGGAACTGGCACTTTTCCACTTGGGTTGCTGTGCCTGTTATTGCTTTTATTACTTTAGCTGCAGTTTTGTTTTCGTTGATTAGACAGATGCTTAGTCCAAATAATAATGGCATATCATAACGTTTAAATTCAGTATTATTGAGTTATCCACAAAAACGGTGGATAAAGTCTTGGATAACTCAATAGTAAGAATAGTGACATAAAACCATAACCATTGATGTATCGACGATGGCGTGAATTCATCAACGTGTAATGTGTTTTCAACAGTTATTCAGTAAATTTATGTCAAGAAAAACATCACTAAAAATGTGATTTTTTTTAATGCTTTATCACGGTAAAATAACCATTCTATATAACGATAAAAACTAAACGATGAACTCAGTTTATGCTCAGGCAGCCAGCGGTAAAAGTGTTGCCATTATTGGGGGAGGTGTTGCGGGTGCTACCGTCGCACTTTACTTAGCCAAGCAAGGCGTTGAGGTAACGTTATTTGAGAAAAACGTTACCTTAGTGAGTGGTCCACCGATCTGCCACCTTCATGCTGGAGGCAACTTATATAGAGAGCTCTCACACCAGCACTGTATCGATTTGCTGGAACAATCAATAGCCTTCGTCCGGTTCTTTCCGCAGACTATCAATCGACGTCCTACCGTCATTGCAGTACCAAAAAATGATCAAGGTATTCCCGACGCTCTCTTACCCAGACTAGAGTTGCTAAAGAATACGTATAAAACACTGGTGGAACTCGATCCTAATAATGAAGTATTAGGTCAGCCCGAAGACTATTATCGTTGCGTAGAGCGGTCCGATTTAGAGACATTGGCATTAGCAGAAAGTGTTTCAAAGCCAACGAGCGTTGATGAATGGCTCATTCCGTTTGCAAAAAATACTGACCTCAATAAGTTAAAATACCCAGTCTACGTCGTACAAGAGTACGGTCTGAGTTTGTTTCGAGTCGCAGCAACCATTGAACTCGCTGCTGAGTTGCTACCCAATTTAACCGTCTGTACAGGTGTCAACGTAGAGCGGGTGACATCGCTTGAGCAGGGGGTGTCAATTGAATACGGCGATTCTTCATGTGGTGAGTTCGATTATCTCATTAATGCCTGCGGTTTTAGAACCGGTTTGATTGACGACCAACTGAATTATTCACGTCAGCGTATGGTTGAGTTTAAAGCAGCCTATATCACGCATTGGCAAGCGTCTTCTCATGAGAAATGGCCAGAAGTGATATTCCACGGTCAACGAGGTACACCACAAGGGATGGCTCAATTGACGCCTTATCCAGATGGTTATTTTCAGCTGCACGGCATGACGAGTGACATTACCTTGTTTGAAGATGGGTTAGTGCATTCGTCTGAAAACAGTGCGCAGCCTTGTCTCCCTCAATATCTGATGAATAAAGTGGATAATGGTTGGTCGTTTGATATGCAAAATCAGCGTTCGTTGAGTGCTATCTCGCACCTTAGTCAATATGTCCCTTCGTTTATTAACGCAACGCCTGCGGGCAAGCCATTGTTTGGGGCGCAACAAATTCCAGGAACAGATCCAAGTTTAAGAACGGCAGATGTGAGCTTCGAAGGTGAATGTTACGCTAGACTAGAGATAGTAAAAGCGTCATCTGCTCTACAAGCGGGAAAGAAAATTGCAGCGCAATGGTTTAATACAACGTTACGGGGTGACGTTTTTCTGACAAATGATTTTGAACTTAACATTGTCGAGCGAAAAGCGCGTGAATTGGCAGTATCACGTGGATACCCTGAATCATTGGCAAAGGCATATTGATTATCAATGATGACTTCTGTTGATTAGGGGGAAAAGGCCGTAAATACATAGGCAATGGTACGGGTATAAACATAGGTGACAGTGTTTATATAAGTATAGGTAACGGTACGAATAGAAGCATAGTCAAAAGGTCGTATTTGTTATGGAAATCATTATAATCACCGCTAATAAAAACAAGGAGTTGGCAAAATGAATATCCTAGTAACAGGCGGAGCAGGCTATATTGGTAGCCACACGTGTGTACAACTAATCGGTGCAGGTATGACACCGATTATCTTCGATAATCTTTATAACAGTAAAGTGGCGGTATTAGACCGTATAGAGCGTGTTTCAGGCTCTCGTCCAACGTTTGTTGAAGGCGATGTGAGAAATAAGCAAGCGTTGTTGGATGCGTTGACACAATACAAGATTGACGCAGTGATTCATTTTGCGGGTTTGAAAGCCGTTGGTGAGTCTGTCGAAAAGCCGCTTGAATATTATGATAACAACGTTAACGGCACGTTGGTGCTTGTGGATGCGATGCGCGATGCCGACGTTAAGCACTTAGTGTTCAGTTCATCCGCAACCGTGTATGGGGATCCTGCCTCCGTTCCTATCACTGAAGAATTCCCAATCAGTGCGACTAACCCTTATGGGCGCAGCAAACTCATGGTTGAAGAGTGTTTAACTGATTTTCAGAAAGCCAATCCTGATTGGACGATTACGTTACTGCGCTATTTTAATCCAGTTGGCTCTCACCCAAGCGGTGAAATGGGAGAAGACCCACAGGGCATTCCTAATAATCTCATGCCTTTTGTATCTCAGGTGGCAGTAGGGCGACGTGAATTTTTATCGGTCTTTGGTAATGACTATCCGACAAAGGATGGGACAGGCGTGCGTGATTACATCCATGTTATGGATCTAGCGGATGGGCACATTGCCGCGTTGAAGACGTTGGATAAGAATCAAGGTTTACATATCTACAATTTAGGTACGGGGAATGGTTATAGCGTGCTTGAAATGGTAGAAGCGTTTAGTGCAGCCTCAGGTAAGGATGTACCTTATAAGATAGTAGATCGTCGACCTGGTGATATTGCTGAATGTTGGGCTGATCCAAGTAAAGCTAATCGAGATTTGGGCTGGAAGGCCACTAGGACGCTAACCGATATGTCTTCAGATGGGTGGAAGTGGCAATCGCTTAATCCAACGGGATATCCAAACAAATGACTCGTTAAAACAGAATTGACAAAAAAAGGCGCTTAATGCGCCTTTTTTTGATCTGAATCCCGTTGTTAAGCGATTAAAAAGTGGCATGTTGTTATTTTTTTGATAAAATCAATTTGTCACTTAATAATAAGTGCAAAATTTCTTTTGAATATTTAGGGGAATACCATGGAGCTAGCGCTCATCGTCGCTTTTGTCGTTACCTCAGCGGTAATGGTAAAAAAAGAAATGGCAAAAAAATAACATCACTCACACCTTTTTGTTACAAATACTTTTAAGTGAATGAATTATCGAACTAAAACCGGCTTATGCCGGTTTTTTTGTGTCTGTAATATCTGCTAACAACAAAAATATTTTGTCGTAAAGGACAAAAATTATCGTTTTATTTTTAACGGTTAAACTCTTAAGGTGCACCCTCTTTCCGGTCATTCGTATACCGGTGTTTCACACTCAAAAAAACAAACTTAAATATCTAAGAGGATACTGCCATGCGCATTGCGATTCTATCTCGCAACGAAAACTTGTACTCAACTCGTCGCCTAAAAGAAGCAGGTGAAGCGAGGGGACACCAAGTGGATATCATTGATACCCTGCATTGCTATATGGATATTACGAGTAGTAACTCGAAAGTTCGTTACATGGGTGAGGAACTGCCGCAATACGACGCTGTTATTCCGAGAATCGGGTCGTCTATTACGTTTTACGGTACCGCGGTTGTTCGCCAGTTTGAGATGATGGGAACATTTTGTGTCAATGAATCGGTAGCAATAAGCCGCTCTCGTGACAAATTACGTTCCCTTCAGTTGCTGTCTCGTAAAGGCATTGGTTTGCCTAGAACCGGGTTTGCAAGCAAACCTGACAAGATTCAGGATCTCATTAAAAACGTAGGCGGGGCACCGCTGGTCATAAAGCTCTTAGAAGGAACCCAAGGCATCGGAGTCGTTTTAGCTGAAACTAATAAAGCAGCAGAGAGCGTTATTGAAGCATTCATGGGGCTCAAAGCTAATATTTTGGTGCAAGAGTTTATTGAAGAGGCCAATGGCGCTGACATTCGTTGCTTTGTTGTCGGTGGCAAGGTTATCGCGGCAATGAAACGCCAAGCAGCGGAAGGTGAGTTCCGATCAAACCTTCATCGTGGCGGAAGTGCTCAGTTGGTGAAGTTGAGTAAAGAAGAGCGCGCGACGGCGGTCAATGCAGCCAAAGCAATGGGCTTGAATCTTTGTGGTGTCGATATTCTGCAATCTAAAAATGGACCAGTGGTGATGGAAGTGAACTCTTCTCCGGGTCTGGAAGGCATTGAGAAAGCAACAGGCAAAGATGTCGGTGATTTGATTTTTGAATTCATAGAAAAAAATGCAAAACCTAACAGAAACAAAACCATAGGACGTGGATAAATGACAAAAGAGTTGGTGATAGCGGGAGTAGAAATACGCCCTGGAGAACGCAAAGAGATCGATATTCCGGTGGCTAAATTGTATACCGATGCCGAGGTGTCGATACCGATTCAAGTTATTCGCTCTAAAAAAGAAGGACCGACTGTATTTGTCAGTGCAGCCGTACATGGCGACGAGCTCAACGGTATTGAAATTATTAGCCGACTGATCGCGGAAAATTTGAAATTACAAAATGGGACGCTGATTCTTGTTCCAATGGTGAATGTTTACGGCGTATTAAACCAAAGCCGTTATATGCCAGATAGACGTGACCTTAATCGCTGCTTTCCAGGGTCTAAAAAAGGCTCATTAGCAGGGCGATTAGCGTATACGTTTTTAAACAGTATTGTTGCGCATTGTGATTACGGTGTGGATTTGCATACGGGCGCGATTCATCGTTCTAATTTACCGCAAATTCGTGCCAACTTGGATGACCCTGAAACCAAAATGCTCGCTGAAGCGTTTGCAGTACCAGTGCTGTTGAATGCGAACATTCGTGATGGCTCACTGCGTGAAGCTGCTGTGAACAAAGGTGCGCGTGTTTTGCTTTATGAGGCGGGTGAGGCACTGCGATTTGATGAGCTGTCTATTCAGACCGGTGTTAAAGGTGTTATTCGCGTACTTAAAGCATTGGGTATGATTCGAAAGCGAGTGAAAGCCGCCAACACTGAACCATTTGTTGCTAACCGCAGTGACTGGACCCGAGCTGACGCGAGTGGGTTTGTGAAGGAGTATGTCGCGCTGGGTGCTAAAATAGAAAAAGGAGAGGTACTCGCTGATATTAATGGCCCTCTGGGTAATAACATCAGTCAAGTTATCTCCAATCGAGCGGGAATTATTATTGGTAAGCAAAACATCCCGCTTGTTCAAGAAGGCGAAGCAATGTATCACATCGCGTATTTTGGAGATTGCGCAGAAGAGGTATTTGAACACATCGAAATCATGCAAGATTCGATTGTTCCCGTAGAACCGAGCATTTAAATTTATGCCTAACACTTATAACGACCGTATGATTATTGGCAACCTAGAGTTGTGTAGCCTGCCTGAGCTGGGTATCACTGACTTAGAGGTTCGCATTGATACTGGAGCGAAAACGTCATCCCTGCATGTGGACAATCTAACTCGTACAAAACGAGACGGTAGGCTATACGTGCAATACGACTTACATCCTGATATCTATCATTTGGAGCAAATCGTTCATTGTGAATCGTTAGTTGTCGATTCCAGACGAATTAAGTCTTCCAATGGTGATATTGAGCAGCGGTGCGTTATTAGTACCTTGTTTCGTTTAGGTGACAGAGAATGGCCAATTGAAGTGACACTCACAAATCGTCAAGACATGTCTTACATGATGTTATTGGGCCGCGAAGCCATGAATGAGAAAGTCTACGTAGACCCAAGCAGAGCGTTTCTTATTGACTAGGTGCCAATCAAATCGTAGTTGGGTGTTATTGCCATCATTCATGTCCCTAGTGTTTTCATACTACGTTCTATTTAGAAACCGTCGAAAGACGGTTTTTTTTAATGCAGGAATGCGAACAAAAAAAGCAGAATGAATGAACATTCTGCTTTGACTAGGAAGAATAAATAACAATTATGCTGGTTCTAATACGCTGTCATTTTCCATATCGTAATCGTAATCTTTCGATGGTTCACGAAATTTTGACTTGCTATTGAGGGTGTGGAACGCTTTTCTACCGCGCGCTAATCTCACATACTTAAGCCAGGTATGCTCAAGTTTAGTTTTAGCTTTGCTTGGGTTATCGATGACTTTCAAAAAATGTTTTTCATCAACGTTTTCTGGTGATATTGCGCTGAGCTCAAGGGCTAGCATGGTTTCACCATAGGTCACCAAAATGTCTTCTTCCAGAAGGGTAAAATCACCGGACTTAGCAAAACCACGAGGGAATTTTGCGGCGTCATAAAAACGTTTTTTTCCGTGGCGAAATTGAGTATCAGTCATAGCGTTCTCAATGAAAAATATAGGTTAGAGCAAGATGGCTAAAGGGGTTCATTGTCAATCGTCGTAACGTTAGAGACCCATGAATCCAGTATTGTTTCAAGGCTGAAAATAGAGCGAAATAGAGGCGAAATAAAGCGAATTGTTTTTGTCGAAATAATAAAAATTATTTATGCTTAAAGTTGTGCAATTAGATAGAATGTTGAGTGAATTAAAGAGAAGCTCAGTTACTTAAATTGGTTTGAGAATTGATTATGGATGTAAAGGTATTTCAAACTTTCCTTGAAGTCGCAAAGGAAAAGCATTTTGGGCGCGCGTCTGAGAATTTGTACATCACTCAAGCTGCTGTGAGCGCACGAATAAAACAGCTGGAAGAATTCTTTGATACTCGGCTGTTCACTCGCCACAGAAACAACATTCAGTTGACGTCTGCTGGAGAACGTTTGGTTGGCTACGCTGAAGTGATGGTTTCGACATTAAAGCAGGCGACCTTCGATCTTTCGTTAGAGAGCAATAAAGCCTTGCAGCTTACGATTGGCGGAACGCCCAATATCTGGGATGCCTACCTACAAAATTGTTTGAGTGTTGTAACGGATTCATTGAGCGGCTATGGTTTTGTTGCTGAGTCGCAAGGGCGTGAGCAACTTAACCGAAAGCTACTCGAACGAACGCTCGATCTGGCGTTTTCATTCGATCCATTCAAATTGGAAGAATTCAAAAGCCATCAAATTTCTGAGCTATCGCTTGTATTGGTATCAACCAAGAAACGTCCTGTCGATGATGCGTTTAACGATAAGTATGTGTATGTCGATTGGGGGACACAATTTAGCTTTGAACACGCGGTTAGACACCCTAACATACCAGCGCCTTATCTGAGGACATCGACTGGTCGTATCGCGTTAGATTTCATTTTAGAGAAGGGCGGGTGTGCTTATCTGCCGCTGACATTGGTCGAACCGTTTATTGAATCTGAACAGCTCTACGTAGCGACGGATTCGGAGGCGTGGTCTATCCCGTTGTTCATTAGTTATCGTAAAAACAGCACCGCGATTGACGCGATACTGCAAGTCGAGACGCTTATTAATACCATTGAACCATCGCCTTCATTCTTAATGCAACAAGCGAGTGAATCCCCAGAATAACAATTACGCGCTTGGCTTTTGGTGCAAAGTGAATGACAAACAGCGTAATAACAAACAGTAAAACGACAAACGCCACCGAAAGGTGGCGTTTGTCGTTTGCATTTGTTAATCAAATACCAAGCGTCGTTATGTCTATAACCTTGCGCTTATGCGGTGGCAACCGTTAAGTTGTTCATCCAATACCGCTTAAGATAACGGTGGAAGCACAAACAAAACTTAACGACCTCTTCCATGAGCATACAGGCGTAAACGACCTGAAACTCAAACCCAAAGATGAACGCGCCTATTGCGGTTAATGGTAGGCCAACCATCCACATGGCGATAAAGTCCATGCGTAAACAGAATCGATTATCGCCACCGGCTCGTAAGATACCGTTAATAATAATAAGGTTCAGCATGCGTAGCCAAATCGCACAGCACATCACGACCATCACAGGGGCCGCTAAAGGGTAAAGTTCAGCATCGGTAAGGTTCAACCACGCCAAGACGGTTTCTCGCCCGAGTAATAACAAGCCGCCGGTTAAAATACCAAAAACAAAAACCGCTTTAATAAAGAATTTAGACATCTTGAAAGCATGTTCAAATTCATCTCTGCCTAAAGATTGACCAAGTAGGATGGAGCATGCCACCGAAATACCAAAAAATAATGAGTAGCATAGCGATTCAAACGGACCAATCATACTAAACACCGCAAGTTCAGTTGTGCCCATGTGGCCAAAGATCACCTGGTACATGAGTGTGCCCATTGCCCATAAGATCGCGTTCATCGTGGTCGGCACTGCAAGCTTTTTATAAGACTCCCAAAGACGAGTGTGAGACTCGAGTTTTTCAACATTAAGTAGCCAATGTTTACGGTAATGGAGGAAACCCCAGATTAGACCGACCTGCAGTAGTCGAGATATTGTGGTTGCTAACGCGGCTCCCGCAACCCCCATTGGAGGTACGCCAAAGCCTCCCTTTATTAGCCAAAAATTCAGTGAAATATTCACAACAATTGTCACTGCCCCTAATAATAGCGGCGTGACAGCGTCACCTGATGAGCGCATGGCAGATTCAGCCATAATGACGACATGTGTCAGAATCAAAACAGGAAATGCGTACCATAAATAGGTTGAGCCAAGTTCGATTACCGCGCTGTCGCTGGTTTGAAGCATCATAATAAAGCTAGAAAACAGCGTGATTATTAACGTCACGGGGATGAGAAGTTTGGCACCAAAAATCATGGCTAATTGTGTTATGGTTTTGGCTGAACGCTTGTCATTGCGCCCCCAATATTGAGCAACAAGAACGCCATTAGCGGAGGCCATTCCAGCCATGATCATGATAGCAACAAAATGCCATTTTGAGGCAATACCGACAGCTGCCGTTGCCTCATGGCCAAAATCGCTGACCATCAAAACGTCAGCCATCGCCAAAATAGCCACGAGAGCACTTTGAATCGCGACAGGAAAACCAAGCTTAACGACCGTCGATAACATTTGGTTTTGAGTAGCATTCTTCGATGACATAGGGTGGGTGTTGGTGGTCATAGCTGCTCCTGATTAAGTGTGATGGCTATCATAAATTTTGCGTGTAATATAAGGAAAACAACTGAGTATCGCCATGTTTAAAAATAAACAAAACCTGTGCAAATCTATCATCGAACAATTTAACACCAAATCGACTTGGGAAGATGAGGTGTACTTGTCAAATGAGTGTGAAGAGCGGTTCTTATCAGAAAATGATATTCCTGAATTTAAATCGGAACAGATATTCATGGCGGGCATGGCAAATTTAGTCGATGGTTACCATGTCGAGCGCCGAGGAGTGGACGTTCACACCCTACTTTTCACGATTGAAGGAGGAGGCATATTAACCACGGAAACTAAGGTAGAGGCGATCGAGCCTTACTCCATCGTCGTGCTACCCGCCCATCAGCCATTTCGATTTGAACTTAATCCTCAATATAAATACTGGCGAATGATATGGTTTTTGCCTAAAGCCACGTCACGTTGGAAGCCCGTCGCTGATCTGGGGCAAAAGGTCGTGCCATTTCATGATTGTGAGCGAATGTGGGCGTTGATGACTTTGCTTTATCACGATATTGGGCATCGTTCTAGCTACCGAAAGTTATTAGTGAGCGAGGTTTGTCGTTTGATTACCGGGTTTGAGTCTCCGACCTCGGATTCAACGGTGCGAGTCCAAGCGTTGTTCAATTTGATAGAAAGCCAGCTGCATTTACCGTGGACGGTGCAAAGTATGGCCGAACGTACGTTCTTGAGCGAGGTTCAACTTGCACGGCTTTGTAAGCAGCTTTACGGTGTGTCTCCAAGAAGTAGGCTGATTAACCTAAGAATGGAAAAGGCCTGTGATCTACTTCGAAATAATGATTGGACGATCGGTATGATTGCGGAGCGCTTGGGTTACAAAGACCCGTTCAATTTTACCCATCGCTTCTCTAAACACATCGGCTGTTCGCCGTCTGCGTTTAGAAAGAAGGCAATCGGTAATAATTGAACGAATATGGCTATCTAGTGGATCAGAGAAACGGATTAAGCCATTGTTCAAATTGTGATTTTGGAAGCGCGCCATTTAATTGGTCAACACGCTCGCCGTTTTTGAACACCATGATGCATGGGATGCTTCTTATTTGGTAGCGAGCGGCGAGTTGTTGCTGCGCCTCGGTATCTATTTTTACAAAACGAGCGACGCCTTTTTTCTCAGCGGCAGTTTGTTCAAACACAGGCGCAAAACCGACGCACGGGTTACACCACGACGCCCAAAAATCGACCACGACAGGCTGAGTGCTATTTAAAATGGTATCGAAGTTGTCAGCGGTACCTTCAACGGGGGCACCATCTAATAATGGCGCTTTACAACGACCACAGTTTGGTGATTCGACGATACGTTCTGACGGGATGCGGTTGAGGCCTTTACATGATGGGCAGCGGGTATTGATTGTTGACATGAGCTTTCCTAATAACGGTGAATTAAAATCAGCAGGCTTTGTATTTATTCAGCTTCTTTGAGCTTAGCCTAACTACCAACCATACTAACAGAGAAGTCGTGAATGAATAAATGCGGTGGTTGCTTAGGTTGCTTAAGTCGCCTGAGTATACTGAACAACGTTGTTGGTATGGTGCTAATCTTAATTGCATCGCGACGAATATTTTTCGTCTATTAACCTTGCTGTATAGGGTTCTTTAAGGCTTTCTGTTACACTCGCGTCCCTTTAATTTTCCTGTTGGCGAATTTATGTCAGAAATCAATAAAACTTCCGCACAAAACCAAGCGTTGAGCTTTGCTCAATTTAAATTGAGCGAGACGATCAATAATAACTTAGACAGCTTGGGTTACCATTCGCCAACACCAATTCAAGCACAAGCGATTCCTCATGTTCTAGCGGGTAAAGACGTATTGGCAGGGGCGCAAACAGGGACGGGTAAAACGGCAGGCTTTGGTATTCCATTAATCCAAAAGCTAATGGATAAGCCCGCACGCGAGCCACGCGCACTGAATGCGATTCGTTCATTGATTTTGACGCCAACTCGAGAGCTTGCTCAACAAGTCTTTGATCATTTAGTGCCACTTGCACAAGCGACCGGTATTAAAGTGGTGGTTGCTTACGGTGGCACAAGTATGGGTGTACAAACGAAGAACTTGAGAGGTGGCGCGGATATTTTGATCGCAACACCAGGCCGTTTGCTGGATCACCAACACGTTCGTAATATTACTTTAGCTGAGTGTGAGTATTTGGTGCTTGATGAAGCCGATCGAATGCTAGACATGGGTTTCATGCCCGATCTCAATCGTATCCTAAAGCGTATGCCGCGAAATCGTCAGACACTGATGTTTTCAGCCACATTTGAACAGCGTATTAAAACCCTTGCTCACCGTATTATGATGTCGCCTGTTGAAGTTCAGGTATCACCAGAGAATTCGACTGCCGATACCGTCAAGCAAATGGTTTATCCAGTCGATAAAACTCGTAAGCACGAATTGCTTGCGTATCTGATTGGTTCCAAAAACTGGCGACAAGTTCTGGTTTTCACCAAAACCAAGCAAGGCAGTGATGCACTAGCGAAAGAACTCAAGCTTGATGGTATTAAAGCCGTTTCAATCAACGGTGATAAAAGCCAAGGCGCACGCCAAAAAGCACTCGATGACTTTAAAACGGGTCAGGTTAGGGCATTGATTGCAACAGACGTTGCGGCACGTGGTCTTGATATCCAACAACTTGAGCAAGTGGTGAACTTTGACTTACCTTATAAAGCCGAAGATTACATTCACCGCATCGGCCGTACTGGACGAGCAGGGCAAGTCGGTTTAGCGGTATCGTTGATGAGCCATGAAGAACAATATTTGCTGGAAGCCATCGAAAGATTACTTGATGAGCGTTTACCGCAAGAATGGTTAGCTGGATTCGAGCCGCGCCCGTTAAGCGAGATTGAAACGGACAAGCCAATGAAAGGTCGTAGCCGTTCTTCAGAAAAGCGCCGAATGAAAGCAAAACTAAAAGTTCATTCAGGACGTGGGAAAAAGCGCGGTTAATCACGCTTTCATTATTGACGATACAGAGACGTCCCTCTAGGCTTCTGTATCGTCAATGTAAAGTATCTGCTCAATCGCGACATACTAGATTGTTAGTCACACCAATCTTCGTTAAATACACTCACTTCCTGATTCAAATTTAAGGGGTTGCTTGCGAGTAAAAAGCGGCCACATCTCTTAGGTCTTCATCGCTCAAATTTTGTAACTGAGCTTGCATCATTTCAGCGAGTGCACCAACTCTCTCTCCGTCTTTATAAGCCTTCATTGCATTGAATAGATACAACGGATCTTGACCATTTAGGTTCGGGTATTCGAGCTGTGTCGGCTTTCCATAAGGTACATGACAAAAAACACAACTTGGAGACTTTTGTTGGCCCAATTCGGCACGGCTGGCGTCATTACTGGTTGCGGTAAATGAGGTAAGGGATAGTAAGAGTGCTGTGATGACGAGATAAATGCGCATACCCAATGTCCATTGTGAAGTAGAACTTGAGTATAAAGGTTG